>NZ_CP192260.1:964931-1619862 GCF_050574275.1 Virgibacillus flavescens
ATGACATTTTCAATCGTAGGTTTTGATCCGGTAACGAAAGAACTTGGTGTAGCTGTGCAATCGAAATTCCTGGGAGTGGGGTCAGTCGTACCATGGGCAAAGGCCGGCGTTGGCGCTGTAGCAACCCAGTCTTATGCGAACCCAGCATATGGTCCCGATGGGTTGAAGTTAATGGAAGGTGGCAATACCGCGCAGGAAACTGTCGATCTTTTGACCAGTCAGGATGAAGGAAAACCACTGCGTCAAGTTGGGGTTGTAGATGCGAAAGGAAATTCTGCCACATTTACTGGAGACCAGTGCTTTGATTGGGCTGGCGGGAAGGCAGGTACGTGTTATGCGGCTCAGGGGAATATACTGGTTGGAGCAGACACGGTAGAAGCTATGGCTAATACCTTTGAGGATGCACCTGGCACCCTGGCTGAGCGATTGTTAAAAGCACTTGATGCAGGTCAGGAGGCAGGCGGGGACAGTCGTGGAAGACAATCTGCTGCCATTTATGTTGTGAAGGAGAAAGGTGGATATCTGGAAGCGAATGATCGTTATATTGATTTACGTGTTGACGATCATCCAGATCCTATAAAAGAATTAATTCGCATCTACCATCTTCAGCAATTATATTTTGGGACAACGAAGAAAGAGAATATCATGAAAATAGAAGGTCCAACACGAGTGGAAATTCAATTTCAGTTATATCGCTTAGGCTTCATCGCGGAAGAGAAGGTGGACGATGAGACGCTGCATAAGGGATTAGTTT
Organism: Virgibacillus flavescens; assembly: GCF_050574275.1. Taxonomy (GTDB): domain Bacteria; phylum Bacillota; class Bacilli; order Bacillales; family Amphibacillaceae; genus Virgibacillus_F; species Virgibacillus_F flavescens. The sequence goes on from NZ_CP192260.1 coordinate 965,686, forward strand.
CGTTCATGCATGTGGAGAATTTTGAAGGCAGAGAACTGGAAAAAGGCAAGATAGATAAGGAAGTTCTTGATTTTATGAAAAGCAAAGAGGAGGATTTCAATGAGTGAGAAAGCTCAAATAAAAGTGAATGATGACGGTTCATTACGAGTATCTGGTGATATTGAACTGATCGACGGTGAGGGAAATGCGTATACTACAAAGAAGGTTTTTTCATTATGCCGTTGCGGCCACTCCTTCACAAAACCATACTGTGATGGAACCCATAAGAAAAAGGGGTTTGAGAGTAAAGTGAGAGTATAGAAGGACAATATAATTTAAGCTATCCCATTTCTAGCTGGGATAGCCTCAATTGGTGAAAAAATCTTATTACTTAAACGACTTTGCGGTTGTAATTAGGTCTTTTTTTGTAATGTCCACACTAGATCTTACCTGGTAGAATGTAAGGGTATAGTGGAGGTCATTTTCCTTCCATCTCAACTCTTTTTTCACCATCTCAGAATCTGAATCCGACTCAAAGTATTTTCCATCCAAATTACCTATTTTAACATGTTCGTAATCAATCGATGACCTCCCTCTTCCGCCATTCGTTATCATTACACTAATATGAGCACCGCTTTCTTCATAGAAATCAACAACTATTACGTCTATGGGTCTGTGTGGTAACGGACTGAATTCCGCTTTTTTAATAGGAATTGGCATGGTTGTGGGAAGTTTAGGGTTAAATTTTAAATCCAACTCTTTAATTTCTTTTTTCCATTCTGCATCAACTAAATGTTTGTTGTTTTTGTTGTTTTCAAGTTTATCATTATCATTTTCACTAGAGTTAACGGGACTGCAGCCTACAGTTAGAAATAATAAAGATAAGATTAAAATCGGAATAACTTTTTTCACAATAAACGCTCCTTCATAACTGTTATTTTATAGTATTATAAAAAGGCATATAGCGTACCTTCCATATTTTTTGTTCCTTGATAAGTCGAAAGGAAACTTCACTATTAGTATCGGATTCTAGTACAAAACTTACAATTGCCACTTCTTGTTCCTCATATTCTCTTTCTTCGTAAGTTGTTTCCAACGACCCCTCCTTGTTCTATAACGTTATTAGTAAGACGCAGGTTTTTAAAAAGATGTTTCACTTTTGTACAAAACCAACCATGTAATAAAAATTCACATTATTGCTTAATTATTTGTCTTTATTTGTCGATAAAAGATATATTGTCTGTTTTACGTAGTTTATAATGATTCGAGGTGAATTTTGTGAATGCACGGGCGTTTCCAGCGATTTTATTTATTATCATATATATAATCCTTTTCTATTTTTGGCTTATCAGCTTTGGAAATGATATTAAGCTATTAACTATTGGTTTTTTATTTTTCTCTATAGTAGGTGGTGGAGTCAGCTTTTCTTGGTTGATGAAATCGTTTCGGATAATTAAAACCAAACAACGGTACTTTTGGATGTGGATGGGCCTGGGAGTATTATTCTATACGCTAACTAATATCACTTGGTTCTTTGATCAGAACTTGCCAAATGTAACGAATCTGTTTATCTTATCATCTGATTATTTATGGTATATTTCATTCCTGCTTTTTGCAATTGCTTATGTATACCAAGCCAAAAGTGTAATAAGTAATCTTTCTATCATACCAGTAATTTTTAATATCGTTATTTTCATTAATGTAGCCATTTCGATAAACTTGTATTACATATTGGGTCCGCTTATAAACCATGCGGCTGTTTCAGAAGATGTTACCTTTATGACGTTAGCGTATCCGATCTATAATTTAGGTTTTTTATTTGCAGCAATCAGTATTTACTTCTTTTTAAAAGGGTTTAACCGTAAGTACGTTTCGTATATTATTGCAGCATTGATCATTCAAACGATTGCAGACTTTTTTTATACCTATCTGGTTATCTTTGAAAAATATCAAGCAGGTTTAGTGGATCCGATATGGCAGGCAGTCATTTTACTGTTTGGACTGTCGAGTATAGTCGATCGAAAAAAGAATGTTACATCCCATTCGGAAGCGCAAAAACATGTCTATCGTTCACAAAATAGTTCTCTGCCATATGTAAGTGTATTGGTTTTACTCGTTCTGGTTATTATTAATTTTGCTAATGAATTAAATGCATTAATAATTGGACTCAGTATATCTTTCTTGTTAATCATAGCGAGACAAGTTTTTATAATGAAAACTAATACAAATTTAATAAAAAAATATAGAGAGTTAGCTCACTTTGATACATTAACAGGTCTATATAACCGTTGGAAATTTGAAGAAGATCTAGAGGTTATAATTAAGAAAGCGAAGCGGGAAGATAATACGGTCACATTGTTTCTGATGGATTTAAACCGGTTTAAATATATCAATGATACACTGGGCCATAGTTATGGAGATCGGGTGCTCATTGAATTTGGATCCCGGTTAAAGAAGGTCACTGAAATTGGCGGAACGTTGTATCGAGTTGGTGGCGATGAATTTGCGATTGTTTTCTCAGAACAGTCTTGTCCGGAATGTATGCGAATGCTTAAAGAATTGGTGAAAAATCTAGATAAGCCGATTTATATAGAGGAGCACGAAATATCGATTGATCCCAGTATTGGTGTCAGCCTTTATCCTGATAATGGGGATACCATTGGAGATTTAATTGATAAGGCAGATGCAGCTATGTATTTTGCAAAAGAAAAAGGGAAGAAAGATTTTCAGTTTTATAATGATGAAATAAACAGCCAGATTGCCAGAAAAAGATTACTCGAATCAAGCTTAATAAACGCTAGAGCAAATAACGAATTGGAACTGTACTATCAGCCACAGAAGGATATTCAGACTGAAAAATTAATAGGAATGGAAGCCTTAATTCGCTGGAATCATCCTAACTTAGGATTAATACCACCTGGTGAGTTCATAACGCTAGCGGAGAAGACTGGACAAATTGTCTCAATTGGAGAATGGGTCCTGGAAACAGCTTGCAGGCAAAACAAGCTATGGCAGGATGCCGGTCACCAATATCTTTGTGTCTCGGTAAACGTATCTGCAATTCAGTTCAGAGATATTAAATTTCTTGATTTTGTTAAAAAAACGTTAGAAAAAACAGGACTTCATCCATCTTACTTAGAATTAGAAATCACAGAAAGTGTCATGCAGGATGCAGAAGAATCTATGACCATTCTTAGTAAACTTAAGAAAATCGGTGTGAGTGTTTCAATTGATGACTTTGGTACGGGTTATTCGTCCTTGTATATGTTAAGGCAGTTGCCAATCGACACGATTAAAATCGATAAATCCTTCATTGATGATATTGTAGACCCGGATAATCAGTCAATTGTAGAAACGATTATTAATATTGGGGATAACCTGAGATTGAAAGTGATCGCAGAAGGCATAGAGTCTATGGATCAATTAGATGTTCTTAAAAAGCAGGGGTGCAGTCTCGGTCAGGGATATCTTTTCAGTAAGCCTGTACCAGTCAAAGAATTTGATAGTATATTGCAGGCAGAAATAGATAGCTTGTATACGATGGTGTAAATTTCACAAAGAAAAGTCCCGGACATCCGCCCGGGACTTTCGTTTTGTTATTTATTTGTAGATCATTACTTTACTAACAGTGTTGTCTTCGCTTTGACCAACAACACGGAACTTTAAGCCATGTTCCGGTACGTTGCGCCCTGCGTCAACTAACCCTGGATTACTCCAGTCTGCACTGTCACTAAACAATGGAGTGCGTTTTGTGAAATTGTCCTTCATAGTAAGACCTAGTAAGTCTCTGTAATCAATGAACATTTTGTCTGTCTTATCAAGACTGAATGCCGCATCGTGAAGTTGATAACGACTTGCAGCAACTGCACCATCACTCCAATTTAATGTGTGCTGGTCAGCGTCAACCACTCCAAGGAATCCTTCTCCAGGGTGCAATCCAGTCCAGTTGTTGCTGTATGATTCGTCCACATACCATACAAGTAGACCTTCATCAAAGCTCATTAAGCTATCACCGCGGCGGATGTGTGCTAATCCCGAGTCTACACCATTGTGTGATCTCCACTCAAGCAGGTAATAGTTTTCTGAATAGAATTTACCTTGATCTTTTGAGAAACCTTCAAGCGTAAATGCAGTTTCACCTTCTGCATCGTCAAATAATACCTGAGATCCATCTACAGTTACTGAAATATCGTCAGCATATAAACCTGCTTCAATAGCCGCAACGTCGGTCCAGTAATTAATTTTCACTTGGATGTTTTTCCCTGCGTACGCCGAAAGGTCAAACGATGCATCTACCCAACCATCAGATGAACCAGTAATTCCGAATCCAGGATTTTGATCATTTGGGTTAGTTGTTGTTGTAAGGTTACCTTCAACAGATACCCACTCATCAGATCCTTCTTCTTTTACTTGTACGGAAGCGTAATCCCAATCTGTTTCAATTTCATACCATGCTTTAAAATTAAATGAAGCGTTTGTTGCATTTGTTAAGTCAACAGAAGTAACCATTGAATTATCAAGGTTGTTTCCACTTCCACTAAAGTACTCGTATTCACCACTGTACGGAGTATTAACGTCCGTCATTTTATCTGGTAAGTTAATACGAACAGCATCATTGTTTGTGCCTTTTGTAACACCTTCATCAAGAAGTACTGTAGTACCCTCGCTTGTGATATCGTCTGCATGAAGTGTAGTTCCGCTTAACCAGTTACCACCATGCAAACCTTGAAGCATTTCTTTAGCGTATGCACTCATACCTGGAGGCTCAGTTCCTGGAATATCTCCAGCCCAGCTTCCGCCAGCCATTAGAGACCAGTACGAAACCGCTTCACCAGCACCAGTGTACTGCGTGTCATATTCGTCAGGAAGACCTAAATCATGGCCGAATTCGTGAGCGAATACACCAGCAGCGCCATCTTCCGGCTCAATTGTGTAATCATAAGCGCCAAGTTGACCACCAAAACGATCGCTATCAGAAGTGCCACCTGGTACAGCAACTAGTCCGCCTAAGTTCCAACGGTGCGACCAGATTGCATCCCCACCTAATGAACCTCCACCAGCTTCTTCACCAACTCCAGCATGGATAACCATTAAGTGGTCGATGATTCCGTCTGGCTCAGCGTATACACCGTCAGCATCGTAATCGTCACGATCCCAAACGTCATATTCACTTAAGTCAACATTTGGATCCTGGCCAGCTTTTGCAAGTGCTTCATATACTAACTCACGAGCGCGAGCATCGTTTCCGTCCGGTGCAGGTACGTTACCACCATAGTAAGCTGCTGGATGTTCAGCAGTATACCAGCCGGCAACTGTACCATCAACCGTGTAACTATTACCTGATTGCTGTTCATAGTATTGTTTCATGGAAACAAGATTTTCACCATTAGGACCTTCATATCCATTTTCACCAAAGATCATGTTCTGGAAATGGTCATGTGTATAATTTTCATACCACATGTCTGTTTCCTCTTTTGTAATCGAGCTAGCTTCATAATCTGGGAAGTCAATTGCAAGAACGAGAACCTTGTCGGAACGAACTTCTCCGTTATAAGCTTCTTCCTGAACAGAGTCCACCTTATTTTTCTTTGCTTGACCAAGCTTGTTTCCCTTCCCGTTCTTCAAGCCATAGTCATTCTTTTTCGAGTCATCCTTCATATTAGCGTCTAAGCCTTTTGGAAGCTTATCCTTCGTTCCTTTTTTAGCATTCTCAGCTTTGGCTTTTAGAAACTTTTTCAAAGCTTTATTAGCTTCTGCAGGCGTAGCATCCTTGGCTATAACACCACTTTCCTTGAGCATTTCTATTAATTTCTCATCGTTTGCGATACCCAAATCTATTGGAGAACCAACTGACGATGTAACTTTTGCTGATAGATTATTGGAATCTGGTAAATTTGCTGTCGCTGCACTAACACTTAAAGAACTGAATCCTAGCGTAAGTGCCAATGTTGTAGAAAGAATCATTCCCTTTTTCATAAAATTCTTTTCCTCCTATTTTCTATAATATTTAACTGCCCTTAAATATTTCACTCTAATATGTAGACATCCCCTTCCAAATCATATTAATAGGTTAATAGAAATTAAACCTCTGTTGAAAGAAGTTTACTAACAATCTAATAATAAAGTCTAGAGTAAATATTGTAAATATTTCAGACAAGATATATCAAAAATAGTGCAAATATACTGTTAATTCATAGGAAAATATACCCTTTTTTAACAATTTTCACAGAAATCCAGGAATGAAAAATAACCCAGGCATTTAAAGCGTGGGTTATTTTTGCATTTATGAAAGAAATACTTTCTTACGGTGCTAATAAGCCAAGTTTTCTAATATGCATGGTCGTTAGTGAATAGCTTTCTTCTTGAATCGTCCACCTTTTACATCATGAATGTTACCGATTGCCAAAAAGGCAGACTCGTCTTTATCTTCGACGATGTTTTTCACTTTTGCTTCTTCAAGCCTCGTAATAACAGTGAATATCACTTTCTTTTCATCACCGGTATAGGCACCTTCCCCGTTCAGGTAAGTCACACCTCTACCTAGTCGAGCGTTTATAGCTTCTCCAATTTCCTTGTGCTGATCGCTGATAATCCATACAGATTTTGACTGGTCCAGTCCTTCGATTGTGATATCAATTGTCTTAAAAGCTATAAAATAAGCAATCAATGAATACATTGCCTGTTCCCAGCCGAATACAAAACCTGCACTGCCTAAAATGAAGATATTAATAAACATGACAACTTCGCCGACTGAAAAAGGGGTTGCTTTATTGAATATAATTGCCATAATCTCGGTTCCGTCGAGCGATCCTCCGTGGCGAATTACAAGGCCAACTCCAATACCAAGACATATCCCGCCGAAGACCGAAGCAAGCAGAAGGTCGTCTGTTAAGACTGGCACTGGATGAAAGAATGCTACACCGAGTCCAAGAATAATATTTCCGACTAATGTTGTGAGTGCAAATGTTTTACCAATGTGTTTATATCCTATTACGAAAAAGGGGACGTTGAGAAGGACTAATAAAATTCCTAAATTTATGTTGGTTAAGTAGGAAGTGAGGATGGATATTCCGATGATTCCACCATCAATAATGTTGTTCGGAACTAAAAATATTTCTAATCCTACAGCAACTAAAATTGCACCAAGTGGAACGAAAATAATTCGCTTTAATAATTTTGATCTTGTTAACTTTTTTTGACGGTTGGCATCTTGTATCTTAGTGAAATTCTGGGGCATTTGTTCATCCTGCATATTTTTCCTCCTATATATATTTTCACCAGTTTATAAATGTTGCTACATCACTAGTATACCACCGATTTTTGAAATTTTGTACGAATTAACCTTGGTTCCACCTTCTCCAGTTTGGTTTAGATTGCTGTTTAAATGATTGATAGAGTCAAAGTTAGGGTAAACTGTAGCTTATAAAGTTAGTTGTAGAAATTTTTTGAAATTAAATACTTTAAAAGCCATTTATAACGTATAATAAGAATACAAACAATGTGTCGAATATATTTGATTTGGCATAGAGTATTGAATAATCAGATGTGTTATTTTGGCATAAGGAGAGGTCCATATGAGTTCAGAAGTTAAAGACCAGTTTATCTATACTCTTGACCAGTTAAAGCAAGCGGCAATCGGTGGAGAAGCGCTGTACACGGAAAAAATATTAGAAGAAGCAACAAAATTAATTGATGGTGACAACTTGCCGGTACTGTTGGAATTGGCGGAACAATATGATCAGGCTGGTATTTTTAAAGGAGGACCTTGGGAAAACCCACGAAAACTCCAGGCGCGTTTAGTTGGTGGTTCATTTGGTGTGGATGGGTCTTATCCGATATTTGAGATATTGAGTGAACTCCGTATGTTAGCGATAGCAAAAGGTGATTATGCTGTTTCAGAAGTTTCACCTGAATTTGCTAAAGAGTTCCTTAATAAAGTGATGGCGCTGAATTTGGATCTTCTTTTCCCGAAAGAAACAGAAGAATCTCGTGTTAACCAGAATAATAATCTGGAAAGAGCACATAAATTGTTTCGTTTCCTGTCCTCTCAGTTATCGCTAAGCTCGTTTGCGGCGACTTTGGTGGATGAGCTGGATCGTTTAACAGCGCAGCGTCCAATTATGGTGAATCGAATCGTATCCATTATCAATCATGCCAAAAACATGATGTCGGCTGATATAAAGAAAGAAGAACAAAAAGAAATTGGGTATTATATTGATGCTATCACTACGCCATCTGACACGAGTAAACAGTATCCTGATATAGCTGATTACCAAAGTCAGTTGACCACCCTTGGTACCGAGGAAATCAATAGAGAAGCAAAACAATTCGCTGAATCTATGCGGTCAACTGGGCTGGTTAGTCCGCACCATGCTGTACTTCTACGATTCTTAAATGAAGTTGCCCCTGAAGAAGTGTCTACTGCCATGGGTCTGAGCGAAAAAGGGCGGGCAAATGTTAATGAGCACCCTGAAATTGTAAATCAGTTGATCAAGAGTGCTATTCACCCTGAAACGTGTCAATCGTTATATGGTCTTGCATTAATGCTCGAACGTGGCGCGTTATCACATACACCAGTTATCCCGGGCCTTGAGAGAATTCTTGAATTGGAATTATTACCGGAAGTTCAAGAAGTACTATTTGCTGCAAAAGAAAATCGGGAAGAATTAACCGCTAATGGAATTTTGATTTCAGGTATTCTGAGTGTATTGGGGCAACCGCTGTCGATTGGACAGGGTATGAACCCAACATGTCAGTCTGCCAGAGGACTAAGTCTCTGGGCTCAACATGATCCAGGTTACTTGCTGGAATTAGTAGCGCGTGCAGGTCGTGATGGTGAGATCGATATGATGTTTGAAGGAACACCGATAAACTCAAGATTTTTAATGGAAGGTTTAGCTCCGAATCTTCATGTGGAGCTTGATCCAGTCTCCCTGTTATTAGTTCCTCATCTTGACCGTGTATACAATGAAATGATGAAGCGAGTTGCTATACGTGGTGGAGATGGACACAAGTGGACGAATCCAGAGTTTTATGGACAATGGATTCCTAATGAGTTCAGTTCGGTTATTAATTCGTTAACAGGTTCTGTAAATGGCTATGATGATTTTGTAAGGTTATTTTACGTAACGCATCATCCGCTATTTAACGGAGGACACCATTTGATATATCCAAGTCCGGTAGGTATTTTCGTTACAACCGCAAATGCTGATTTATTGGGGTTACACGCTATTTCTATTCAACGTGTTGCACCTGGACCAAATGGAGAATACCGTGTATATTTCTACAATCCTAATAATGACAGTGCCCAAAACTGGGGTCAGGGAATCCGTTCTACTGTAAGAGAAAACGGAGAAGAAGAAGGCGAAGCATCACTTCCGTTTGCTCAATTTGTTTCCCGTATGTATGCATTCCATTACAATCCAAATGAAATGGGAGAAAAGGGACTGGTTGATGCTGCGGAAATTGCACAAATTACAACGCTTGCAAAAGAGAGCTGGGGAAAAAAGTATACGTGGATTGAACTAGGAAGCTTGTATCCTCAATAACTAGTTATTTAGCTTTCGAACTTATGATAACCACGTTAGTTTGAAGGCTTGCTCAACTATTTCAGTCTATGGAATATTAAAAAAAATCCCTTTACGCGCTGCTGAAAAGCAGTGAGTAAAAGGGGTTTTTTTATATAAAAACAAATAGATAGTCCTGATGTTAGGTGCGTAAAGTTCAACGTACCTACACAGGACCATTTATTTGTAAGCCACTGAACAGTCGCCTCCGCTTTTCGTTTGAAATCAGTCGGTCCAGTTGTAATCTTTTCCCCAGCTAGTTTTAGCAAGAGAAACAATTTCATTAACCGTTTCCTCAGGAATTGCTGCCGGGTGTCCGGCTACCAGCGGATTATAGTGAAATGCATAAATACGGGAAACGAACTGGTGAAACAGGAGGGAAGATTCTCCTTCTTTTTCACCATTTTCCGATATGGAACAGCGAATCTCCTGTCCCCAAACCTGGTCACTATCATTGTTTGGATTATAGAAATAAATTCTGTAGTGTCCAGTAGGATCCTTTTCTATCCGCTGAAGACTTACAGCATGCAAACCTGTTAAATTTGCATGAACGTTGGTCATAAATATGCCAACGGGATTTGGATAGAGCAGTTCATGATGTCCGTTATATTCTGGATGGTGTGTAGCATAGAAAATCCTGATAAACCCGGGATAGTCGGTTACCTTTCCAGTGTAGGAATTAGTGACTGCGCGGAATCCGGGCAGTACCATCGATCCGTAAAATGCAGGATTCACCCATTTATGAGCATCCTCTCCTCTTACCGCCACCCGTTTCATCATTTCACTGTAAATACGATCCAAATGAGGAACAAGAAGTAATGAAATTGGATCTAGATCCCTGTGCAAATCAGGGGCAAGACCGCCTGTTAGAAACTGAGATTCAATAGGAATACCATCCAAACTAACGGAAACATTGTTGTCACGTGCAGCACTTATAATTAACTTCAGCAAGTAGGCAGGTTCATGCTGCGACCACAGGCTGATACCTCGTGCAGACTGACACGTTGGATTTAATCCCTGCCCAATTCCGAGTGGTTGTCCCAATACGCTTATCGTGCCGGCAAGCAGTACCCCAGTTGGTCTGATGTTCTTTCTTTTAATGTTTTCGATAACCAAATGGTGAATAGGAAGGTGCATGATACTTCTAATCCCTGAAGCGACTTCCGGAATGTCTAAAATTTCACGCTCCAATAATCGTCCTAAACCGTAGATTGACTGACAGGTACTTTCTTTAATTGCAATGTCAATTATATCTTTTACCAGATCCTTATGTTTTGCTAGGTTTCCTTGACCTTTGCCGGTTAATTGAAGCGCAACAGAAAGTAAATCAGGATGTGAGAAATTAATATACTGTAATAGTGTTGCATGATAAGGTGACGCAATTCCAGTTTGTATTAAAGATTTTCCAAATGACTTTGCTTCTTTTCTTAAGCTTGAACGATCAAGCTTTTTAATTATTTGGAGGTAACTATCAGCATCTGAAATCTGACTGCTTTTATTTGTTGGGCCAGTGTATGCTGCATCATACTCTTTTAATTTTTTGAGGGCAGGTGAGTCAAGACGTGTCTGACCCCTTTTTTTTGCTGTTAAGATCATTTCAATAATTCGATTGACCATGATCGGGCGTTGTGTTGCCAAACGATCTACTTCTTTAAGAAGACTTTCAAAAATGGTTGTCAGCTTTAAGTTATCGTCTAGAAACCAAAGAATCATTTGCGCCTGGTCTGAGTCTGAATTGGTTTCATTTAAACCATCGGAAAATAACAGATTACTATTCTGTGCCATCACATTTGTCAGAAACAGGGAAGCATCTTCAGCAGTGATCTGTGTACTTGTGTACGTTTTCTTCGCTATAGCAAGCATTCGAAGATCACTTAATACTTCCATTACTAGATTAGGACCGTTTGTTTTTAAGGTTTCTGCAACTAGTCTGGGCTGAAGCATCAAAGGGTTTTCCCAAGCACTGTCTGTAAATATCCCAGCATTCTCAAATCGGTGGGCAAATCGAAATAAGTAATTTAACCCCTCGACATTTCGAACTAGTTTGCCGGTTGCTTGCAGAACAGTATTTCGGTATAAAACCTTTGAAAATGACTTGGCTTCCTCAAGCGACTTAAAAGATTCCAAGAACATGTCTTTATCTTTTTTTGTCAGAATCGACATCTACTTGCACTCCTCTAAAGACTAGTGCTTTTAGTCTTTTTATTCAGGGTTTTGAATTTTTATAAATAAAAGTCCCATTTTTCATAGTCAAGCAAAAGTTCATTTACCGTTGCGCTGTCTTTTCCAAAGAAGAATATGGTTCCATAATGGTTTCCAAAGCCAACACGCTCAGCGACTTTACTGGTACCAGGTACAAACATGTCATGCTTCTCAAAGTATGGATGATCTACAAGTTCATCTGGTAAATTTAATCGTTCGATGACTTTCACTTTTGGATAAACCATCAGGTTACCTGCATATCCTTTTGCTTCAGATTCTTTAGGGAAGAATGCTTTTAATTCTTCCTCGGTTGTTTTAGGGTCACTGCATAGAATTTGAGCCTGAAATGCGCTAAAACCATATGCTCGTTCAATTAGTTCGAAAATGTGTCCACCAGGTACACGTGCTGCGACTTCTCCGAAATGCAGTTTATTATCCGACGTAATAAAATATTCTGGGTGGATGAGACCGTATCTTATTTGAAATGCATCGATTAATTCTTCAATAGCAGCTTTTATTAACGGACGTTTTGCTTCTAATTCTGGTGAAGCGGGCACGAAGTTGGAATGTCCCAAACGAACGTATTCCGTTATGTTCAAGAATTGGATTTTACCATCATGAACAAATACTTCACAAGAAAATTCCTGTCCGTCCAGATGACTCTCTAATAATCCTGGAAAATCATCATCTGATAGTAAATCGATATCTGCTGCAGAGCGTATAACTCGGTGTCCTACTGATCCAGCAGCGTCCATCGGTTTAAGGTGAATCGGTTCGTTAGGGTCCCCGTCCAGCTTTAATAAGGCTTCGTTTACTCTTTTTAAAAATCGGTTAACATCATCTTTATTTCTTACTTCTTCAAAAACACCAACCCGTATCCCGGCCATCTGTGCTTTACGTTTCATTAACCCTTTATCTCTTAGTAGGAGAGAGCGGTTAAAGATACGCATATCGTCTCGAAAACGAGCGTTTAAAGCACCTGCCCATTCGACTGTTTCTTCATATAGAGGAACTGCAACTTCCACTCCCATATCATTGAGTGTGTCAAACAGTTCACCTGAGTTTTCGTTAATTCGATCAAAATTCCAACCTACAAAATTAATTCCATGTTGTTTAGCGTACTCTTCGAAGTCAGGTGGTCCAACCACCACGAATGGACGCTCCATTTTGTCTGCTGCTTCAATTGACTGTAGACTCCAGCCAATTAGCGCAGTACGAATCTTTTGTTCTGACATAGTAAAAAATCACTCCTCAATAATTTTGTTAATACCTTAGGTAAAGGTACTTTTACTGACTCTCTCTGTAGCTGGAAAATGCTGTGAATGTTAATAATAGTTATAAGCGGGGAGATGTACTGGTTATAGTACGGTAACATTAATTTATATTCCCCACTTCCTGATTCACAAACATAATAGTATGAAAGTTTTTACTATTCCTTCATGTAATTTTATGCCATAGTCGTGCAAAACACAAAGATAAATATCTTTTTTCGACAAAAACTGACAAAAACCTGGCGGTACCAGGCACCTTGGTGTGAGGGTGCCTGGTACCGCTTGGATATGTTAGAATAATAATACTATTATGTTTAGGGGTGATTAGTATCGAGGGCAATGGGGAGAAAGTGTTGTCACTTACGGATCTGACGATGCATCTTGGTGGAAAGCGTGTGTTAGATGCTATCAATTTAGATGTGTATCAAGGACAAGTAATTGGTTATATTGGGCCGAATGGGGCTGGGAAGAGTACAACTGTAAAAATAATGCTTGGCTTAATAGATAATTATATGGGCAAGGTTGAGATCTTCGGAGAGGATATAGCGTCTGGCGATCATACATATAAACGAAAAATTGGCTATGTACCGGAGAATGCAGATATTTATGATAATCTTACTGCCAGTGAATATCTTATATTTATTGGTGAATTATATGGGCTGGGTAAAAGGGAAGCGGGTCAAAAAGCGAGCGAGTTAATGAATGAGTTCGATATGGAGGATGTATACCATACAAGACTTTCCTCTTTTTCAAAAGGAATGAGACAGAAGGTGTTAATTATCTCAAGCCTCCTGCACGATCCGGATTTGCTGTTCTTTGATGAACCATTAAATGGTTTAGATGCGAATAGTGTGATGATTATTAAAGAAATTCTCGCCCAGCTTGCAGATCAGGGGAAAACGGTATTTTATTCATCACATATTATGGACGTGGTAGAGAAAATCAGTAATCGGATTGTTCTTTTAGTTGATGGAAAAATAGCTGCAGATGGAAGTTTTGAGGAGTTAAGGGAACAAAGTAAGGAAGGGACACTCGAAGAAATTTTTAACCAGTTAACTGGTTTTAATGAACATAAGGAGATAGCAGGGAATTTTGTGCGGATTGTCAGCGAGGGCAGAGCAAATGAATGACTTTAAATCATTGATGTTTCTGGATAGATGCCGGTTTATCTTTAAGTTGCTGGGAATTGAGTACGACGTAATGCGGAGAATACTGCAATTAAAACTGACGATGGACCAGCGTCGGGTACCAACTATACTCAAAGCAAACTCCGCAAAAAAGAAGGAAGGAAATCAATTTCTGAAATCATTGGGAATCTATGTACTTTACGGCATTATAATAATCCCGTTTATTTTTATTGGGGACAACTATATGCTGCAAATGAGCCTTATTTTTGGAGTCATCATGTTTTTCCTCATGACATCTATGATTGCTGATTTTTCATCCGTCTTATTGGATGTAAGGGATAAAAATATCCTTGGTACAAAACCTGTTAGTAAAAAAACGATCAGTGCAGCAAAAATGGTGCATATCAGTATTTATATGACCTTTCTGACTGGGGCGCTTGTGGCAATTCCATTTATTGTAATGGTTGTCAGTAAAGGAATTATTTTTTCATTGCTTTTTGTTGCTGTACTCATACTGAATGTCTTATTTATTATTGCGTTAACAGCATTAATATACATATTCACTTTGCAGTTCTTCAGCGGTGAACGGTTGAAGGATATTATCAATTATGTCCAAATTCTATTATCGGTTGGAATATTTGTAGGATATCAGTTGTTAGGTCGTTCGTTTGAAATTATTGATGTAGCAGTAACCTATACCTTCAGCTGGTGGCATATTTTCATACCGCCAATCTGGTTTGGCGCTCCATTTGAATTGCTGCTCCACCAAAATAAAACAACAGAACTACTTTTACTTTCAATTGCAGCGGTACTGATACCAATTATTTCGATTGTTGTATATTATGGGCTTATGCCCTCTTTTGAACGTAATTTAGAAAAATTGCTGGCAGATTCAGGAAAAAGCAAAAAGAAGACGCCCTGGTTTAATGATTACTTAGCGCGGTTCGTAAGCATTAACCGAGAAGAACGTATATTTTTCGAGTTATCCGCCGTTATGATGAAAAAAGAAAGAGAGTTTAAATTAAAGGTATATCCATCTTTGGGCTTTGCTCTTATTTTTCCGTTTATTTTCCTGTTTAACAATTTAAATACAGGAACTTCACTTGCTGAAATCGGGACCGGGAAGATGTATCTGACTATTTACTTTAGTAGTATAATGATACCAATGACGGTTCATATGCTTAAGTTTTCGGAGAACTATAAAGGCAGCTGGTTATTTCGGGCAGCCCCAATTGCTGACCTGGGTGTAATGCATCGCGGAGCAGTAAAAGCGTTTCTTGTTAAGCTATATTTGCCGATTTTCATTGTCCTGAGCACCGTATTTATTTGGATCTTTTCTGCTAGAATCTTACCTGATTTACTGGCGGTTTTATTAGCAGGAATACTGCATACACTTATTTCCTATAAATTTTTGAACGGAGATTCTCTACCGTTTACGCAGTCTTTTGAGTTTGCGCAGAATATGAATACCGGAGTAAGCATCCTCCTGACATTAATAGCGGGTGTATTTGCTGTAGTTCATCTATTAGCATTGAATTTCAGTTACGGAGTCGTTGTATATCTAGTTGTTTTATTGATTGCAACGATTGTAAGCTGGATGAAAATTTTCCCTAATGCAAGAATTTTATAGTTGGAAATTGGAGACTAGATGGATAGGAATAAAACGAAAGTATAGTTTAAACCGATTCCTTAAAACCTGCATCTGAAAAATGTTTGAACTTTCATATAGTTATACATTACGTTTGCTTGGCGTCCTTCTCTAGTATTAGGATTACGATAGATGTCCAATCTGCGTAAAAATTCTTTATCACATTTACATCGCGAACCATACCTGCGATAACATTCGTCATGCGCTTTGCATGCTGCGTCGACTTTGTTAACTGGTGCCCCCGGACCGCTGCATCCAGGTCCGCACCAGTTATAACCTGGAAAGATACAAAACCTTGGAAATGGTCTATTTGCCACGACTTTTCCTCCTCACAATTGCATTTGAATACTACATAATATGCAAGGGGTGTCCATTCGTTTTGTGTTTTCACCTATGAAAATGGAAAGGGGCAAGACTATGAAGCCTTTCACTGCTAATGTGATTGAAATTATAAAACAGATACCAGAGGGAAAAGTTATGACGTATGGCCAAGTTGCAAAAGTTGCTGGCAGTCCTCGAGGAGCTAGACAAGTTGTACGGATTCTTCATTCAATGAGTAAAAAGTATGATTTGCCTTGGCATCGGATCGTAAATAGTAAGGGGCAAATTGCCTTAAAAAGTGATGAAGGGGTCTGGACGCAAAAAAGCTTACTTGAGGATGAAGGAATTCATGTTACTGAAAATGGCAGAATCAATTTGGAGAACGATCAATACCAGCCAGATTTCATTTTAGAAGAAGAATCATCCTAATAAAAAGCCTTTGTCATCCATTATAACTGGATAACAAAGGCTTTTTTTGTTTCATTATTAATGTCGCTTATTTAACCATAAAACACCTGACTTAGCCATTCTTGGTATAAACCCTGTGGTTGCTTTCTGGAACATGTTGCCAAAACCATCCGATTTACCGAGTGAACCAAGCGTACCTTTTAGTTTAATTTCTTTAGGAAGCTTCGGTTCTTCTCCTTTAAAAACGGAAGATAATACATCAGCAATCTGTTCGCCCTGAAGTCTTGCCAGCTGTGCACTTGGTGAATAGCTGGAGGAAGCGCAATCACCGACTACATATACATTTTCGTGCGACGGAACCTGATAATAATCATTCAGGATGATTTTATTTTGTGAATCCTGTTCAAAAGGTAATTCCCTCACGATATGATTAGGTTGAACACCGGCGGTCCAAACGGTTACATCATTTACGTAACAGACTCCATTATTGCATACACCGTCTTTTTCTACATATTCTACATTAGCGTTATGCAAAACTTCCACATCATTTTTTTCAAACCAGTCTTCCACATATTCCTGAATTTTAGGATCAAATGGTTTTAATACTGATTCGCCACGATCAAGTAATCTTACATTCAGGTCTGGTCTGCTTTCACGGACTTCCGCAGCTACTTCTATTCCGCTTAGCCCAGCCCCAACAACAGTAACTTTGCTGAACGCTTTTAAATTGCCAATTGCTAGCCCGGCTCTTCTTGCGTTAGCAAAAGTCTGAACGCTATGAGTGAATTCACTTGCACCTGGAATTCCATGATAATTATCTTCACAGCCCAGTCCTATTACTATGTAATCATAGGAAACAGAATTGCTTTTATCATGAAAAGAGACTTCCTGATTCTCCGTATCAATTCGTGAAACTTCGCCATACACATAATCCACTTGATCATGTTCGGGGAAGTCAACACGGACATTTCTATCTGACGTAGTTCCAGCAGCAATTGCATAGTATTCCGTTTTTAAAGAATGATATGGATTCCGGTCTATAAGTGTTATTTTTACATCTTCCGGCAGCTTGTCCAGCAGCGTTGATAAAATCAACATACCGCCATAGCCACCACCAAGAATGACTAGTTGTTTCATGGAAATACCTCATCTCTGTTAGTTAGTGCTTCTTTCTTAAGATTACCAAAAATAGATGAATAAAACTAGAATAATCCCGGGAAAGGAAAGGGAAATTTAATTAACCTTTAAAATAAGCTTTCCTATATTTTTATTGCTTTCCATTTTCCTGTGCGCATCCTGCACTTCCGTAAAGGAGAAAATCTGGTCAATTACAGGTTTTAATGCCTTCCTATTAAATAGTGGAAGCGCATGTTTAGCAAAGTCCTGAGTCAATTCTGCTTTATAGTCATCACTTCTTGGAGTAAGTAACGTTCCTTTTAATTGGACACGTTTCGCCATAATTTCCATCAGGTTTATGTTTTCCAGCTTCGCACCACCTAAAAGACCTATGAGGATCCAGCGACCATCAACTTTTAGACTCGCCAGATTCTTCTTCCAATAGGAAGCACCAATAAAATCAAGAATGACATGTACACCTTGATCATTTGTGTTTTTCAATACTTCTTCCTCAAAGTTTTCTTCTTTATAGTTAATACCTACATCTGCTCCGAGATGTTTGCAGAAATCAAGCTTTTTCTGAGATCCTGCTGTCGTAATAACTCTCGCATCAGCGAGCTGTTTTGCAAGCTGAATCGCAGCTGTGCCAACACCACTTCCACCAGCGTGTATTAATACGGACTCCTTTTGTTTCAGTTCACCCAGCCAGAACAGGGTTTGGAATGCGGTTAAAAAAACTTCTGGAATCGCAGCGGCTTCCTCAAAGGAAATGTTCTCTGGAACTACCATTGCCCGTTCAGCGGGCATTACTGCATATTCCGCATAAGCGCCCCCGTTAACAAGACCCATTACACGGGTGCCAACTTCAATAGATGATCCTTCTGGTGCTTTTTCCACAATTCCTGAAACCTCAACACCCAAGATAGGATTGGTCAGATAACCAGACTTATTTTCACGGTTTAAAATGTCGCTTCGATTAATTGCAGCTGCTTTGACCTTTATTAACAATTCTCCCTCAGCAACCTCGGGCATTGGCTGTTCTGCAACTTTCAATTGTTCAGCGCCGCCGGGTTCTTTTACAATAATTGCTTTCATGCCTTTCACCTCTTCTTCAAAGATTTCGTATAGACCTATTTTACATGAATGTAGCATTAAGTTGAAACAATGGAAAAAAACGACAATAACTATATGACATTTGTCATGTATGCTACTTGACGTTTATGCCTTTTTTGATGTACCAACTTCTTTTATGCTTGATAGACGAATAAAGAAACCGTTTTTAATCAAAATAATATAATATCAGAAAATCCTTAACATAGGAGGACGTCATTATGAGTAAACAAAAAACAACTCAATTAAGAAAAAATGTAGCACAGTTTGCTAGTTCAGATACAAAAGCTGGCATCAGACAAATAATTAATACAATAGTACCGTTCTTACTGCTTTGGTTTCTTGCTTATCAGAGTTTATCCGTTTCCATTTGGTTAACGCTTGGATTGGCAGTTATCGCTTCAGGTTTTGTTATACGGATATTTATCATATTTCATGACTGTACACACATGTCATTTTTCAATAATAAAAAGGCGAATAGAATAGTCGGAACGATAACGGGAATTATTACATTGTTCCCTTTTGAAAAGTGGAAAAGAGAGCATTCAATACACCATGCAACAAGCAGTAACTTGGATAAACGCGGAACTGGTGATGTATGGGTTATGACTGTACAGGAATACAAAGAAGCAACATTTTGGAAAAGGTTATCGTATCGTATTTACCGTAATCCAATCGTTATGTTTGGATTTGGACCGATCTATTTGTTCCTGATTTCAGGACGTTTCAATCGAAAAGATGCAAAACGCAAAGAACGTATAAATACACATTTAATTAACGCATCAATCGTTGTACTGTATGGTGCACTAATATGGACAATCGGATGGCAGGCATTTCTAATCATCCAGCTTCCAATTCTGTTAATTTCAGGATCACTTGGAATTTGGTTATTTTATGTTCAGCATCAATTCGAGGATTCGTATTTTGAAAATGAAGATGAGTGGGATTATGTAAAAGCGGCTGTAGACGGAAGTTCTTACTATAAACTGCCGAAAATACTCCAGTGGATAACTGGTAGTATTGGTTACCATCATGTACATCACCTAAGCCCAAGAGTTCCTAACTATAAACTGGAACAGGCGCATGAATCTACACCACCGTTGCATCAGGCAACTACCATAACACTAGGCACAAGTTTAAAATCGATTAACTTCCGTTTGTGGGACGAGAGTAGTAAATCGTTTAAAAGCTTTAAAGAAGTTAAAGGTGTCTTAAAAGAATCCTCATCTAAAGTGGGATTAAATACAAGAAGGTCAAGCTTTCAAGAAAAGTAAATAAACCATGGGACGACCCTTCAGCTAGTTTGGAGGGTTTTCTTTTTTTAGGAATGTATTATTTCCATATAAGGAAACTAAAAGCGGCAAGTAGGAGGCTACTGAAAAAGTTACATGTGGTACAAAATAAGCGAATCAATCGTCTTATCTTCGAATATCCTTCGCTTTCCGTGGGCACGGCTTCAGTCTCCTTGCCCCGGCAAGGGGTATGCCAACGTTGTCCGCAAAGGACGTTTTTAGTTGGCCCTCCTCTTAAAGATCGCTTTCCTGCGGGGCCTTCACCTCGTGCTGTTCCCACTGGAGTCTCGTATATTCGAAGATACTAAGTAATGGTGGAAAGATAAAATTTTACAATCCACCACTTTTTCAGTCCCTAAGTGGTGTGGTTAATAAATGAGATGACAGATCCAAAAATGTGCAACTTACAATTTCTCACAACCACGACATTTCAATAAATTCTAAGTATAATACTAAATAAGAAGGAGGTTTTTATATGCAAAGCTGGTATCATATTATTCCAAGAAATACAGGACTCAGTTCATATGCCTGGATTATATTTTGTATACTTCCTTTTTATTTTATCTTTCGTTCTTCCTCACCAATAGAAATTGTAATTGGATGTGCAATGATAGTATTATTTTTTGCTACATATCGCTTATCATTCTTATCTAAAGGATGGCCAGTTTATCTATCGGTTAGTATCGAGATGGCCATCAGTATAGTTATGACGTTGTTTTTTGGTTACGTCTACTTTTCATTATTTCTGGCATTTTACATAGGAAACATACTGAATAAAGCTGGGTTTATTACGCTATATGTTGTTCATTTGTGTACAACCATTATTGCAGTAAGTATCGGATTTGTAACACAAAGTGAAATCTTTCTGATGCAGATTCCATTTATAATCATTAGTGTTATTGGGGTAATTCTACTGCCTTTTAACATGTATAACCGCAACAAACAGGATATACTGGAAGGTCAATTAAAAGATGCCAACAAACGTATTTCCAGGCTCGTAATAATGGAAGAACGCCAGCGAATTGCTCGCGATCTTCATGATACATTGGGGCAAAAACTTTCTCTGATTGGTTTAAAAAGTGATTTAGCTGGTAAATTAATCAGTATAAACCCTGAAGCGGCCAAATCAGAAGTCGGTGATATTAATCAAACTGCTCGAACTGCTTTGAAGGAAGTGCGTGAAATGGTCTCTGATATGCGAGGCGCAAAGCTCGATGAAGAAATGAAGCATGTAGCACAAATACTGGATGCAGCACAGATAGAATTGAGTGTTGCTGGTGAAACGAAACTGAAAAATGTTCCATTACTGGTCGAAAACGTGTTAAGCATGAGCTTGAAAGAAGCCGTTACAAATATTGTGAAACACAGTCAGGCAACATTGTGTCATATTAAGGTGAAACAATCACCCACTGAACTTGTGATTACAGTGCAGGATAACGGTATCGGAATCACAGATGAAATCGATTCTTATAAAGGGAATGGACTTCAGGGAATGAGAGAACGACTGGAATTTGTAAATGGTCGTCTGGAGATGGAGTCTTCCAGCGGCACCATTCTTAAGATTAAAGTTCCATTTGTCATTAAACATACGAAAGAGGAGGATGAGTTGCTGTGATACGCATTGTAATAGCTGAGGATCAACGGATGTTACTTGGTGCTCTGGGCTCTCTACTTGAATTGGAAGAGGATATGGAGATTGTTGGGATGGCAAATAACGGCGAAGAAGCATTACACCTTGTGAAACAGCAGCAGCCTGATATTTGTATTATGGATATTGAAATGCCGTTAAAAAGCGGTCTGGATGCGGCAGAAGAACTAAAGAATGACCCATGTAAAGTGATTGTTCTAACTACATTCGCCAGAACCGGCTATTTTGAACGGGCAAGAAATGCTGGAGTATACGGCTATTTACTAAAAGATAGCCCAAGCGAAGATTTAGCAAATTCCATTCGAACAATTATGGATGGAAGAAAAATTTACGCACCGGAATTAGTTGATATGGTATATAGCGCCGGTAGTCCTCTAACCGAGCGGGAAGAGCAGGTTATCCAACTGATGGCCAGCGGGAAAAACACGAAGGAAATAGCGAAGCAGATGTTCATAACTACTGGTACTGTTCGAAATTACATTTCAGTCATACTTGATAAGCTTGATGTCACGAACAGAATTGAGGCAATCTCTCGTTTTAAAGAAAAAGGGTGGTTCAAATGACTGCTGGGTGCTTCTAAATAATAAAAAACGCAGCTCATCGGAGGAGCTGCGTTTTTTGTCGTTTTGCTGATGTGTATGCAATATTATTCCATCATATCAGCAATAATTTCATACGAACGAATTCTAGCTTTTGGATCAAAAATTTGCGTATTAATTATCACTTCGTCGGCTTCCGTTTCTTCAATAAAACGGCTTAGTTTTTCTTTGACTGTCTTTGGCCCTCCAACTATCGTTGAGAACGAATTGAGTGTTTTGGCAACGGATGCCAGCTCCAATGCCGACCACTCTTCATCAAGTGTACTGACTGGTGGTTTCAGTTTGGTTGGCTTTCCGCTTCGTATACCTAAAAATTGCTGCTGTTGGGAGGTGGACAACCATTCTGCCTCCTCATCTGTGTCCGCTGCAATAATATTAACGCCAAGCATAGCATATGGCTTCTGCAGCTTATCAGATGGTTTAAAATTATCCCGGTAGCGTTTTAACGCTGGGATTGTGTAGTCTGGTGCAAAATGACTGGCAAACGAAAAAGGAAGTCCTTTTTCTGCTGAAAGTTGAGCGCTGAATCCGCTTGATCCAAGCAGCCAAATAGGGATATCAAGCCCCGCACCTGGAATTGCCCGAACGCGAGCGTCAGGTTTATCAGCGAAATAATCCTGCAGTTCCTCTACCTGTAAAGGGAAATCTTCCACACGCATATTCAGTGTGCGGCGGAGTGCATATGCAGTTGGCTGATCGCTTCCTGGCGCACGTCCAAGTCCCAGGTCAATTCGATCTGGATAAATGGTTTCGAGTGTACCGAATTGTTCCGCAATAACAAGCGTAGCGTGATTTGGCAGCATGACGCCACCTGAACCGACACGTATACGTTCAGTCGCTCCAGCGATGTGCCCAATGATAACAGAGGTTGCTGAACTGGCAATGCCTGGCATATTGTGATGCTCAGCTAGCCAGAAACGGTTAAATCCCCATTTTTCTACATGTTGCGCTAATTCAACGCTATTTTCAAACGACTGTTTTGGAGTGCTCCCTTCTGTTACGGGTGCAAGGTCCAATACAGACAATGGTATTTGGTTAAAATGCTTGTGTTCTGATGTTGTCATCTTTATCACTCCTATCTTTTAAAATAATACGTCGTTTGTTTTGCAACGTCCAATTTTCTGACTCAGGGGGTCTAACTAAACGAAAATGGATTCATTATGAAAATGAATATTTATATCTAAAGTACAAATACTAGGTTTCATCAATGTTAATCAGGGTAATTCCTAAAGTAATAAGATGATTAACGGTAGGAGATGAAAACATGTTAAAGAACAAAAAATTTATACTTTCGTTATTACTGCTAGCCTTAGTAATGGTTATCTCCGCCTGTGGCGGGGGAGACGGAGGAGACGAAGGCGGAACAGAAGAAGGAACCGGCGGAGACACCGGTGAAACAACCGCTCAGGGAGATGCAGCAAACGGTGATGAAATCTATCAGAGCAATTGCATGTCCTGTCATGGTCAGGAAGGTGCAGGTGGAAGCGGACCATCGCTTCAATCCTCAACTGATTACGATGCAGTTATGCAACAGGTTAAAAATGGCGGCGGCGGTATGCCAGCATTTGAAGAACAGCTGTCTGAACAGGAAATTGCAGATGTTTCAGCGTATATAACGGAAAAAATTGCCGGATCTAAATAATGGCAACACAAATGAAAAATCCCGGTAGTTTGCAAGTGATTGCAAATGCCGGGATTTTTATTTTGTCGCAGGGGTGGAAGCAGTATAGACCGTACCATTTCGTGTGGAGACTCTATTTCTTCCAAGCTTCTTAGAATGAAGCAGTAATTGATCAGCAGCCACATATCCCTTATTAATCGAGAACGATTCATTATTTATTTTAAAAAAATAAAGTCCAAACGATGCTGTATAGGAGATAGATTCAGGCATCCCTTTATATTCCACATCTACCGGAGTTGTCTCTGTTGCTTGTTTAATTGATTTCACGATGGATTCTGTCCGGCTAAAACTTTTCTTCCTGAGAAACAGTGTGAATTCTTCACCGCCGCTGCGGAAAACATAATCATCTTTTGTCAGCGAGTTTTTAAGGGTAGATGCGAATTGTTTAATAACCTTGTCTCCAACTGCATGATTATACGTATCGTTTATTTGCTTAAACTTATCAATGTCTGCTACTACAATGCCAATCGTTTCATTCGAAGTACCGAGCTCGTCCATTATTTTTCCCATATAAGCTCGATTATGCAGGTCGGTCAGAAAGTCAGTATAGGCGAGTTGTTCGAATTTATCTCGTTCAATTTTATGCTGCATACTTTGTGCCTTATCGAGAAAGGATCGACTGACAAGATAGTTTAAAATAAGCAGACAAACAATGATTTCCCATTGTCTTTCTTGAAGGAAATAGAGCAGTAAAGCATTTGTCACCGAGACTTTTCCCATATCGAGAATCGATCTTGTTTTTATGAAATCTATCGCTTCTTTTTTCGTATTGATTTCTTTTAATAATTTAAAAATGATGATGATCAAAAGATCCGATGTAATCGACATAATCCCGAGCAGCAGGAACAGTAAAATCCAAAAACCAAATGGTATCAATTGAAAGGATGGTTCAAGCATATAAAACAGGTAGTACCCAACCGTGCCATTTAACGTGAAGGATCCAATGTTATACAGCGTATGAATAAATTCGTACTGCTCAGCAGTTTTGGTTCTCTTTTTATTAATATATTCTGTGAGTCGAATAATGATTTCAAAAATCAATAAACCCAGTGGGCCAGCAAAAATTGCAATTGTTAAGCTATAGTTAATTCCATAATCTATGTATGTACCCTGTTCTGTTGTTTTACTTGTCACAATTAACTTAAAATGATCGTATAAAATTGTAAATACCCATAGCAATCCGACTGTGTAAAGAAACGTTCTGCCATCAACGATGAGGTGATTTGTTGTTAGAGCTAAGGCAACAGAAACAATTAGTAATCCATAAATAAACTTTCTGGCTTCGTGCATAACTGGCATTTCTCCCTTTGGCACACCTTATTTTTCTATTTTACCCTATAAGCCTACAAATTTGTAGAAATATTTAAAATAATTGCCAGTTTTTTATAAATCTATATAGTTGACTTGTTATTGTTATTTTAATATACTAAGTTACATAAAGTAATCTTCTCATACCTTATACGTAAAAGAGTGGAATAAGTATTGGTGTATGAAACATAATAGAATTAAAAGGAGAGCGATACGATGTCAAACGTAAAATTAGCAGTAATTTATTACAGCTCAACAGGTACGAACTATCAGATGGCGAAATGGGCAGCAGAAAGTGCTGAAGAACAAGGTGCAGAAGTTCGAGTATTAAAGGTTAAAGAATTAGCACCAGAAGCTGCGATTGCTTCAAATCCAGCATGGCAAGCACATTATGATGCAACTAAAGATGTTTCAGAAGCATCTTCAGACGATTTAGAATGGGCAGATGCCGTAATCTTTAGTATGCCAACACGTTTTGGTAACCTGCCGGCACAAATGAAGCAGTTCCTTGATTCGCAAGGTGGTCTATGGGCTAGTGGCAAAACCGTAAACAAGGTAGTAAGTGGAATGACATCAGCACAAAACCCACATGGTGGACAGGAAGCTACGTTATTATCACTATATACTTCCATGTTCCACTGGGGTGCGATTATCGCAGCACCAGGATATACAGATCCAATATTATTCGGAGCTGGTGGAAATCCATATGGCGCAAGCGTGTCCGTTAATCAGGACGGCGATATGGTAGAAGATGTTCAAGGCGCTATCAAACACCAGGCAAAACGTATGGTCGAAGTTGCAACAAAAGTTAAACAGTAAAAATTAATTCAAAGCCAGACCATTTTGTTATGGTCTGGCTTTTTTGATGCAAGGAAAGTTCAGGTGAGATCGATATTTTTCGCCTCAAGCGTGATAAATTTTCTGTGAAGATTGATAAAATTTTTCTCGCGATCGACAATTTCCCCCTCGCAATCGATAACAATTTTTCGAGATTGATAAACCAAACTTCCACACATGATATCCCGCTCCAAGATCCTAGCCTCGAAGTAATATAAGTTGGTAACCCACTTTTCGCAGACTAAAAACAGTGCTTCCAGAAATAGTTAAATAAGCCTGCAAACTACTATTGCAGTTGATTCAAAAATTTAAAAATGTGACGTAACATTAGGTTTATTTTTGCATCAGTCCAGGATTGCTCCTGGCGGATGCTTTCCGCGGGCACGGCTTTAGTTGGCCCTCCTCTTAAGTATTCTTTTCTGCGGGGCCTTCAGACTCGTGCCGTTCCCGCAGGAGTCACCGCCCTCCACTCACCGGGACTGGTAATGAGGGTTACGTCGCATTTCACTTCAAATAAAACATAATATCTAGCAAATAGACAGACGTGTCACGTGTTGATTACCATGTTTCAACCAGTCTACTGCATTCACTCTAAATTTCCATGCATGAAAGAAAAGTAATAATTAAATAAAGTCAGAAAACGAAAGGAATGGTAGCGCTTACCACTCTAAATTTCAAAGAAAAAATTTATCTGAATTTTAAGGTAAAGACAATTTTATGATATACTGTTAGTTACTAAAACATACAGTAATTAACAAAAAGGGGTGGATTTGATGGCGAGAAATGGCTTCCCTGCATTGCAGGGCTTATACGATCCTGCCAATGAACACGAGGCATGTGGAATTGGTATGATCGCGAACATAAATGGTGAAAAAACACATAACATCGTGCAAAACGCGATAAACATATTATGTAATCTGGAGCATCGAGGTGGTCAATCTGCAGATACAAGTACCGGTGATGGTGCTGGTATACTGACACAAATTCCACACCGATTTTTTAAAAAGCAATGTGAAAAAGAAAATATATTCCTTCCAGTAGAAGGAGAATACGGGATAGGTATGGTATTTCTTCCTAATGACCACGAAACAAGAATTAAAAGTAAAGATCTTTTTGAACAAATTATCCTTGAAGAAGGACAATCCTTCCTCGGCTGGCGTCCAGTTCCAATTAACGATTCATTCATCGGAAAAGTAGCCTCTAAAAGCAAACCTGTTATCCGTCAGATATTCATAAAAAAATCAGACGAGCTCAGCGATCGTAAAGCTTTCGAGCGAAAGTTATATGTTATTCGCAGGCGTGTGGAAAAAGCAATGGCAAACCACCCTGAATTTGATGACGTCTATATTAGCAGTCTCTCCACGAAAACAATTGTATATAAAGGTATGTTAATCCCTGAACAACTGGATTCGTTTTATATCGACCTGAATCACCCGGACTTCAAGTCAGCTTTGGCGCTTGTGCATTCCAGATTCAGTACGAATACGTTTCCAAGCTGGAAACGTTCACACCCGAACAGGTACACCATTCACAACGGTGAATTCAATACACTTCGCGGGAATGTGAACTGGATGCGCGCGCGTGAACAGTTAGCTAAATCTGACTATTTTCCAGAAGAAGATCTGCAGAAAATTCTACCGGTGATCGACGATGAAGGCAGTGACTCTTCCATGTTTGATAACTGTTTTGAATTTCTTAATCTGTCAGGACGTTCGCTTGCGCACACTGCTATGATGATGATACCGGAACCGTGGGCAAATGATACGACAATCAAACAGGAGAAAAGGGACTTCTATGATTACCATAGTTCATTAATGGAACCATGGGACGGACCGGCGGCGCTTGTTTTTACAGATGGCGACCAGATCGGAGCGTGTCTAGATCGAAACGGACTGCGGCCAGCCCGCTATTATGTTACAAAAAACGGCATGATAGTAATGGGGTCAGAGGTTGGTGCGCTTGATATTTTCGCTGATGATATTGCTTACAAAGATAGATTGCAGCCTGGAAAAATGCTGCTTATCGATTTGGCAAAAGGTGTAATCATTCCAGATGACGAAATTAAAATGCAAATTGCTTCTGAACAGCCTTACAAGGAATGGCTGAAGAACAAAGTTGACCTTGATGATCTGCCAGAGGTTGCGTACGAAAAGCAGCAATTCAGCGGCAAGGAGCTTCTTAAACAGCAGCTGGCATACGGCTATACACGTGAAGAGATGAATAAAATCATCAAGCCGCTTATTCTGGATAAAAAAGATCCGATTGGGTCGATGGGATATGATTCACCGCTTGCGATATTATCCAAGAAACCACAGCTTCTTTACAACTACTTTAAGCAGCTGTTTGCACAAGTTACCAATCCGCCAATTGATGCAATTCGGGAAAAAATTATCACAATGGTGGAAACGACTATTGGAAAAGAAGGCAACTTGGTTGAACCAACTTCTGAAAGCTGCAGGCATATTCGACTGCAAACACCAGTACTTACGAACAGCCAGCTTGCGAAGCTTCGAGCAGAACCGCTGGATGGATTTCAGGTAAGTGAATTGTCCATATTATTTGATGTGAATAAAAATGATGCGATGGAAGCGGCACTTGAAGAATTATTTAAACAAGCAGATGCTGCAATTGAGGCTGGTGCAACCATACTCATTCTATCGGATCGTGGAACAAATAAAGAAAAGGTGGCAATTCCTTCTTTGCTCGCTGTGTCAGGACTGCACCACCATTTAATCAGAGAAAGAACACGAACGAACGTTAGTATTTTGCTTGAGTCTGCTGAGCCACGGGAAGTGCACCATTTTGCAACGTTACTCGGATATGGTGCGGAAGGAATTAACCCGTATTTAGCGTTTGATACGATTGCAGATCTTGCGGAGAAAACGGAACTGGAAGATTACAGTAACCGCCAGGCGGCTGATCAGTATGTTCAATCGGTAACAGATGGCATTATAAAAATTCTTTCCAAGATGGGTATATCCACAATTCAAAGTTACCGAGGTGCACAGATTTTCGAAGCAGTCGGAATTCACCTGGACGTTATAGACAAATACTTTACACGGACTGCATCAAGGCTTGGAGGTATTGGTCTTGATGTTATTGAAAAAGAAGCAAGAATGCGTCATGAAAGTGGATTTGGCGAAATGCGCGGGGCTGAACCAACGTTAGAAGCAGGGGATGAGTTCCAATACCGGGAGGATGGCGAGGACCATCAATACAATCCGCGTACCATTCATTTGCTTCAGCATGCCTGCAGGATAAATAGCTATGAACTGTTCGAAGAGTATACGAATCTACTGACAGATGAAACTAGTAATCTGCAATCTCTAAGAGGGCTGATCGATTTTAAAAAGCAATCATCAATTCCTATTGAGGAAGTAGAGTCAGTAGCATCCATCTGTCAGCGGTTTAAAACAGGAGCCATGTCATATGGGTCAATTAGCAAAGAATCCCATGAGGCACTTGCTATTGCTATGAATCGCGTTGGCGGAAGAAGCAATACAGGCGAGGGTGGCGAGGATCCAGTGCGGTTCAGTGACGACGAGAACGGTGACTCCAGACGAAGCTCTATCAAGCAAGTTGCTTCTGGAAGATTCGGCGTAACCAGCCACTACCTTGTGAATGCGGATGAGATACAAATAAAAATTGCTCAAGGAGCTAAGCCTGGTGAAGGTGGTCATCTTCCTGGCAAAAAAGTATACCCATGGATAGCGGAGGTTAGAGGATCAACTCCAGGTGTCGAGCTAATTTCGCCACCACCGCATCATGACATATATTCAATTGAGGACTTAGCTGAACTTATCCATAATTTAAAGAACACAAATCCACGCGCAAGAATCAGTGTGAAACTGGTAGCAGCTGTTGGTGTCGGAACAATCGCAGCTGGTGTTGCAAAAGGACGTGCTGATCTTGTGTTAATTAGCGGTTACGATGGCGGAACAGGTGCTGCGCCAAGAACGAGTTTAAAACATACTGGTCTGCCTTGGGAGATTGGACTTGCCGAAACCCATCAGACACTCCTTTTAAATGGACTGCGGGACCGAATCGTAGTTGAAACAGATGGAAAGATGATGACTGGTCGAGACGTCGTAATAGCTGCATTACTTGGGGCGGAAGAGTACGGCTTTTCAACAGCTCCACTCGTTGTTCTGGGATGCGTAATGATGCGTGTTTGCCATCTGAATACGTGCCCGGTTGGGATTGCAACGCAAGACCCTGAATTAAGAAAAAAATTCGCTGGGGATCCAGAGCATGTAGTTAACTTTATGCGCTTTATAGCAAGACAAGCCCGTGAGTTAATGGCAGAGCTTGGTTTTAGAACAATAGATGAGATGATCGGCCGAACAGACGTATTAGAAGCAAATCCAGCTATTGATCATTGGAAGAGCAAAGGTATTGATTTATCCGCTCTGCTCTATCAACCGGATCTGCCTGCAAAAGTAGGTCGTTATGCAACGGTTGAGCAGGATCATGGTATTGAAAAATCACTGGATTACCAGGAACTGATTCCAAACTGTAAACGTGCACTCGAATTTCAGGAACCTGTTCAATTTACGACAGCCATTCGAAATATTAATCGGGTTACAGGTGCTTTACTTGGCAGTGAAGTTACACGTCGATATGGTGAAGAAGGATTGCCTGATAATACAATAAGTTTGATACTGAAAGGCTCAGCCGGACAAAGTTTTGGAGCGTTTATTCCCCGGGGAATAACGCTGCGACTCGTTGGTGACTCCAATGATTTTGTCGGTAAAGGTCTTTCGGGCGGGAAAATTATTGTTCACCCAGATCCAGTAATCACTTTCCAGCCTGAGAAGAACATCATTATAGGTAATGTAGCATTTTACGGGGCTTCTTCTGGAGAAGCGTACATTCGAGGAATTGCCGGAGAAAGATTTGCTGTAAGAAATAGTGGTGCGGATATTGTGGTTGAAGGTGTCGGCGATCATGGATGTGAGTATATGACAGGAGGAACTGTTGTCATACTTGGTTCCACAGGTCGTAATTTCGCAGCTGGAATGTCCGGTGGTGTCGCGTATATTTTTGATGAAGATCAATCTTTTCATGAAAAAGTAAACAGTGACCTTGTCCATGTTCAATCTTCTTTGGATCATGCAGAACTGGAAAAAGTCAAAAAGATGATTCAACAGCATGTTCGATATACAAATAGCGCTCATGCAGAACGAATATTAGCTTACTGGGAAAGATATGCAGACAGTTTCGTACGTGTTATCCCAAAAACTTATGTGAAAATACAAAATCGCATTCAAGCATTAAAAGATAGCGGACTAGATAAGTTCGATGCAGAAATGAAGGCTTTTGAAGAAAGTATTTAGTACTTTTGCAGTTTACCGAAACCGATTTCGATAAAGGAGGACTCAAATGGGAAAGATAACGGGCTTTATGGAGTATGAACGTCAAGCGCAGCACGAACGAGATCCAATTCAGCGGATAAAAGACTGGATTGATTACACAGAACCAATGACCGAGTCAGAGATTAAAACACAAGGGGCAAGGTGTATGGATTGTGGTGTGCCCACCTGTCACTCTGGAAATGAAATTAATGGGGTAACTACCGGCTGTCCTGTAAATCATCTGATTCCTGAGTGGAATGATCTGGTCTATCAGGGTAAGTGGAAAGAATCGCTGGACCTGGAACATGAGAAAAATAATTTTCCGGAATTTACCGGTATTGCATGTCCTGCTCCATGTGAAGCGGCATGCGTACTTGGAATAAATGAGCCACCTGTCGCAATTCGTACGATTGAGCGATCTATTATCGAAAGAGGATTTGATGAAGGATGGGTTGTACCGGAAATTCCTTCAGAACGAACTGGTAAAAAGGTGGCAGTCGTAGGATCAGGACCTGCTGGACTAGCCGCAGCCGCTCAGCTTAACAAAGCAGGACACCACGTTACTGTATTTGAACGTGACGACCGCCCCGGTGGATTATTGACGTATGGCATTCCAGAAATGAAGCTTTCTTATACTATCGTTGAGCGCCGTGTAGAAATACTGAAAGCCGAGGGAATCAAATTTGTTACGAATACGGAGGTTGGCAAAGATTTACCTGTTGAGCAGCTTAGGGCAGAATTTGATGCAACCATTTTATGCGGAGGAGCGACCGTACACCGTGATATTGCAGTAGAAGGAAGCGGGCTCAATGGCGTTCATGATGCGATGGATTTTTTACATGCAAATACGAAGAGCCTGCTTGATTCTAATCTTACGGATGGAGACTTTCTTTCTGCAGAAGGCAAGGATGTAATTGTAATAGGTGGTGGAGATACTGGTACAGACTGTCTTGCTACCGCTGTCAGACATAACTGCAAGAGCCTGACTCAGTTTGATATATATGATAAAAAAGGCGCAGAGCGTGATGACATGGGAAACCCTTGGCCACAATACCCAGTCATTCATCGCGTTGAATATGGTCACAAGGAAGCGGCAAGTAAATTCGGTGATGATCCGCGAGCTTATGCCGTTATGACGAAAAAAATTGTGGGAGACGCTGGTGGAAACGTGAAAGAGGTTCATACGATTAATGTAAAACTGATTCATGATGACGAAGGCAACCGTGAGCGTGTGGAAATCCCTGGCACTGAACAGGTTTGGAAAGCGGACCTCGTATTAATTGCTATCGGATTTACTGGTCCGGAACAGGATCTATTGGAGCAGCTGGAAGTCGAAACGACCGATCGATCGACTGTAAATGCTGCGTATGGAAAGTATACGACCAATAAGGAATCTGTTTTCGCGGCAGGCGATATGCGTCGTGGTCAAAGCTTAATTGTTTGGGCCATTAATGAAGGCAGAGAAGCAGCTAGAGAATGTGATCGATATCTCATGGGAAGTACCGTGCTTCCATAAACTAGAAACAACTGAAAAGTGGTGGATCTTAAAAAATTAATATTTCATCTTACCTTAGCTTCTCGAATATACGAAGACTCCAGCGGGAACAGCACGAGCTGAAGATCTACTCGGAATAGCGATTTTTGCTGAAGCCGTGCCCTCGGAAAGCGTAGTATATTTGAGATGCGATGGGAGATGCACATAATTAGTAATTTAAGTAACTTTTTTAGTAGCCTACATAAAATACTACCACAGTCTAATCCAACTCAGTCTCCAGACAGAGTACACTGCTTAATTAAACAGGTAGAATTAAGTAAGAATTCATAATACGTTTAAAGGAGATGTGACTTATGGCTTTATTTGGAGTAAACAATACAGTCGATATTCATCAGGAGGAAAACGTAAGCGCAGAGAAAATTGATACTTTATACATCGCAACATCATCAGCAGATGTCGAGGTCAGGACGATAACAGGTTCTGAAATAGAAATTTTGCTTGAGGGGAAAATGAGCGAGAATCTTGCAGAAAACTATAATTTTAAAATTATCCAGAAGGAGAACCGACTCGAGGTTAGTTTTAAAACGAAGCAATCTACTGGTTTCCAGCTTGGTGTAACGATTACTAATATCAAATTAAAATTATCAATTCCTAAAAAGATCTATGAAGACTTACAAATTGAAACTTCATCAGGAAGTATTCACCTCACGGATATAAGTGCAAAAATGTTAACAAGTATCTCTTCCTCAGGCAGTCAGACTATTTCCGGTATGGAAGTAGATAAAAGACTTTTTGTAAAGTCTTCTAGCGGCAGTATAAATGCTAATGAAAATAAGGCCGGGCAAGCAAGGATTCGTGCTAGCAGTGGGAAAATTATGCTGCGAGGTTTGGTGAGCAACGACACAAAATTGGAAACGTCATCTGGTTCTATCTACTATGATAATGAGTCGGTTAATGGATACCTGGACTGCAAAGCGTCAAGTGGTAAAGTGAATATACAGCTCGCTGAATCGCCAGCATCTCTTTACGTTGAAGGGAGAGCAAACTCAGGCAGGGTTCGTGTTCAATTAAGTGAGTTAGCGTTTAAAGAGAATTCAGATCATCGAATAGTCGCTTCACGCGGTACTGGTGAAAACAGAATAAATGCCAGAACAAGTTCAGGGTCGATCACAGTTAATGAACGATAAAACAAGTTAAGCTGGAACCAAATTGGTTCGGGCTTTTTTATTTTTGTCAAATTCAGATTTTTGAGACTATAAGCCTACAAAACCTCCTCTTAATCTAGTATAATTATACTATACAATAAATCGTAGCATAGGAGGAGGGTCGTGGTATGAATGAAGTTGGCAATAAGAACCGAAAACAGTCAATGGAGCAAAGAGAGAAACAGTTAGAACGAAGTAAAGCAAAATTTAAAGCAAATAGTACAGAGCAACAAATACCAACTGTATCCGACCTATCTAATGATACGATTAAAGATGTTCAAAAGGAAAAAAGTTTGAGGAAAAAAGTTCAAAAACAGGCTAAGCGTATTCAGAAAAAGCTTGATCAAAGTAAACAAAAGGTTATCAGCCAAAACAAGCACATACGCGAACTTGAAGAAAAAATTACGAAGCTGGAAAAGGAAAGTTTTGATAGAAATCAAAAATTGTCATATATAGAGAACCAATTTAAAACGGAAGTAAAGAGGAGGGATGATGCGTTTCTTCACGAAGAAAATTTACGACGAGAGGCAGAGGTGAAGATAAAGAGTTTAATTGCTCATCAGCAAAGAATCCAAAAAAACGGAAGATCGAGGGTAAATCTGGCCAACCAGGTCACACAGCTCAAGACTTCAAATAAATCATTACGAAAGCAGCTTGAGGATTATGATCTTTTAACACAAGAGAAGTACGGAAATCTAACAAAAGAAGTAAAAAATCTGCGTAAAGAAATCCAGATTTTCCGCGAACGTGAAACTCAGGTGAAACAAGATCCGCTTTATTTACTAAACTATATGAGAAGTCATATAACCGACGACTTTATCCCAGAGTTGATCGATATTCTACAGGGGCAAATTACAAGAAAAAATCTTCCGTATTTCTACCGTGGTCAGCAAAACGTATTTTATTTACTGATGCGACGAGTCAATCTTTTAAAATTTCATACAAACAAGCAGGGTAATCCGTATAAGCTCAGAAATAAAACAAATAGTAACGAAAAGCAGCGTCTGGGGTATTTGATATTCGAAGATGAGAAATGGCAGTTTGTCGATATCACCCAAACACAATCCTTAAAAACATATGATGTATTGGAAAATGACAGTGATATACCTTTGTCTGCAGATAACCCTGTTAAAGCACGGGTGGAACAAAATGGTGTGAGCATAATGAAAAGTTATTCAATGATTGGTCCCAGTACCAAACAAGTGCAGCACAAAAAGAAGCGGACAAGTTCTGGTGTTCCTCAAAAAAGATATTTGTGGTTTGGCAACTTTAAGGTGTTAATTATTGGTTCGAGATTTTTAAGTGGATATAAGGAACGTTTATTAAAACATGGTTGTGAAATTGAGGTACACAACCCATATGAAGAAAGCTATGAACTATTATCCGGAAAGGTTAACCGGGCAGAAATTATTCTTGTATGTGAACGGCATATACCGCATAGTGTCTGGGATCATGTGGATAAAACACAACCATATGTAAGTGTTCTAAAGAAGGACAGTAAAGAACTGATTTCCGCCTTCACCTATTTGACTTTACAGCGATGTGAACTTATATAAGACATGTACTTACAGCATGAACCATTTGCTTCATGCGCCGTTTTTCTGTAGTATAGTTAGGTAAAGGAATTCGGACGTGGAAAGAGGGTACACAATGAATAAAACATCTATTTATGGACTTACATTTGACCAGCTAACAGATTGGCTGGAAGATCATGGCCAAAAAAAGTTTCGTGCACAGCAGGTGTGGAACTGGTTATATAAAAAACGTGTGACAGAATTTGCTGAAATGAATAACGTTAATAAAGACTGTGTAGCGTTACTTGAAGAGCATTTTGTTCTGCATACTTTGGAAGAAACAGTTAAACAGGAATCAAAGGATGGTACGATAAAATTTCTTTTTAAATTAGCCGATGGAAATTTGATTGAAACAGTATTGATGCGATTCCATTATGGTTTGTCTGTTTGTGTAACTACCCAAGTGGGCTGTAATATCGGTTGTACATTTTGTGCGAGCGGATTATTGAAGAAGAGCCGGGATTTGTCTGCCGGAGAAATTGTTGAGCAAATTATGAATGTCCAGAAGCATCTGGACGACCAAGGCAAAGAAGAACGCGTAAGTCATATTGTTGTGATGGGAATCGGGGAACCATTTGATAACTTCACAAATATGATCGACTTTGTTCGTGTAGTAAATGATGACAAGGGACTTTGTATTGGTGCAAGACATATCACTATTTCAACCAGTGGACTTGCACATAAAATCTATGAATTCGCCGATACTGGGATTCAAGTAAACCTTGCTATCTCCTTGCACGCACCAAATGATGAATTGCGTACACAGATAATGAAAATAAACAAAGCATTTCCAATAGCGAAACTGATGAAAGCAGTCGATTATTATTTAGAAACAACAAATCGACGAATAACCTATGAGTATATTATGCTGAAAGATGTAAATGACCATAAATCAGAAGCGGTACAGCTAGCAAAACTGTTGTCGGACAAGCGTCATTTAACGTACGTTAACTTAATTCCATATAACCCTGTTGATGAACATAATCAATATCAGCGCAGTGAGTCTGAGACGATTCAAGCCTTCTTTGAAACGTTAAAGGAATATGGCATTAACTGTGGAGTACGTTGGGAAAATGGTGCAGACATCGATGCAGCATGTGGACAGTTACGAAGCAAACAGATAAAGAAGGAAAAAATAGTATAAATTGCTGACGCGCCTGATTTTTGGGCGCGTTTTTTTTTAAAGATTAGAATGTATAAAATATTTATGTTTGTCTGTCTAGCTCCAACCCCTATTCCACTTGAGGTTTTTACATGCGATTAGTTTCTTTTGTCGTAGTAGATGGATAATGCGACGTAATTTTAGGTTTATTTCCTTGCTGCCGTCCAGGATCGTTACAGGCGGATGCTTTCCGCGGGCACGGCTTCAGTCTCCTCGAGAAGAGCACTCTGCGGGGCCTTCAGACTCGTGCTGTTCCCACAGGAGTCACCGCCCTCCACTCACCGGGACTGGTAAAGCGGTTTATGTAGTTGTATTTTTTTCTACTAATGCATGTTGAAATAGATGTGCTATCAGGTGTGCAGTTAATAACTCGACATCCACATTTTGTCAAGAGATTGGAGCGGATGGCAGTCGACTCCTGCGGGAGGAAAGGCATAGGTGAGACCCCGGAGTGCGACAGCACGAGGAGGCTCACCAGCCGCCCGCGGAAAGCGACTGCCATCAGCGGAAATCTCGTTGCTGTTACTTCGCGGTCTATTTCCGGCGTGGAAAATAATCAGCAGTTACTTCGCAGTTTAGAGATTCTGTGTCACTACGAAAATGGATTGTGAGATATTTAACTGTTTTTGGGATAATCACCTTATTTTATTCTGCAATGATTGAGTTATACGTACTTACTTCATAAGTGCAACTTAGGCTTGACGATAAGCCAAGTTTTCTAAGGAAAAAACAAAAAAATTTTTCTTAAGTTTACTTAAATTAATATACATAATTTAGCTGGATAGGAGAAAGATACATATTGAGTGTTTGATACACAATAAATTTCTGGAGGTTTTATTCATGGCTCAACAAAACGCACAGCAACAAATTCAGCAGGCTGCACAGCAAGCGCAGAAAGCTCAGCAGGCAGTACAGCAAGCACAGGCTAGTGCAGACCCGCAACAGCTACAACAAGCGCAGCAACAACTGCAGCAAGCAGAGCAGGCATTGCAAAACTGTGAAACACAAGCTGGCCCAACTGCTCAACAGGATCCTCAGTTCCAACAAGCTAAGCAGCAAGTGCAACAGGCTCGTCAACAAGCAACCCAAGCACAACAGACTACTCAGCAAGGAACTCAGGCACAACAAAATCAGACTACTCAACAAACTCAGCAAAATAGGCAACAGTAGAAAAATAGTAAAAAGGGCTGGTTATTCAGCCCTTTTTTTATTGGGTAAAAATATCTGTTGTCGAGATAACAACATTTAAATTAACCATATAACGACTTCTGACGCATTTGAATGCGAATCCTATGCTTGGTATTCATATGTACTGAAAAAATGTTAAAAGTGCTTCTAGTAATTCGTGAGAGGTATATGTTTCATGTCTCTCAAACTTCCGCTTCACTCATCAAAGCATGCGTATTATCCTCAGAATCTTTAAAAAATACCATCCAATTCTCTGTGTTTCCAACCTTTGCAACCATATGAGGTTCATCTATAAATGGGATACCCTTCTCCGTAAGATCTTCGTAAGCATCCTGTATATCATTTACTTGAAAATAGATAACGGAGCTTACCTGTTCAAATTCAGCTTTTTCAGGTAGGCTCAACATCAATCTGATCCCATCACAATCAAAAAAAGCCATGCTCTCCGTATTAAATAATAGGGGGAGGCTTAATAGATCTCTGTAAAAATGAATAGCACGATTTAAATCTCTAATAGGTACTCCAATTTGACCAATCTTATCCAAAACAATCTCTCCTTATAAAAAGTTACTTCACTACATCTATTCACCATGACGGTATGATTATCCTGCATATTCATGCAAATCGGAAGGAAAGTGGTCATAAACAAACTAGTAGTCACGCTAAATTCGACGTTTATTTCCCGGGAAATGTACGTGTTCAGCGCTTTTTAATGTCAATTTACCTAATTGTTTGCATGTTTGAAATAGAGGGTATCTAGTTACTAATACTTAATTATTTTAGATTAATGGAAGGGGTTTTAAAGCTTGAGTAAAAAGAATGGTAAAAAAGATGAACAGTTAGAACAATATCGCGTAGATGATCAAGGTAAGAAGATGACAACTAATCAAGGTTTGAAGGTATCAGAGGACGAATTTTCCCTAAAAGCAGGTGAACGTGGTCCCACGTTGATGGAAGATTTCCATTTTCGTGAAAAAATGACACATTTTGATCATGAGCGAATTCCTGAACGGATCGTACACGCTAGAGGATTTGCCGCGCATGGTGAATTTGAATTGTATGATTCCATGAAAGAATATACAAAGGCAGGCTTTCTGCAGGACCCATCAAAGAAAACACCAGTATTTGTACGGTTTTCAACAGTAGCCGGGTCACGTGGATCTGGTGAACTTGCTCGTGACGCCAGAGGTTTCGCCACAAAATTTTATACGGATGAAGGGAATTATGATTTAGTTGGAAACAATATTCCTGTATTTTTCATCCAGGATGCAATGAAGTTTCCTGATTTGGTACACGCTGTTAAGCCTGAGCCGCATAATGAAATTCCGCAGGCGGCGTCTGCACATGATACATTTTGGGACTTTGTTGCGAATAACCAGGAGTCTGCACATATGATTATGTGGGCGATGTCAGATCGTGCTATTCCGCGCAGTTTTCGCATGATGGAAGGGTTCGGCGTGCATACATTCCGTTTTGTAAATGAACAAGGAAAAGCGCATTTCGTAAAATTCCACTGGAAGCCTTTACTTGGAACGCATTCGGTAGTATGGGACGAAGCACAAAAAATTAACGGTAAAAACCCGGACTTTCACCGAGCGGATCTACATGAATCAATTGAAAATGGTGATTTTCCTGAATACGAATTAGGCGTTCAAATCATTGATGAATCCGAGGAATTCAACTTTGATTTTGATATTCTAGATCCAACCAAACTGTGGCCAGAAGAAGAAGTACCGGTTAAAATAATTGGGAAGATGACATTAAACCGTAATGTCGATAACGTGTTCGCTGAAACGGAACAAGTTGCCTTCCATCCGGGACATGTTGTACCAGGAATAGATTTCTCAAATGACCCATTATTGCAAGGACGACTGTTTTCATATACAGATACACAATTAAGTCGTTTGGGTGGTCCTAACTTCCATGAACTTCCAATCAATCGTCCGGTTTGCCCATTTCATAATAACCAACGTGATGGAATTGCACGGCATACTATTAACAAGGGACAGGTCAGCTATCATAAGAACTCGCTAGCAGCGAATACACCAGAACCTGCGAGCGAAGAAGAAGGCGGTTATGTTCACCACCAAGAAAAAGTGGAGGGACGCAAGGTGCGTACCCGCAGTGAAAGCTTTAAGGATCATTTCTCACAAGCAACCATGTTCTGGAACAGCATGAGCAGACCGGAGAAAGAACATATAAAACAAGCCTTTAGCTTTGAACTCGGTAAGCTTGCAAGTGCATCTGTTCAGCGTCAGGTAATTGATATGTTTGCAAATGTCAGCATGGAACTAGCTGAAACGGTAGCAGATGCCATTGGTATGGAACCGCCAGAAAATGGTGGGTCAGATGTCACTAAATCTTCTCCAGCGTTGAGTCAGGAGAACACAACTAAGAAAGCTGCTACACGAAAGGTTGCCGTGTTGCTTGCTAATGGATTTAAAGGCCACGAAGTATCAGAAGTGCTTAGTAAGCTTGAGTCTGACGGAGTAGAGCCGGAAATTGTAAGTGAAAAGCTTGGAAAAATAACTGGTGATGATGGCTCCACAATTGCTGCTGATCATACTTTCCTTACTGGAGAATCGGTTCTTTTTGATGCTGTATATGTTGTAGGTGGAGAAGAACTCAGTGAGAAGTTCAATCAGGACACAACATATTTTGTTAATGAAGCATTTTCACATTTTAAGCCGATTGGAGCTACACATCACGGTAAGAAGTGGTTAGAAGATAACGGGAAAGCAGATAGCATTGGCGTTGTTGTCAGCGATGATATGGATCAATTCACAACTGATTTTGTTGAAGCAATTGCTGCACATCGCCACTGGGACCGTAAAGTCATATAATGTAAAAAAGAGAGGGGGGTATATCCTCTCTTTTTTAGTGAAAAAAATCATATTAGTTTTGAGGATGATGCGAGACCATTCAGCAGCAATGGACGATAACCCACGAAAGCTCAACACTCGTTGCTAAGTTGAATTCTCTAATTCAATTCAGTCCGTAGTTGGAGCGAATTTCAGACTGCCAACTGTTATGTAAAAAACAATTCCTGCCTATACTTAAGATATCAAAGGAATAGGGAGGAATTAACATGCTAAATATTTACGAAATGCAATCATTGATTGAAAGTCGCCGTAAACGTAAGTAATACGAGTAGAAAGGATTCAAATTGACGCAAGCTATATGAAGCAACTTTAATAAGTAGTTTGTTTAGAAAGAGGTTCATCAATCAGACCATTCTTAGCGGAAACACGGTTTCTGCCAATCTTTTTTGCCTTCAGTAACAGATTGTCGGCAAGAATATAAGCTTTTTCGAGTGTAAGGTCAGCGTTTGTTTTGTAGTAATACAATCCAAACGATGCAGTGTACTGGATTAGTACAGGTTTATTATTAAAGGTTGTTTCTACTGTACATTCTTCCAGATTCTGCTTCAATTTTTCAATCATCATTAACGTTTCATGATAGCTCTCGTTTCGCATGAACATGGTAAACTCTTCTCCGCCACTTCGAAATACGTAAGCATTTTTCTTCAGGTTTTCTTGTAAAAAAGCTGAAAAATGTTGAATAACCACGTCGCCGACAGCGTGGTTATAGGAGTCATTAATAGCTTTGAAATGGTCAATATCTGTGACAATTACACCCAGCTGTTCACCTGATTCTTGAAGCATATGCATAGTTTTGTCCATGTGGGCACGATTTGGAATTCCTGTTAGAAAATCAGTATAAGCCATTTGTTCAAACTTGTCCCGATCTGACCGGTCTTTAAGGCTTTGGGATTTAACATGAAAGGATCTGCTTACTAAGTAATTCAGTATAAAAAATGCTACAATTACTTCCCATTTATGATCAAGAAGAAATAAAAATAGTAGTCCATTTGTCAGTGCTACTTTTCCAGAATCCAGCCAGCTTCTATCTTTGTAAAAATCAATTGCTTCCTTCCTCGATTTTACTTCACCCATGAAATACAGAATAATTACAAGCAAGGTGTCAGTAAAGATAACAGAGAAGGAGATTAGGATAAGTAATAATACCCAGAATATAAACGGTAAAGTATCAATTAAAGGAAAAATATATGAAAAGAGATAATAGATTAGTGAGTTTGCAAGTACGGCAGAACCTATATTATAAAATAAATGTAAGAATTCATCGGTATCAGCAGTTTTAATTTTTCGTTTATACAAATAAGTAAGTGTACGGAAAATCGATTCGTAGATCAACAAGCCTAATGGTCCTGTAAATAGTACTAAAGACATGCTGTAGGATGTGCCGTAATCTACATTTATTTTTCCTTTCTTACTGAAAATGCGGAGATTAAAATAAAGTAGGGAAAAAGCAAGATATAACAACAAAGTTATCAAATAAGTGGATTGATCTACCAAAATGGGTCCAGAAAGAATTGAAATTGCTAAAGCAGCAGTAAAAATGACAGTTATCAACCCTTTTACTATTCGCATGTTTCAATCCCCCTTTTATACAGTTTATACCAAATTTATGAAAAATTCTATATCTTTTTACGTGGTTCCAAATACCTATTATTAATAATAGATAAAAAGCCATACAGACAAAGGGCTGTACGACTTATTATCTTTTGAAAAGAAAGTAATAAATTTTTATGTTTGTCTTAAACTTGCCTGAGGCTGACCAAAGCGTGTGCGCTTTTCAATATTCATTCTTTTTTCGAATTGGCTTCTGAAGAAAATAGTTTAATTTTTGGATTGCCGCCATTTCCTTTATATACTCTATGAATATAGTCATCTGTAATAAGTTTTACTTCTTTACTGAGGAAAATCATTGGAATAATATTACAGATTACTACGAAAGCTAGCATTAAATCTAAAAACTGCCAAACAAATTTTAGGCCCCCAACCGCTCCGACATACACGGAAATTATATAAACATATCGCATAAACAGTGCTGTTTTTAAACCATAGAGGTATTCAGCTTGTTTTTCTCCATAGAATACGAGTATACCAATCGTAGTGAATACGAAGAAGAATAAGAATATCGCTATGAATGTACTGCCGAATACTTCACCATACATATCGGAGAAAGCAACGGTAATCATACTAGATGCTTCATTTGGTCCTACCATCTTCCATGCGCCGGTAACTAGTACGGCCAGTCCTGATACGGTACATATAACGATTGTATCTACAAAAACACTGAATATACCCCAGAAAGCTTGTTTGGACGGGTGGTCCGTTTGTGCTGCTGCGTGAGCGATAGGAGCCGTACCGATTCCTGCTTCATTCGAGTATAAGCCTCTAGCAAGTCCCCAACGAAGTGCTTGAGCTATACCTGCGCCGGCAAAGCCTCCTGCAGCTGAAATGGGTGTGAATGCATGCGTAAATATTAAAGCAAATACATGTGGCAATTGATCTGCGTTTGCCAGTATTAATATAATTCCGAAGAGTAAATAGGATATAACCATAAGAGGTACTAGTTTATCTGTAACTTTTGCAATTCGCTTGATTCCCCCAAATACAATTAGGGCGATAATCACTGCCATAACAATACCTGTTAATTGAACCGGCCAGCCGAATGCGCTTTCTACCTGCGTGGTAATTGAGTTTGATTGAACCATAGCACTGGGGATAAGCTCCAGCATGAGAAAGAAGGCAAAGAGTGCAGCTACTTTATTCCATCCTAATGCTTTTTTTATGTAGTACTGTGGACCGCCGACCCATATTCCCTTTTCATTTACTTCCCGATACTTCATACCGAGAACTATTTCCCCATATTTAGTAGCCATTCCTATAAGCGCTACTAACCACATCCAAAATAATGCGCCTGGACCACCTAATGCTATTGCGACTGGAACACCAACTATATTAGTTGCACCAGCAGTAGAGGCTAATGCAGACGTAAATGCCTGAAAGGGTGTAATCGTTCCTTTTTGTTCATTCTTTTTAAAGATTTGTCCAATTGTATTATGGAGGACATGCCCAAAAAAACGAAACTGAAAAAACTTTAATCGAATGGTATAAAGTAGTCCTGTGAATAATAGTGTTACAGACAACAAATAAGTCCATAAAAAGTTTGAAATGTGTGCAATAACAGATTGTAATATCTCCATTGAAATCAGTCCTATCTTGGGGTTTTTACTTAATTTCCCATTTTACGACTATTTCAACCCTGTTTTGTTGTTTCTGTTAGTTTACTAGAAGTTTTTTTTACTATCCTCATCAGGTTGACCTTACTTTCAATCCCTTTAAGTTCTGCAGTAAAAGGTTCATAGCTTGTTTCATTATCATTTAAAAGTGAGTAAATAGTATTATTTTGAAAATAGGACTGATGAACTACGATATCGCCGCCATGGCTTTTATTTTGAATTCTGGCTGCAATGTTAACCGTGCGCCCAAAATAATCGAGACGGTTGTTTGAGTTAACAACAATTGCGGGACCACTGTACAATCCAATTTTTAAAACAATTGGTTTCTTTGATGTTTCATTGTAT
The DNA here is from genome assembly GCF_050574275.1 of Virgibacillus flavescens. Taxonomy (GTDB): domain Bacteria; phylum Bacillota; class Bacilli; order Bacillales; family Amphibacillaceae; genus Virgibacillus_F; species Virgibacillus_F flavescens. The sequence goes on from NZ_CP192260.1 coordinate 1,010,231, forward strand.
TTTCCCATGTTTTTCTGAATATGCAGCGCTGCATTCACACCATCTTCCGGCCGGTAAAATACGGCCATTACCGCGTCGCCTATTGTTTTAACTATACTTCCATTGAAGGTTGAAATCCATTGAGTCAGGTAGTCAAAATGTCTTCGAACCTGCCCGTATGCGTTTGCATCACCGATTTCTTCATAGAGCGATGTAGAGCCTTCCAAGTCGCTAAATAGTATTGTTACGTTTTCAATTCCAACCTGTTGACCTGGCGCTAATACTTCTGCTGAAAATAAGTCTCTGAATTCCTGCATAGCTGTAACCTCTGCTGCAGTCGTTGCTTCTTCGTCCCAGTTTGTTTCTTCTACTGCAAGAACAATAGAATGATCAGTATGATTTTCTATTGGAATAGTTACTTGTCTGGAATACGCTGGTTTTATCCAGCCGTTATCCGTATAGACAATTGATGCAGTTTGGTCTGTACTGCCATTCCCTAGCTCTGCCTTATGATTTGCCTGGAGAACACGTAATTGCAATGATCGAGTTGTTGCAGGGTAGGGGATTACCACAGTTTCACCCGGTAACACAACTCTTTGGACAAGTACATGTGGCGTAATCATTGGACCGCCAACACAATACGAATTTTCATATGCTTTTCTGATTGAAGGATTGACAGAGAATTTTAGTTCAACATAGTTTTCAAAGTCAGCATTATAGGAGACTCCACAGAGATCGCAGTGAAAATCATTGGATAGATTGGATAATGAGTTAAATTCAACTTTTGCTACGCGGCAATTTGGACAGACGAGGGTCCAATTTAAATTAAGAATACCTGCTTTAGTGGCGTACAAAAATAATCGAAGTGTATCTGTTTTATCAGCATTCCATTTTCCTGCTAATGTACCTGCACGCATATTGACCACTTCCTGATCTGGTCGAGTAACGATATGTTTATGCAGTAACTCGATGAGTTCTGCTTTAATAGGCATTTTAGCCAGTTTTTTTTCATTTGTTTCAAGGTTTGTTAATTCTACTTTGAGTTTAGATGACTTAAAAGGCATGTAAGGATGTGATAATTTTTGTTTCACAAACTCATCCAGATAAGTCATGGTATTTCGCATGGAACCTACACCAGTAATAGGAATTACTGCTACTCCAAGTAAGTTCCTTGGGGTAAATTCACCGATTAACCGCACCTGTGTTCCGTTTGACTCTTTGTTGTCCATTAGCTCAATTCCACCAACAAAGTGCTTGAGAGGACCACTTAAGTAATGCCGTTCAACAGAGTAATATTCATTTTTAATCCATTGAAAGGGAGACTCTTCCCATTTTAATGGAATAATACCAGCTACCTTTGCTAAAGCAATTCGATGAAATACTTCCTTTTTTTTATTCTTTGCCGGTGTGAAGTCAACAGGGAATAACCCAATAAAGCGGTTTAGATTATCGGTATCGCTTAAAATTTCCCAAATCTTTTCTTTTGGTAGATTGTATTCTTTTTCTATCACAAATCTTCTAGCTTTGTAACCCATATGTATACCCCCTATGATAGATAAATAGCAATTGCTAACAGAATGATGTGGAAGGTTTGGTCCGTAATGATCGATAGCCACCGCTGGTTCGGTTTTGTGGCTGTTTGGATGTTTACTACCCAGAAGGTAACAAACGTCCCTCTGTCCAGTATCAGATGTCCAATAAAAATTAGTAATATACCAAATCCAGAAAGTCCACCTTCCAAAAGTGAGAATAAAATAATGACAATAGTATACAGGCTGGAGTGGACGAGCAGGGGTAACCATCGTTGTGACTTATACGTTGCCATCCAGTTTGTTTGAAACAGAAAGTCGCCAACAAAATGGCCGATTAATAGTACATTAAATAGACTCATTCAGTTGAACTCCTTCTAGTTTTTCACTTATTTGATAGTCATATGCTTCCAGTACGCTAATGAATAGATCTACAATCGTACTGTCATATAATGTGCCTTTGCATCTCTCCAGTTCGAGGGCACCTTCTTTAAACGAATAGCCATTGCTGTATGGCCTGACAGTCGTCATTGCATCGTACGAATCAGCAACTCCTACTATTTTTGCAAACAGTGGGATATCTTTATCTGTCAGCTTGTCCGGATATCCACTGCCATTTAATCGTTCATGATGCCATCTTGCTGTAGTAATAGAGTTTTTCATTGTACGTCTCGGTTCCATACTGGATAAGATTTCGGCACCGATGGCTGGGTGTTTTTTTATGGTCGCAAATTCATCATCCGTCAGTTTGGTGGTTTTTCTTAAAATATCGTCCGGTATCCCTATCTTGCCAATATCGTGTAATAAAGCAGCTTTATATAAATCATCGAGTGTTTCTTTATCCATTTTAAGTGACTTACCAATCCAAAGTGAGTAGGTTGCAACTCTTTCCGAGTGGCCAGCTGTATATGGATCTCTCTTATCCAGTGTCATTGCGAGAGTGCGAATCATGCTCATCAGCATCGTATATAAGTCATCGTACATCTGACTATTATGTAAAGCTAACGTTGAGTGATTAGCAAGTGTTGTAGCCAATTTTACGTCATCTGCTGTAAAACAGGTGCCATCCTGTTTATTTAGCATCTGTAAGGCACCAATAGTGTTACCCTTTGCAATAAGAGGTACTGTTATCATTGATCGCGTAACGAATCCGCTCGCTCTGTCTATTCGCTTTGCCCATCCGGGTTCATTTGTAACGTCTTCTATATAGTGGACAGTTCCAGATTGAATCACCTGACCAACTATACCTTCGTTCTTTCCCAATTTAAGATTTTGTATAGATGAGGCAGTAGGTCCATACGCTGCTGTAGCTTCAATAAGTTCTAATTCATCATCTACAACCCATAGTGTTGCTGCTTCTGCATCGACGATCCGAACCATTTGGAGTAATATATTTTGAAAAACTTCCTGAATTTCAATATGTGCGTTTATTTCTTTAAAAGCATCGAATAATCCTATTAATTCGTTTACTTTGTTTTCTAATGGTTCAATTTGACTCATGGTTATTCCTCATTTCAATTAAATGTCTGTCATTTTATTATCGTCAAAAAGTCCTGGTTTGTGAAATTTTAACGATGTTTGCAAATGTGAACACATGTATACAAAATGTTTTCTTTATGTACACAATTACGTGTACAAGTATACAAACGCGTACGCATATTGTTTTAACGGCGAATGCAAAAATGAATACATGTATACAAAAAAGAACACGATAAAAGTCTGATTGCCTATTTTAATAGAATGATTTATTATTAAACTTGTAGTATTTAATTGAGAGGAGAATGATGTTAAATGACAAAATCAAGAATTGCAGCAGTGGATGTTGGAAATGATGCATTAAAAGCTAATTTTGGAAAACTGGAAAATGAATTATATATACCGAATGTCATCGCACGAGATATGGAGGATCGCCCGGTAATAGGGATTGAAGAGCTTGACGAAAAAGATCCGTTAGATAACATACATATACGTGTGCACTCCCCTGCCCTGGAAGAAAATAATGCAGTGTACCGTGTTGGTAATTTGGCAACCAAAACAAATAACTCAACAGAGCTTGATCCAGGAAGCAGTAAATCGGAAGAAGATCAGACGATAGTGATGTTAATAGCTTCTTTAGCATTAGATGCTGTAAGTAATGGGGATTTTAAAGCAGGCAAAAATGATGTAATAGATGCAAATTATACACTAGGAACTGGCCTCCCGCTTCGTGAAGTGAAAGAAGGGAAAGATGTCGGTTACCGTTCGCAATTGTTAGGATCGGTTCACCAGGTAGAGTTTTTAGTTACACCAAAATATCAAGGTAAGAAAGTAAACATTAAATTTGATGAGGTAAAAATATACCCTGAAGGATTTGCAGCTTATGTTAATTTGATTATGGATAACGAGCGCAATGTTATTAATAAGGAATTAATAGATAAACAGATTCTGATTCAGGATATCGGGGGACTCTCAACAGATATCGCGGTAATCCGAAATCGCAATGTAGATGATGACAAGGCGCAAGGATTTAACTTGGGTGTTGCCGAATCATTAGAAGAAATTCGCGAAGAAATTCGCACCAAGCATGGCGTAGAATTAGATAGCCGTCGTGATGTTGTTGATATTATTACGCGTAAAAATGACCGTCACCATATTATGGTAAAAGGAAGCCGGACGAATGTTCATGACATAACAGACCGCATTTTATTAGAGCTTGCGAAAAAGGAATACAGATATTTGCGTAATGTCTGGGCTAAAAATTCGCAGTCTGAAATTTGCTACTTTGTTGGCGGTGGTTCTGCAGTGTTAAAGGACTACATTAAAGCGCTCAATAACAAACTGGACGGATTCAATATTGAATTCTTCGAAGACGAGAACGAGAGCATTTGGATGATGGCAAACGCTTATTACAAATTAATCTCAGATTTTATTGCAAAATCAACAAAAGATGTGAAAGAAGAAAAAGCTACAGAAAAAGCAAAGTAGGGTGATAGTATGTCAGATACTAAAAAAAGTATAGAACGGGGACAATCTATTACGTTTCGCGTTCCGTCCGATACACCTGACCATGTTTTAAAGTTGCTTCAGAAATTAAAAGACACCGAACGCAGAAATTTCTCCAGTAAAATTGCACAATATGTTTTAAAAGGTGTAAATGAAACATACACAAGGGAACGGGAAACTGTTACGATTCCACTCCCGAAACAATTGTCGAAAGAACAAAAAAGCTGGATAAAGCACGAACATTCTGAGGCGTTGATTGGTACGATTCTCTACCAATTATTAAGTGATCCTATGCGGGCTACTTCACTTCTTACTTCACTTAACAATGGGTCCAGTAAAATGGAAGATGCTGTGTATTTTGACGAAATGAATACGAAAAGTACAAATGAAACAGCTGCCGGAAGTGACGAAAGACTTGGCGACATAAACCTGGATGATATGCTGCAGGAAATACATCAGCAAACAGATGATGAAAAAGATGAAGAAATCGACGAAGATCCATTAGGTGATTTTTTCTCCAGTATGAATAAATAGTGATGAAGGTGCAGCTTAGTGGCTGCGCCTTTTTAAATGATTAGAAAGTACAAAAGCCAAGTAGAATTGACAGCATACAGAAAACTTCGACATCCGTTAGTAAAGAATAGGTGATTGCTGAGCTTTTCTATCGGTTAAACGGTGAAATTTGAGAGTTTTGGTCCCTTTTAAGGGATGTGGTCGATATTTATAATTAATAGCTGATATATTTACACTACTAGTCGATAAATTTTGAGTCTTGTCCAATATATGTCGAAAAGTGGCTGTTAATTCCAAATAATGGTTTAAATTAAATTTTATAGAACAATAAACAAGGAAAATGGCCAATAAAACAGACCGTTCAGCATAATTGATTTAACAAATATGATTATTTACCAAGTGGTCTGGCAAGTGGAAATTGTTAAAGTCGCGAATTAATGGAAAACTATAACATACATTAAATCTATTACTGTGCTATACTGGCAATACAAGTAAATGTAAATAAAATACCACGAGAAAACACCTTGCATGATAAGTTTTGGCGCTTCGCCAGTTTACTTTCCACAATTATGTACAGGTGTTTTTTGTTTGTATCTAAATGGTAATTTTTTACATTTAATTGTATGATTTAAAAATTCTATATTGGAGTGTGTATTTATGAAGGAAACAGCAATTGTTTACTGTGAAAGCAAGTTTGGTACGATGGATGGGAAAACTGCTAACGGACTTGTTCGTAGTTCAGATAAATATAAAATAGTTGGAGTGATTGATAGTACAAAGGCGGGCCAGGATGCAGGTGATTATCTGGAGAGTAAGCCGAACAATATTCCAATGTTTGCAAGTCTTGAAGACGCTATTGCGAAATTAGCAGAAGTCCCAGATCGTTTTATATATGGGATCGCGCCATCGGAAGGATTTTTGCAAAAGAATGAAAGAGGCATTGTATTAGAGGCGATGAAACTAGGTATGAATATCGTCAACACACTCCATGAATTCTTAACGGATGATGCTGAATTTATTAAGCAAGCAAAAGCATATAGCGTTACCATTACCGATGTGAGAAAGCCACCATTAAAAAAAGACATGCATTTATTTTCGGGAAGAATTTTAGATGTTAAAACGCCAATAGTAGCAGTTCTAGGAACAGATAGTGCTGTTGGAAAAAGAACGACATCAGTGATCCTTGAAGATGCATTAAAGAAAAAAGGACTAAATGTTGCGTTTGTAGCGACGGGACAAACTGGATTAATCCAGGGAGCAAAATATGGAGTAGCGATTGATGCCATTCCTTCACAGTTTATGACAGGTGAGATTGAAAATCAGATCATGCGCGCCTATGAGGAGGAAAATCCAGATATTATTATAGTAGAGGGACAGGGAGCATTAAGCCATCCGGCATATATTAGTTCATGTTCGATCATCAGAGGTTCAAGGCCGACTTCTATAATTGTTCAGCATCCACCAAAAAGAGAAAGTCTAGGTGATTTCAGTTATATGAAAATGCCAACACTTCAGAGTGAAATTGATCTAATTGAAACATTTTCAAAGTCTGAAGTTGTAGCAATTACAATAAACCATGAAAATATGTCTGACTCTGAAATCCGTGAAGTTATAGCGGAGTATGAACAAACAATTAAATTGCCAACTACTGATGTTCTGAAATACGGTTGTGACAAGCTAGTTGACAGACTTTTCGACATTTACCCACAGCTGAAGGAAGTAAAAGATAAAGTGTTTGTAAATTGATTAAAACTGCAGTACACACGACCTCAAGAGTTGAAATTAACCTTGCTAAAATAGCTCATAATGTTACGGAACTTGTAGCATTATACGGCTCAAAAGGGATCGACCTGATGGGAGTTACAAAAACCGTTGGGGGCAACCCGCGAATTGCAAATGTATTTATGGAAAATGGGATTCGTATGCTTGCTGACTCGAAGGTTGAGAACTTGCGAAAAATGCGTGAAGATGGCGTAGTTGCGCAATTTGTGCTGTTAAAGACACCAGCGATTAGTGAGATTGAGGCAGTTATTAAATATGCTGATATCAGTATGAACAGTGAGTTGATTATTCTTCAGCAGCTATCGGTATGTGCTGAACGAAATAATAAGGTACATCAAATCATTCTAATGATAGAAATGGGCGACTTAAGAGAAGGGATCATGCCAGTTGATCTGAAAGACTTTATTACAGAGGTACAAAAACTGTCAGGTGTTGTGATGATAGGGATAGGTGCAAATTTTGCCTGCTTCGGTGGAGTGGAACCAAGCGTTGAAAACATGAAATATCTAACCGAGTTGGCCAAAACTATAGAACTGGAATTCGCGCTCCCTAATCTGATGGTGTCAGGTGGAAATTCAGCAAACTATAATTGGTTTAATGAAACGGAAGATATAGGTGCAGTAAATAATTTAAGGTTGGGTGAGTCCATCTATTTAGGACGGGAACCGATTAACCGAAAACCCATTCCCGGGTTATTTACGGATGCCTTCACGTTTGTTTCAGAAGTCATTGAATCCAAGATTAAACCCTCTATTCCATATGGAAAGATTGGTCAGAATGCATTCGGGAATCACCCGGAATTTCATGATTATGGATCGATGAAGCGAATAATAATGGCGTGTGGTTCACAGGATGTGCTGGTACCAGGATTAACCCCGTTGCTTGATATGGAGATTCTCGGATCCAGCAGCGACCATACGATTATTGACGCCAGGAAAATGGATTTAAAAGTTGGCGATGAAGTCAGATTTGCGCTTAATTATGGTGCGCTTCTTTCAGTAATGAACTCGTTTTATGTGGCGAAAAAATATATCAATTAGCTCAACTTTCGCAGAAGAAATAAGTTGTCTCCCTGCAATGGTTGGATTAGTCTGTGTTCGGTTTCGTGATCACAGAAAAAGTTACGTGTGATGCGAAATAGGTGGATCTATTTTCGCAACTTCGAATATACTTCGCTTTCCGTGGGCAAGCTTCAGCTTCCTCGGAATGCAAAAACCGCTGTTCCTCCGGGATCTTCAGCTCGCGCTGTTCCAAAGTAACTAACAGCAATGTTTTAGGAATAGATATATTCGTAAGTCGTGTGAAGTAACATATTTTTAAGTGCTGCAAGAACTACAGTTTATTGCCTCTCCTCTAATTACAAGAAGAAGAATCCTGCAGTAAGGTAGAGAACAATTGCAATCCCAGCACCTAATGAAGCAATTTTTAATTTATATCGTGCATATTCCACTAAATCCATTTCGAGAATAGACGCTGTGGTAATCGTAGTATCGCCAAGCGGAGAAGTAAGTGCACCAAATGACCCGCTTGCGAAAACAGCACCAACGGTAATCGGCAAAGAAGCTCCAGTAACCGAAGCAAGTGTAATTCCAAGCGGCATAAATAACCCCCACGTCCCCCAAGATGAACCAATAAAGTAGGCAACCACTGCGCCAATTGCGAATATTATTGCCGGTATCGTAAAACTCGGAAGAAAAGTTCCGAGTGTGGAGCTGATAAAACTGGAAAAGCCTAAATCTTCTGCAACGAGTGAAAGAGACCAAACCAGAACAAGCAGAATAATTGCTTGCATTAACTGGTTTCCTCCATCAAAAAAATGATAGATCGTTTCGTCCAATGACTGACGACGCAGCATATAATACACAAACGTAACGACAAGTGTGATGAAGATTGCAAGGAGCATTACGAATGTTGCATCAGCCATGGAAAACGCCTGGAATACTGATTCGGCTCCCTTCTTTACACCGTCAGACCATAAAAGAAACAGAGATAAGCTGAGCAGCAAAAATAAAGGAATAATTAAATTCCAAGGCTGTGCTTTGACCATAGAGAGCTCCTTCTTACGTCCGAGCGTATGGAAGTCGTGCTCTTCTTTTTTAAGTTCCTTTTTTTCAGCACCTCCGTCTTTCTTTTTACCTCTCGTCCAGAATGTGCGAATAAGTCCAATTAGCAGCATAGTGATTGCAAAAAAGTTAAATGGAATACTTAATAAGAAGATTTCATAAGCTGATTCATTAAGGTTCTGTTTTTGTATCCCGCTCTCCACCAATGAAATCATAAATCCTACAAAAGCCGTAGCAACAGGTAAAAGTACAATTACAGAAACGGTTGAAACGTCCATGGTAAACCCAACTTTTTGCTTAGACAACTTCATTTTTTCCATAATTGATTTTACAACCGGCCCGATCATCATAATTCGAAACATCGGCATCATAAAAGTAAAAGGAAGCGTTAGCCAGATTAATATTAATAAGCCACGTTCGGAATGGATTTTTTTGCCAATCCACTCAGCAAATCCTTTAATTCCGCCTGAAATAGTCATCATTCCGACTAGCCCGCCAAATAAATATAAAAAGCCAATAATTTTAATGTTGGTTTCGTCTGCTAATGTTTTAATGATATATGCAATCGTCTGTTCCGCTCCGGACATTGGGTTCATTTCAACCAGGAATGCACCAACAAGCAAGCCAAGAACAAGTCCAGGTAATATTTTTTTTAGCCACATGGATAAAACGATTACTACTAAAAAAGGTATTAATGACATCCAAGATTGATCCATAGTACCCACCCCTTCAATCGTTACGGTGTCCCAATTTCCTTTTTTTCATTCAGTCTAAAGACCTTAGTTTGGGGAAATCTGTTTAGTAAATAGCTAAAAAAGGTAAAGGATAGATAGTACATAATTCTTGAGAGGTGCTAACATGTGGATTAGACATTCGTTTTTCAAATATGCGATAGGAATATTAATTGTTTTACTTTGTATTTTTTTCCTGGGAAAAGTAGATTTTTTTCTGAATCCATTTCAAAAGCTTATAGCTATTTTGTTTTTCCCGATAATTATATCAGGCTTATTTTATTACATACTCAGACCGGTTGTTAATTTTTTTGCCAGACCGAAATATATGAACAAATCGCTAGCGATTATAGCTGTTTATGCACTCTTTGCTTTAATAATCTTCTTATTTATTCATTTTGCAGGTGCTAAAATTAGTGATCAGGTTCAACAGCTAACCAATCAGTTTCCTCAAAAAGTGGAGAATACGATCGATCAAACAAAATCATTAATTAAGGAAAATAACTTCGGCATGCTGTCAGTCGAGGAGATTAAACAGAAATCTATTACCTATTTAAGTGATCTTGCCAAAAAAATTGGAGATAATTTAACTGCAATTATTGGCGCTATAACAAGTGTCGCGACTGTCTTAATATTGGTGCCTTTTATTCTTTTCTATTTCCTGAAGGATGGACATAAGCTTCTCCCGTACCTTCTTAACTTTATTCCAAGCAAGCATTCGGATGAGGGGAAGCGGATTTTAAAAGACATTGACAGTACGCTTGCTGCATACATTCTTGGGCAGCTGACAGTGGGGCTGGTTGACGGAATTCTAATGTATATCGGATATATGATTATTGACCTGGATTATGCCATCATACTTGCGATGTTTGTCGTTATTACAGCCGTAGTTCCTTTAATAGGTCCTGCATTAGGTGTCCTGCCAGCTATCTTAATTGCCCTCATTCAGGCTCCAGTAATGGTGCTGTACGTCCTGATCATACTTCTGATTGTCCAACAATTAGAGGGTAATCTAGTATCGCCAGCTGTGTTCGGAAAAAGACTGCAGCTTCATCCGCTAACAATCATATTGCTGCTAGTTGTGGCAGGTTCACTATACGGATTTGTAGGGATTTTAATTGCTATACCGCTGTACGCTGTTTTAAAAGTTACAATTAAGAACTTTTATAAATTTTACCGTCTTCGCAAGTCATAATAGGGCTGGAGATTCTGTTATATTCATAGGGTGAAATTTATTGTATACTAGTATTAAACGACGTGATATTCAAGGAGTAGATAGGATGAAAAACAAAGCAGTTATTTTAGGCAACAATTATTATATTGGTTTAAGTGCTATTAAGTGTTTAGGAATTCATGACATACACACAGTAGCTGTTGACTATACGGAAGAAGAGAGATATGGTGCCGAGTCAAAATATTGCTCAGAGAAATTAATTGCACCACACTATAAAAATGATTCCGATGCATTTATCAAATTTTTAATTGATTATGCAAAAAAACAAGATGAAAAGCCAGTCTTAATTCCTTGTCATGACTCCTATGTAGAAGTTATTGACACAAAGTTGGACGAGCTGAAAGAATATTATTTAATTCCACAAACCGAACAGGGACTATATACAAAGGTAATGAATAAAGACACGTTACATCAACTGGCAATTGAAAAGGGAATGAAAGTACCTGAAACGATCCAGGTGGATGATCCGGATTTCTATGAAAAGATCGATTCAATTATTCAATTTCCATGTCTTGTAAAGCCAACAGATTCACCATCATTTGTATCGAAATTCCGAAAAAAGCTGTTTAAAGTGCATTCGAGAGAAGAATTGGACGAAGCACTTCAGCAAGCAAAAGATGCTGATTTGGATGTGATTGTTCAACGCATTATCCCAGGTTTTGATAACCATATGCATACATTTGATGCTTATTTAAATCAGGATGCAAAAGTGACACACTGGGCAACCTGCCAAAAACATCGTCAATACCCGATTAACTTTGGAGCTTCTGTATATATTGTACAAAAACATATACCAGAGCTGTATAAAATAGGTTCTAAATTTTTAGAGGAAATAGGATTTAAAGGCTTTGCTGAAATCGAGTTTAAGAAAGACGCACAGACTGGCGATTATTATTTAATCGAGATTAATGCGCGCATAACCAATTTTAATCAAATGTTAAGTGAAATCGGGCTTAATATGCCGTACATTACGTACATGGAACTAACAGGCAATCCATTGGAACCAAAAGCTATTCAATCTGATACAAATACTGCTTTTTGGTATGGATATGAAGATATGCTAGCAGTAAAAGAGTATGTAAAAACCGGGCAGCTCTCTGTTGGGAATGTACTAAAATCACTTGTACGTCCAAAGGTCAATGCAATATGGGATTGGAATGATCCAAAGCCGGGAATGACCTTTATAAAGTCGAAGATTAATAAAAGATTTCCCAGCCTTTCGAAGTAACTGAAGAGGTTGGCTGTATACAACCCAAAAAATAACAAACGCTAATACAAATTAGATGCGAAAGCACGTCTGAAATGAGGAGCTGAAAAAATGTTATTAACCTCTATCGTACAAGGTCTGGAATATGACAACATCAAAGGGGATTTGAATAGGGAAATCAGTGCAATTTCCTATGATTCCAGAGATGCTGTGGATAATAGTATCTTTGTTGCAATTTCAGGTTTTGCCGTTGATGGGCATCATTTTATTGATAAAGCGATTGAACAAGGCGCATCGACAATTATTCTGGAAAAAGATATGCCAATAGAACATGATGTTACGGTTTTAAAAGTGGTTAATTCACGGGATGCACTCGCCCGGGTTTCAGCTAATTTTTACCATAATCCAACGGAAGACTTAAATGTTATTGGAATTACCGGAACGAATGGTAAAACGTCAACGTCGTATTTTATAAAATCGATTTTTGAACAGGCCGAACATTCAATAGGATTAATTGGAACGATCGGTACAATAATCAATAATAAACTGGTGAAAAATAAAAATACAACGCCTGAATCACTTAACCTGCAGCGCACGTTCTCTGAAATGAAACAGGAAGAAGTGGATAATTGTATTATGGAAGTTTCGTCACACTCCTTAAACCTAAGGCGCGTGGCGTACAGTAAATTTAATACTGGGATTTTCACAAACCTCTCGCCTGATCATTTAGAACTTCACAACAGCATGGATGAGTATTTTGAAGCGAAGGCCGAACTGTTTGACCTGACCGACGACTTCAATATTATTAATGTTGATGATAGTTATGGAAGAAGGTTAATTAACCGAGTTGAAAATTATGACACCACACTGGTGACGTTTGGTATCGATTATAAAGCTGATATTTATCCAACAGATATTCACTACTCATTTGATGCGACGACCTATACGGTTAACACGCCTTCAGGAAGCATTAAAGTAACAGTTAATATACCAGGTGCCATCTATGTATATAACAGCCTTGCAGCGATTGCATGTGCATATTGTAACGGAGTGTCGCTTGAAGATATTCAGCGTGGTATTCAGAATGTGGAGAGTATCAAAGGACGCCTTGAGACAATTTACAAAGAAAAAGACTATAAAGTTATTGTCGATTTCTCCCATACCGAGGATGCACTGGAAAAAGCATTAACGACAATTCGACCTTACGTAAAAGGGCGATTAATCCTCGTATTTGGGGTGTATGCTGATTTTAGTGATAAAGGACGGGAAAAACGTATCGGAATGAGTCGAATAGCGTCCAAGTATGCAGATTTCTCCGTTGTTACATCGGATAATCCAAAAAATCATGACCCTGTTTTAATTGTGAATGAAATTTCAGAAGCAATGAATCGATTTGAAGGAAAATATAAAGCAATACTTGAGCGGGAAGCAGCAATTCAGTATGCAATTAAGATGAGTGAGAAGGGTGACGCAATTCTTATCGCAGGTAAAGGTCATGAAACAACACAGGCAATTGGTGACAAAGAAGTACCGTTTAATGAAACCGATATTGCGTTAGAAGCATTAAAGAAAAAGAAACAATTTGTGCAGTTATAAGCCAATAACCACCAGATAATGATTGTTTCTATCGAAAATCATATAGAATATACACGTGATAAAGTAGGTGGTTAACATATGGAACAGAAAAAGTTAGGTGTCTTAGGTGGCATGGGCCCGATGGCCACGTCATTGTTTTTTGAAAGAATTATTGAAAATACATTAGCCAAAAAAGATCAGGACCATTTGGACATGCTGATTTTAAACCACGCCTCAGCTCCTGATCGAACTGCTGCAATTTTAAATGGCAATGTAGAGCCGTTCTTAAAGGCTGTGAAAAGTGACTTTGAGCTGTTTGAAAAGACGGATGTTGCGAATATTGCCATCCCTTGTAATACGTCGCACTATTTTTATGATACTATGCAGGCGATGACCAGCATAAACATAATTAATATGATTGATGAAACGTCAAAGTATATAAGTGAATCATACGGTCCAAATGCCAAAGTAGGAGTTCTTGCCACAAACGGCACTATTAATACTGGCATCTATCAAAAAGGCTGTCAGAAATTTGATATGGAATCATTTATTCCAAATCAGGCCATCCAAGCTAAGGTTATGCAGATTATCTATCAGTTTAAAGCAGATGAACCAGTGGACCCGAGTGAACTGGATCGTATTATCAACGAACTTGTTTTTAAAGAAGGCTGCACATGTGTCATTCTGGGCTGTACAGAACTATCATGCATCCCAGTAAGTGACGGAGCTAGTCACTATACAGTCGATGCCATGCAGGTATTGGTTGAACAATCTATTATTCAATCTGGAAAAAGAGTAAAAAAAAGTACTAGGGTTGTATAACTTCACGTAGGGGGAATGATGGATGAGTCTTCGGGGCGATAAGAGGTTTGATGAATTTTTGGCTGACTCCTTTAAGGATGGTACATGTGTCCGAGAATTGCGCTTAACCAACGCTGAACTTACTTACGTTCGACTGAAGTTCCCTAAATCAAGAGTAAAAAAATTACCAAAGACTAACACAAACACGTTGAAAAAAGAATGGTATGAAGTTAGAATCAAATAACCAGATCGGCCGACTCTTCCAATGAAGATTCGGTTTTTTTAATGGGCTTTTATAATTGTTGAGTATTTAAATAGCGATTGAGCTGGATATCGATAAATTTCGTTTCGGGAACGATATTATTTTTGACGAGATGGATAAATTTTTTCCGAGCGTGATATGCTGAATCGCGCCATCGATAAGTAAAAGGCGAGAACGATAAGCTAAGGTACACCTTCGATAAAAGCGAGCGATTAACAAAAGACCGGAAAAAGAGCGGTTGGAACTTTTCAGATAATTGACATTTCTAAATGTAAGCGCTATTATTTTGGATAACGAATTTTAAACGATAAATAATGTTTACGTTATGAGATCAGCCGTTAAATAGCCTGACAGGGGGGGATTTGGTATGATTTTCAATGAAGAAATGGAAACGTTGTCGAGTGACAAAATGAAAGAGTTACAGCTTGCGAGGCTGCAGTATACTGTTCGAAGGGTGGACAATCATGTTCCGTTTTACAGAGATAGATTCAGTGAAATGGAAATTGAACCCGAGGATATACAAACATTAGAAGATATCAAGAAGTTGCCGTTTACAGAGAAGGCAGATTTAAGAAACCATTATCCGTATGGACTTTTTGCTTCGCCTATGGAAGATATTATCCGTTTGCATGCTTCATCAGGAACGAGTGGTAAGCCAACAGTAGTCGGGTATACCAGAAAAGATATAGGTGATTGGGCAGAAATTATTGCACGATCGATCGCTGCTGCGGGTGGTAAAGCCAGCGATGTCATGCATAATGCATACGGCTATGGACTGTTTACTGGTGGACTTGGTCTTCATCATGGCGGCGAGAAACTTGGAATTACAACTGTTCCGGTGTCTGGCGGAAATACGAAACGACAAATTATGCTGATTGAGGATTTTAAACCAAAAGTAATATGCGCAACTCCTTCCTATGCCCTGCGAATTGCTGAGCAAATGGAAGAAGACGGGAAGAACCCTCGGGCAACCACCTTGAAATATGGGATATTCGGTGCCGAACCATGGTCAAATGAAATGAGAGCAACATTAGAAGAGAAGTTAGACATTAAAGCAGTGGACATTTATGGGCTGAGTGAAGTTGTCGGACCAGGGGTTGCGATTGAATGCAAAGAAGAACAAAACGGACTCCACATTCAGGAGGATCATTTTTTTGTAGAAGTTATCGATCCAGATACGATGCAGCCGCTTCCTGATGGTGAATATGGCGAACTCGTATTTACAAGTCTAACAAAAGAAGCCTTTCCTATTATACGCTATCGAACCGGTGATATAGCGTCCATTAATCGGGAAAAGTGCGGGTGTGGAAGAACTACCGTACGAATGTCACGAATTAAAGGGCGAATCGGCGATATGCTGATTGTTCGTGGGGTTAATGTTTTCCCATCAGAAATGGAACGGTGTTTACTGCAGGTAAATGAACTTGCCCCGCATTATCAGGTTTATTTAAAGAAAGATGGATTTATGGATACCGTGGAATTGCATGTTGAATTAACAGAGGCAACTTTCGAAGCGTGTGGGCGCAGTCAGGAACATACCAAGGTACTAGAATTAAAACGACGAATTCAGGATTTAATTAAAGGCGAATGTCTGGTTTCAATTGACGTAAATGTTTTAGCACCAAAATCCATACCGAGATCAGAAGGAAAAGCAGTCCGCATTGTAGACCAGCGAACGAAACTAACAATCTAGTAAAGGGGACTACATTCTATGATATACCGATATAAAGAGCAATCACCACACATTCACGAGACTTCATTTGTGGCAGAGGATGCTACCGTAATTGGTGACGTGGAAATTGGCGCATATTCAACCATTTTGTTTAATGTTGTACTTAGGGGCGATGAGGGTCCAATTCGAATTGGCGAACGATGCAATATCCAGGATAACTCCGTTTGCCACCTCTATGAAAAATACCCATTAACGCTTGAGGACGACGTCTCCATTGGACATAATGCGATTATCCATGGATGTACCTTAAGAAAAGGCTGTTTAGTAGGTATGGGCGCTACCGTCCTTGATGGCGCAGAGATTGGTGAATATTCAATAGTAGGGGCAAACAGTCTTGTGCCACCAGGAAAAATCATCCCACCACGCTCGCTTGTGCTGGGGTCTCCTGGAAAAGTAGTGCGGGAATTAACAGACAAAGATATGGAAATGATCGAAGAAACCATCCGTACATACGCAGAAAAAGGACAGGAATTTAAGAACAAGGAAATTCTGGAAAGAATAGAATAGACAAAAAACAAGCACACGGTTTATGAGCCATGTGCTTGTTTCATTAACCCAGATCAAATACGGATTCAAAGAACCGAATCGCTGGCTTTTCGAGGATTCGATAGTACTCAGTGAACAGCTCAGCCGCCGCATCGCCAATCCATTTTTCCGGTAGCAGCTCTCTTGGCAGGCTTGGATCTATGAACAAAAATTTCCGGTAGTGATGAACAAGTAATGCCCGTTTTACGAAACAGCTTCCATCGCTCATGTCCTCATTTGCAATTTTTGCTTTATCCGCAAGTAAATCCTTTTTATATTCCTCGATAAATGCAGCGTATCGTTCATTAATTGTATCCATATCCCAGCATTTTTCGACTAATCCCGCGTTATCACTCATCCCCTCGTGTGACGCACGAAAAAAGTTTACGTAGGGTCCAACCTCATATTTCTCAATTAAATCCTCGACCTGCTTTTCGATAGGGTTCGGGGTAATCCAGCAGCCTGTAGATAAAGCGCCAAATCCACTCCAGACCAATTCCTGCCTTAAGTCATCCCGCAGATGACGTTTTTCTTCTGGAATTGTGTAGATAAGCATTCTCCAGAGCCCGTCCCATTCAGGTGAATCCTCTTTATATATCCGTTTGGACGCTTCGTTCATCCGTGCTTTACCCCGATTTGTCAGGGAATAATAGCTTTTGTTGCCTTTTTTTTCTGACTCAACCCATCCCTGTTTGCTCATCCGAGAAATGGCTGCACGAACGGACTGTTCATTATGTCCGAATTCTTTTAGTAACCGAATTAAACTGCCTATCCAGATAACGTTGCCATAACGGCTGATATAATCGCCATATAGTGTGAAAATCATTGATCGCGTATTAAATAATTTTTCCATTTGTATTCCTTTCTGTAAATCATTCTGTTAAATATTGTACTATATTTTATAAAAACGTCTACTTATATCTCAACTTTCGCAGATAGATATTCAATAAACTATAGTTCTTGTAGAAATTGAAATATGTTCTACCAATTACATTGCGTAGTTGATATAAACTGCGACGTAATTTTTAGTTTGCTTCCATAGCTGCCGCCCCGGAATCGTTGTGGACGGATGCTTTCCGCGGGCACGGCTTCAGTCTCCTTGCCCCGACAAGGTGTATGCCAACGTTGTCCGCAAAGGACGCTTTTAGTTGGCCCTCCTCTTAAGAATTTTTTTCTGCGTGGCCTTCAGACTCGTGCTGTTCCCGCAAGAGTCACCACCCTCCACTCACCTGGACTGGTAAAGCTGTTTATGTCTTTAATTAATAAAACCAAAGCATATTGAAATATTCGTGTTATAAGGTGTGCAGTTAATAAATCCTCGACATCCACATTTAGTCAAGAGATTGGAGCGGATGGCAGTCGACTCCTGTGGGAGGACAGGCATCGGTGAGACCCCGGAGTGCTTTAGCACGAGGAGGCTCACCAGCCGCCCACGGAAAGCGACTGCCATCCGTGGAAATCTCGTTGCTGATACATTGTTACGTCGCAGTATAAAGATTTTGTGCAGCTTATTCCATTATTTTAGCAAGCGCAAACACTTTTCAGTCTGTGAAAGTTGGATTGTATAAATTAATTTTAAAATAATGTAAAAATTATGTTATTGATAACAGTATGACAGTTTGGTATACTGACGTTATATAAACGTGATAAGGAGATGATATGATGTACAACTTTGTTGAGGACTCGGACTCGGTTACAACGGCGTATATGGAAGACGAAGAAAAGTATGCCAAGTTTATGGATCGAATTGAAGCTGGAGAAAAGATAGAGGCCGATGATTGGATGCCAGAAGAGTACCGCAAATCACTTATTAAGCTCATTTCCATGCATGGTATCAGTGAGATTATGGGTGCGCTGCCTGAAAAAGAATGGACACCGAAAGCACCAACGTTAAAACGGAAACTAGGAATCATGGCCAAGGTTCAGGACGAAATGGGACATGGACAGCTTCTGCTGCGCGTGACAGAAGATTTAATGAAACCTTACGGCCGAAATAGAGATGATTTAATGCAGGATCTCTTAACAGGAGATTTGAAGTTTCATAATGTTTTTCACATGCCGACGAAGACGTGGGCAGATGCTGGAATGGTTGGCTGGCTGGTTGACGGAGCGGCAATTATTTCACAGACCAATATGCTGGATGCATCATACGGTCCTTATCAACGGGCATTACAGAGAATTTGTAAGGAAGAGGTTTTCCACGCACAGCATGGAGAATCAATTATTATGGCACTTGCTGAAGGAACGGAAGATCAACGAGCTATCCTGCAGGACTCTTTAGACCGCTGGTGGGAACCAATATTGATGTTCTTTGGACCAAGTTCAGCAGCAACGACGGGGTCATCGAAACAGGATGTAATGAAAAAATACCGTATCCGTAAAAGTTCAAACGAAGAATTACGCCAGGCATTTTTGGATAAGTACCTTCCGCGTGTATTTTCGCTAGGGTTAACAATTCCAGACGAAACGATTCATTATGATAAGGAAAAAGAAGAATGGATTTACCAGCAGCCAGATTGGGATAAGTTCAAGCAGATTATTAAAAATAATGGGCCAAAATCAAAAGATCGCTTAAAACTAAGAAGAATTGCATACGAGAACAACCAATGGGTGAGGCAGGCGTTAGCACAGGAACCGGTTGGATCATAAGCGGAACAGGAGGTAGAAACGAATGGCGGATAAGAAGGAAGCTAATTTTTATAAAGAATATGAAGTGTTCAGCAAAAAAAGTGTGAAAGCACCAATTCAGCATCAGTTCAGCCTGCTCGCGCCTAACGAAGAAATGGCGTTAAATATGGCGCTTGAAAACTTTATGCGTCGGGAAGAAATACTGGATGTATGGGTTGTCGAGCGGAGTAATATTCGTTCCCTTTCAAGTGAGGAACGCCAGCAGTGGACACAGCGGATTGATAATAAGGATTATCGAACAACGAAAGGCTACGGCTATTTGAGGCAGAAGTGGAAAGAAAAAGAACAAGGTATGCTGGACGAAACAGAAATCATGTCCTGGAAAGAGGTGAAAAAGCGATGACAACAATAGAAAATGCAGAACAGGCAAAGGAAAACCCAACTTATTATAAGGCATTGACTGATTTACTTTACCAATTGGCAGACGATGATTTTATTGTTTCGTTCCGAGGATCAGAGTGGTTAGGTCTGGCGCCGCATGTAGAAGAAGATGTAGCTTTTTCATCCATTACGCAAAATACGATGGGCCACGCAACTCTATACTATAACCTTCTTGAGGAACTTGGTGAAGGTGAAGCAGATGTACTTGCACATGAACGGGTGTCGAGTGAACGGAAAAATGCTGTTTATTTTGAGAAGAAAAATGGAGATGGCTCTTATCTTGAAGATCCTTATTATGACTGGGCATTAACAGTTGTTCGGCAGTATTTTTACGAAGTTTTTAAGAAAGTAAAATTGGAAGCGCTTACGGCAAGCTCTTACACGCCACTTGCAAACGCTGCACAGAAGGTATTAATGGAGCAGCCGTATCATCTGTCGCATTGGCGAATCTGGATTAAACAATTACAAGCAGCAACAGAAGACGCGCAAACACGCATTCAATTTCGTATAGAAGAAGCGTGGAATGAATTCGAAGACGTGCTGGAGCTTGGCCCATATGCACAAGAAATGGAAAAACATGAATTATGCCCTGGTAAAGATTACATGAAGCAGAAGTGGTTTGAGGAAGTGGAAGGAATGTTAACTTCTGTGCCTGAATTCCCGCTGAATAAAAAGGCAGGGAGTGGCCGCAGCGGTGAACATACAGAGGATTTGACGCAAGCATTAGGGATTCTTTCCGAGGTGTATGCAACCGATAAGAATGCAACCTGGTAATCGCGCGTAAACTACTGAATTCCGCGCATCGGCATGTGAATATCGCGCACAAAACGAGAAATTCGAGCGACACCTTAGTCACTTCGCGCGCCAGCATGAGAATTTCGCGCAGAACAGGTGGGAAATCGCGCGCCAATGCCAGTGCGCGATTCCAGGAAGGCTATGCGCGAATCTCTAGCAAGCGTGCGCGAATTCGCAATCACGATGCGCGATCTACGGGTGAGTGCGCGCGATTCCCACTAATCGACGAGCGAAAATGATGAAGCACCGCGCGAATAACACATAACATTGTACGTTTTTTCAAAAGGAGGCAGCAGCGATGAACGATAAGATTAGGCGTACGGAAATTTATGAAGTATTAAAAACAGTTGATGACCCTGAACTTCCTTCCGTTAGTGTGTTTGACTTAGGTATGGTCCACGATGTATTGGTTATGCAAAATAAGGTGTTTGTCTCCATGATTCCCACATTTGCTGGGTGTCCTGCACTTGATTTTATCGAAGCAAATGTAATAGAGGCAGTCGAAGCGCTAGACTGGGTGACCGAGTGTCATGTTGAGTTTTCCTATAAGCATATCTGGTCAACAGACGCGATCACGGACGTTGGAAAAGTGCAGTTAAGGAAGCACGGCGTTTCCCCGCCACCTGAAAATTACAGCCATGGTGATGAATGGACAGTGGACTGCCCGTTCTGCGGATCGGATTATACGTCGATGGACAATGTTTTTGGACCAACAGCCTGCCGCAGTATTTTGTACTGCAAGGCGTGTAAAAATCCATTTGAAGCTATGAAACCAGTAGTAAGAGCGTCAGTAATTTAATAGAAAAGGAGTTTTTTAATATGGTGAAACTAATCGCTTTATATAAACAACCGGAGGACAAAGCAGCATTTGATGAACATTATTTTAATACACATACGGAAATCACAAAGAAGATTCCTGGTTTACGAGAAATGAAAGTAACTAAAATTGTCGGCTCTCCAATGGGCAAGAGTGATTACTATCTAATGTGTGAGATGTTTTATGATGATCATGAAGCATTACAAACAGCTATGAAAACTGATGAAGGAAAGGCTTCTGGAAAAGATGTTATGAAATTTGCGGGTGACATTGTCACGCTTATGATTGGCGAAGAACTTGATGACTAACACACATATAAAAGTTACGAAAAATGGCGACGTGGGAATGATACAGCTCAATCGGCCTGAGGTAGCTAATGCGTTAAATAGAAAAATGGTTACTGAAATTGTAGAACAGATGGAAGCGTATGATCATGACGAATCGGTGCGTGTAATTTTACTGCATGGCAGTGAAAAGGCGTTTGCGGCTGGTGCTGATATTGATGAAATGGCGGATGAAACCGCATTATCGCTTGAACTTGCAAATCCATTTGCAGTATGGGACCGCCTAAGACTTATTAAGAAGCCTACTATTGCAGCTGTAAACGGCTTTGCATTAGGTGGAGGATTTGAGCTTGCACTTCATTGTGACCTGATTGTTGCTGCGGAAAATGCTAAGTTCGGCTTTCCTGAAGTAACGCTTGGAATTATGCCTGGTGCTGGTGGCACGCAGTTTTTGACGAGAGCAATGGGTCGGACAAAAGCGCTTGAATGGCTGTGGCTGGGTGTCCCAATGAGCGCTCGGCAGGCGTTAAACGACGGAGTCATTAACCGCGTTGTAGCACCAGAACTGGTCGAAGAGGAATCGATTAGGCTGGCAAATCAACTTGCAAAACAAGCGCCAATTTCTCTGCATTTGATTAAAGAAGCGGTCGATGCTGCTTGTGACTTATCGTTAACGGACGGCATGAATCTGGAGCGCAAGAACTTTTATCTTGCTTTTGCTTCAGAGGATCAAAAGGAAGGGATGAAAGCATTCATCGAAAAACGGCGTCCTTCTTTTAAAGGGGTGTAAGGAATATGGAATTTCAAACAATTATTGCTGAGAAAAATAGTGGTGTTTTATCGATTAATTTAAACAGGCCAGATTCATATAATGCCTTCACTGAAACAATGAACAAGGAAATTATCCAGGCATTAAAATCAGCAGATAAAGACGAATCGGTCAGATGCATCATGATAACTGGCAGTGGTAAGGCTTTTTGCGCAGGTGAGGATCTGGCAGGAGTTGACGAAAACACAGATCATGGTGAGTTTCTTCGCAGACGTTACCATCCGATGGTTAAAGCTATCAAACAAACATCTAAGCCAATTATCGCAGCTGTAAATGGAACTGCAGCAGGAGCTGGAATGAGTCTGGCGCTTGCAGCTGACTTTCGGTTAGTCCAGCCAGATACGAAGTTTGTTAGTGCCTTCATGAACATTGGCTTAATACCAGATTCGGGATTTTTGTATATGCTTCCTAGGCTGATTGGGTATGCGAAAGCACTTGAAATTGCAGTGCTGGGTAAGCCAATTAAAGGAACCGAAGCTTACCAGGTTGGCCTTGCAACGGAAGTAATTGAAGCATCGGAATGGGAAGAGAAGACCACAGTATTTGCTGAAAAAATTGGAGCACTGCCAACGAAATCCTTTTCATTAATTAAACGATACATGATGGACAGCATGCATCTGCCGTTTGACGAGATGCTTGAAAGTGAAGCACAGGCGCAGCGCATTGCGGGAAAATCAAATGACCATTATGAGGGAATGCAGGCATTTAAAGAGAAACGCAGTCCAAACTTTGCAGGGAATTAAGAAAGGAAGGCTGAACATGACAATCCAGAACGTTACGGTCATGGGAGCTGGTGTAATGGGGCGGGGCATCGCGTATGTTTCTGCCCTTGCTGGTTTCCACACGACGCTTGTTGATATAGCAGAAGAACAATTAATAGAAGCAAATAACTATGCAGAAAAAACGACACGCAAAGGGATAGAGAAGGGGAAGTTGACGGAGCAGCAAGCACAAAGCCTGTTAGCGAATCTGCACACTTCCACACAGTTTGAAGCTACTGTCAAAACTGCTGATCTTTTGATCGAAGCTGTTCCGGAAAAACGTGAGATCAAGAAAAAAGTGATGGAGATGGCTGAGAATCATGCGCCAAAACATACTATTTTTGCCTCAAATACATCAACCATCAGCCCAACAGAACTTGCATCCTACTCAAGCCGTCCAGCGCAAGTTGTAGTCATGCATTTTTTTAATCCGGTACATGTTATGCCGCTAGTAGAAATTGTAAAGGGGCTGGAAACTAGCGATGAAACCGTAGAAATAATTCGACAGGCTTCCGAACAAATGGGAAAAGAAACGGTCGAAGTAAATGAATTTCCAGGCTTTGTTACCAGCCGTATTAGTGCACTTGTTGGAAATGAAGCATTTCATATGCTGCAAGAGGGTGTCGCAAGTGCTGAAGATATCGATAAGGCTATTCGTCTTGGATTGAACTATCCAATGGGACCATTTGAGCTTGGTGACCTGGTTGGATTAGATGCCCGGCTTAATAACTTAAAGTATTTACACGAAACACTCGGGGAAAAATACCGTCCAGCACCGCTCCTTGAACAATATGTCAAAGCGGGACGCCTAGGTCGGAAGTCAGGCAAAGGTATTTATGATTATACATCAGAAGATAAGTTGGTAGAGAAATGAGAGAAGTAGTTATTGTAGACGCTGTCCGAACTCCAATAGGCAGATATAAAGGGGCGTTAAAAGAGATCCGTCCGGACGATCTTGGGGCGATTGTAATAAAAGCACTGGTTGATCGGAATCCAGGTTTACCAGTAGACCAAATTGAAGAAGTCCTCCTGGGTAATGCCAACCAGGCAGGTGAAGATAACCGAAACGTTGCCAGAATGTCGGCGTTGCTCGCAGGCTTACCAGTTGAAGTAGCGGGGTCAACGATTAATCGGCTGTGTGGTTCCGGGCTTGACGCAGTAATGTCTGCAGCGCGGGCAATTGCAGTTGGTGAAGGAGATATTTATATTGCTGGTGGGACGGAAAGCATGACACGAGCCCCGTTTGTCATGGCTAAACCCAATAAAGAATTTCCGCGCGGGAACATGGAACTTTTTGACACAACGATCGGCTGGAGGTTTACCAATAAGAAGCTTGAAAAAATGTATGGGTCGGATACGATGCCGCAAACAGCAGAAAATGTTGCCGAGCGATTTTCGATTACACGCAAGGAGCAGGATGAATTTGCTTTCCAAAGTCAGCAGCGGGCAAAGCATGCTATGGAGGAAAATCGTTTTGCTGATGAAATTGTCCCGGTTGTTTATCAGGACCGTAAAGGAAATGAAATTGTCGTGGATCAAGATGAACATCCTCGACCAGACTCAACGCTTGAAAAACTGGAAAAATTAAAGCCGATTTTTAGTGGTGGAACCATTACAGCCGGCAATGCCTCAGGCGTTAATGATGGTGCTTCTGCTTTGCTCGTTATGAGTGCAGAAAAGGCAAAGGAACTAAACCTCAAGCCACTTGTGAAATATGTTGTCAGTGCTACTGCTGGTCTTGAGCCGTCCATTATGGGCCTTGGTCCAATTTATGCAACAAAAAAAGCGCTGGGACGTGCGAATATATCGGCAGATGATATTGGGATTGTGGAATTAAATGAAGCCTTTGCCTCCCAATCCATTGAATGCATGCGTCAGCTAGCGTTAAGTGAAGAGAAGGTTAACGTAAACGGAGGAGCTATCGCTTTCGGTCATCCACTCGGTGCAAGCGGTGCTCGGATTCTAACCACGCTCATTCATGAAATGAAAAAACAGCAGACCAAATATGGTCTAGCAACGATGTGTGTTGGTGTCGGCCAAGGTATCGCAACAATAGTAGAGAACGTTACAGAATAGTAGGTGAAGCAAGTGCCAGAAGTATTGTTTGAAGTAAAAAATAATATAGCATACGTTACCGTCAACCGCGAACTAGCGCTGAACTGTTTTAATTATGAAACCCTGCGTCAGCTCCAGGCTGTCACCGATGCAATTCATCTTGATCCGGAAGTGAACGTGGTTATTTTTACAGGGGCAGGAGATAAGGCATTTAGTGCTGGAGCTGATTTGAAAGAAAGAAAAACGCTTGGGGATACAGAAGTCCGACGCAACGTTAAAGCGATCAGAAGTGTTTTTAATAGTATTGCAGATTTACCACAGCCAACGATTGCTGCAGTTAACGGCTATGCATTTGGTGGTGGATTTGAATGGATGATTGCCTGTGACTTTTCGATTGCCGTCAAAGGCGCGAAAATGGGTCTTACCGAGACAAGTTGGGCAATCATTCCAGGTGCTGGGGGAACGCAGCGACTGCCACGACTGGTTGGCGAGATGAAAGCAAAAGAATTAATTCTTACGGCTAAAAAGATTACCGCTGAGGAAGCGCTGGATTTAGGTATATTGTTGAAGGTTGTTGAAAAGGATAGACTTCTAACGGCGTGTGAACAGTTAGCAGTCTCTATGATGAATAACGGTCCTGTTGCTGTTAAACAAGCGAAATATGCAATAACACAAGGAATGAATACCGATTTACAGACAGGACTTGCAATCGAATCAAAAGCATATGAACTAATCATTCCAACGGAGGACCGCTTGGAAGCGCTGAACGCCTTCAGCGAAAAGAGAAGTCCGCAATTTAAAGGCAAATAGATTTCGAGGTTAGGAGGAAGCGGATGAACCCTGTATGTAAACTACTGAACATTACCTCTCCAATTATTCAGGGTGGTATGGGCAACATCAGTAATGCTCCACTCGCAGCGGCTGTTTCCGAAGCTGGCGGTCTTGGAACAATTGGCTGCGGTACGATGCCACCAGATGAAGTAGAGAAAATAATTCTGGAAACAAAACAATGCACAGATAAGCCATTCGCTGTAAATATTGCGATAAGCGTTACACCACATACAAAAGAATTAATCGAGCTAGTAATCAAGCATCATGTGCCAGTTGTGACACTTTCGGCCGGCAACCCGTCTTCTTTTATTCCGGTCCTTCATGAACACAATATTAGAGTCATTACGCTTGTTGCATCGGTTAAACATGCCAAAAAAGCGGAAGAAGCTGGAGCGGATATCTTGGTTGCTGAGGGGTTTGAAGCGGCTGGAATTAATTCACACCTGGAATTGACTACATTTACCTTAATTCCACAGATCGTTCAAAACGTTTGTGTACCAGTACTTGCAGCAGGGGGAATTGGCGATGGAAAAGGATTAGCCGCAGCGCTTATGCTTGGCGCAAGTGGCGTGCAAATTGGAACGCGTTTCATCGCAACGAAGGAAGCCCCATTTCATGAGGATTATAAGAAGCGACTGATCGAAGCTGAAGATACCGGAACGACTATTATTGGTCGACCAGTGGGCCGTATCAGAAGAATTTTGAAAAACCCTTATGCAGCGAAACTAATGAATCTGGAAAAAGAAGGAATGACCCTTGAGCAATACGGGGAGTTAACTTCAGAAGAACAACATGTGTTAGGTGCCATGAAGGGCGATATGGAAAAAGGGTTCGTTAACAGCGGTCAAATTGCCGGTCTAATCCAGCATATTCCCAGTGTGGAAGAATTAATGACCAGCATGATGAATGAAGCAAAAGAACAAATCAGTCGATCTGCAAATCTATTATAAGGACTCATCGTCTCCGTCTTAGAAACCAATGAAAAAGTTACATGTGGGAGAACATAAAGTGGATCTGCGATCGCATCTTCGAATATACTACGCTTTCCGTGGGCACGGCTTCAGCTTCCCACAGGGGGTCTCCACGTTTTTCCTGTGCTGCTGTGATAAACAATAGAAAGCAATTTTATGTATCAACAGCACGGATTTCTCACAATTATGGCAGTTGTTTGAAGCGGAGGACCGTTGACTCCTGCGGGAACAGCACGAGTCTGAAGGCCCCGCAGAGTGGTTTTCTCGAGGAGACTGAAGCCGTGCCCGCGGAAAGCAACGGTCCGCAGCGGAAAACAACCAGCTCTTGCCTCGCATTATTTGAGGTAGTAAAACACTATTGTTTTATAAAGGTCATTGTTCCAAGCCTGACGCCCTTGTTTCACAGAGAGACTTAGAGATGCATCAAACCTAGCAATTTTACCAGATGGGAGTGAATAACGTGAAAGCTGGAATGGAAATAGGAAGAACAGAATCAATCGAAATAACAGTCACAGAAGATATGTTTGCAAGTTTTGAAGGTAAAGTTGTCCACCCCGTATACTCAACCGTCGCGATGGTTTATCACATGGAATGGGTATCACGAAAAATAATTCTTCCATTTCTGGAAGAACACGAAGAGGGGATGGGCGGCGCCGTTCAGCTAAAACATATAGCTCCCTCCCCGCTCCATTCAAACGTAACATTAACCGCGACACTTACTGCGTATAAGAAAGAACAGGTTATCACAGAAGTTGAAGCATACAATGAACACGGATTAATTGGTAAAGGTGAGGTCAAACAAGTAATTTTGCCAAAAGAATTGATTCAAAAAAAATTATCGCCTTAACCGGTTTTACAGTTCAAAAAGTATTCGATGAAAGGAGGGACTATTATGAGTCTTATTACAGAATCAAGTGTCAATGATGATTTTGTATTACTTGATAAAATGGATGAGCATGAACAGGTAGTATTCTGCAATGATAAGACAACAGGTCTGCGAGCGATTATCGCCATACATAACACTACGCTCGGCCCTGCACTTGGTGGATGTCGCATGCAGCCATATAACAGCTTGGATGCCGCGCTAAATGATGTGCTTCGCTTATCAAAAGGGATGAGTTATAAATGTGCAGCTGCAGATGTTGATTTTGGTGGGGGAAAAGCTGTCATTATTGGTGATCCACTTACAGATAAAACACCTGAACTTTTTCGTGCGTTTGGTCAGTTTGTTGAATCGCTTGGGGGACGTTTCTTTACAGGCACAGATATGGGAACAACGATGGACGATTTTATTTATGCAAAAAAAGAAACGAATCATATTGTAGGTGTTCCAGAAGCTTATGGAGGCAGTGGTGATTCTTCTATTCCAACTGCCGAAGGGGTCATAAATGGTATAAGAGCGACAAATAAAAAGCTTTTTGATAACGACGCACTGCATGGTGTCACTTATGCTGTGCAGGGACTTGGAAAAGTCGGTTTTAAAGTAGCGGAAATACTGCTTGAAGCAGGAGCTGACCTTTATGTAACAGATATTAACAAACATAACATAGAGGCAATAGAGGAGCGGGCAAAGACGACGATGGGAACCGTCCAGCCGGTGCAAAGCGACGAAATCTATTCACAGGATGCAGATATATTTATTCCTTGTGCGCTTGGGGGAATCGTGAATGATGAAACGATTAAGCAATTTAAAGTACGGGCCATCGCAGGTTCCGCAAATAATCAGCTTCTGACGGAAGAGCATGGAATTCAGTTAGCTGAAAAAGGAATTCTGTACGCACCAGACTATATTATTAACTCTGGTGGCCTAATACAAGTTGCCGACGAGTTATATGGGCCGAATAAAGAACGCGTACTGATGAAGACGAAAGAAATTTAT
This sequence comes from Virgibacillus flavescens, assembly GCF_050574275.1. Lineage (GTDB taxonomy): Bacteria > Bacillota > Bacilli > Bacillales > Amphibacillaceae > Virgibacillus_F > Virgibacillus_F flavescens. The sequence continues at coordinate 1,039,437 of NZ_CP192260.1, forward strand.
CACGTTATCTTAAAAGTCTATAAAGAAGCTGAAATAAATCAAATTTCAACGGTAAATGCTGCCAATAAGTTATGTGAAACAGTCATGGAAAACAGAGGGAAGCGAAATAGCTTCTATACCCCATCCATCAAGCCCAAGTGGGATATTAGAAATTAGGTTAACGACAGTTATTCTACTTGTTTGGATGATCAAAGAAGGCTTGACTCACCACGTGGTTCTGATATAATGTTAGGAAATATTCTAAAAATTATAAAATTTAATTAAGGGGAGAAAAACATGAAAAAAGGTCTATGGTTGATGATAATATCGTTGTTTAGCATGATGGTTTTAGCTGCATGTGGTTCAGATGACGCGTCAGATTCAAGTGGAGGCGAAGATGGAGAAGGCGAAGGTAAGACATATACAGTTGGCGCAACCCAAATAGTTGAACATCCATCGCTTGATGCAGCATATGAAGGTTTTCAAGAAGCACTAAAAGATGCTGGGTTAGACGTGGAATATGATTTACAAAGTGCTCAGGGAGATCAGAATAACGTAGCACCGATTGCTAATAACTTCGTAGCAGATAATGTAGACCTTATTTTTGCTAATTCTACACCGAGTGCGCTTGGTGCAGTACAAGCTACAAGTGATATTCCTATTGTTTTCACTTCGGTAACAGACGCAGTAGGTGCAGGATTGGTTAAATCTATGGATGAACCTGGGGAAAATGTAACCGGTGTACTTGATTTACATCCTGAGGCAATCCAGAATACAGTGGACTTCATCGATTCAAACTTTGAAGATGCAACTGTTGGTTTAATATACAATGCAGGTGAACAAAACTCTGTGAGTCAGATCGAGGATGTAAAGGCAGCAGCTGAAGGCACAAGTCTTACGCTTTCTGAACGTACAGTAGCAAGTTCGGCTGAAGTAAAACAGGCAGCTACATCATTAGTTGGAAAAGCAGACGTTTTCTACATCATAACTGATAATACAGTCGTATCCGCATTAGATAGTGTAGTTGGTGTCGCTAACGAACAGGACATTCCACTAATTGTTGGAGAACCAGATTCACTGAAAAAAGGTGGGTTTGCTACATTTGGAATAGATTATCATACTATTGGATACCGTTCAGGAGAAATGGCTGCAGCAATATTAACGGGCGAAAAGACAGCAGCGGACTTCCCTGTTGAACCTCCTAAGGAGATTCAATTATTTATTAACAAAAAAGCTGCTGAAGAGCAAGGTGTTGAATGGAACGCTGAATGGGATGAAAAAGCTCAGTTTGTAGAAGCGGAATAAGTTTAGCAGATAATTAGCAGACAACAGGACTCGAAAAGAGGGGAAATTTAATGCTTATATCATTATTTGGTGCAGTAGAATCAGGAGTAATTTATGCGATTATGGCATTAGGGGTTTACTTAACCTTTCGTGTCTTGGATTTTCCTGATCTGACGGTAGATGGAAGTTTCGTGACAGGTGCTGCAGTAGCGGCATTTTCAATTGTAAATGGAGTACCGCCGGTTTTAGCAACAATTCTTGCTGCACTCGCAGGATTTTTGGCGGGCTGTGTGACTGGAATACTTCATACAAAGGGTAAAATCAATGCACTTTTATCAGGGATCATTATGATGATTGCCCTCTATTCTATTAACTTGCGAATAATGGGCCAGCCGACGTTATCTCTATTGCGGGAGTCGACAATCTTTAAACAGCTCGAATCCTTTTGGGCCGCAACTGGCATAGATTCAGCATTAAACGGAGTGCTTACCATGCTTGGAGCGGAACAAGTACCAGGTACCTGGGCCATCGTTGTGTTAATGATAATTGTTACAATTGTCATTAAGCTAATGACGGATTACTATTTGAAAACTGATGTTGGCCTGGCGCTTCGTGCAACAGGCGATAACCAGAAAATGATCAGAAGTCTTTCAGCGAATACAGATTCACTTATCATTGTCGGAGTGGGTATTTCGAATGCCCTTGTTGCTTTTTCGGGTGCACTGATTGCGCAGCATGGTGGATTTGCGGACGTTGGAATGGGAATAGGAATGATTATTATTGGCCTTGCCTCTGTAATCATAGGTGAAGCGTTATTTGGCACGAAAACGATTGCGATAACAACATTAGCGGTGATTGGCGGGGCGATTATTTATCGAATTGTGGTAACGCTTGCCCTTCGTGTTGAATTTCTGGAAACAGGTGACATGAAACTGATTACTGCCTTACTCGTAATTGCGGCTTTAGTGGCACCAAAAATTCTGCAGGCTCGAAAAGAAAAAAAGCGTCGCATGCAAAAACGAGCTCAGCTTAAGATGGAGGTGTAACATGCTTCGATTACAGGATATATCAATTACATTTAACGAAGATACACCAGACGAAAAGAAAGCCTTACAGTCGATCAATTTAGAATTGAAGAAAGGGGACTTTGTAACGGTTATTGGAAGTAATGGTGCAGGTAAATCCACACTCATGAATGCAATTTCCGGCTACCTGAGTCCTGATATTGGCGATGTTTTTATCGATGATAAACAGGTGGTGCAGCTTCCTGAATACAAACGCTCTGCTTTTGTCGGACGAGTCTTTCAGGATCCGATGTCAGGGACTTCTCCATCGATGACAATTGAAGAGAATCTGGCGATGGCTTATACACGGGATAAAAAAAGAAAGTTAAAGCCAGGCGTAACATCCAAACGAAGGAAAATGTTCAAGGAATATTTGCTAACTCTGAACTTAGGGCTTGAAGATCGATTAACAGCTAAGGTTGGTTTGCTTTCAGGAGGAGAACGGCAGGCGTTGTCTTTATTGATGGCAACATTTACGGAACCGAAAATATTGTTGCTTGACGAGCATACTGCAGCACTGGACCCTTCACGGGCAGAGTTAATAACAAAACTTACACACGACGTGGTGGAAAAGTTTGAATTAACTACGCTAATGGTCACGCATAATATGCAGCAAGCGCTGGATTTGGGTAACCGTTTGATTATGATGGACAAAGGGCAAATCATTTTCGACGTTGGAGGAGAAGAGAAACAAGATCTAACGATTGAAAAGTTACTACAGGAATTCAAACGGATTCGTGGTGCGCAATTTGAAAGTGACAGGGCAGTATTAGGGTAATAGTTAATATCCAAAAAAAGGAAAAAAGAGGCATACCTATTGGGGTGAGCCTCTTTTTTTGGTTTTAATAAAGAGACAATTCTAAAATAAAAAAATAAATTGATTAAAAGGTTGTAAAACGCTTACATTTATCTTATACTTTACTAAATCGGTTTACTAAACCGGTTTATCAACTAATAGAATTAAATATGAAATAGGGGAAACGCAAATGAAAACAGTTACGATTTCGGATGTAGCTAAATATGCAGAAGTATCAAAAAGTACTGTCTCACAGTATTTAAACAAAAGATATGACTATATGGCTGTAAAGACGAAAGATAAAATAGAAGCCGCTATTAAAGAATTGGGCTATCAGCCAAATATTGTAGCAAGAAGTCTGAAACAGAAATCAACCACTACTATCGGGGTAATCGTAGCAAATATTTTACACGAATTCTCTACACAGGTTATCCGTGCAATTGAAGATGTATGTAATGAACTGGGTTTCCATATCATTGTCTGCAATGCAGATGACGAGCCGATTAAAGAGAAAAAATATATTGAAATGCTTCGGGCAAAACAAGTGGATGGAATAATTGTTTTTCCGACAGGTGACAATGTTGAACTATATGAACGAATGGTAGAAGATAATTATCCAATTGTATTTTTAGACAGAAGAATTCCTGGAGTACCAGTCAGTTCTATCCTGTTAAATAATGAAAACGCTGCATTGCTTGCAGTGAATGAATTCACCTCAAAAGGTTACGATCGGGTTGGGATCATTACACCTCCAACGTTTGAAGCGGTTACACCAAGGTCAGAGCGAATTGAAGGGTATAAAGATGCGCTGAAGGCAAATAATCTGTCAGTCGAAACATCGTATATAAAAAGCCTGGAAATTAACAGCATACAAGCAGGACTTAAAGAAATGCTAAGTCTGCCTGAACCTCCTAATGCGATTCTTGCTATGAATGATCTCGTGTTAATCGAAATTTTGAAATTCGTAAAGGAAAACGAGAAAAACATTCCTGAAGATTTTGCCCTAATCGGAATTGATGATGTTTCGTTTGCCAGCTTTTATAATCCATCCCTAACGACAATTGCTCAGCCTACATTTGAAATGGGAAAAAAAGCAGCAGAGATACTGCTGAATAAGATTAAAAAGACCCAAACGGACGACACGGAGGAAGTATACCGTTTTGAGCCGATGTTAATAAAGAGATCATCCTGTTAAAAGGGTGATGGAATGAATGAAAGCGCTACATATTTGAACGAGGGAGAGGTTACGTAAATGAAGAAGATTATACATACCATCGCTGAAGAAGTAGCCCAAGTATTGAGTCAGACGGATGAGAAAGAAGTTATTCAGTTAAGTGAAGAGATTCAGTCTGCTAAACGAGTATTCATCGCAGGTACTGGTCGCTCCGGCTTAATAGGTAAAGTGTTTGCGATGCGATTAATGCAAAGTGGATATCCGGTTTTTGTAGTAGGAGAAACTGTTACACCAAGTATCCAAAGTGACGATTTATTGCTCTTAATCTCCGGATCAGGTAACACGGCTTCTTTAGCACAGTTCGGGCGAAAGGCAAAAGAAATACAAGCTAAACTAGCGCTTGTTACAACGAATAAGGACTCCGAAATTGGCAGGATTAGTGACTGCCTGGTTACGATTCCGGCCGCAACGAAAAAAAGAGAGAAACATGAACCTGATACCATTCAGCCGCTTGGCAGTCAGTTTGACCAATCAGCACATTTAGTACTCGACGCATTAATGGTTTATCTATTGCAAAATAGTAGCAATCAACAAAGTAATGCTGATCTAAACAACGTACATGCCAATTTGGAATAATAAAGGACAAAAGGTGATCACATGGCTGTATTACAGAAAATTAAGGAAAACCCAATTGTAGCTGTAATCCGCAAGGCTGATGAGGAAAACATTATCCCAATCGTAGATGCGCTGTATAAAGGCGGGATAAAAACAATTGAAATAACTGCAGAAACACCAAAAGTAGTTACGCTAATAGAAAAAGTTGCTGATGTATTTTCGGACAAAGTAGTAATTGGGGCAGGTACCGTTCTTGATCCTGAAACCGCAAGAGCCGTAATCATGGCTGGTGCAGCATTTATTGTTTCACCAACGATGAATATCGAAACAATAAAAGTATCCAATCGCTATGGCGTAGTAATGGTATCTGGTGCTTTGACACCAACTGAAATTCTAACGGCATACGAAAATGGATCTGATATGGTGAAAATTTTTCCTGCAGATGTTTTTGGTCCAAGCTACATAAAAAGTATTCATGGACCGCTGCCACATATTCCAGTAATGGTAACAGGCGGCATTACGATCGATAACATGAATGATTATTTGCAACAAGGAGGTGTGGCAGTAGGCGTTGGTAGTAACCTTGTAAATGTTAACACGCTTCATTCCGAAAAGGATTATCAGCGTTTGTCTGAAGTAGCATCGAAATTTGTTAATAAGGTACAGCACTAATATTCTAATATAAACAAAATAAGAGGAGAGATTTAAAATGAAAAAACTAAAATTAATTCCACTACTATTGATGTTATTTGTTTCAGCCGTACTTGCGGCGTGTGGCAATGGAGAAGAAAAAGGATCAAACGAAAGTGAAGGCGGAGCGGATAAAATAAAAATTATTGCAGCACATAACCAAACTTCACCTGAAAATCCTTACCAGGACGGCTTGCTGAAATTTAAGGAAGTAACGGAAGCGGAATCTGATGGCAACATAGAAGTAGAGGTTCACGCTGGAACTATTGGAACAGAAGAGTCAGAACTAGTTGAAAAGCTTAAACTTGGTGCTGCTGATGTAGTACTGGTTTCACCAGGATTTATGACACAAACAGGAATTAAAGAAGTGGATTTATTCGCTCTTCCATATCTTTTTGAAAGCTACGATCATTGGGAATCAGTTGTAGATGGCGAAGTTGGCGAAAATATGGCTGACATTATTAATGAAAAATCGAACAATGATTTCAAACTTGTCGGATACTGGTCTGCTGGAGTTAGACATTATTACGGAAAGAAACCAATTACAAAAATGTCTGATTTAGAAGGTATGACAATGCGTACACAAACATCAGGTGTTGTAGCAGATTATTGGAAACAAACTGGTGCGATCCCAACAGACGTTGCATGGGGCGAATTGTATCAGGCTCTACAGCAGGATGTTGTAGATTCAGCTGAAAATGCTTATCCTTATTTCGTACAACAAAATCACCATACGACAGATAACGGTAAATTCATCTCAGAAACCGGTCACGATTACACTACACGATTCTTGCTTGTTAATGGTAATAAGTTTGATAAGTATACAAAAGAGCAGCAAGAAATCATTTTGAAAGCTGCTGAAGAATCTGTTAAGGCTGAAAGAGAAGCACTTTACAAGCAAGAAGAGGAATATAAGCAAAAAGCTATTGATGAAGGTGCAAAAGTAAACGAAATTGATAGAGAACCATTCATTGAGCTAGCTAAACCATTACAGGATCAAGCGGCTAAAGACATGGGCGTTGAAGACATGCTTCAAAAGATTAGAGATGCAAAATCAAAATAATAATATCTAAAGTGAGGGCACTTCTGGTGTCCTTTCCTTAGGCTTTCGTGAGGGGGCATTACAATGAATCGCTTTGTACGAGGACTTGAAAAGGTGCAATTAACAGCAGGTGTACTATTTTTATCAATATTCTTTATCGTTATTATGATACAGATCACAACCAGACATTTTGGGATTCCGGCAATCTGGACGGTTGAAGTGGCAAACTATTCATTTATTTGGGCAGTATTCATGGGTGCATCGGTAATGGTGAATAGAAGGGAACACTTTAATTTCGATCTAATTCAAAAGAAATTAAAGTTAAAAGCAAGACTATCAATAGGTATTTTTAACGATCTTGTACTCATTTTATTTAACCTAGCTATATTTTATTATGGCATAAAGGTTGTCCAGAATTTTTGGGACTATAATTGGGTTGCATTACCAGCATTGAAAATGGGTTATGTTTGGATTTCCATTCCTATCATGGGTCTTACAATGGTAATCTATTCGTTATCTCATTTATTGAATCACATAACACTATTAAGAGGTAAGGAGGTGCAAAAGTAATGGGTTTTATACTTTTAGGTTTATTCATAATTTTAATGTTGATAGGAATACCTATTGCTTTTGTCATCGGTATCGTTGCCTTTCTGGGTATATTTAACATTCCGTATATCCCGGAGCTAACTGTTCCAATGAAAATGCTGAACGGGCTTGATTCATTTGTGTTACTGGCAGTACCATTATTTATTTTAGCTGCGAACTTAATGAATTCCGGTAAGATTTCGATCAAATTAATCGAACTCTCCCTTGCAATAGTTGGACCAATTAGAGGCGGATTAGCGCATGCAAACATATTGGTATCCATGATGTTTGCTGGTGTATCAGGAGCTTCCCAGGCAGATACTGCAGGGGTTGGGAAAATCCTCATACCTAGTATGAAAGAAAAGGGTTACGACACGGAAACAGCTGTTGCTGTGACAGCAGCTTCATCAACAATTGGAGTTGTTATTCCGCCAAGTATTCCAATGATTATATTTGCTGGATTAACCAATGCGTCGGTTGGTGCATTGTTTCTTGGAGGTATCGTACCAGGTGTTTTAATTGGTCTTGGTATGATGATTTTTATCTATATCATGGCAATAAAAAAGAAATATCCAAGGTATGATCGGGTAGCAGCAAGTAAATTTTTCAAATTATTAATTGAAACAATTCCTGCACTACTGACCCCTGTTATCATTATTGGTGGAATTACCACAGGGTTTTTCACTGCTACAGAAGCAGCTGCAGTAGCCTCATTGTATACATTGCTTATCAGTATGTTCATCTACAGAACGTTAAAGTTACGTGATATTCCTAAGATTTTAGTTGATACGCTAGCTTTAAGTTCTCTGTCACTATTCGCATTGGCTGCAGCTAGTGCACTAGGAGAACTAATGAGTTATTACCGATTAGGGACAATAGCACAGGAATTTTTCAGCAATAACATTGATACCCAGTGGGTGTTTATCATAATTGTCATTGCCTTCTTCCTGTTCATTGGAACATTTATGGATGCTATTCCAGCAATGATCCTTTTTGTGCCTGTTATTTTACCAACAGCACTTCAGTTCGGCGTGGATCCAATCCATTTAGGGCTAATTATCGTAATTACACTTGCTGTAGGATTAATAACACCACCATATGGACTTTGTTTATTGTTAGCTGCGAAAATAGGAGACTTATCCATTGAGCGTTCTTTAGTAGCAGTACTTCCGTATATAGCTATTATTCTGGTAGTATTACTCTTTATTGCCTTTTTCCCAGAAGTAGCTTTCTATATTCCTAAAATGATTAATCCAGGTTTATTTTAATAGAAGTCTGAACGGTGTAAGGTGGCCCCAATTACGATTGGGGTCATTTATTAGCTACTGATCTGATAAACGACAGGAAGGTGATAAATTTGCAAGAAAACAAAAGGCTAGCCGCGGAGAAAGCGGTGGATTTTGTAGAAGACCATATGATTCTAGGTTTAGGTTCAGGGTCTACGGTTTACTGGTTCTTAAAAAAACTTGGGGAGCGAGTCAGTAATGGGTTACAGATAAAAGGCATCCCAACGTCCAAGCGTACAGAAGGATGGGCGAAGGAATTCGGTATACCTTTAACCGATTTTTCAAAAATAGAAATCATTAACCTTGCGATTGACGGAACTGACGAAATTGACCATAACCTCAATCTTGTAAAAGGTGGCGGTGGCTCTTTGGTCCGGGAAAAGATTGTGGACGCGTACGCAGACCAGCTGATTATTATTGCCGATGAATCCAAAGTCGTAAATGCGCTTGGCTCGTTCCCATTGCCAGTCGAAATACTTCCATTTGGCTGGGAAGTTACAGTGGACTGCATTTCGCGATTAGGTTTTAAGCTTAAGCTTAGAATGGACGAGGACCACGTATTTGTTTCGGATAATGGAAATTATATTGTGGATTGTCAATTTGATCAGATTTTGAATCCGAAAGACCTCCATACACGGTTAAAACTATTAGTTGGTGTGGTAGAGACTGGATTGTTTATCGATCTTGCAGACAAAGCAATTATTGGCAGACAAGAAAAAATAGAAATTTTAACATAGGAGGTCACAACATGCGGGATGTAATTACAATTGGTGAGGCTATGGTCGTTTTTAATCCAGCCTCAACAGGTCCGATGAAATTTGTTAACGCATTTGAAAAACGAATAGGTGGCGCAGAATTGAATTTTGCAATTGGATGTGCGAGATTGGGCCTGAATGCTGGATGGATCAGCAGACTTGGCAGCGATGAATTTGGAAAAGCGATACGGAATTTCGTCCGCGGGGAAGGAATAGACGTATCTCAGCTTGAGTTGATTGAAGGGTATCCGACATCACTAAATTTTAAAGAAATTATGGAAGATGGCAGCACTCGGACATTTTATTATCGTGACAAGTCCCCTATGCTTTCCATGACACCAGATGATCTCGATGAAACATACTTTCAGCAAGCGAAGATTCTCCATCTTACAGGGATATTGCCAGCAATCGATCCGACGCTTATTCCAGTATTTAAAAAAGCCATCACGCTTGCAAAAAAACACGGTTTAAAAATTTCATTCGACCCAAATATTCGTTTGAAATTATGGACGAAAGAAAAAGCGAAGGAAGTTTTATCAGAAATACTTCCAGATGTGGATATTCTCTTGGCAGGGGATGAAGAAATGGAAATCATTTTTGGTGTAAATGACCCAATTGCGATTATTGAAAAAGCGAAGGAATTAGGTATCGATTACATTGCGGTCAAACAAGGAGAAAAAGGATCAGTAGGATATTATCAGAATGAGCTTATACAAGCAAATCCTGTTTCACCTCGCAAAAAAGTTGATACTGTTGGTGCAGGAGATGGTTTCGATGCAGGTGTGATATATGGAATACTGCATGACTGGCCATTAAAAAAGACGCTTGAATTTGCAAACACGATTGGTTCTATGGTAGTCAGCGTCTCTGGTGACAATGAGGGTTTGCCATATTACGAGGACGTACAAATGGAACTTGGCGAAAAAGAAAGAATAGAAAGGTAGGTGCAGGGAATGAAATTACAGATTGCCTTAGACCGATTAACACGAGAAGAATGCCTTCAGGTACTAAATGATACGAAATACCAGCTGGATATTATTGAAGTTGGGACAGGTGTAATTAAAGAGTATGGGATGGCGATTGTTAGAGAAATAAGAACGCTGTTTCCAAGTAAGATCATTGTAGCTGATATGAAAACATGTGATGCAGGTGGACATGAAGCTAAACAAGCATTTGAAGCAGGCGCTGATATTACTACTGTAATGGCTTTTTCGTCTAACTTAACCATCACAGATACATTGAAAGTGGCTGAAACACATGGTAAACGAGTCATGGTGGATTTACTGGAAGTAACTGATACCGAGCGGGTAAAGGAACTTGCAGCATTAGGTGTTGACCTGGTTAGTCTTCACGTAGGAAAAGATAAGCAAAAAGAAGGAAAGTTTGATACAAAACTGTTTGATTTAGTGGCAGACTCAAACATGGAAGTAACGGTGGCAGGCGGCATTAATCAGGATTCATTGCCGGAAATAATGAAAAAAGCACCTGACACTGTTATTATTGGAAGTGCAATTACTAAATCGTCAAATCCTCACGAATCCGCAGAAATCATTAAAGAAATGTTAAATGAAAGGTCGTGACCAAATGAATATAGGTACAATTGGCACAAGCTGGATTACCTCTGCTTTTATCAACGCAGTAAAAGCTGCTGGCTCGTTCACCGTTACAGCTGTTTATTCACGTTCTCATGATAATGCTTCAGCATTTGCTGAATCACATGGGGCAGCACATGTTTATACAGACTTAGTTGAAATGGCTAAAAGCAAGGAAATTGATTGCGTCTATATCGCTTCACCAAATTCTTTGCATTATGAGCATGTCATTCAATTTCTGAAGCAAAAAAAACATGTCATATGCGAGAAACCAGTTTTCTCTAATACGGCTGAATTAAAACATGCGCATGAAGTTGCTGAAGAGAATGATGTATATTTGTTCGAAGCGGTTCGAAATCTGCATTCACCGAACTTCAGTAAACTACAAGCAGAAAGTCATAAGATTGGTCAGGTTCGCAGTCTGCTGTTTCAGTATTCCAAGTACTCGTCGAAGTATGATGCATATTTAAATGGTGAAAACCCAAATATTTTCTCACTTGATTTTTCAGGTGGAGCATTAGTAGATTTGGGTGTCTATCCGCTATACCTCGCAGTTGGTTTATATGGTGTGCCAAAGCAAGTTTCCTATCACCCGGTAATTCTGGACAGTGGAGTAGACGGAAATGGCACGCTGGTATTGGATTATGTTGACTTCACTTGCACAATTATGTTCTCCAAAATATCAAACTCGTTCAATTCATGTGAAATACACGGTGAAGAGGCAACGCTAGTATTTGAGAATGCAGGCACGATTTTAAACCTGGAACGAATACATTCCAAAACAAAAGAAAAAACGTCGATTGAAACGGTTGAACAACAGCATGATATGATGTTTGAAATACAGAACTTCAGATCGATAATCGATACAGAAAACAAACTGGAATATGAACGGTTAAGGGATCTGAGTTTTCAAGTTCTCTCTATTACGGAAACGGCACGAAAACAGAACAATATTATTTTTAAATCGGAATTATAACATGAACGAAAAAGCTGTCCGCCAAAAATTATAGCTGGACAGCTTTTTGTTTATTTACGAAAATAATTTTTCACACCATCTGTTATCGCTTGAGCGACGTTACGCTGATAACCGTTCGTTTGAATGAGAAATAAATCATTTGGATTGGTTATAAATCCAAGTTCAAGAAGGACAGACAGGTCATTATTCTCTCTGAGAACATGATAGTTTCCGAACTGGACGCCTCTATTATGCAACGAAACTTGCTGGTCCAGCTGGTTCTGGATGGAAGCAGCCAGTTCTTGCCCACTTGCATAGTAGAAGGCGCTAATTCCGTTTACTGACATAAATGGAAAAGCATTATAATGAAGACTGATAAATGCGTCTGTTTCATACTTGCTGCTGAATTCAGTTCGACTCTTTAGCGATAGATAGTGATCATTTTGTCTTGTCATGTTCACGGTTGCACCTGCCTCTCGTAAGTGAGAAGCAACAACCTCTGCGATGGACAGAGTCAAATTTTTCTCCAGTGCACCATTAAAGCCTATTGCACCAGGGTCGTTCCCCCCATGGCCAGGATCTAGAACAATAGTATAGCCTTCGAGAGAACCTTTTGAGTCTAATGGTGGTTCCGCTACCGCTCTCACCGTTGAATGCCCTCCATTATAACTGTTCGTTAACCATGCCGCTATCCAACCGGTCGAGCCGTTCTGCAGCAAGACTTTATGCCAGTTATTCTGTGTTTCAACCTTCGTGTATGTATCACCTGATGCTGCAAAACCAAGAATGGAGTAATTTGTTCCGGGACCGCTTCGTACATGAACACCTTCCGTATTTACGCTGACGGTATTACTGGTGCTGGCGTTCGAAGCATTTCCGGATTGATCAGCAGGATATAAATACTGTGAAGCTACCCATGCTTCCTGGCCACCATAATATGTTTGCGCCCAGCCGTAGTGCTCTTGAAATACGATTACTTCATCACCTGGATGTAAGCTTCCTAATACGGCTGCATTCTGTGTTGGTGCACTTCTGACGTTTAGTGAGGATGTGCCAACCTCATAAGCTGTACCTGTATCAGCATGTGTAGAAGGTGAAATAAAAAGGAATAATAGCAATAAACTAATTCCAGAAAATAATATTCGCAAGGATTTCATTTGAGTCTCCTTTCCTGTGGCAAATAAGAAAGTACAAAACCTTTCTTACTGCATAAGTGCATTTTTACGCCATTAAGGCTTGGCGATAAGCCAAGTTTTATAATAAATACATCTAATAATTATCACCTATTATACAAGATATTAATCCGATTTTGGCAAAAATTACTCAATCTATTTATAAATTTTTATAGTAGGTCCTAAGACTTACGCACAAACGTATGGTTTCATGTTTAGTTAATGAAAATGATACAATTGCTTCAATTAAAAATAATAAAGCGAGGTATCGTGATACATATGAATTTTTCAGTTGAAACATTAGTGAAAAACATACATTCAAAGTCGCTATCACCTGTTGAGGTGATGGAATATTACTTAAAACAAATAGATGCAAGCAACGAACGAGTGAATGCAATGGTGACAATCAACCCAAATGCGATGGACGAGGCGAAGCAGGCCGAGCAGGATGTACTTCAAGGAAAAGAACTTGGACCATTACACGGAGTGCCAATTGCAATCAAGGATTTAACCCCTACAAAAGGAATTAAAACATCCTTTGGAACAAAGGTATTTGAAGATCATGTCCCAGATCGCGACGCTACAATTGTTGAACGATTGAAAGCAGCTGGTGCGATTATTATTGGGAAAACGAATACCCCGGATTTTGGGCATAAGGGTACCACGGACAATTTGTTATTTGGTGCAACGAAAAATCCATGGAATTTAGATAAGACCGCTGGCGGATCAAGTGGTGGATCGGCAGCTGCAGTAGCTGCAAATATGGTTCCATTTGCTGAAGGCAGCGATGGTGGCGGTTCCGTTCGCATTCCAGCAAGCTTTTGTGGTGTATTTGGATTTAAGCCTTCGTACGGCAGAATTCCAATGGACAATAGTTTACTGAACGTATTTGGATCAAATAACCCATTTGTTAATCATGGACCTTTAACACGGACAGTTCGCGATGCAGCTTTGTTCGTCGATGTGACCCAGGGACCATCCGTAACAGATCCTTTTTCATTACCTGAATTTGACGAAGCATTGATCAGACAGATAGAAGGCGATTTAAATGGCGTTAAAATTGCATATACACGGGATTTTGGAATGTATACCGTGGACAGGGAAGTACTTAATGTAATGGACGAGCAAGTTAAAAATTGGAAGAATCTTGGCGCGGAAGTAGAAGAAGTAACAATGGATTTCGGGATGACGTTACATCAATTTCTGGGCTTTTTCAAAAACACCTGGTATGCAAAAGCAGCTGCAGGTGGGGCAACGATGCTCAGGGATGTTCCAGAGTTACTAACGCCTTCTTATCACACCATGATCCAAAGAGGGTTTGACGTGTCCACAAGTGAATACATTGGTTATCAGCAACAACGAACAGTGGTATGGAGAGAGCTCCAGAAGCATTTTGAGACCTATGACCTTATACTATCTCCAACGCTTGCTGTGCCGGCCTTTAACTATGAATTGCTTGGACCTGAGGAAATTGAAGGTAAGAAGATCGAAGCTGATTCAGACTGGATGATGACACATATGTATAATATGACAGGTTTACCGGCAGCCTCCATCCCTGCAGGACAGACCAAAAGCGGACTTCCAATTGGTATGCAGCTAGCTGGAAATCGATTTGGCGATGGACTAGTCCTCCGTGCAAGTCATGCTTATGAAAAACTGACAGGCGGGTTTCCTGCAGTGAAGATATAGTACATCCTGTTACTAGAAGGCTAAAAAGGTAATCTGACGTAAAGTAGGTGCTCTTATAGAAACACTGATCATTTTTATTGTTATCATATTCTTTGCTTCGATACTCCAAACTAGCACAGGATTTGGTTTTTCCATCATGGCTACACCGTTTCTTTTGCTATTGTTTGAACCTAGAGAAGCGATTCAAATTAATCTAATTTTATCTTTTGTTATTTCTCTTGCACTTATCTCGAAAATAAAACAAGATGTCGATGTAACAACATTGAAACGCTTTATTATAGGAAGCCTTGCGGGAATACCTATCGGGATTATTACGTTTGTTTGGATAGACATGACGGTTCTGAAACTGACTATAAGTATCATTATTCTATGCTTGACGCTTCTTTTAATCTTAAACTATCGAATCAGACAAACACTGAGGAGAGACTATAGCATAGGTGGTTTGTCTGGAGCATTTACAACATTTATAGGTATGCCGGGGCCACCCATCCTATTATATTTTTCCGGTACCAATACATCAAAAGAAGTTCTACGGGCTACTACATTAGCATTCTATTTATTCATCTATCTTGTGAGTCTCATTACACAGATAATATTTGTTGGAACATCGAAAGTTAGTTGGATATCCAGTTTAGAAGCACTTCCAATTGTGGTCGTTGGCTTATTTGTTGGACAGCTGTTATTTAAGCGAATCAATCAACAGGTCTTCCGAATAATGACATATCTCCTACTTCTTTTCACAGGTATATACTTATTGTATCAACAGTTATAAAAAGAACGTCTATTTAGTGTATTACAAGAAAAAGCATCCAACCAACGCAAAAAATCACCCCCACCACGAGTCTAGGGATTTAATATCACCATTAGGTGGAAATTGCGAGGTAACAGCAACGAAATTCCCGCTGCTGGCAGTCGCGCTCCTTAGGGCTGTTGATGAACCTACTCGTGCCGCCGTAGGTGGCCACTGAAAAAGTTATGTGTGGTACGAAATAGGTGGATCTATTTTCGCATCTTCGAATATACTTCGCTTTCCGTGGGCACGGCTTCAGCTTCCTCGGATAAGCAAAAACCGCTTTCCTGCGGGATCTTCAGCTCGCGCTGTTCCCACTGGAGTCTTCGTATATTCGAAGATGCTTGGTAAAGGTGAGGAAAATAAAATTTAAAAAATCCACCCCTTTTTCAGTGACATGTGCCACACTCCGGGGCCTCACCCATGCCTTTCCTCCCGCAGGAGTCGACTGCCATCCGCTCCAATCTCTTGACGAAATGTGGATGGCCAAGATTTATTAACTGCACTCCTGATAGTACTTATATATTTCTATATGCATTGATTTTAGTAAGAACAAAGACATAAACAGCATTACCAGTCCTGGTGAGTGGAGGGCGGTGACTCCTGCGGGAACAGCACGAGTCTGAAGGCCCCGCAGAGTGGTTTTCTCGAGGAGACTGAAGCCGTGCCCGCGGAAAGCATCCGCCCGCAACGATCCTGGACGGCAATTTTAGAGTATATTTAAGATAATAAACCTAAACTTAGGTCGCAGTATAGTGAAAATGCGACCTAACGTCTACCTGTCTTATATCTTTTCCCGAGTTGACACAGTTAACCAGTTACATACTCAGAAAGAACACGCTGCACTTTGTAAATATTCAATTGCTTATTAAACGTTTTTTGCAACGGAACAGAACTGCCAGAAATCCAAATTTTAAGCTCTGCCTCCAAATCAAATGTCCCAGCAGTCTCAACAGAAAAGTGAGTAATATTACCATACGGTACAGAATGGTACTCGATTTTCTTGCCAGTCATCCCCTGTTTATCAACCAGAATCAACCGCTTGTTCGTAAAAACGATTAAATCCCTGATCAGTTTATAGGCATGCTCCACCTTCTCAGAATCACCAAGTAATTCACTAAGTTCCTTTTCAGCATCAGTTGAACTGATCTCCGAAGCATTGCCCATCATTCCATCAAAAATCCCCATCTTAACCACTCCTTTCTTTACAATCAGTATAACAAATATTGCATTATAAATGGACATACAAGATGTGTGAATGTACGTTACTGGGAGACCTCTTGTTTAATATACTATAAGTAGATAAAGTTCTATTAGGGTGACCGGTTTGCCTTCCGAATGGAGGTGGTGCCTTGTGAGTGTATACGAAGTGTTTACGGTGCTGATTGGATTTGGCTCCTTGTTGATCGCCTTACTGGCATTGATCATCGTTATGGTCAGAAGAAAATAGACCTCCCTGGATACTCTTTAACTTAAGCAAGGAGGTCTATTGGTATAGAGTAGCTGGCCCCATAATAGAACCGCTTATCTATAGACCACAGCTAAAAATGCTGTGGTCTTATATGTATAGTAACAGAATAGGTCATTTATACCATGTTTCAGAATGTTTTAAGGAATCCGTATAGAATTCGATTATTCAAACGTAATTTGTTCCCAATTTAATAACCCTCCTGTATAATATATTTCGTGTACCGAAGAAAGGAAGTCATCTATGAGCATAGAATCGACTGCAGAAAAGACAACTAATATGCCAGATAAGATTTGGACGCGTGATTTTGTTTTAATTTGTATGGCTAACTTTTTTATATTTCTTGGATTTCAAATGACGCTTCCGACCATTCCTTTATTTGTGAAGGAACTAGGAGGCAGTGATCAACTGATTGGTCTAATTACCGGTATTTTTACCTTTTCGGCATTGTTGTTCCGGCCATATGCTGGACATGCTTTAGAATCAAAAGGCAGGAAATTTGTGTATATGTTTGGCTTAGCAGTATTTGTATTATCTGTTGGTACATACGCATTTGTCGCCAGTATTTTCTTTTTATTCATCATGCGGATGGTTCAGGGAATCGGCTGGGGATTTTCCACAACTGCTACAGGAACAATAGCTACAGATTTAATTCCTCCGAAGCGCAGAGGAGAAGGAATGGGCTATTTTGGGTTATCCGGGAATCTTGCCTTGGCTTTTGGACCTTCATTAGGACTAACACTGGTGGGAATTATTTCCTTTAAAGAGTTATTTTTAATTTGTGCGGCACTTGGTTTTGTATCGTTTTTGTTATCGTCCAAGATCCGTTATAAACAAGTGGAAAAATCTCCAAATAAAAGTGTAACGATAAAATTTGATATTTTTGAAAAAACGGCTATCCAGCCATCGCTTTTATTGTTTTTTATTACTGTCACATTTGGTGGTATAGCATCTTTCCTTCCATTATATGCAGCAGAAAAAGGTATTGCTGGAATTGAATCGTATTTTCTGATGTTTGCTATTTTCTTAATGATTTCGCGATCGTTTGCAGGGAAAATATATGATACAAAGGGACATATCTATGTTTTCCTTCCAGGAACACTATTAATATTCAGTTCCATGCTGTTGCTTTCCTGGCTGCCAAGCACGATGGTTATGTTGATTGCAGGAGGTATGTATGGTCTTGGTTTCGGAAGTGTTCAGCCAGCGTTACAGGCATGGGCAGTGGACAAGGCCGCAGATAATCGCAAGGGAATGGCGAATGCAACGTTTTTCTCCTTTTTCGATCTGGGTGTTGGAGTAGGTGCTATAACATTTGGACAACTAGCATTCATGTATGACTATAGCGTTATTTATACAACTTCTGCAGGTTCTGTATTGTTATCAATCTTTTTATATATCTATCTTTTATATAAAGCAAAAAAACAGTAAAACAGGGTGGTAATATTAGTCAAAGAGTTATAGACTAATATTACCGTTATGTTACATTTGGGAAAAATAGGTTTCTCGAGGTGATCATTATGAGTGTGAAAAGAGCAGGTCTTTTTTATTTGCTGGGAGTTTTCGGAATTATTTGCATAAGTATTTTCCCTCACGTATTTGAAACCAGAGGAGTTCAGGATCCAATCGGTTATGTTATAGACCTTGTATCCTTTCTGATTTCTTTATTTCAACCAGAATCGTGGCTATTTGTTTCAGAAAATACAGTAGGACAAGAGTCAATTATAAAGGTGCTGTGGAATCCGTATATTTACTCTATGCAAATTCTATTAGGAGCATTGTTAGCAGGTTTCTTCATAGCTTTTATTCTCTCGTTTATTGCAAACTATATGCCAAATGCCATTCTGAAGGGATTAAAACGAATTCTTGACATGATAGAAACGGTCCCTGATTTGATTGTAGCACTGCTATTGCAAATGCTTGTTATATACGTCTATAAAGTTAGTGGAGTTGACTTATTCAGAGTTGGTTCTTACATGGATGAGAGAGCATATTTAGGTCCTATTATCACCTTAGCAATACTTCCTATGATCGCTTTATTCAAAATTTTACTTCTAATGTTTGAGGAAGAATATCTGAAGGACTATGTAGGGTTTCTAAAAAGTAAGGGATTAAAAAAATCCGGGATTCTCCTGCGCCATATACTCAGAAACATACTGCCGACTACTTTCCGGCATTGCAAAATAATCATCTGGGCCACTTTATCAAGTCAGTTCATTATCGAAAGAATTTTCAATGTGCATGGTCTTACCTATTACATAGTAGAAAGCTTTACACCAATGACAATTGCCGTCTCACTGATTTTTTTGTTTACACCGTTCTTTTTCTTCTTTCAGTTGATAGATTGGTGGTTAAATGAAGATAGAGAGGCAATTTTAGAAGAAGAAGCAAAAGAGGAAAAGGAACGAGAACGTTTTTGGTACCTTAAGCCAGTTAAATTTGTGCTTTTTTTATTTTTTGAACAGATGAGAAATTATAAATTTGCAATTGGCAGTCTATTTTTCATAATTGTAATATGTATAAGTGTCATATATTCTGTGACGACAGATAATCACGTAGATCAATTAAAGTTTCTCTATGCAGAAGATGGAACAACCCTAATAGGAACTCCTCCATTCCCGCCGACTGAACCATTTTTGCTGGGATCTGACAGATTTGGTTTCAGTATTATGGATCAACTAATTATTGGGGCAAAATATACGTTAATAATTGGCTTAATTATTGCGTTATTAAGAGTTTTTGGCGGGTTAACTGGTGGCTTGCTTTTTGCATTTAAGATGAAGACTAAAGAACAGAAGTCATTGGAGAAAATGGTCGATTCCATTCATTTTCTGCCACTAAGTGTCATTGCTTATTTGCTGTTAGCTCCCATCTTGCTGGAATCCAGTGGAGGTTTTACTTATTCATTTACACAACGCATCCTGCTGGAAATAATTATTCTCACGATACTGGTTGTTCCACTGACATCTGTTCTGCTCGGAAATGAAATAAAGAATATAATGCGCTCCGATTTTATCAGCAGTGCAAAAGTATTAGGGGGAGGAACTTTCCACATATTCTGGAAACATGTTTTTCCTCATATTGGTCCACGAATGGCCATGTTATTCGGACAGCAGTTTATCCAGGTATTATTAATATTTATTCACTTAGGTGTATTTGATTTCTTTTTAGGCGGTACGAATGTATCGTTCGGTTTAGTTGAGAGCCCGCCAAGTAGTATTACCTATGAATGGTCAGGATTAATCGGCTCCACTACAGTAGCATTATCTACGGGCAGGTACTGGATGATACTTTGGGTGCTGCTAGCATTTATGCTGTCCATTTTTGCGATGCAGCTGATCATTCTAGGTGTCAAAGAAGTACAACAGGCTAAAGTCGGCGTTATTTTTAATTATCGTAAATATAAGCGAAATAAAAAATCAAAGAGGGAGAAAGAAACAACTACATTTCGACCTTCTAAAGAAAGTTTCACGTGGGTTGAGAAAAAGGATAGCAGAAAGATTCAATCCTAATAATGATAAAAAGAAACCAATTATTTAAGGTGTGAGACGATGAAGTTAGTCAAAGTAATATTATTTTATTTGCTGGGAGTATTCGGGGTTATTTGTATAAGTGTATTCCCGCAGTTTTTTGCCCATAATGGTCTGTCAGATCCGTTAAGTTACTTTATAGACTTAGGCAATTTTATCGTTACATTTGTCCAGCCAGACTCCTGGTTATATCAAGTGCCCCGTTCGGCTGGTGAATTTTCTCTTCTCGGAACTTTATGGGATCCATTTATTTATTCAATGGAAATATTATTTGGTGCGTTGCTGTTAGGATTCTCGATTGCGTTTATTTTAGCTTTCCTTGCAAACTTCCTTCCTCAAAGACTGCTGCAAGGGATAAAAAGCAGCCTGGATTTTTTAGAATCCATTCCTGATATTGTCATTGCAGCACTTCTTCAGATGGTAGTTATCTATGTATACAAAACCAGTGGAGTTGATTTATTTACAGTAGCATCTTATATGGACGAGCAGGCGTACCTCGGACCAATTATTACGCTATCGATTTTACCGATGGTATCCTTGTTCAAAATTTTATTGTTAATGATCGAAGAAGAGTTTTTAAAAGATTATGTTGGATTCTTAAAAAGTAAAGGGATTAAGAATACCGGTATTTTACTTCGGCATGTATTAAAGAATATTTTGCCGACAACCTTTCATCATTCAAAAATAATCGTCTGGGCAACATTATCCAGTCAATTTATCATTGAACGGATTTTCAATGTACATGGCATTTCAGCTTATGTTGTAGAGAGTTTTACTCCAATGACAATAGCAGCATCGCTAATTTTGCTGTTTACACCTTTCTTTATTATATTTCAAGTAGTCGATATTTGGCTTAATCCACAGGGGATTACGTACAGTTATCAAACAAAAATAAGAAAAAAGCCAACACGTAATCCGCTTCAACTTGTTAAAGAAATGGCAGAAAACAGTAAACACATCAACTGGCATAAGTTTAAGCCTTGGGCACCTGCTTTCATATTTCTGAGACATATGCGAAACTACAAATTTGCGATAGGAAGTTTATTTTTTATCATCTTAATCAGTTACAGTGTCATTTATTCTGTTACGACCGATAATCACATAGACCAGGCATTGATTATTTATGGAGAGGATGGCAGTACAGTTAAAAGTACCCCTGCTCACCCGCCGACTGAACCATTTTTCCTTGGATCTGATGGTCTTGGGTTCAGTATTTATGACATGCTTGTTATTGGGGCGAAATATACATTAATATTCGCACTTATCATTGCTTTATTGCGCGTATTTGTTGGATTATTAGGTGGTGTATTTTTTGCTTTTGTACTTGGTCCTAAGCGACAAAACTGGCTTGAAAAAATGGTCGATTCCATTCACTTTCTGCCATTAAGCCTAATTGCTTATCTGTTGCTTGCACCCATTTTAAAGGAACAAATGACTGGATTTGCCTACTCATTTACGGAGCGCATCGTTCTTGAAATCATTATCCTGACCATTTTGGTTGTTCCTTTGACGTCTGTCTTATTGGGTAACGAAATGAAACGAATCTTGAATTTTGAATATATTATGAGCGCCAAGGTGCTTGGCGGTAGCAGGTTCCATATCTTTTGGCGCCATGTCCTCCCACATATTGGTGCACGTATGACTATATTATTTGGTCAGCAATTTATCCAAGTACTTATCATTTTTATGCACTTGGGGATCTTTAACTTTTTCTTTGGCGGGACAAACATAACCTTTGGCAGAGTGCCGGATCCACCGAGATCGATCACCTATGAATGGTCCGGATTAATCGGCTCAACCATGCATGCTTTATCTTCTGGAGAATACTGGATTATCGCATGGGTATTAGTAGCTTTCATGCTCAGCATATTTGCAATGCAGTTCATTATTCAGGGAGTGAAGGAAATTCAACAGAGGAAAGTCGGAGTCATGTATAAATTTCGTAAATTTAAACATAAACATAAGGATGGTACAGCGAGGGAATTTACCGAGTATCAACCCGACCAGGAAAGTTTTCAGTGGTTGAAAAGGGATCTTTTTTAAAACGTCGGATACGCAGTGACAGCTTGAAAGGCATGACAAAAGTACAGCATGCTGAGTTATCCATGAAAAATATCGAGCACCTTTTCATTAAAAGGTGCTCGATTTAGTTTAAAAAGACAGCTATCTTGTATACAATGAAAGTAATAATAAAAACTAAAAGCGCAAACGCTAGACGTGGCTATTTGTATTAATCAATAATTACAGTATCTAGAAGAAGGTAGGGTTAACCTGATTTGAAAAGCTATGATATTTTCCATATGCAGCGATTATTTCCTTCCCAGGTGTATGAAAGAGGTCTGGAATATTTTCATCAGGGAAGAGTAACCGATTTATTATACGATATTAATTTTCATGTATGGACAGCAACAGTGCAAGGAAGTGAAGGTTATTTTGTGGAAGTAAATACAAAAAAATGGCCACATGAACTATCAGATGCATACTGTGACTGTCCTGCATTTCGTTCTTCCAATCAATGTAAACACGTTGTAGCAGTGTTGTTTGCAATTGGCAAAAGACACAAGGAACAGGGCGTCGGAAAGAATGTTGATAAGTTCCAGACAACGAAGAATTTTATTCAGTCCGTAACAGATATCCAGCAGCAGAAACGTGCGACAAGTTTATCCGTCAACCGTCAGCAGCTGCATGTCGATTATATATGTAAGTGGACGTATAATGACACGTTATTTCTTGAACTGAAAGTTGGAGAAAAACGTCGGCTTGTTGTGAAAGAAATGTACGAATTCCTGCAGCATGTATTTCAGGAAAGAGAGCATTATTTCACCAAAACTTTTACGTATAATCCGGAATTGCATTATTTTGCACCGGAAGACCTGGAGCTGTTCGAACAGATTATGTCTATTGTGAGAAATGAGCGACTATACAATGGTCACTCGTTATATCGCTATCAGACACATATTTCAGAGGGGCGTTCCATTTCGATTTCACCCTTGCTCGCAAAGCCATTATTACGTAAATTAGTGGATCGTAATTTGATTGTGGACAATGAACAGCGTATATTCCAGGATATTCGAATAGTCGAAGGCGAACTTCCTTTTGAATTTGAGCTGGACAAAAATGAAAAAAAAGAACTGGGTCTTGCTATTACCGGATTGCAGGATGCCATTTATTTTGCAAATTATGAGTTACTATTTGATTCAGGCATATTTTACTTTCCGGAGAAAGAACAAATACCTATGCTTGAGCAAATCAGCCAGCTTTCAGGGGACAATGCAAATCTGCCGATACCAGCTGATCAGGCTGACGTATTTTTATCGGAGGTCGTACCGTCCTTGAAGAAGGTTGGTGCTGTCCAGATTTCCGAAAGTATAGCGTCTGAAATAATTCAGTTTCCGTTAAAAGCTAAACTGTATATTGATTTGAAAGCAGATTGGCTAACCGGGAAACTTGAATATCATTACGGGGCGTATGAAGTCGATCCGTTTAATGGACGTAAAGATAAAGACGTTCTCATCATTCGAGATGTTGAAAAAGAACAGCAGATTATGCAGCTGGTTGAACATGCCAATTTTCATTTTAATGGAAAAGAACTGTATATCGATGCAGATGAAGAAACATTGTATGAATTTCTATACGACATACTTCCATTGTTTGAATCATACGTTGACCTCTTTCTCACTTCCGATGTACGCAAGGTTTTCATTGAAAACGATCCAATACCAAGTACCAGCGTCAGACTCGAGTCTTCAAATAACCTGCTGGAAATAGGCTTTAGTATTGATGGAATAGAAGACAACGAAGTTAATAAAATCTTAAGTGCTGTACTGGAGAAAAAACGTTACTATCGTATGGACAGTGGCGCACTATTATCTCTTGAAGGAGAGGAATTCAACTCTATTCAGGATCTTATGTCAGATTTAAATCTGAAAAAGACGGATCTGAATGAGGGAAGTGTTCAGCTTCCTGCATACAGAGGTGCACAGGTTGATGAATTAATTGAAACAAATAAGAACTATGACCCAACGTTTCGAAAGCTTCTGCACCATTTGAGGTCTCCTGAAGAACAGGTTTACGATATTCCGGAAAATTTGCAGGCATCGCTGCGTAACTATCAGGAAACAGGATTTCAATGGTTTAAATCCCTCAGTCACTATCATTTAGGTGGAATTCTGGCGGACGATATGGGCCTCGGAAAAACGATTCAAAGTATCGCGTATTTGCTTTCATTGAAACAAGACAGACCACATTTAATTGTTGCACCATCGTCTGTTTTATATAATTGGAAAAACGAATGTGAAAAATTTGCACCAGATCTGCGTGTCAGAGTCATTGCTGGAAATCCAATCGAACGAGTAGAGATGATTGATCCGAAAGCAGCAGATGAAGTGTGGATTACATCTTATGCAACATTGCGTCAGGACATTGAACTATATCAGGACATAACGTTCCATACAATGATATTGGACGAAGCGCAATATATTAAAAACTATGCAACGAAAACGTCACGAGCGATCAGGCAAATAAAAGCTGGACACCGGTTTGCATTAAGTGGAACACCAATAGAAAATTCCATTGATGAATTGTGGGCGATTTTCCAGGTTATTTTACCTGGATTTATGCCAAGTCAACGAAATTTCAAACAAATGGAGCATTCCAAAATTGCAGCCCTGACGAAGCCATTTATATTGAGAAGGTTGAAATCAGATGTATTAAAAGAGCTGCCGGATAAAATTGAATCAGTCCATGTATCAGAATTGACTAGGCAGCAAAAAGAATTATACGTCGGTTACTTACGTGAACTGCAGCAGGAAACAGCGCAGAGCCTAAATAATCAGGATTTTAATAAAAACCGGATGAAAATTTTAGCTGGTCTGACCCGTTTAAGGCAAATCTGCTGTCATCCTTCCCTGTTTATTGAAAACTACGAAGGTACATCAGGTAAGCTGGAACAGTTAATGGAAACAGTTAATAACGCTGTTCAGAACGGAAAGCGGATGTTAATATTCTCGCAGTTTACAAGCATGCATGAAATTATTAAAACAAAACTTGAAGAGTCAGGAATTAATTACTTTTATTTACATGGGCAAACACCATCAGAAGAACGCGTTATGATGAGCGAACGGTTTAATAACGGAGAAAATAGTGTTTTCCTTATCTCGCTAAAAGCGGGAGGGACTGGTCTGAATTTAACTGGAGCAGATACAGTAATTCTGTATGATTTGTGGTGGAATCCGGCAGTTGAGGATCAGGCTACTGGTCGTGCTCACCGCTTTGGACAAAAGAATGTTGTGCAGGTTATACGTATGGTTACAGAGGGAACGATTGAGGATAAAATTTTCGCGCTTCAACAGAAAAAACGCGAATTAATCGATCAGGTGATTCAGCCTGGTGAACAAATGCTGTCCAGTCTCAGTGAAAAAGATATAAGAGAATTACTCAGTATTTAGTCATGTGCGTGTCTTACGCATGTGACTTTTTTTCTTTATCTTCTCCTCTAATCATTGAGGTCAGTGATATTCGAAGACGCTAAGGTAGGGGTGGAAAGAAAATATATTAAAATCCACCACTTTGGAAGCCGGCAGCATAATGTCTATAGAAACATAGTGAATCGTGGATAATCTGCTAATATACAAAATTAGTTTTACAATCGGTGAAAAGAGGAATATAATATGTGAAAAGGAGATGTAGTAAATGATTAAAGTCACAAAAGGTATTGCAAAGTTTTTTGTTGCTAATCTTGCCGTCGTGCTTGCAATTTTACTGCTTCCAGTATTTTTAATTACTGATGATGTCGTGCTATTTGAACAAATCATGAGTTACCTTTTTAATAATAAAGGATAACTAAGTATCCCTTGAAATAGGGGTATTTTTTCATTTGAAAAGGTTCCTCAACCTATTCAATTTGTATAGGTTGAGGAACCTTTTTTCAAAAGATAAGAATGTATAAAATATTTATGTTTGTCTGTCTAGCTCCAACGCCTCGCCCGCTTGAGGTTTTTACATGCTATTAGTTACTTTTGTCGTAGTTGATAGAAACTGTGACGTAATTTTTAGTTTGCTTCCATATCTGCCGTCCAGGATCGTTGCGGGCGGATGCGCACCTTAGGGCACGGCTTCAGTCTCCTTGCCCCGACAAGGGGTATGCCAACGTTGTCCGCAAAGGACGGTTTTAGTTGGCCGTCCTCTTAAGAATTCTTTTCTGCGGGGCCTTCAGACTCGTGCTGTTCCCGCAGGAGTCACCGCCCTCCACTCACCAGCCGCCAGCGGAAAGCGACTGCCATCCGTGGAAATCTCGTTGCTGTTACTTCGTGGTCTATTTCTGGTGTGGAAAACAAACAGATGTTACGTCGCGGTGTAGAGATTTTGTGTCACTACGAAAATGGATTGCGGGATATTCAACTGTTGCTGGGAGAATCACCCTATTTTATTCTGCAATGATTGAGTTATACGGATAAAGAGTTAGAGTTTGAGACTCCAACGGAAAAACGGGCACATGATCTATAAGATTCTTATATTTCTTCCGTACAAAAGGAGCCGGGATAAACTCCCCGGCTCCTTTTGTAGTTTGTATAATGAATGTCTTTAAAGTGTAAGTTCAAACAATTTACGCGGACGACCTTTTACGTACGGTTTCTCTTCACCGACTACCCGGATTACTTCGCCTGCCAGCAGTTTGTGGATTGTGCGCTCAGCACTGCGTTTTGTAACCTGATAATAGTTCGAAATATCGTTTGCAGAAAAAGGTTCATTGTTACGTAAGTTAATAAAGTCGATAAAGTTATACGATAGTTCATTGTTTAATCTTGCACGGTGGATTAGCGCGTGATAAAGCTGTGAAGTATCAACATGTTTTGCTACTCCTAGTGGCCCGATCGATTCTTTTCGTTCGTTTACAATAAAACAACTGCTTTCTGTTGAATGTCCACATCTCTCGAGTGCCAGCTTCGCATTATCTTCTGACTGTTTCGCTGTTAAGCCTAAGCCGAATCCAATATCAACAGGAATACCTAATGAACGAGCGATTTCCTGCAGTAAAGGAAAGTCACGGTAATGGTTCGTAATATGGTCCAGGATACCTCTTGTACCAAAAATAGAAAACTGATTATCTCCATTTGTTAAAACTGATGAATATGTGTGGTGACCGAATTTAAGTAAAATTTGGTGGAGCTTAAGCAGCATTTCCTGTGCCAACAGCTCTCCTTTTTGTGAAACAATTTTGTCAAAGTCTTTAATTTGAACGAAGCCAGAAACGATTTGTGCACTCTTGCTGTTATTTAGCGTAGCAACCGATTTGGCATTTTCAATTGCTCGTTCTAGATTCAGCTTTGGAATCTGCATACAGCTAGTCGGGATGCCTTCATCAATTAGCCTCTGTTCCACTTCCTCAATGGAAGTCAAAACATAATCAATTTTGCCTTCTTCGAAAAGTGATTTATGAAAATGGAATATTTTACCTATATCTAATACGGTATCATCGCCGTAACTGTACGTGTGAATTTCATGATCTTCCATTTTAAGCTCGCTGACTACTTCATCAACATATGTTTTATCAAGCACATCGATCGAAATTCGGTTAAGTGCCTGGTTATGATAGTTCTTTAAACGATAAAATGAAGTGAGAATCATATATTCGTCAAAAGCAACCTGGATGGCAGGCAGCCGTTTTCTATCAATTTTTTCTTTGGCATACAAGTAAGGTAGTGAGCCGCCAAACAGATACACATCACACATGAAAGCCTTCTCAATTAATTCGATGTTTTCGACTGTTTTCGTATAAACGAAAGGAATAAGTTCAACATCCTCTTGATCCGCTACGTAACTGTTCATGCGCTTGATTAAGTTTTCTCTGCCAAATACTGCAATTTTAATCTTCATTATAATTCCCCCATACTTTGATATTAGTTATTCGTACGTTATCAGCTTTTTATGTACTCCAGAAGTATTTTGCCGATAGCTGCGAGATAGTCTTTTCCAATTCCATTGTTCGACCAGCCTTCCGATAGAAGTGCCATATAGACCCTGTCGTTCTTATAGGTTAAAAATCCCACATCATGTTCTATCCCTGGCAATTCACCAGTTTTATGATAAATCAGTACTTTCTCATTATGTTCCATGAACAAAGGTATCTTCTCGTTAAATTGCTGGTTTAATAACATAGTCTTAATTTCCAGTCTGCTGGTGGGTGAAAGAAAATCGTTATCTTCGTCTATTAAATGTAAAAACTTAACCATATCATGGGCGCTTGTGTAATTATCTAATTCAGGAGTAGGTTCTGTCATGAATTTGCGCTCAATTTTTGTTTGGTGACAACCTATATCAGTGGCTAGCTCATTTACAGTAAAGCTGCCAAGTTTATCAAGTATTATATTTGCAGCAGTGTTATCAGAAACAATAATCATGAGTTCCAGTAAGTTTTTATAACTGTAAACATTCGAGTTTGTTAAATAATTTAGTACACCCGATCCACCTGATCTCATCTCGTTATCAATATAAACCAGTGCATCAGGTTGAATTGTATTAGATTGTATTTGCCGATACGCCTCGATTAAGATTGGGACTTTAATTGTACTTGCAGCCCTTTTTGGTTCGTAAGCATTAATCGAAATATCGCCATCTTTGGTTTGGATATAGATAGAAAAATGATCAATAGTGTCTTTTAGTAGTTCATCAATAGCGGCTTTCATTTCTAGGAATTTCATAACTATATCCACCTCCATATGTAATTTTGAATGTTCAATTTGAGTTGAAAATGCCCTTAATGTAATTAACGAAGTAATTAGCGACATATTGCGTTAATCTCTATTATAGTACGGAATTTTCTTAATATTGTCAAGAAGGAAAGTTAGGAAAGTTGACAAAAATACTGATTATATGTCCCTTCGATAAAGATGTGTAGATTTTGTGACAAATTGTTAATTACCAACAATTGGTAAGTTCGTGCATATTATCGATAAAAAAGTCGAATTTTGTGGTATGTTAGTAGAAAGGAATGTATAGAATCGGAGGAACGTTGGATGGGGAAACTGTTGGAAAATATTGATTTACATATACCCATTATTCAAGCAGGGATGGCAGGCGGTATTTCAACACCTAAATTGGTAGCAGAAGTCGCAAACGCCGGTGCACTGGGCACGATTGGTGCTGGTTATATGAGCGCATCGTCTTTAAGAAATGAAATTGAGCAAGTTAAACAGCTGACAAACAAACCGTTTGCAGTAAACCTTTTTGCCACGAATCTGGAAGCGTTCGCTAGTGATTTAGCACCTATGCAACGTGTATTAGACAAGTTCCGGAAAGAGTTAGAAATTGAAGATGGTTTGAAAAATGTTAAGGTATACGATTATTTACAGGAAAAGATCTACGTTATCATTGAACAGGATATTCCCGTTGTGAGTACGGCTTTTGGCGTCTTATCTTCGGTGCTTATTGAACGTTTAAAGAAAAATAACGTTATTTTAATCGGGATGGCAACAAATTTAGAAGAGGCTAAACTACTAGTTGAATCAGGTTATGATATTATCGTTGCCCAAGGATTTGAGGCTGGTGGCCACCGGGGTACTTTTGATATTAAAAAGTACCCAAATGGATGCAGCATTGGACTACTTTCCTTGGTTCAGGAATTTTTGGAAAGCCTTCATGTACCCATTGTTGCCGCGGGTGGAATCTCTACTAAAGAGCAAATTGATGCACTTTTGTCTATGGGAGCGGCAGGTGTCCAGCTTGGAACTAGATTTTTAGTTGCAAAAGAGGCTGGAACGAACACTGCTTACCGACGAGAATTAATTAAATCGTCATCTTTAGATACAACTATTACGAAGGCTTTCTCAGGAAGACCAGCCAGGGCAGTCAGGAACCGGTTTATCAAGGAGTTGGAGTCAAGTGATTGTGAACTGCTTCCATTTCCTATACAAAATGAACTGACGAAGGATATCCGTGCAGCAAGTAAAGAGTTTACAAAAGCAGAATATCAATCACTTTGGGCAGGACAGGGTGTTGGATCAATAGTGGAGGAAGCATCTGCAGCAGATATTCTTGCAGCTTTGATTGGAGAAAAACCTGAAGAAACGAATCAAATGAAGCTTGAGTTTAATGAAGACGAGTAACTAAAAGAACCGTTGCCATAATTTATGAGGCAGCGGTTTTTGTTTCATATCAGTCTGAAAGAGGAATATAAAGCTGTGGACATGTATCGAAACTTATGCACAGTCTGTGGATAAACCTGAGGATAACCTCAATATTTTGTACAGAACATAAATTCTAGCACGAAATACGGTATAAATAGTTATAAATACGTAAATAAGCTGGGGATAACTTATGAAAAAAATGGTTTCATTACTAAGCATTGGTGTTCTATCTAGTATCGTAATTGGTTTTTTTATGAAAGGCATACAAGCTTTAACAGCTGAAAAAGTGTATACGTTGCTGCTCAATGTTGATTATATTCCGGTTCTGCGCTCACTGAGTATGAACGAATTCATAGAATTCATGCTGCATGTTATCGTCTCTATCGTTCTTGTATACGTGCTTTATTTCAGTTTGAAACACTATGAATTGCACAAAAAGACAGTGGTGTATATCCTGATAACCTTTGTCGTTGGTATGTTATTATGGGTGACAACCACACTTTCAAGTAGAACACCAGAACTGATGGATGGAACAGCATTACTCTATTGGCTCCTTGGGCACGTGTTATATGGAAGTTTTATAGGAATAATAATTAAGCTAGTAGAGGATTGATTTAACATGAAACGAAAGACAAAAATAGCAACCCGTAATACCTTGTTGATAACGGCTTCTATTATTGGAATGCTCATGATCATTTCCTTTTTTGCACAAAC
The DNA here is from genome assembly GCF_050574275.1 of Virgibacillus flavescens. Taxonomy (GTDB): domain Bacteria; phylum Bacillota; class Bacilli; order Bacillales; family Amphibacillaceae; genus Virgibacillus_F; species Virgibacillus_F flavescens. Next base: position 1,070,744 of record NZ_CP192260.1, read on the forward strand.
AGACTATAAAGTGGATGAGAATGTGCTTAGCGACCAAGTAAAAGAGTACCGCCCGCTTGTGGAAAAATACGCAGAAAAATATGGTGTGGAAGAACATGTGGACATTATGCTTGCCATGATGATGCAGGAATCCGGCGGCCGTGGTAATGATCCTATGCAGTCTTCTGAAAGCTTTTGTGGAGAAAGGAAATGTATTAAAGACCCGGAAGTTTCTATTAAACAAGGAGTCTATTATTTCTCTGAAACCTTAAAAGCTGCAAATGGCGATTTGGAGCTCGCAATCCAATCTTATAATTTTGGCCGTGGATTTATTGAATACGCATTGGACAAAAAGGGAAAGTATACACAAGAGGTAGCAATCAACTTTTCTCAAAAGATGTACCGAAACGATGAAGACAAAGCAAAATACAGATGTCCACGTGAAGGCGCACGTGAAATAAAAGCCTGTTATGGAGACATCTATTATGTAAAAGATATATTAGCAATGCGAGAAAAGTTGAACAAAGAGTAAGACGAGTTACTTCGATTATTTTACAGGAAGATTTATAATTATATAGAAAGAACAAGGAGGAATTTATACAAATGATACATGAAGTAAGTACTAAAAGTGCACCAGGTGCAATAGGTCCGTACTCACAAGCGGTGCAAGCAGGAGATTTTTTATATGTTTCTGGACAAATCGGTATTAACCCTGATTCAGGTGAAGTAGTTGAAGGAATTGAAGCGCAAACAAAACAAGTAATGGATAATTTGAAATCAATATTAGCAGAAGCGGATACAAATTTTGCACACGCAGCTAAGTTCACGATCTTTTTAAATGATATGAATAACTTTAATGAAGTAAACGATATATACGGTGGTTATTTAGAAAAACCATATCCAGCACGTGCGACAGTCGAAGTTAGTCGACTTCCAAAAGACGTACTAGTGGAGATGGATGTCGTTGTTTATACAAGAAAAGAAAGGGCGTTAGATTGATTTGAATAATTTTACGTATCAAAATCCAACAAAGTTAATATTTGGTAAGGGTCAATTAGATGCCCTTACAGAAGAGGTTCCTGCATACGGCAAAAAAGTGTTAGTCGTTTATGGTGGAGGAAGTATCAAGCGAAACGGTATTTATGATAATGTTATGAAAAAATTAAACGAAATCGGTGCAGAAGTACACGAATTATCAGGTGTTGAACCAAATCCACGTGTCACAACTGCACGCAAAGGTATCGAGATTTGTAAAAATGAAGGTATTGAGTTTGTACTTGCTGTAGGTGGCGGGAGCACAATCGATTGTACGAAAGCGATTGCTGCTGGTGCAAAATCCGAAGCAGACATTTGGGATATCGTTACAAAAAAAGTGGATGCAGAAGATGCTCTGCCATTCGGTACTGTATTGACGATAGCTGCTACAGGATCTGAAATGAACCGTGGATCTGTTATTACGAATTGGGAATTAAATGAAAAGCATGGCTGGGGATCTCCACACACTAGCCCTAAATTTTCTATTTTAGATCCGACACACACCATGTCATTGCCACGGGAACAAACGGTGTACGGTATGGTTGATATTATGTCGCATGTACTGGAACATTATTTCCATCATACATCGAATACACCTATCCAGGATCGTTTTTGTGAAGGAATATTAAAGACAGTCATCGAAACGGCTCCTAAATTACTGGATGAGCCTGATAACTATGAGTATCGTGAAACAATTATGCTAAGTGGAACGCTCGCGCTCAATGATATGCTGAACATGGGCTATCAAGGCGACTGGGCAACTCACAATTTAGAGCATGCCGTATCAGCAGTTCATGACATTCCTCACGGTGGTGGACTTGCGATATTATTCCCGAATTGGATGACGCATGTTCTGGATGAAGATGTAGATCGATTCAAACAGCTAGCTGTACGAGTATTTGATGTTAATCCAGCGGGCAAGTCAGATCGCGACGTTGCAGAAGAAGGAATTGCAAACCTACGTGAATTCTGGAATAGCATTGGCGCACCTAACAAACTTGCTGACTATACTATCGATGCAAGCACAATTGATACGATGGCTGGTAAAACAGTTCAGGTCCGCGAAGAATTCGGTAACTTCAAGAAGTTAAACAAGAAAGACTCGGAGGAAATCTATCAAGCGAGTTTATAATAGAAAGAACGCAACTAAAAAGAACTAGCTGTTAACCATACACAGCTAGTTCTTTTCTTAATGCTTCTCTTATTTTATCTAAACATGCTTCAGGTGTATTGCCGGAAATCCGCTTTCCGTTAACTAATGCATACGGTTTTAAGGCGCACAACCCGCAGAATGATAGGCATTCATTCATCATTACGGAAACTTCAGGAAATTCTTCCTCAATAATCTCTTCTATATCAATAGTAGTGATGGCATTTCCGTCGCAAACATCGACTATGACAATACCCATACCCATTACTATCACTTTCTTTCTTTAAGGTTACTTAAAATATTACTCTGTCAGTTGTAGCATACCCAAACATTGAATTCAATAATTATGCAGTGTTCGATAATAACAATCGGCAATAAGCGATCGACAACCAGGCTCAACTGATCGACTCAACAACCTAGTGCAAGCCATCAATATACGAACATTCACTAATTCCGATTTACAGAAAAAGCATGCTGGTATTTCCCTTCGTATTCGTGTTGGAACCATGTAACAAGCATAATAATTCCACTCAGTATAAGCAATCCACTTGTTACAAAGAAGACCGCTGAGAAGCCAAAGAAGCCTGCCAGCATCCCACCAAGTGCTGGTCCGATAACATTTCCCAGGAACCTTAAGCTAGTGTTATATCCGAGAACTTCCCCCTGCATCGAGAGTGGTGCAGCTTGTCGAATATACGCGATTCGTACGGGTATGATGCCACCAATCGATATTCCCAGTAAAAATCGTAATATGATTAACTGCCAAATGCTGGTGACGAACGCGCCAGGGAAATAAACAATACCAGCCATGAATAGTAAAATAATCATTATCTTTACATATCCAATCCGATCACCAATCTTCCCCCATTGTTTCGCCATCATCAGATTACCGACTCCCGCTGCCGAGAAAGCCATTCCTGAGAATAAAGCAATGCTAGTTGGGCCATGTATATCTGCCACATATAATGATAATATTGGTTGTATACTGAAATGAGCAATTTGAACAAGCATGGAAATTAGCATGACGATCAATAAAACGGGTTGCCTGACTATATGCAATAATACTTGTTTGCTGGAATAATTTTTATGTTTTTCATCATCTGAAAACCGGACACGCAATTCTTTAATTCCAAAAAAGACAATCAGAGCTGACAGGAATAATGTAATTGAAGTCCACTTGAACGTAGTGGAATATCCAAATATGTCAGCTAATGCACCACCGAGTAATGGCCCTGCAAGTGCCCCTGTAATACTTCCGGTTTGTAGTGTGCCCAGTACATTTCCAGCAACTTTTTTTGGGGTTTGTGTTGCGATAAAGGCTTGGGACGTGGGGATAAATCCCGTAAATACGCCCATGAACAGTCTTAATAAAAAAAGCTCCATGACGGAGTTGGCAAAACCCATTAATAATACGGATAAACCAAGTCCTAACCCAGAAATGATCAGAATTTTTTTCCTTCCATACTTATCGCCAATTCTTCCCCAAATAGGCGAGAAGATAAAAGCTGTCACAAACGTAATACCGAAGATCCAGCCTGACCAGCTTTGAACATACGAATCGGAAAAGTTGCCAAACGTATCAATATATAATGATATAAATGGTAGTATCATAGTCATGCTGCCCGCAATAAAAAAGTTTGCGAACCACATAATAATTAAGTTTCTTTTAATAATAGGATTTTGATCTGTGATGACAAATCCCTTCTTTCTAGCAAATTTATTTCGGTACCCTAAATATATAGAATCACGAAATGAAATTAAAGCTATATGCTCAATTGTTAAAAAGGATGATTGTGGTAAAATAATTGCATAAGGAGTGAGCATGTATGAAGAAAACGATAAAAATATCTATGATGATGGTACTAATTTTCACGTTTTTAATAGGAATAGTAACGCCAACTCTTGCCTCAACAAGTATTAACGAAAAGCTGGGTGTCCCGATTCTGGTGCTTGGGGCAAACTTATCTGATGCTCAGAAAGAAGAAGTACGTAAACAATTAAACGTAAAAGACGACGATACTGTAGAAGAGTACACCATAACTGGTGAGGATGCCGCGACATATATTAATGGCAATCCAGATGCACGAATGTTTTCCTCGGCAAAAATTGTACGGGAAGAAGAGGGTGCTGGATTAACGATTAATATCGAGACACCAAAAAAAATCACCGAAGTTACAAGTGAAATGTACGCAAACGCTTTGCTAACTGCAGGAGTGGAGAATGCTACGGTTGATGTTGCTTCCCCAGTCAAAGTAAGTGGACATTCTGCGCTTACAGGTATTTACAAAGCCTATGATGTACAAGGTGTTGAATTAGACCAGGAACGAATGGAGGTTGCGAACGAAGAACTTAGTGTTGCAACCGACCTTGCAAAAAAAGATGGATTGAGTCAGGAAAAGGTCAGCGAACTTTTAACCGAAATTAAAAAGGATATTGCAGAACAAAATCCGGCAACAAAAGAAGAAGTACAAAAAATTGTAGAAGATCAGCTTGCTAATCTAAACATTTCATTAAGTGAAGCGGACCGTCAAATGCTTATCGATCTGTTTAACAAGATGCGTGATTTAAATATTAATTTTGATCAAGTGAAAAATCAGCTGGACGATTTAACAAATACAATTAAAGATAAAGTCGATGAACTAGGATTGGATGAAGGATTCTGGAAGAAAGTAGCAAACTTTTTCACTGGATTTTTCCAGGCACTAGCTGACTTCTTTAAAGGACTGTTTTAATTAATAGCCGCAGACTAAAATAAAAAGGTGCTCCTTAAATGAAATAGCTAAACCCGTGTTCACTGTTTCACTAAGCGAAGTAGCTGCCTTCCAGAATCATTCCGAAGGAAACTGAAAAAGTAACATGAAGTACAAAATAAGAGGATCTGCGATCGCATTTTCGAATATACTCCGCTTTCCGCGGGCGAGTGGTGAGCCTCCTCGTGCTGTCGCGCTCCGGGGTCTCACCGATCTCTTACTTCCCACAGGAGTCTCCGTATATTCGAAGATGCTAAGTTAAAGTGAAATAATAATTTTTTAAAAATCTACCACTTTTTCAGTAATCAAAGACAGTGCAAAAATTGTAAGTTACTTCGCTGTTTCCATCAAATACGACATATATTAAGCGATACAAGTACTATACTTTATTGCATGCATCATGATTATCTATCTGCGAAAGTTGAGTTAATAAGAAAGTAATTAATAAAAAAATAGAGTCCCAATCAGGGGCTCTATCTTCAAGTATGGGAGGTGTAAACATGGATAAACAAAATACCGGTTCACAAAAATGGGCGATCACCCTTTTCACCATAGGTGTGTTTATGGCAGGACTTGATAACGGGATTATCAGTACCGCGCTCACAACCATCAACGATTCGTTTGGTGTTTCGCCCGCTTGGGGTGCATGGAGTATCACCCTCTATACATTAGGAATTGCTGTAAGTGTTCCAATTGTTGGAAAGCTGTCTGACAGATATGGGAGAAAACGTCTTTTTATAATAGAAGTAACCTTATTTGCAATTGGATCTTTGTTAGTAGCTTTAAGCGCTTCGTTTACATTTCTATTAATCGCCCGCCTCATTCAGGCTATCGGTGGTGGAGGTATATTTATTATAGGAAGCTCCCACATACTTTCGACGCTGCCTAAAGAGAAACAGGGGCGCGCACTTGGACTTTTAGGCGGAATGCACGGAATTGCAGCAGTTATAGGGCCGAATCTTGGTGCAGTAATCCTAGATATAACCGGTTCATGGCACTGGTTATTTTTAATTAATCTTCCAATTGCTGTTTTTCTTTTAATCGGTGGAATAACTAAAATTGAAGAATCGTATCCAGGAGAATCAAAAGCATTGGACTTTGTCGGCAGTATAGTATTGGCAGGGGCAATTCTTTCGCTTATGTATGGAATTACAAGACTGGATAATCTCTCAAGTTCCCTGCAAGTTGATGTATTACTGTTTGTCTTTCTAGGAATTGTACTATTTATTGTATTGTTATTATACGAGCGAAACCTGGAAAAAAATGGCGGAGATCCAATTCTGGCGTATTCATTGATAAAAACAAAACTATTCCAGCGCACACTTTTACTTGGGTTTTTATCAGGTGGTTTTCTTGCGGGAATTATTTTTATTCCTGCATATGTACAGCAAGTATTACAAGTACCAGTTGAAAACGCTGGATACTGGTTAACTCCGCTCGCACTTGCATCAGGAGTTGGAGCCGGTTTAGGCGGCTACTTAACAGATAAGTGCGGCGCGGCCCAAACAATTGTTATCTCCGGTTTAATTGGAGTGGCAGGATTTTTTATGTTCCCATTATGGGTTACAGGTGTGTGGACGTTTAGCGTAGCTAGTGTGCTAGCCGGAATTGGTATGGGGATTCTGCTCGGTGCACCATTAAACGTGCTGGTCGGTGAGAGTTCGAAAAGTGGAGAACAGGGGTCTGCTCTTGGAACGCTAGCGTTAATCCGTCAAATTGGCTTAACCTTATTTCCAACTATCTATGCAGGATACATAACTAGAAGTCTTACAACTATCGAACCGGGAGTCTCGCGTGCGATCGGAGATAATGTTATTGATTTAGGTCCAGAAAGTGAATTAAACTACGGAGATATTAAAGAAAAAGTTGGTCAAGTTCCAGATAGCACCACGCAAGAAAAGCTGGAAACAATCATTACATCCATTATGGACAAAGGATTTAATCTCATGTTCATAACTACAGGCATTCTTGCAATAGTAGTGGTGCTTATTGGCTGGCACATTAAATATAATAGTAAATACCGAGAATCAGAATAATAATCCCAACTAAAGCTGAGGTTTGAAATAATATAAAACGATAAAACGAAATACTGATCCGATCAGAAGGTTTAGGTGAATCACCCAGTTCCAACAGATAATCGCCTTCTTTGAACATAATGGAACGAAACCTTCGAAAACTCCAGGAGATACCATCAAAGAATCTTCCCTTAATGATGAATAAAAACAACATTAATATGACATAAACCATAGTTAGATAAAAGATGGAGTTAATAAAGTGCTTAAAGTTGTAGGTGGAAGCTGACACCAGAAATATGATCGTACTCGTAAAGATATTTATTAGAAGAAATACCCATTTATTTTTCATATGAACCATACGTGTACACCCTTCTATTTAATAATATATTTTATTATAGCAGAGAACGTACAATTATTATATTAGATAACAAATACAAGATTATGTTAAAGGTATTTTGGACTTAATAATGTAATATTTAAGTAAATTTATGTAGGTATATAGACCTATTTTTTGTAATTAGAATGTTATTATAATAGAGTTTTTAAAAAATTATTAAAAAAAGTAATGCAAAATAGTTTGAAAAATTGTATAATGCTAAGTGTAGATAAAAATTCTACAAAATTAGTTAGAAAAACAAAAAGGGGAGGTCAACATACCATGAAATTGTCAAAATTTTCATTACTCTTAGCTTTAGGTCTTTTGCTAAGTGTATTCATGGTTGCATGCTCTGGAGGTAACGAGGGCAGCACAGATTCAGAAGGTAACTCAGGCGAAGGAAATGAGGAGCCGGCAGCAGAAGGTGAAGAAGTAGAACAAGTACTTAATTTAATCAATGGGGATACAATTCCTACAATGGATGCTTCACTAGCTACTGACGAATATGCATTCCAATTCTTAGGAAGTACTATGGAAGGTCTGTATCGTCTTGGTGAAGATACCAAATTAATGCCAGGAATTGCAACTGAACATAATGTAAGTGAAGACGCGTTAACTTGGACGTTCACGTTACGTGAAGATGCTAAATGGTCAAACGGCGACCCTGTTACAGCTAACGATTTCGTATATGCTTGGCAGCGTGCGGTTAACCCAGACGTTGGATCTGAGTACGGTCCATACATGATGGGTGGCGTTATTAAAAACGCTACAGCAATCAGTAAGGGTGAAATGCCAATTGAAGACTTAGGTGTTAAAGCCGATGGTGACTATAAACTAGTAGTTACGCTTGAAAAACCAACACCATACTTTGAATCATTAACAGCTTTCGGTACTTTCTTACCGTTAAACCAAAAGTTTGTTGAAGAACAAGGTGATAACTATGCTACAAGTTCTGAAACTCTATTATCTAACGGTCCTTTCATGTTGGACGGCTGGAAGAGTACTTCACAGAAGTGGAACTTAGTAAAGAATACTGACTATTGGGATGCTGAAACTGTAACAATAGAAAAAATGACATATGATGTTGTAAAAGATCCACAGGTTGGAGTAGATTTATATGAAAAAGGTACTGTAGATCGTGCAGGTATATCTTCTGACCTTGTAGATCAATACGCTTCACATGAGGATTTCGTAATTACACCAGAAACAACTTTATTCTATCTAAAAATGAACCAAACAAAATCTGAAGCTCTTGCTAATGTAAATATTCGTAAAGCAATCAGCAAAGCAATTAACAAGCAAGCAATGGTTGATGAGATCATTAATAACGGATCAATCGTTTCTAACGGATTTGTACCGCAAAAATTTGCTTCACATCCTGAAACTAACGAAGATTTCCGTGAAATCAACGGCGACCTAGTAACATTTGAAGTTGAAGAAGCGAAAAAGTTATGGGAAAAAGGCTTAGAAGAACTTGGTAAATCAGAAGTGAAGCTTGGTTTCTTAGCTGGAGATAGTGCAACTTCTAAGCTAATGAACGAATACATTGCTAACCAGTTGGAAACAAATCTTTCTGGATTAACAATTGAATTACAGCAGGTTCCATTTGAACAGCGTCTTGAATTAGATACTGCTCAAAACTACGATATTCAATTCGCAGGCTGGGGCCCGGATTACATTGACCCTAATACGTGGTTAAACCTTTGGGTAACTGACGGAGGAAACAACCATATGGGATTCTCTAACGAGAAGTACGATAAATTAATTGAACAAGCTGGTGGCGAACTTGCACTTGAGCCAGTTAAACGTTTTGAAGCTTTCTTGGAAGCTGAAAAAATCTTAGCTGAAGAAGCAGCAGTTGCACCATTGTATCAGTCAGCTCGTGCTCAACTAATCTCGCCTAAAATTGAAGGCGTAATTAATAACCCAATGGGTGCTACTTATGAGTACAAGTGGGCTAGTGTTGGTGCAGGAGAGTAACCAGTAATATAATTCAAGTAAAGAATTAGAATATGCTAGGTTATGAAATTGGTAAAAGGGAGTATATTCCAAAAGTGGGCATATACTCTCTTTTCCAATGTTTTAAAAGAGTCTTATAATTTTAAACAGTCGAACTTTTACAACATGATTCAACAAAATTCTTGGGAGGTGCAAGTATGACACGGTATATACTTAAACGAATTATGTATATGGCGATAACATTGTTTTTAATTGCTACAATATCTTTCTTCCTCATGAAACTATTGCCAGGAAGCCCGCTAGCTGCTGAAAACAAACTATCGGAAGAGCAGGCTGCAGTTGTATTAGCAAAATATGGACTTGATGAACCGGTGCCAGTTCAATACTTGAAATATATAGGTGGTCTTGTGCAGGGTGATCTTGGAATTTCATTTGCTTTTTCGAATACACCGGTAACCGAAATAATTATGGATCGAATTGGTCCTTCTTTACAAATAGGTTTTCAAGCTATGTTAGTAGGTACGCTATTAGGGATTCTTCTTGGTTTAGTAGCCTCAGTTTTCCATAATGGTTTTCTTGACTATGGTTCCACGATTTTAGCAGTACTCGGTACATCCATACCATCCTTCGTATTCGCAGGTCTTCTGCAATGGGTGTTCGCAGTGAAATTAGGTTGGTTCCCTGTAGCATTATGGGAAGGATTTGAATATTCGATACTGCCGACGGTTGCTTTATTGATTTTCCCTCTGGCAGTCTGTGCAAGATTCACACGTACAGAAATGCTTGAAGTACTAGGGGCAGACTTTATCCTTACGGCTAGAGCTAAAGGTGTAACTGAACCAGGAATTATTTTTAAGCATGGACTCCGTAATGCATTAATACCGCTAGTAACAATAATCGGACCGATGGCGGTTGGATTAATGACAGGAACACTAGTAATCGAACAAATTTTTGCAATACCTGGTTTAGGTGAACAATTCGTATCATCCGTTATGGTTAACGACTATCCTACAATTATGGGCACAACACTGTTATTTGCATTCTTGTTTGTCGTTATTGTACTTGTAGTCGATCTCTTATACGGCTTGATTGACCCTAGAATTAGAATTACTGGAGGGGAGAACTAAAAATGGATCAGAACAAAATACCAAAAGAACTATTTCAACCCCTCGGCGAACGTGAAGATACAAGTGAAAAAATTGCAAAACCAAGTAGAACGTTTTTACAGGATGCGACAAGAACGTTTTTCAAAAACAAATTGGCAATTGTCTCGGTATTAATTCTCTTATTTATTATAATTATGAGCTTTATTGGGCCGGGTATGAATAAGTATGGATATAATGACCAGGACGTTATTAGAGGAACATTTCCACCGCGGATAGCTGCATTTGAAGATGTTTCATGGCTGCCATTTGACGGAACTCATAGTGGCGAGTACAAAGGTGATACAGTAGAACAAGCTTCCCAAAAGGCAATTTTGCGATATGGTGGCAAAGAAGAATTTATTGACATTTCAGTAGTAAATAAAGGGAATGGGACAAATAATTCAGCAGTCGTAGAAGCTGAGTTTGAAATATATAAAGCAAAAGGCTATGAAGATTCTTATTTCTGGCTCGGAACAGACAATTTAGGACGCGACCAGTGGACGAGACTATGGAAAGGTACACGAGTTTCCTTATACATTGCATTCTTAGCAGCTGCTATTGACCTTGTTATTGGTGTCGCATACGGAGGTATTTCAGGTTACGCTGGTGGACGAGTAGATAACGTTATGCAACGTATTCTGGAAGTACTGGTAGGAATTCCAAACTTAGTAGTAATACTGCTTATGATTATAATTCTGCAGCCAGGAATACTCTCGATTACGATCGCACTGACGATAACCGGTTGGGTCGGAATGGCCAGAATTGTTCGTGGAGAAATACTAAAAATTAAAAACATGGAATTTGTATTAGCGTCCCGAACATTGGGAACAAAAGCATCTAAAATAATTACAAAGCATTTAATGCCGAATATTAGTGGAGTTATTATCATTAATACCATGTTCACCATACCTGCGGCGATATTCTTCGAAGCATTTTTAAGCTTTATTGGACTTGGTTTAGTACCACCAGAAGCATCACTTGGTACATTAATCGATAATGGATTTGACTATATTCGAATCTATCCGTACCTATTGGTATACCCAGCAATTGTAATCTCAGTAATTATGATTGCGTTTAATATCGTTGCTGATGGACTACGAGATGCTTTTGACCCTAAAATGCACAAATAATAAGGCAGGTGTTTATTAATGAGTAAATTGTTGGAAGTGAACGATCTAAACGTATCATTTAACACCTATGGTGGAGAGGTACAGGCAGTACGGGGCGTGACTTTTGACGTCAACAAAGGGGAAACTCTAGCAATTGTTGGTGAGTCAGGTTCAGGGAAGTCTGTTACAACAAAAGCTATTATGCGCCTTTTACCAAAACCACAAGGTGTTATTAAAGAAGGATCTATTATGTTTGAAGGCGAAGATTTAGTTAATAAAAGTGAGAAAGAAATGCAGAAGATTCGTGGTAAAGATATTTCAATGATTTTCCAGGATCCTATGTCGTCATTAAACCCTACGATGAAAGTCGGAAACCAAATCATGGAAGGTTTAATGAAGCACCAGAAAATGAATAGGAAAAATGCTAGTGAACGTGCAGTTGAATTATTGAAATTAGTAGGTATTCCAAATGCAGATCAACGTTTACATCAGTATCCGCATCAATTTTCTGGTGGTATGCGCCAGCGTGTTGTTGTAGCAATCGCGCTTGCATGTAATCCAAAGCTTTTGATTGCAGATGAGCCAACAACTGCATTAGACGTAACCATTCAAGCTCAAATTTTAGAACTAATGAAAGACATTCAAAAAGAAACAAGTAGTGCAATTGTGTTTATTACACACGATTTAGGAGTAGTTGCTAACGTTGCAGACCGAGTTGCGGTTATGTACGGAGGAAGAATCGTTGAGATTGGTACGACAGAAGAAATTTTTTATAATCCGAAACATCCCTATACATGGGGCCTATTAGGGTCAATGCCGACATTGGATGATACGGATGAAGATTTAATTACTATTCCAGGAAGTCCACCGGATATGACTGACCCGCCAAAAGGTGACGCATTTGCGCCACGAAACACATATGCGTTAAAAATTGATGAAGAAATGCAGCCACCGATGTTTAAAGTATCTGATACACACTACGCGGCCACGTGGTTATTACACGAGGATGCTCCAAAGGTTGAACCTCCTGCGGCCGTACAAAGACGTATGAAAGGTTTTGCATCTTCTGGTGTAGCTCCTAGCGTTGAGGAGGGTGAAGTACATGACAGCTGAAAAACTATTAGAAGTACGTAATTTAAAGCGTCATTTTAAAATTGGCAGAAAAGGTGTCGTCAAAGCAGTTGATGGCCTTAATTTTGATATATATCAGGGTGAAACATTTGGATTAGTTGGAGAATCTGGTTGTGGGAAATCAACAACTGGACGAACAATTATTCGATTATATGAAGCTACTGATGGTAGTGTGAAGTTTAAAGGTGAAGATGTTCACGGTAAGAAATCAACTAGCGAAATGAAAAAATTTAATCGTAAAATGCAAATGATTTTCCAGGATCCATCTTCATCACTTAATCCAAGAATGACTGTTATGGATATCATTGCAGAAGGAATTGACGTTCATAATCTGACTAAAGATTCAAAAGAGCGTAAAGCAAGGGTTGAGGAACTTCTTGAAACTGTTGGATTAAACAAAGAACACGCTACACGTTTCCCACACGAATTCAGTGGTGGACAAAGACAGCGTATTGGTATTGCACGTGCATTGGCAGTAAAACCTGAATTTATTATTGCCGATGAGCCTATCTCAGCACTTGACGTGTCAATCCAGGCACAGGTAGTTAACCTAATGAAAAAATTGCAAAGAGAATATGGCTTAACGTACTTATTTATTGCCCATGATTTATCAATGGTAAAGTATTTAAGTGACCGTATTGGAGTTATGTATTTTGGAAACATGGTTGAGTTAGCTGATAGTGATGAGTTGTATCGTAATCCACTACATCCATATACAAAATCATTATTATCTGCAATTCCTTTACCGGATCCAGAATATGAACGCAATCGTAAGCGTATTGAGTATGACCCAATGCAGCATAATGTTGACGAAGAGTCAGAATTTAGAGAAGTAGCTCCACGTCACTGGGTTCGCTGTACACCAACTGAATTTGAACAATACAAAAGACAATTAGAAGCTAAATAGATTCATATAGTAATCAAAGAAACCTTGCTCTCTACTAAAAGAGAGCAAGGTTTCTTTGGTTTTTACGTGATATTTTGTAATATGCAAGGAAATATTATCTAATAATAGCTGTAGCTACCCAACTATATTTCTGCAAAACATCCATTCAAATACAAGGAATTTGTGTAAAATACCTCAGAAATACCACAAATCGTAGTTCATTAGACCTATATTCGTTTAATGCAAAGGTCTAATGTCACAATACTAATACATTCGTAATATTTATGGTGGTTTTTAGTAATGCCTGTAATCTACTCTTAACTTCCTTGTAACTGTAATGTACATCCCCCTGTGATAGTATAGGCAATGTCAGAAATTTGAGGAGGGACAACCTATGAAAAAATTAGTAGCTAGTATCGCTACAGGTATCATTATTGCTGGCGCAGGAATGACAAGTGTCTCAGCTGAGGAATATCAGGTGAAAGACGGAGATAATCTTTGGGACATTGCGCACGAATATAATACAACTGTTGATAATTTAGTAAATATAAATGCTTTAAAAACTACAGTAATTCAACCAAAACAAGAATTGTTTATAAATGAACTTTATAAGGTTGAAGATGGTGATACGTTAATTGGAATTGGAGACAAATTCGATGTTAACGTAGACGACATTAAAAAATGGAATGGTTTAGAGTCTGATTTAATTGTAATCGGACAAAAACTTGAAATTAATGGTGTCAACATTGAACAAGATAAAGATAATCAGCCAGCAAAAGCAGTAGAAACTAAAAAAGAAGCAAAACCAGAAGCAAAACCTGCTGAAAAAGCAGCACCAAAAGCTGCTGAAAAAGCAGAAGAAAAAACAGAATCAGTAGAAGTAACAAAAGAGGAAGATAATAGTCCAGAAGGTAAAACTATTAGCGTATCTGCAACTGCATATACTGCTGACTGTACTGGATGTTCAGGAGTTACTTCAACTGGAATTGACTTAAATGCTAATCCTAACGCGAAAGTAATTGCCGTTGATCCAAATGTTATTCCATTAGGTTCTGAAGTGTATGTGGAAGGTTATGGCTATGCTGTAGCTGGAGACATTGGTAGTGCAATTAATGGAAAAGAAATTGATATCCATGTACAAACAAAAAATGAAGCTTATGCATGGGGAAGAAAAGCAGTAAACGTTACAATCGTAAATTAATTACAATTAAATAAAACGTCAGCAATATATTAAAGGAAAGCACTATTCAGTTAGCTGCTTTCCTTTTTGTATGATAAAACAGATTTATATTTTAGTAGAAGATTGATTCGTATCTTCTTCAATTGTTTGATTCGGATCAACTGCTTGTGTATATCCAATAATTCCAAATCCAATAATAAGCATAAGGAATAATGCAACCAATAATTTTTTCATTTACTTTCCCCCACCAACTTGTTGATTATACAACTAGTATAATAAAAAAAGTGGGATATTTCTATAGCATATTCGACAAAATATGATAATTAATGCAAAAATTGAACAAAAAGAAAACGTATGGCAATAAAGTGGATGTGTATACTAAATTTAGCTCTCATTAAACATAATGTATGAAATATGGTAAACTGTAATATGAATTACGGCCGATTTTTTAATGGACATAGTAGAGCGCTTACATAATATAAGGAGGAATAAATCTTATGGCTAGTAAAGTATTGGATTCATTTTTAGAAGAAAACATATCAGATTTAAAAGAAAAAGGTTTATACAATGATATTGAACCGGTACAAGGACCAAATGGACCAGTTATTACAATAGATGGAAAAAAATTAATTAATCTATCTTCAAACAACTACTTGGGATTAGCGACAGATGAACGATTGAAAAAGGTCGCGAAAGAAGCAGTAGATTCACACGGTGTAGGGGCTGGAGCAGTTAGAACAATCAATGGTACTCTAGATGTGCATATCGAGCTTGAGAGAAAGCTTGCTGAGTTTAAAGATACAGAAGCCGCAATTGCATTCCAATCTGGATTTAACTGTAATATGGCTGCAATTTCAGCTGTAATGGACAAGAACGATGCAATTCTGTCAGATGAATTAAATCATGCTTCGATTATTGATGGCTGTCGTTTGTCTAAAGCGAAAATAATCCGAGTTAACCATTCAGACATGGAAGATCTACGTAAAAAAGCAAAAGAAGCAGTTGAATCAGGACAATACAATAAAATCATGATCATTACTGATGGTGTGTTCTCTATGGATGGTGATGTAGCTAAATTACCGGAAATTGTGGATATAGCAGAAGAATTCGATTTAATCACCTACGTGGATGACGCCCACGGCTCTGGTGTTATGGGTAAAGGTGCAGGAACAGTAAAACACTTTGGCTTACAGCACCGAATTGATTTTCAAATGGGTACATTATCAAAAGCAATCGGAGTTGTTGGTGGTTATGTTGCTGGGAAAGCTAACTTAATCGATTGGTTGAAGGTTCGCTCACGTCCATTCTTATTTTCTACAGCCGTTACACCTGCAGATGCCGTAGCAAGTACAAAAGCAATTGAATTGTTACTTGAGAGCTCAGAATTAAATGAAAAACTTTGGGAAAATAGCGAGTACTTAAAAGCAGGTTTAAAAGAGTTAGGCTTTGATATTGGCAACAGTGATACACCAATTACACCTTGTATCATCGGTGATGAAAAAGATACACAAAAGTTTAGTAAGAAGTTATATGAAGAAGGCGTTTATTGTAAATCCATTGTATTCCCTACAGTGCAAAAGGGAACTGGTCGCGTACGTAATATGCCAAGTGCTGCGCATACAAAGGAAATGCTTGACGATGCGTTACGTATATATAAAAAAGTTGGACAAGAGCTCGGAATAATTTCGTAAATTAGTATTGCTAAAGAAATGTTGGAGGTAAATCGGATGAAAAAGATTTTAGTAACAGGGGCTTTAGGACAGATTGGTTCTGAACTTGTCACAAAACTGCGTGAAACGTATGGTAAAGAAAATGTAATTGGAACAGATATACGAAAAAAGGAAGACCATAATGATGCAGATGGTCCGTTTGAAATTTTAGATGTAACGGACTATGATCGTTTATTTGAAGTATCAAAGAAGTATGAAGTGGATACCATTATGCATCTGGCAGCATTATTATCAGCAAAGGCAGAGGCTATCCCGAAGAAAGCCTGGGATTTAAATATGGGCGGACTTGTTAATGCGCTGGAGGTTGCTCGTGAACTTGAACTTCAATTTTTCACGCCAAGTTCTATTGGGGCATTCGGTCCAAACACACCGAAGGACGATACACCACAAGATACAATCCAACGCCCAACAACGATGTACGGTGTAAACAAAGTTGCTGGAGAGTTGCTTTGTGACTACTACTATTCACGTTTTGGTGTGGACACTCGCGGCGTTCGTTTTCCTGGATTGATTTCCTATGTAACACCACCAGGTGGCGGGACCACTGATTATTCTGTTGAAGTGTATTATGAAGCAGTGAAAAATAAGGCATATACGTCTTACATTGCTGAAGGGACCTACATGGATATGATGTACATGCCCGATGCGCTAAATGCAATCATTCAATTGATGGAAGCTGATCCTAGTAAGCTTGAGCATCGTAATGCATTTAATATTTCATCAATATCTGCAGAGCCTGCTGATTTTGAAAAGGCAATTCAAAAACATATTCCTGAATTCAAGCTTAACTATGATGTTGACCCAGTCCGCCAAAAAATAGCGGAAAGCTGGCCGAACCGCATTGATAGTTCAGCCGCTAAAAAGGAATGGGGATTCAAAGCAGAATTCGACCTAGATAAAATGACTGAAGACATGCTCGTAAAGGTAGAAGCTAAATTTAATAAAACTGTTTAATTTGGATTTGCGCTCTAGAATTTATTCTAGGGCGCATTTTTTGATTCTGCTAAAAATCTGCAGATGATCAGGAGGGATACAATCGGAACTCAGTAAAATACAGTCCGATTTGAAGTGAATACAAGCCAGATACAGTGAAATACAATCCGAGTCAGGCATACCGTCTGACTGAATCAAAAGAAGGGTGACACCTACTAACTCGGTGTCACCCTTCTCTCATTATGCGTACATTGCAAGAATTTCTTTTTGTAATGCTTTGTCCTGCACATACTCATCATATGTCATTTCTTTATCAACAATTCCCTTAGGAGTAATCTCAATTAATCGATTTGCCACACTGTGAACAAATTGATGGTCATGTGATGTAAATATGACGGATCCTTTAAATTTAATTAAGCCATTGTTTAATGCGGTAATTGATTCTAAGTCTAAATGGTTAGTTGGCTCATCCAATACTAAAACATTAGCTTTACTCAGCATCATTTTTGCAAGCATACAACGTACTTTTTCACCACCGGAAAGCACACCTGGTTTCTTTAGTGCTTCTTCTCCGGAAAACAGCATTCTGCCCAGGAAACCGCGCAGGAATGTTTCTGTTTGATCCTCAGGTGAATATTGACGCAACCATTCAACTAATGTAGGCTCATTGCCTTCAAAATACTTGGCGTTATCCTTAGGGAAGTAAGACTGTGAAGTAGTTACACCCCATTTATACGTGCCAGAATCAGGTTCCATTTCACCCATAATAATTTTTAATAGGGTAGTTTTAGCAATATCGTCACGACCAACAAATGCAATTTTATCATCTTTATTAACAATAAAACTTACATTGTCTAAAACTTTATTCCCGCCGATAGTCTTGGTTAATCCTTCAACACGCAGTAAGTCATTCCCAATTTCACGTTCAGGAGTAAACCCAACAAACGGATAACGTCTGGACGAAGGTTTTATATCCTCAAGTGTAATATTATCAAGCATTTTCTTACGTGAAGTAGCCTGTTTGGATTTTGATGCGTTAGCACTAAATCGCGCAACGAAGGCTTGTAATTCTTTGATTTTTTCTTCTTTTTTCTTGTTTTCGTCCTGTGACATCTGTAAAGCAAGTTGACTGGACTCATACCAGAAGTCATAGTTACCAATATAGATTTGAATTTTACCGTAATCAACGTCAGCAATATGCGTACACACTTTGTTTAAGAAGTGACGGTCATGGGATACAACAATTACTGTATTTTCAAAGTTGATTAAAAAGTCTTCCAGCCATTGAATAGCCTGAATATCAAGTCCGTTAGTCGGCTCATCCAGCAGGAGAAAATCCGGGTTACCAAATAAAGCCTGTGCCAAAAGCACTTTTACTTTTTGATCTCCGCTCAGTTCAACCATTTTCATCGAATGGAATTTATCATCAATTCCAAGTCCTTTTAATAGAACTGCAGCATCAGACTCTGCTTCCCAACCATTCATTTCAGCAAACTCACCTTCAAGTTCAGCTGCTCGCATTCCGTCTGCTTCCGAAAAGTCTTCCTTCATATATATAGCATCTTTTTCCTGCTTTACTTTATATAATTTTTCGTGTCCTATTAATACAGTATCAAGGACTTCCTTATCTTCGTATGCGAAATGATCCTGTTTTAAAACAGCCATTCGCTCTCCAGAAGCAAGTGAAATATGTCCACTCTGCGGTTCAACTTCACCTGATAATACTTTGATGAAAGTTGATTTACCTGCACCATTTGCACCAATTAATCCGTAACAGTTACCGTGTGTAAATTTTAAATTTACATCTTCAAATAATTTTTTATCACCGAAACGTAAGCTTACATTTGAAACATTTATCATGTGTACCAGATCCTCCATTTATAAAACTTGACCTTCTTATAGGTCATCTATTTTTTTATAACCATTGAACGATTTAATAATCTAATTTCTGAAAAAATAGCATCAACGCAAGACTACGGCATTTGCATCAATTAGTCAATTTTAAGAAACTTTTTATTGAAAATCGTAGAAATTAGTACATGAACTTCATATAATATATGGAATAGTTAGTGTAAAGTTTTAAAAATTCAATGTTTATGTAAAATTTAAATTAATTTATGAAAAAAAGACTGTATTTTTCTCAGGAAATATGTAACAATTAATCAACACTATAAATAGGTGTTAACAGCATACCGTCATATGGAGGGGAATGCCATGGGAGAAAGAACACTTTACTTTCTCTTTACAGATACTGGAACTTATTTATCCCGTGCAATTAATTTTTGCACAAAAGAAGGCTTGAATCATGTATCCATCTCATTTGACGATGAGTTACAAGAGGTCTATAGTTTCGGTAGAAAAAATCCAAGAAATCCGTTTATCGGAGGATTTGTGAAGGAAAATATTAAAGGGGACTTTTTGAAAAATGCATCTTGTGCAATTTATGCCCTGCAACTATCTGATGCAGAGGTTCGAAAGGTGCAATCAAGAATTAGAGAGATAGAGTTACAAGCCGGCAATTATAAATATAATTTTTTAGGACTATTTGGTGTAATGCTGCAAATCGAAATTAACCGGGAGCATGCGATGTTTTGCTCACAATTCGTTGCAACTGTTTTACGGGAAGTAGATGGATTTAAGCTGCCAAAACCAGAATGCTTTACAACGCCTTCAGATATAAGAGGTCTTGCTAATCTTCAATTAGTTTACCAGGGTAAACTAGGTGACTATCAAAATAAAGTTTCTGAACCTGTTTTAATAAACAGTGGGTCAACTGAATCATGGCAATCATTTACATTTTTATTATCCAAGGTAAAACGATTTGTAATCCGGTAAGAGAGGCCCAAGACTTTTGTAGAGGCTTCTTTTTTATTTCTTATATAAGGATAGGAGGGGGAGTAAAAAATGGAGCGTGGAAGTAATTACCGTTTAGTTAAAATCATGGAACTGCTTTTCGTAGAAACGGATGACGATCATGAGCTGGGAATAGATGAATTGAGTGAGAAAATTCAGAGCATAACTGGTGAACAAATGAAGGTGGACCATCGTACTATCAAGCGGGATCTGGAAATCCTGGACGAGCTGGACTTTGAGATTGTAAAGAATAAAGGGAAATTCGGTAAACTATTTTATAGCCATCAATCAAGGCTGTTCGAAACGTATCAGTTACGACTGATGATTGATGCTATATTATCTGCGCGATTTATAACAACAAATGAAAAGGATCATTTAATAAGTAAGATGAAACAACTTACTAGTAGGCATATTGGAAAAACGTTACCAGAACCAGTATTATTCAGCCCATCAACAAATATGGACTATGATTTGGTTAAACTAAATATCGATAGTGTTCATCGTGCAATTTCAAAAGGGAAAGTGTTGACGTATAAATATGGCAAATTTAATGTAAATAAAGAATTTGAGTTTCACCGTAATGGTGACTTTTATCGTGTTGATCCCTATGCGTTAATCTGGCAAAATGATTTTTATTATTTAATAGGTTATTTTAAAGAGACGAATGAGATTAGACATTATCGATTAGATCGAATGCGGGAGATAACAGTAACCGATCAACCTTTTGTAAAAAGCAAAAACTTTCATCTGCAGGAATACATAAACCAAAGCTTCCACATGTTTGCTGGTGAAGAGATATGGATAAAAATACAATTTCATATAGATCTGGTAAACGTAGTGCTGGACCGATTTGGAAAGGATGCCGATATTAAAAAAATGGATAACGACCATTTTGTGCTGTCAACAAAGGCAAAACTATCGAATGGTTTAATAAATTGGATACTAACCTGGGGGAATCAGGCCAAAGTACTCTCACCGGATCATCTGGTTAACCGCATGAAACAAAAAATCAGCCAAATGCATGAATTGTATGCGGATAAATAAACACAGTAGTGGGACAAGCTATAGCCGAAATTGTAATTACAATACGAGTATTCTTTCCAGTAAAAGTAAAGTACGTGGACACTGAAAAAGTGATAGATTTTACAAATTTTATCTTTTCACCTTAACGCAGCATCTTCGAATATACGAGACTCCAGCGGGAACAGCACGAGTCTGAAGGCCCCACAGAGTGGTTTTCTCGAGGAGACTGAAGCCGTGCCCGCGGAAAGCGAAGTATATTCGATGATGCGATCGTAGATCCACATCTTTCATATTATAAGTGACTTTTTCAGTTGGATCTTATAAGAGTAAGATAAAATCGTCGTCAAATACAAGTTCGCTTAATAGTTATTCGGTTTGATGCCTAATGACTCATAAGGAATATGAATTCTAAACGCAATATTATTTTCTTTTAAATTGAAATTCTCAATACTGACTTTAAAGTTACTGCGAATTTCCATATTTGTTACAGCAAGATATACTTCTTCTTTTTTAGGATTTACAGTAACCCAATCAGGCATAGGTAAATATTTTTTCATATATTCCATTATCTTTTGATTGGGAAGCTGCAGTAAACCAACTGAAATTGATTTCTGTTTTAAAATAACATCACCATTTTTCTGAACAAGCGGTTCAAAGTGCACAGAGAGTGGGATGGTTGAGGAGAATACAGGAAGTTCTCCAATCAAATGAACGTCATCCTCAAGCTCAATTCTGTAATGGTGTTGTGAATTATTAAGTAATTTATCCAAGTAAGAATTAATTAGGTCGTTCAGATTGGATTTAGTTGTACGCACAGTAAATTGCGAACTCTTTTGCTCGTCGACCTCATCGTTTAGGGGCGAGGTAGTAGTGGAAACCGGCCAGAATATAAAAAGTATGAATCCAAATAAAATGACTGCATTAATTGTGAGCAATAGATAGAAGTAT
This sequence comes from Virgibacillus flavescens, assembly GCF_050574275.1. Lineage (GTDB taxonomy): Bacteria > Bacillota > Bacilli > Bacillales > Amphibacillaceae > Virgibacillus_F > Virgibacillus_F flavescens. The sequence goes on from NZ_CP192260.1 coordinate 1,092,946, forward strand.
TTTTTCCATTTAGACCTCATTTGTTTATCAGTTCTCTTCATAGTGCCCACCTCTTTACTATCTTTTTCTTTTCAATCAGGATTGCAATTATTTCCTGCAAAATAAATAACCGCAGATATAAAAGTATATCCGCTATTAAATAAATTTAATCTCGAATCTACGAATATCACACAAAATTTCTATGTTTGTTAACTTTTGTTCAGGTATTCCAGAACTCGTGCTGCAATTCGATGGTAGCCTTGAAAATTCGGATGAAAATTATCTTTCCAGAATAAATCTATATTCGGATCCTCAAATAGATCAAGTGTTGGTATATAAGTCGCATTATTGTAGGATTCTGCTATTCTTTCACTTGTCTGATTCCAGTTTCGGACAATGATTCCAAGTTCTTTGATTTGAGGAAAGTATCTGCCGAATGGATCATAGAAACCGAGTAAATAAACATCGGCATTCGGATTCAACTTGTAAATTTTTTCGAACACTTTCTTTAATCGTACTTCATACTCCATTCGTGCTTTACTGAAGTCATCCATTGTAATGTCTGCGAAATTTTCTTTTACAACTTGCATGATGTCGTTAGCGCCGATAGTAATTAGAACAATATCTGCATCTGCAACAGAGGTTGTAACATTAGGATCTTCTAAGTATTTCAGAAGCTGATCTGTTCGACGGCCACGTTTACCGTAGTTTTCAAACTCCACAATCGTGTTTTCTGTCGTGTTTAGTGCCTCATCCAGGATACCCACATATCCGCCGTTCTCTGTATCATCACCAACTCCTTGAGTCAGGGAATCGCCAATTGCAACAACTTTTGCTTCGTTATCTGTGAAGAAATCTACTGTTTCCTGAACAGCTCCTGTAAACAAGTCTTTCACTTTTCCTGCAACATTATCCTCTGTTTGTTCTTCTATTACTTCTTCCTCATCATTTTGTTCTTTTTCCTGTTCCTCTTTCGTGGCAGGCTGGTCATCTTTTTTTTCAATTTTTGCTTGTTTTATCGCTTTATCGATAGGTGAATTAACAGTAGACACAATTAAATAAGCTATTAAAACTAACACGATAATTCCTATTGTAATTAAAGTTGTCTTTGTCTTCATGTTGTTATCACCTAATAATAGTATATTTTAGCATTGCTTATACGGTGTATAGGCTGAACGTAATTAAAGTATTATACCCGTATTAATGGCGAATCAATTGTGAACGTTAAACAACTTTCGACCTATTTGCTAACTCGTCTTGAAGGTCTGCGATACGCAGAACCCATATAAATAATCAGTGCAATCCAGATTAGCATAAATGAAATTAAATGAGCGGTGGTAAATGTTTCTTCATAAACAAATACACCTAGAATCAACATAATAGTCGGAGCGAAATATTGCAAAAAACCTACCATAGACAGTGGGATTTTTTTTGCGCCGCTTGCAAACAATAATAATGGAATTGCCGTAACGATTCCAGCGCCAACTAAAAGTAAAGTTGTACTGGATAAGACAGAATGCTGAACGATTTTATTTTCGGTGAATAGCGGTACGTATAAAAGTGCTAATGGAGTAACAATCATTGTTTCAATTGCCAGACCAAACATTGGCCCAATATCTACCATTTTCTTTAAAAGTCCGTAGAAGCCGAAGCTAAATGCCAACAGAAGAGCAACCCACGGGAAGACACCATAGCTTATGGTCAAGAACGTTACCCCAATTCCAGCGAGAAAAAAGGACAATAGTTGTCTTCTTGTCAAACTTTCTTTTAATACGATGATACCCAGGAGAATACTTACCAGTGGATTTATGTAATAGCCGAGACTTGCTTGAATGACATGATCTGTATTAACCGCCCATATATAAGTAAGCCAATTTATACTAATCATAACAGATGCAAGTGTAATTCCGGCAAGTTTGCGTTTATCCCTTAAAATTATTTTGCACTCAGCAATGAATGCACGTCCTTTTTGCTTCATTACGATAATACCAATCATAAATAAAAATGACCAAATAATCCGGTGAGCCAAAATTTCTCCAGCGGGCACTTCCTGTATCAGTTTCCAGTATATAGGAAGAAATCCCCAAAGCAAGTATGCACTTGTTGTATATATTATTCCAATTTTTTCATCGTTTTGTTCCATGAGTCAACACTTCCATTCTATGCTTCTACCATTATATATATATAAAGTAAGCTAAGTTTAGAGTTTTCTCATGTAAAATGCAATCAACTTGAACCCTATACAAACGAAAGAAAACGCTTTCAAATAGGTGAAAAATCATATATGATAAGGTTAGACAAACATAAATAATTTATCTTTATAGACTGATATTCATCAGAATATAATAGACTTTGTCAATCCGTGTAATGTGGAGTTGACTTAGTTTAATGGGGGAGAAAAAATGAGTACTAATTCGAAACGATTTGAGACTGCTGTCATCCATGAAGGGTATGATGCAAAAGATATGTTAGGCAGTTTGGCTACACCGCTATTTCAAACGTCAACGTTTACCTTTGATTCTGCTGAGCAGGGGGAGCGCAGATTCGCAGGGGAGGAAGAAGGTTATATATACTCTCGTCTTGGGAATCCAACAGTCAAGGTATTGGAAGAACGCATTGCGGCTCTTGAAAAAGGCGAGCGAGGTCTAGCATTTGGCTCTGGAATGGCCGCTGTTTCTGCCGTATTAATTGCATTAACGAAAGCAAATGACCATATCATCTGTTCTTCAGGGTTATATGGATGTACGTATGGATTGTTAACAATGATGGAAGAAAAATATAATATTAACCATGATTTTTCGAGCATGGATTCAAAAGAAGCCATCGAGAATCTGATTCAACCGGAGACGTCATGCATCTATGTCGAAACACCAATTAATCCTACGATGAAACTGATTGATTTACAAATGGTTGCAGATGTAGCCAAAGAACATAATATCCCAGTTGTAGTTGATAATACATTTTCATCTCCGTACCTTCAGAACCCGCTGGACTTTGGCTGTGATGTTGTACTCCATAGTGCAACGAAATATATCGGAGGGCATGGTGACGTCGTGGCCGGGCTGGTTGTAGGGAAAAAAGATTTCCTGGACTCGGTAGCCATGTCAACACAGAAGGATATTGGAGGAATTATATCACCTTTTGACGCGTGGCTGCTGCTGCGCGGATTAAAAACACTGCATGTTCGATTAGATCGTCATTCAGATAACGCGGAGAAAATTTTTGGGAAGCTTAAAAGTCACCCGAAAGTCAAGCAGGTTTTCTATCCTAGTGACGAAGATCATCCGGACTATCCTATTTACAAAAAACAGATGAAGCGTGGAGGCGGCGTTATTTCGTTTACGATCGATGGAACGAAAGCAGAAGCCCAAGCGCTGTTGAACAAGCTATCCTTTTTAAAAATAGCCGTGAGCTTGGGGGATGCTGAGACGCTAATCGAGCATCCGGCCACAATGACACACGCCATTATCCCTGAGGGATCAAGAGAACGAATGGGGATTACCAATCAATTGGTTCGTATATCTGTTGGACTGGAAGCATGGGAAGACATCTGGGCAGATCTGGAGCAGGCACTGGATCAACTCTAAGGTCGCCTGTGCCAGGGCTCCAACGTACCAACAATTGTTTCCAACTGGTCTGTTTCAATTGCAAGGAGAACACCAGCAGCTATTTCGTGGTGTGTGAGCCACCGTGAAGTCGTCTTTTCCAGAATAAAGCCTAAATAAATGCGTCTGTACTGGCAGTTCTTTGGTACAGGCGTGTTTTCTTTTTCAAAAAACCGGGAACTACCCTGCATATGGAATAGCTTCCACACCTTTGTTTTGTTAACATTTGTCATTTCATCCAGTAAGGAATCCAGTGCACGTGGGGCTGTGCCGTGAATCCAGCTGACGACAAGATCTGGGGTGCCAAATCTGTGAAACGCTTTTTGCAGTTCTTCTCTAAAGCGTTCATCATCGTGATAATCCACTGTAATGGCGTGCAGTCGATCAGCATGCGGATTATTATTTTTTAAAAGTTTATGTTTAGCAGGACTGCGCCCAACGACAGATACATAAGTATAATCATGAATGAGTTTATGACAAACTTCGGTGAGCATGCCTGTTCCGCCTATAACCAAAGCATATTTTTCCTTCAATTCAAATCACTCCTTTTTCAAACTAACTCGATTGATAAAATTGTGCTATATTATGGATACTAGAAATGTAAGTTCTGTTACAGGAAGGAGAAAGTCACTTTGGAATTAATCCCCTATTTTTTAGCATTTATTATTATATCAAACATTGGGCTGGCACTTACCATTATTTTTCTGGAGCGTAAAGATGCTACATCTACGTGGGCTTGGCTAATGGTTTTGCTGTTTATTCCAATCGCAGGCTTCTTCCTTTATTTAGTTTTCGGTAAAAAGATCAGTAATAAACGTATTTTTACATGGGAGACAAAAAGCAAACTCGGTGTGAAACGGGCGGTTCAGGCACAGCTTCGAGCTATTGAGGAAGATACGTTTGTTTATAAGCATCAGGAACTAAAAGAATATAAAGATCTTTATTATATGCACCTTCGTAATGATGATGCCATTTTGACACAAGATAACAAAGTCGATATCTATACCGATGGGGAAGAGAAATTTAAAGCCCTAATTCAGGATATACAAAAAGCGAACGATCATATCCATTTGCTTTACTATATTATTCGTTATGATGGTCTTGGAAAACGTCTTGCTGATGTTTTAGTAAAAAAAGCAAATGAAGGTGTACAGGTGCGCGTGTTGTACGATGACATGGGTTCAAGAACATTAAAACGAAAATTTATTAAGCGTATACGTAATGCAGGGGGTCAGGTAGAAGCTTTTTTCCCTCCTAAGATTCCTAAGATCAATATGAAAATCAACTATCGTAACCACCGAAAGCTGGCAATAATGGACGGGAAAGTCGGATACATAGGCGGTTTCAACGTTGGTGATGAATATTTAGGGAAAGATAAAAATTTCGGGTATTGGCGTGATACGCATTTGCGAGTACTGGGCAGTGCGGTTCATCATATGCAAACACGTTTTATCCTGGACTGGAATCAGGCTTCACGAAATGATATTGCCTATCATGACAGGTACTATACCGCATCACCGGCTGGGGATGTAGGTATGCAGATTGTAACGAGTGGACCGGATTCGGAATGGGAACAAATTAAAAATGGATACATCAAAATGATTATGTCAGCCAAAGAATATATTTATATTCAAACACCGTATTTTATACCGGATGAAAGTCTTGCAGATGCGCTAAGAATTGCTTGTCTTTCCGGAGTTAATGTGAAAATTATGATACCAAATAAGCCTGATCATCCCTTCGTTTACTGGGCGACGCTTTCCTACGCTGGCGACTTGCTTAAAGCAGGTGCTGAGGTGTATATTTATCAGAATGGATTTTTACATGCTAAAACAATTGTCGTAGATGGTAAAATGGCGTCTGTGGGAACAGCAAATATTGACGTCCGCAGTTTCCGGTTGAACTTTGAAGGAAATGCCTTTTTATACAGCAGTGTAGTGGCTGGTAAGCTGGTAGACAGCTTTATGGAAGATATTAGCCTTTCCACACAAATGACAAAAAAATTATACGATAAACGGTCTGCTGGTATTCGATTTAAAGAATCCATTTCACGTTTACTATCACCAATTTTATAAACAGTAGGAGGAAACATAGTAATGGAAAAAAGAAACTGTCGTCACTCACTAACAGTCAAGACATCACACGTACTGCCGCCAGATACAAACACACATGGCACATTGTTTGGTGGTAAATTAATGGCACACATCGATGACGTTGCAGCGATTGCAGCGGCACGTCACGCAAGATTAGCGGTAGTTACTGCATCAACCGATTCAGTCGACTTTCTTGCACCGGTAAAAGAGGGAGATTCCATTTGCGTTGAAGCGTTTGTAACCTGGACGCATAACACATCCATGGAAGTATTCGTAAAAGCAGTCACAGAAAATCTGTTAACTGGAGCGCGTGAAGTATGTACAACAGCATTCCTAACGTTTGTAGCTGTAGATGCTGATGGGAAACCAATACCAGTTGCATCTGTTTATCCAGAAACGGAATATGAAAAGGACCTGAATGAGCAAGCTCCACTTCGTGCAAAACATCGTAAGGAACGACGAGCTCACTCTAAAGAACTAGCTTCCAAATTCGGTACTGACTTTCCATGGGACAGATAATAGTATCGCTTAAAACCGCCTTTGTGGGCGGTTTTTTTTCGGAGTCGGACTGTATTTTGGTCGGATTGGCATGTAATTCGTTCGATGTGGCTAGTATTCCACGGTTAGTGGCAGGTATTTGGTCTGAATCGGCCGGTATTCGGTGAGTTGAACTGTCTATGCTCACGGATCTTTTTAATTAAATTATGGTTCTTTCAATAGTTGTGATAAGATTAAAAAAGTCTGTTTTCCGGAAAATGAAGTAAAAAATTGTTCACATTGAAAAATTGAGGATTACGAGCAGAAAACATCGGGTATATAAAACGGAAGTTAGTATAAAATTTAATTTTAGAATATACAGGGGGAAGTCACAACATGAGTTTTATTGAAAATATTATTGGAGAGGCAAATACAATACTTTGGTCATATGTATTAATTGCAGCACTAATTGGTGTTGGGCTTTGGTTTACAATCAAAACAAAGTTTGTGCAGTTCAGATATCTACCGGAAATGTTTCGGGTTTTATTCGACAAACGAACAATGACAGCAAAAGGAAAGAAAGGTACTTCCTCCTTCCAGGCATTCGCAATCAGTGCGGCATCTCGTGTTGGTACAGGTAACCTTGCTGGTGTGGCAGCTGCCGTAGCAATTGGTGGACCTGGTGCAGTTTTCTGGATGTGGATTATTGCGTTATTAGGCTCAGCAACAGCTTTTGTTGAAAGCACACTTGCACAGGTTTACAAAGTACCGGAGAAAAACCAGTATCGTGGTGGTCCGGCGTATTACATGGAAAAAGGACTAAATAAACGCTGGCTTGGTATTCTATTTGCAATCGCTATAACGTTTACGTATGGACTTGTATTCAACTCGGTACAATCAAATACAATCAGTCTGGCGTTTGCAAATGAATTCGATTTCAGTAAAAATATAATGGCAATTGTTCTTGTTATATTGACAGCCATGGTAATTTTTGGTGGATTAAAGTCAATTGCGAATGTTACACAAATTATAGTTCCGATTATGGCAATTTTATATATTCTCATTGCCGTTTATGTTCTCATTGTAAATATTACTGAAATTCCAGATCTGTTTTCCATTATATTTGCAAATGCATTTGGTATCCGGGAAGTAGCAGGCGGTGGTTTCGGTGCTGCAATTCTGAACGGAATTAAACGTGGTTTATTCTCGAACGAAGCTGGTATGGGTAGTGCGCCAAACGCGGCTGCAACTGCAGAAGTAACGCACCCGGCAAAACAAGGTTTGATTCAGTCTCTTGGTGTATTTTTCGATACTATTTTAATTTGTAGTGCCACAGGATTCATTCTTATTTCTGCCGGCGGTTATGAAGGAAGTAAGCTGGACGGGATTCAATTGACCCAGAATGCATTTGAATTCCATATTGGTGATTGGGCGTCCATCTTTATTTCTGTAGCAATCTTCTTATTTGCATATAGTTCTATTCTTGGTAACTATTATTATGGAGAAAATAATATTGGTTATATTAAAGAAACGAAGGTTGGCTTATTCATCTACCGTATAGCAGTGCTTGCTATGATTGTCTTTGGCGCAGTGGTGTCATTTGACTTAGTATGGGCACTAGCTGATTTATCTATGGCAATCATGGCTCTGATTAACTTATACGCGATTACGAAGTTATTTAAAATTGCCGAACGTGTTCTAAAAGATTACCAGCGTCAACGTAAAGAAGGAAAAGATCCTGTCTTTTACCGTGACGTACTGGATAATCAGGACGGAATTGAGTTTTGGGATCGTGAAGAAGCAGCACATGAAAGAGAAAAGAAATAGGTTAAAACGCGCAAGCATCCTGTGGGGTGCTTGCGTTTTTTTATAGTTGGTGCGGATTTAATCGGGGCAGATTGGGTGGTGCGGAGCGTTTTTATCAGGATTTAATCGCGTATATCAGGAATATTCGGGGGACATCAGGATTTTCGTACGGTTTATCAGGGTAATCTTGTTTTTATCGGGATTTTCGCAGATATATCGGGATTTCACATTTGGAACTTTAACTACTTGCAACTAATTAAGAAAACGCTTACAATAGGAATAAGAATTTTCTAATTAGTTAGGATGTTTTCAATGGAGAGCAACTGCAAAAAATTAAATCAAACAAATATGTCAAAGAGGCTCGGTTTATAACCGCAGCCTCTTTTTACGTTGACTGCTTTAACCTAGTAAAGCGGTGCCAGAAGGAGGGTAACGATGGTTATTTTAACAGGTAAGACGTTAACATTCGGCGAAGTGAAGCGAGTGGTATTCGATTGTGAAGAGGTAAAGCTGGCGAGCGATGCGTGTACCAGGATTGAAGCTAATAGAAGTACTGTCGATAAGCTATTAATGGATAAAAAGACGATGTATGGCATTAATACAGGGTTTGGTAAATTTAGTGATGTCATTATTAATGATCTGGACTTAGAGGATCTACAGCTTAATTTAATCCATTCTCATGCCTGTGGTGTTGGTGATGCTTTCTCTGAGCAAATAACGAGAGCAATGCTTTTATTGCGGGCAAACGCATTATCGCAAGGGTATTCTGGTGTAAGAGTCGAGCTTGTGAATCAGCTCATCAAGTTGCTGAATAGCGGCATTCATCCAATTGTTCCGCAGCAAGGTTCGCTTGGAGCAAGCGGCGATCTTGCACCATTATCTCACTTGGCGCTTGGTTTAATGGGCGAAGGGGAGGTAATGTATCAAGGTGAAAAAATGCATGCGCTGGACGCGCTGAATCGAGAGGGAATTATCCCTCTGACGTTGAAAGCGAAAGAAGGTCTTGCATTAATTAACGGAACGCAGGCAATGACAGCGGTCGGTGTGGTTACGTACCTGGAAGCTGAAAAACTTCTCCATCAAAGCGAACTGATTGCCGCTATGACGATGGAAGGATTACAGGGAATCATCGATGCGTTTGATGTGGATCTGCATGCAGCTCGAGGGCATCAGGAGCAGATGGATGTTGCAGGACGAATCCGTTCCTTTTTAACTGACAGTCAGCTGATTACGAAACAAGGAGAACTTCGGGTCCAGGATGCGTATTCACTGCGATGTATTCCACAGGTTCTTGGTGCCTGCTGGCAAACGGTCAATTATGCGAAAGAAAAATTATTGACTGAAATGAACGCAGTGACAGACAATCCGCTTATTTTTTCCGAGCAAGATAAAGTGATTTCCGGCGGGAACTTTCACGGGGAGCCGATAGCGTTTGCGATGGATTTCATTAAACTGGGCATTGCTGAGACGGCAAATATTTCAGAGAGGCGGATTGAGCGGTTGGTTAATCCGCAATTAAATGATCTTCCGGCATTTTTAAGTCCAAATCCAGGGCTTGAGTCCGGCGCGATGATTATGCAGTACAGTGCAGCATCGCTCATATCCGAAAATAAGACTTTGGCACACCCAGCAAGTGTGGACTCCATTCCATCCTCTGCCAACCAGGAGGACCATGTAAGCATGGGGACAATTGGCGCAAGACATGCACTTCAAATGCTGCAAAACGCAAGACACGTTGTTGCGATTGAACTGATCTGCGCTATGCAGGCAGTCGAGTATCGTGGAACAAAGAAAATGTCAGCGATAACGAAGGAATTTTATGAAAAAGGCAGAAAGGTTGTAACGACTATTAATGCGGATCGTATTTTTGCGACAGATATTACGAATCTGGCAATCTGGTTAAAAAACGATGCAACATCCAATGTACCGATTAAAGGGGGAGTTTTTCATGAACAAGGTTGAAGTTAAAGCTAAAAAAGGACTGGAACTTGAGTGTAAAGGATGGGAACAGGAAGCGGCGCTCCGCATGCTTTACAATAACCTGGATCCGGAAGTTGCTGAAAACCCGGAAGAGCTTGTTGTATATGGTGGAATTGGGAAAGCAGCACGAAACTGGAAATCGTTCCACGCGATTGTAAAGACACTTCGTACGCTTGAAAATGATGAGACAATGCTCATCCAATCAGGTAAGCCGGTCGGTGTTTTCCGAACGCATAAACACGCGCCACGTGTGTTGTTGTCGAATTCAGTGCTAGTGCCGAAGTGGGCCAACTGGGAGCATTTCCATGAGCTTGATAAAAAGGGACTCATGATGTACGGGCAAATGACTGCCGGCAGCTGGATTTATATTGGTACACAAGGGATTCTGCAGGGAACCTATGAAACGTTTTCTTCGCTTGCTAAAAAACATTACAACGGTTCCCTTAAAGGTACGATCACGTTAACGGCTGGCCTTGGAGGCATGGGTGGCGCGCAGCCGCTTGCTGTAACAATGAACGAAGGTGTCGTTATTGCAGTGGAAGTGGATAAAAGCCGAATCGAGAAACGTTTGAAAACGAAATACTGTGACGTCATGGCAAAGAACCTGGATGAAGCGATCACACTTGCAAAAGAAGCAAAAGCATCAGGGAAAGCACTATCCATTGCACTGCTTGGAAACGCCGCAGAGGTTCATCATGAGCTGTTAACACGTGATATTCAGATAGATATCGTGACGGATCAGACGTCGGCCCATGACCCGTTAAATGGTTATGTGCCAGTTGGATTTACCGTCGAGGAAGCGGATGTATTGCGGAAAAAAGATCCGGAAGCGTATACAGTGAAATCGAAAGCAAGCATGGCAAAACATGTGGAAGCAATGCTTTTGCATAAAGAAAAAGGCTCCATTGTATTTGACTATGGAAATAACATCCGGCAGGTGGCGCACGACGAGGGTGTTTCAAATGCATTTGATTTTCCTGGCTTTGTCCCAGCCTATATCCGTCCATTATTTACAGAAGGAAAAGGACCATTTCGCTGGGTTGCCTTGTCAGGAGATCCGGAAGATATATACCGGACAGATCAATTAATTAAAGAACTTTTCCCAGAAAATGAAGCGCTGATTCGCTGGATTGATATGGCGCAGGAACAGATTGCCTTCCAAGGACTTCCTTCCAGAATCTGCTGGTTAGGTTATGGAGAACGAATGAAAATGGGACTCGCAATAAACGATCTTGTTCGAAAAGGTGAGCTAAAAGCGCCGGTGGTAATCGGGCGGGACCATTTGGATTGCGGTTCTGTTGCATCACCGAACAGAGAAACAGAAGGAATGCAGGACGGCAGTGACGCGGTAGGCGATTGGGCGGTATTAAACGCGCTCATTAACACAGCAGCTGGCGGGTCATGGATTTCCTTCCACCATGGAGGAGGAGTCGGTATGGGGTACTCCCTGCACGCTGGAATGGTCGCAGTGGCTGATGGAACTGATTTAGCCCACGAGCGTTTGGAGAGGGTACTAACAACAGATCCAGGCATGGGAATTATTCGCCACGCAGACGCTGGATACGTGTCCGCGATCGATTTTGCGGATAAGCACGATATTACTATCCCGACAAAGAAATAGGAAGGAGCATATACCATGCAAGCAGATTTACTCATAACAAATATTGGACAATTATTAACGATGGACAAAAAGGGACCAGTCAAGGGTTCGGACATGAATGACCTGATCGTGATGGAGGATGCTGCAGTCGCAGTTAGAGATGGAAAAGTGGAATGGATTGGCTCACGTGAAAAAGCAGTTAATATTCAGGCTGATCGCACGATAGATGCAAAAGGAAAACTGGTCACACCTGGATTGGTCGAGCCACACACACACTTGGTCTTCGGCGGTTCTCGAGAAAAAGAAATGGCGTTGAAGCAACAGGGAGTGCCATATCTCGAAATTTTAAAACAGGGTGGCGGAATCCTCTCAACGGTTAACGCAACAAAAGAAACGTCTTATGACGACTTGCTGGAAAAAGCGTTATTTCATTTAGATCGGATGGCTATGCACGGGATAACAACCGTCGAAGCAAAAAGCGGGTATGGTCTGGATAGAGAAACAGAGTTGAAACAACTTAAAGTCGCAAAAGAAGCCAATGTGAAACATCCACTGGACATCGTTTCAACGTTTCTTGGGGCACATGCAATTCCACCAGAGTATAAGGAAGATCCAGAAGCCTTTTTAAATGAAATGGTTGAAATGTTCGATGAAATCAAGGAAAAAAATCTGGCGGAGTTCGTGGATATTTTTACTGAAACAGGTGTATTTTCAGTAGTGCAGTCTAGGAAATATCTGCTAGCTGCGAAAGAAAAAGGATTTGGCGTAAAAATTCATGCCGACGAAATTGATCCATTGGGTGGAACAGAGCTTGCTGTGGAAGTAGGCGCAATCAGTGGGGACCATTTAGCAGTCGCATCGAACGAGGGAATCCAGCAGCTTGCGGCTTCAAATACGATTGGCGTTATACTGCCAGGAACAAGTTTTTATCTTGGAAAAGATACGTATTCACCTGCACGGAAAATGGTTGATGCCGGTGCAGCAATCTCCATTTCAACCGATTTTAACCCGGGCAGCTCGGTTACTGAAAATCTGCAGCTGATCATGTCGATTGCGGCACTAAAGCTGAAGCTATCGCCTGAGGAAATTTGGCATGCTGTAACAGTTAATGCTGCACACGCAATTGGACGTGGTGATGAAGCAGGAACCATTGCACCCGGAAGGAAAGCAGATATTGTTCTGTGGGATGCGCCAAATTATATGTACATTCCCTATCACTATGGCGTCAACCACGTGAATACAGTTGTGAAAAATGGAGAGGTTCTTTACGAGAGGCAGGCGATACGATGACTCAATTGAGGCATGTAAAACCTGCTGGAGAAGCGATTTTCAAAGACCGTTATACAACGAAAGTCCAGGAGTTGCTAGTTCCATGGAAGGCTGGATTGACAGCTGAGTTTGCGATAGCAGGAGCGCCATTCTCCAAGTCATCGATCAGCCATTCCGGGGCGTCGTTTGCCCCTTCAGCAATTCGTTCTGCTCTTCAGAGCTATACAACTTTTTCAGGCGATACGGGCATAGATTTGGCCGAATCAATTATGGACTTTGGTGACGTGAATATGGATCCGACTGATGTGGTGGGTAATTTGCAGCGTCTGTACGAAGGTTTTTCGGATATTTATGCGACAGATGCAGCTGAAAATTGGATGATACTTGGCGGTGATCACGGTATCAGCCATGCATCCATCAAAGGTTTTTCGGAAAAACATACGTCGATCGGAGTCATTCAATTCGATGCCCATCACGATTTGCGTAATGTTGAGGACGGTGGACCTACCAACGGTACTCCGTTCAGACGTTTGATAGAAGAAGATATTTTACAAGGTGAGAACTTGGTTCAAGTAGGCATTCGTGACTTCACCAATGCGAAAGAATATCATGATTATGCAGCTGAGAAAGGTGTAGTGGTCTACACGATGCAGGACCTGATGCGAGAATCCGTTGTGAAAATAATGGAAGAAGAACTGAAGCGACTAGCCGAGCGAGTTGACGTCATCTACCTTTCCGTCGACATGGATGTACTGGACCAGGCATACGCTCCTGGCTGCCCAGCAATTGGCCCAGGCGGAATGACCAGCCGTGAGCTCCTTGGCGCTGTGTTTATGGCTGCTCAACATCCACAGGTGACGGCTATGGATATCGTGGAAATCGATCCGACGATTGATATTCGGAACATGACCAGCCGTGTTGCGGCGAATGTCATGCTGCAGTTTATGATGGGGAAGCAGACGAGTAGTGCAGTGCGCCGGGATCGATAAAATTTATGTCGAGATCGATAAATTTTTTCTCGAACGTGATAAAAATCAGAACAGGATTGATAAGTGTCAACTAGGAATAGAAAAGCTAGTTACCGAGATAGATAACCGGCACTTCGGCAACTATATCGCCAGGTCCGGTGCGCCAGCCGGAATCGATAATGAGGCAAAAAAATAGGCTGTGCACGTCGCAGCAGCCTACCAATTATTTTGCTTTTTCTTTAGTTTCACTTTCTAGTTCGACCCAATTTTCTGCCCAACGCTGAATCTCACGAATAACAGGTTCCAGAGCCTTTCCTTTTTCAGATAAGGAGTATTCTATACGTACAGGAAACTCGGAGTATATTTTTCGTTCAACTATACCTTCCTGTTCAAGCATTTTTAACCGATCAGAGAGTAACCTCCCGCTGATAGGTAAGTCTGCTTCCATTTCAGAGAAACGTTTTTTGCCTTTTAAGAGATCGAATAAAATTAAACCAACCCAACGTTTGCTGACAAGTTGCATAGCGCTTTCAAATCGCGGACATAGTTCTTGCATGAAGATCACCTCATTTATTTTAGTTTATCTGTTAGTGTATGTTTTTAGTCATTAATTACGAAAAGTAACTTAATAACAGTATACCATATTAAGGTTACTTAGTAAATGACTCAGCAGCAGGACTAAGGATTAGAACTTGCAAAAATTAGCATTAATATTTTCGGATTATTTGATCAATAGTTTGGTAATTTAAGATGATTTATGAAATAATAACGGTACACGAAATATATGAAATTAATGGAGGGAATAGAATGATCAACCAAAAGACTAAGGAAAAATACGCAGAACTTGCTTTGCGTAAAGGTGTAAACCTTCAAAAGAACCAGGCGTTAATGGTTAATGCACCAATTGAGGGAGCAGACTTCACTAAAATTGTAGTTCGTAAAGCTTATGAAATGGGTGCGAAAGATGTACATATTAATTGGGTGGACGACGAGCTTACATTGTTAAAATATGAGAATGCTCCAGATGAGGTCATTGCTGATTTCCCTGAATGGAGAGTGAAATTGCATAACATGTATGCGGAAGATGGAGCTGCAGTACTTTCAATTCGTTCAACTAACCCGGACTTATTGCAGGATATTGATTCATCTCGTGTAGCAAAAGCTAATAAGGCTGCGGCGCAGGCTATGACTACTTTCCGCAAGTATACGATGAACGATTTGATTACATGGTCGATCATTTCTATTCCAACTGGTGACTGGGCACAGAAAATATTCCCTGATAAATCAACAGATGATGCTATTGAAAGTCTATGGGATGCGATTGTTAAAATTGTTCGTGTAGACCAGGAAGACCCAATTGCTGCGTGGGATGATCACAATGCTACATTGAGAATTGCGCGCGAGTTGATGAACCGTAAAAATTATAAAAAATTAATTTATAAAGCACCTGGGACAGATCTTGAATTGGAGCTGCCAGAAGGACATATCTGGAAAGGTGGATCTGCTGATTCTGCTAAAGGTATTACCTTTAATCCGAATATGCCAACGGAAGAAGTTTTCTCAATGCCACATAAATATGGGGTAAACGGAACCGTTTCTAGTACGAAGCCATTGAATTATGGTGGAAGTTTAATCGACAATTTCACATTGACGTTTAAAGAAGGAAAAGTAGTGGACTTTAAGGCTGAGCAGGGCGAAGAGGTTCTCAAGCATTTACTTGATACAGATGATGGAGCGCGCCGTTTAGGTGAAGTAGCACTAGTTCCACACGAATCACCAGTATCACAGTCAGGACTGATTTTTTATAATACGTTGTTTGACGAAAATGCTTCCTGCCATATTGCGCTTGGAAAAGCGTATCCAACCAACTTAGAGGGCGGAGCTGATATGGACAGTGAGCAGCTTGATAAACATGGAGTGAATGACAGTCTGACACACGTTGATTTCATGATTGGTTCTGAAAAGCTTGATATCGATGGAGTACTGCAGGATGGAACAACAGAAGCCGTTTTCCGCAATGGAACTTGGGCATTTGAAATTAAATAAATTTGTTAGCAGGACCGTTTCTCGGATTTCTCGGGGAGCGGTTTTTATTTTGCAGGTAAGAAAATATAAATCCTTTCTTACGCTCCTCTTTCGCACATAAAAAATTTAAGTTCTTGGAGACTTGAAATATGTTACTTGACGAGATATACAAATACGTCTGTTTCTAAAATATGCTATTAGTTACTTTTGTCGTAGTAGATGGAAATTGCGCAGTAACATACAACTTTGAAACTTCTATCTTGCCACTGAAAAAGTTACATAAGATATGTATTTAGAGAATCTGCGATCGCATCTTCGAATATACTTCGCTTTCCGTGGGCGAGTGGTGAGCCTCCTCGTGCTGTCGCACTCCGGGGTCTCACCGATCTCTTACTTCCCACAGGAGTCTTCGTATATTCGAAGATGCTGAGTTAAAATGGAAATAATATTTTTTGAAAATCTACCACTTTTTCAGTGACATTTTATTGCGCTCCATCTTTTCAATTGTTTTTAAATTCCTGTACCAATCACTTATGAATTGCGCAGTGGTAAAAATTCATGAGGTTCTCAGCAACTGAAAAAGGGATGGATATTATAAAAGAAGATCTTGCACCTCAACCTAGCATCATTGAATTCACGAGACTCCTATGGGAACAGCGCGAGCTGAAGATCTAAGCAGGAAAGCGCTTAAAGAGGAGGGCAAACTAAAACCGTCCTTTGCGGACAACGTTTGCATACTCCTTGCCGGGGCAAGGAAGCTGAAGTCGTGCCCACGGAAAGCGAAGTGAATTTGATGATGCGATCGCAGATCCTGTTAATATGTACTTCGTGTAACTTTTTCAGCTTCCTTCGGAATGATTCTGTAAGGCACCAATGAGAAAAATGAAGTTAATGCGCAGTTTATATATTTTGTGTCACTACGAAAATGGATTGCGAGATATTTAACTGTTTCTGGGAGAATCGCCTAATTTTATTCTGTGATAATTGTGTTATACGTATAAAGGTTTAGAGCAAATGCCGGTATAAGTAAAAACTCAGCATTCGCTAGTATAGACATGCAGAATGTCGAACTTTCTAACTCCAGATTGATAAAACAAATTCATCGATTTGTGAGAATATCGACGAATTTCCGGATAAATCGACCACCGTGATTCCGCTCGTCTTCACCATTTCCACAAAAAAAGTGCACTCCCTGAGGACGTGCACACCTAATTTACATCAATTCATTTTTAACCAAAACAGCTTTTATTTTTGTGTAACTGTAGCCTTCAGGCAGCAAATCCTTTACCTGCTTTAATTTTGGTTCTTCCAGTTCATTTCGTACTGCGAGTACTGTTTGTTCTTCCTCTTCTGTGAAAAATATTCCCCAGGCGATTGGATAGCCTTCCTTGGTAGCTTTGAAAATATGTCCTTCAATGGTTTGCGGAGATAAATCACGCATTACCGCTATATCCTTGAGGGACTTTCCAGACCGAAACATCTCATAGCTTGCAAGGTGACTTGGGCCATCGACATCTTTCGGTTTGGGCTTGCTTACAGGAGCAGTATCGCTGATTCGAATCCGCTTTTTCACATCCGGGTTTCGTTCTCGCCACTGTTGTACGGTTTCCAGAAACGCTTCACCATATTGCTCGTATTTCTTTTCACCAATACCTTTAATGGTAAGCATATCTTCTTTCGAATCCGGAAAATATCGACTCAAATCTTTTAATGTGGCATCTGAGAATAAAACATACGGCGGAACACCTTCATCATCAGCGGTTTGCTTGCGAAGCTGGCGCAATTCCTCAAATAGATCTTCACGGTAATCCGCTGCTTCACCAGTTGGAATAACGGTTGCATACATCGAAACGGACTGATTTCCTTTTAGGACGTCAACCGATGACTGATTCAGCTTCAATGTTGGGTAACGGCCTTCTTCTGTCGCGAGTATTTTTTCAGCGATTAAGAAATGAATCCACTCCGTAATTGCTTTTTCTGTGTAATTCGACAAAATCCCATAAGTGGATATTTTGTTCAAATTGAAGTCTTTCACTTTTTTATCTTTTGATCCCTTTAGTACTTTTGCGGTCATACTTACACCGAAACGTTCGCCCATGCGCTTTACACAGGACAAAATCATTTGTGATTCTTTCGTCATGTCGGTTTGATCTGTCCGGTGGATACAGTTACTACAGCGGCCACACGACTCGTTTACCTGCTGGTCATTAAAATAATCCAAAATAAACGACGTTAAACAGCTGTGTGTATGGCAATAGTTAATCATGGACTGAAGTTTGCGATATTCCGCCCGCTTTGCTTCGTCGTCCATCATCGATTGCTCAATCAGGAACTTCTGCAGCTGGATATCCTGTGCGGAAAAAAGCAGGATACAATCACTTGGTTCGCCGTCACGTCCTGCACGGCCAGCTTCCTGGTAATACGATTCGATTGTCATTGGCATTGCGTAATGAATGACATACCGAACATTGGATTTATCAATACCCATACCAAAAGCGTTTGTTGCAATCATGACTTGAATTTCATCCTGGATAAATGCTGCCTGTGCATTTTTTCGGTCGTCTTCAGACATTCCTGCATGATATTTTGCCACCGAAAAGCCTTTGGCAGTTAATTGTTCATATAGTGTATCTGCCTGTTTCCGAGTAGCGGTGTAGATTATCCCGGACTCATTTTTTCGCTCGGCAAGAAAGGAGCGGACGTAGGTAGGCTTGTCCTTCCCCTTTACAATATGGAAGGATAAATTATCACGCTCAAATCCAGTATTAATGACATGTTCATTTTCAATATGTAATAGGTTTTGAATATCTGTGATAACTTCCTCCGTAGCAGTTGCGGTCAGTGCAACATATACAGGGATATTAGATAAGGATTTCAGGTTTGGAACAATCGACCGATAACTTGGTCGGAAGTCGTGTCCCCATTGGGAGATACAGTGTGCTTCATCAAAAGCGACTAATGCAATCGGAAGCCGTTTCACGAGTTGAACAAAGTAAGATGATTCAAATCGTTCTGGAGCAACGTATACAAAATTATAGCGCCGTGCTTCAATATCCCGGAGACGCTGCTGTTGTTCCGCAGTAGACAAGGAACTGTTTATATATGTTGCTGCTATACCAAGTGAATTCAATGCATCAACCTGGTCCTTCATTAAGGAAATAAGTGGTGAGATAATAATGGCAACACCGTCAAGTGACAAACCGGGTATTTGATAACATACTGATTTACCGCCACCTGTGGGCATTACAGCTAATGTGTTTTTTAATTGAAGTATATTGGATATGGTTTCCTTTTGGCCTGGTCGGAAGGCTGGAAAACCATAATATGTTTGTAGGATTTTTTCTGCTTCTGCGATCATTATGATCCTCCTTCGTTACACATTATTTTACCACATTTTCAAACAAAAAAAGAGCTGATAAACTCAGCTCTTACATTTATTTAGCGTAACTTGGATTTGCTGATTTACTAATAAGCAAGCCAATAATGCTCCCGACTAACGCTGGCAGAATCCAGCCGAGTCCAAGTGAGAAAAACGGCAATGCTTCCATGTACGGTGTTACAGCAGACAGATCTAATCCGAACGCGAGCAGTCCATCGTATAAACTTGTAACAGCTGTTAGCAGAATAGCTCCCTGGTACACTGCCCGTTTTCCGTGAAACAACTTTTGTGAAAACGTTAGGACGATCAATACGATTGCTATTGGATAAATAAATACAAGTACCGGCACAGAATAGTTGATAATCGTGTTTAAACCTTGATTGGCGATTAAGAAACTTACAATTGTGGTAATTAGTATCACCATATTATAACTTACGCCAATAGTTTTAGAGAAAAACTGTCCACAGGCAACTACTAGCCCCACACATGTCGTGAAACAGGCTAAGGCTACGATAATTCCAAGTAATAGTGCACCGAATTCACCAAATACAAGACGTGCAGCACTGGATAAAATCTCGCCGCCGTTCGTAAACGTACCTGCGTCAGTCATTTTGGCACCTATCCAACCGATCGATCCATAAACCAAAATTAAACCGATTCCGGTAACCACACCTGCTTTTAACGTTGAAGTTACGAGTTCACGCTGCGTCGTTATTCCACGGTCTTTAAATGCATTTACAACAATGATGCCAAATGCTAATGCCCCAATAGCATCCATCGTTAAGTATCCTTCAACAAAGCCTGTGAAAAATGGTGACGAAGCATATTTATCAATTGGCGCTGACATTGGGTTATCCAACATTAAAAACCCGCCAATACTTAATCCGATAATTGCCAGTAATAGTATAGGAGTTAAATACTGACCGATGCGATCCACCATTTTGGATGGATTTAAACTTACGACATAAACTAATGTAAAGAAGATTGTCATAAACAAAAATATTGTCCAAAAGCTATTTGTTAAAAAGGGATCAGCACTCATTTGAAACGCCACTGTTGCAGCGCGTGGAATCCCGAAAAAAGGACCAATTGCTAAATATACTACTGAAGTAAAAATAAGACCGAACATAGGGTGTACGCGGTTAGCAAGCTCGCGTGCATCGTTGTTTACAAAGGAAATAGCAGTCACTGCGAGGATAGGTAACCCAACGCCAGTAAAGATAAACCCGGCAATTGCGGCCCAATAAGATGTGCCCGAATCAATTCCGAGAGTTGGTGGATAGATGATATTTCCAGCCCCGAAAAATAAAGCAAATAACATAAACCCAATAATGAAAGTGTCTTTATTCATGATGTTAGCTCCTTCTAATGGCAATAGTAGTTGATTTATAGAGGCAAACGCTTACAAATATTGTAAAAAATGTGCCTATTTTCAATATTATCAGAAAAATACAGGTGTGAAAAATGTACCTTTAAACACCAGGGACAATCTTAACAATTTAGTCAACAGCTTGTCAATATAGATATGGAAAGAGTTCCAACAATAATGTGGCTGGAAGATTTTACATTTTTTTCAGAACCAGGCTTTTATTGTTTACATTAACTACCTGCACATTTAAAATGATTTTATATTATAAGCGTAAGAATTTGTTAATTGCCTTGAAGTTAAATGTAAGGTACTATAAAAGCTTGATAAAGTTAACAAGAGGGGGTTTGATATGGTTCCGTCTATTCTTTTTGAAATTATGCTTATTGGTCTTTTGGGGATAGGTTCTCAATGGTTATCCTGGCGATACCGAATGCCAGCAATTGTGGTTATGTCCGTGGCTGGACTTTTAATTGGACCGATTTTTGGGTTCATGGATCCTGAAGAAGACTTTGGAAATTTATATAATCCTATTATTACGGTAGCAGTAGCTATTATTTTATTTGAAGGCAGTTTGAATTTAAGCTTTAAAGAATTACGCGGTTTAGGAAAACCAATATTTCGGATTTCAACTATCGGTGCATTTATTGCATGGATGCTGGGATCCTTAACAGCACATTACATAGCAGGATTATCCTGGACAGTTGCATTTGTTATAGGTGGATTATTTATTGTAACCGGTCCTACCGTAATCCTTCCTTTACTGCGTCAGTCGAAATTAAAGCCGCGTCCGGCAAAGATTCTTAAATGGGAAGGAATTATTGTTGATCCGATTGGTGCTTTACTGGCTGTATTTGCGTTTGAAATAATCGCCTATTTTTCGACAACCAATCCTGATGGCTCAGCACTTCTGTTATTCTTTGCTGCATCAATTTTCGCTGCAATCTTTGGCTGGGCATGTGGACGTGGAATGGGCTGGATGTTTGAAACTGGGAATATTCCAGAGTACTTAAAATCGCCAGCTGTATTTGTGGTAGTTATTTTGTGTTTCACCATAGCAGATGAGATAATGCATGAAACTGGATTACTGGCAGTTACGGCTATGGGTATGACGCTCGCAAATATGGGCATTAGCTCAGTTGCTGACATGAGACACTTTAAGGAAAACATGTCTATGCTGTTAATTTCAGCTATCTTTATCATGCTGACAGCTTCCCTGCAGGTAGAAACGTTACTGGAGATTTTTCAGCCTGAAATTATCGGTTACGTTATTTTAATGATGTTTGTAGTTAGACCGTTATCGATATTTTTATCCACAATTAATACTGATTTATCGTTGAATGAAAAAGTCTTAGTAGGGTGGATTGCCCCTCGTGGAATTGTTGCATTGACGGTATCGAGTTACTTTGCTTCTGTACTAAGTGAGGCGGGATACGAGGGCGCTTCTATTATTACGACACTTACATTTGGATTGGTATTTTTCACAGTTGTGGCGCACGGCTTCTCGATTGGCTGGTTAGCAAAAAAACTCCATTTATCGATGGAAGGTCGACCAGGTACAATCATAATTGGAAGTAATGATTTTACCGTAGAATTAGCTAAGTCACTTACCAAAGTGAAAGCACCTGTAATTATTATTGACTCGTCATGGGAACGTCTGCGAAAGACACGTGAAGCAGGAGTGCCGTTTTATCATGGTGAAATGCTATCTGAGCAAACTGAATATCATTTAGATACAACACCATATGAATATATGATTGCCGCGACTGAATTTCATTCTTATAACGCCCTAGTTTGTACGACGTTTATGCCTGAATATGGCAGAACCAATGTATTTAAAGCCAGTCCATATACGCTGGTTGATAACATGAATGATATAGTCGATAAAATCGGCGGCAGAATTTTATTTAGAGAAGATGTATCGATGGATGAACTAAGTAATAAGGTGAAGAGTGGGTATGTATTCAGACAAACAACAATCACCGAACAATATGACTACGAGCGTTACTTGGAGGAACGGGATAAAGAAACAGTCCTGTTGTATATGCTGAAGCCTTCTGGCAAGATGTATTTTTATTCTGCAGAGCTCAAAAACACACCTGAGGCTGGAGATATCATTGTAAGCTTTACTCCACCAAAGAAGGAACATAAAAAAATCCAGGCAAAATTGGAAAATAACCGAAACAACTAAATAGTGACTGGACATAAATATTTGAACGCAGACACTAAGCGTAGTGTTTCGACAAAGCGGTGAAGAATAGTTTTTCTATAGCAAATAATCCGAACGAAGTGGAATGCTTCGTTCGGATTATTTTATTTATACTATACTTTTGTTCCTTCACTCTTGTTGTTTTTCGAGGTTTTCCAGCTGTCTGTTTAAATCTGCAATCTCTTTTTCTAACTTGGCTAGCTGCTTTTCTTCAATGTTCGTTCGTTGTCCGACTGCTTCGACTTTATCCATATCACCCATAATGCGTGCATAATCATCTTTACGTTCGATTAGACGTGACTCGATTTCTTTTGCTTTCATATAAATTTCACTCCTGCCTGTTTATGCTGTAAAAAATACTATAGGAATAGTGTATACTATATTACAATCTTGAAAAAGGGGGAGAAAATAATGGAGCTTCATTTCGAAAAAAATACAGCAGCTTATGTTCGTTTAATTGAACCGCTTTTAATGAAACGAGAATCCTGTAATAACCTAATGCTTGGGATTCTTAATCGCTTTGCTAATGAGGAATCTGCAGATCAGAATGTGCACAAAGGGTATGTGCAAAAGGATGGGAAAGTTATTTACGCTTTTATGCAGACACCCCCAAACAATTGGATTCTTCCGGATGTAGAATCGATCAATGAAGATGTTGCCGAAAACATAGCCGTGTTCCTTTGGGAAAATAAGCTAGCAGTTCCAGGAGTTCTCGGCCCGGTTCGATTTGTAAAACCGTTTGTAGAAAAATGGGAAACGCTAAGTGGAACGACATCCAGTTTACATATGAACCAGCTTATTTACCAGCTCGACAAGGTAAACGATGTTCCGTATTCAAGTGGTAGATTGATAGAAGCGGATAGAAGTCATCAACAGTTAGTAACAGATTGGCTTGTTCAGTTTGGCAAAGAAGTTAATGAGCCTAATTTTTCAGCAGATGCAGAAAAGAACGCCCATCGGTTTCTGGATAATCGATCCGTCTATCTTTGGGAGGTAGACGGTAAGCCAGTGTCAATGGTGAATCAATCGAGGAAAACGAAAAATGGTGCTTCCGTAAACGCAGTGTTCACGCCAGATGAATATAAACAAAACGGCTACGCAACAAGTACAGTGGCAACTTTGACCTCGAAACTGCTGGATGAAGGCGCACAGTTTTGCAGCCTGTATACAGATGCAGATTATCCAGCATCCAATCGAATTTATAAAAAGATTGGCTATTACCAAGTAGGCGACTCGATCGTATATGAATTTTAGATAAAAAAGCGCTTCGTTCCAAACTTGGTGAACGGAGCGCTTTTCTTTATATTAAAGCATCTTCTTCATCGTCCTGTGCCCTGACATACGTATGGTAAAAATGAACAATAATTGTCTTTACTACTGCATAGAATGGTACTGCAAAGAGTATTCCAAGAAAACCAGCTATACTTCCTGCAGCAAGAATGATTGTAATGACTGTTAATGGGTGAAGTTGTAATGCACGACCCATGACATTCGGTGAAATCAAGTTACCTTCAATTTGTTGGGCGATAATCATGACAACACCTACCCACACCGCCATTATCGGATCCTGGAAGAAGCCGACAATAATAGCTGGAATTACGGCAATAAATGGACCGATAAAGGGAATAACACACATCAGCATGCCGAACAGCGCAAGTGTCAGTGCATATTCCAAATCAATAATCAGGTAACCAATGAACAACAACACACCGATAGCAAAACTAACAAACAACTGTCCCTGAATATAAGCAGTCAGTGTTTCGTCGATTTTAAGCAATAAGCTTTTAATGTTTTTTGCTTTCTTCTCTGAAAAAATTTGCGTAACAAATGGGATAAACCGCTCCCCGTCCTTCAGCATGAAAACTAGAAAGAAAGGCACAAGTACTAACGCGAAGACAAAACCAATCAATTGTCCAATGAAACCAAACAAGAAAGAAGTAATATCTTCAATATAGGTTTGAAGATTTGAAGTTATATCATTTAACGTTTTCTCAAATTCCGCAGGCAGCATATCCTGATTGGACTGCCAATATGTAATCAGGTCCTGAGCACCTTTTACCATAACCGGGATATTGTTAATCAGATTGGTAAACTGTTTTTGGGCGATTGGTGCAATGTAGGTTACGATTAAATAAATAGCCAGTGATATCAACAGGAAAACAATAATGATTGAAAAAACACGATGTACTTTATATTTGTCCAGAATTCTTACGATTGGTTTCGTTAAATAAAACAGTACGCCAGCACCTATGATTGGAATGGCTACCGCGCCTAAATATTTAAATATAGGATCGAATATAAAATTTGTTGCCGAGATTAATAGAATTAAGAGAAACACCATAATGAAAAATGTAAGTATTTGGAACCAACGTTTTTTAATCAAACCAATCACAACTCTCCTTGTTTACTAGTATCTAGATATCTTCTATTCTACCTTTATTTAAATATAATGGGAAGAGGGTACTTCTAGTTCTTACCAATTTTTCAGGGTTGTATACGATTAATAGGTAAATAGAATTATTCGTTATTTTGTGCTAAACTTTTATAGTACATAAAGCGTTGGAATTATAGGGAGGCTTAACTACATGCAAACATGGGAAAAAGCTTATGAAAAATGGAATTCATTTCAGAATTTAGATTCACTATTGAAAAAAAATTTAGACTACATAAAAGACGATCAAAAAGCATTGGAAGATGCGTTTTATAAGGAGTTAACGTTTGGAACAGGTGGTATGCGCGGAGTTCTTGGACCTGGTATAAATCGGATGAATATCTATACCATCCGCAGGGCGGTGAATGGTTTCGCACAATATTTAAAGAAGAACTGTGTAAATGTGAATGATCGAGGAGTAGTTGTAGCATATGATTCCAGATATATGTCAAAGGAATTTGCAATTGAAACAGCTAAAGTACTGGGGTCTTACGGTATAAAATCGTATGTATTTAATGAGCTTCATCCAACACCAGTGCTGTCGTTTGCAGTTCGTTATCTTGGCGCTGTAGGTGGAGTCATGATTACAGCGAGTCATAACCCACCAGAATACAATGGATTTAAGGTTTATAATGAAGATGGCGGTCAGATTGTTCCGGATGAAGCGGCAAGCATCATATCCTATATTGAACAAACAGAAAACGAGCTGACAGTTCCTGTAACAGAGCTAGCTGAATTAGAGGAAAAAGATTTACTGAACTGGGTTGGAAGCGAAATTGATAATGCTTATCTGGAGCAGTTGAAACAAATTTCAAAGCTTAAAAAAGATACGCTGCATACGGATAAAGCACTTACGATTGTGTTTACCCCACTTCATGGAACATCGCATAACCTGGTGTTACAAGGGTTAAAGCAGTTGTCATTTCCTGACGTTCATGTCGTAGAGGAACAGGCTGTACCTGATCCGGAATTTTCAACAGTAGAATCACCTAACCCTGAAGAACACCAGGCATTTGAAATGGCGATTAAAAAAGGGAATAAAGCAGACGCCGATATTTTGATTGGTACAGATCCAGATGCTGACCGCTTAGGTGTAGCCGTTAAGGATCAGAATTACGAATATCGTGTTCTGACAGGAAATCAGCTCGGTGCACTTATGCTTGACTATATTCTATCGCATAGCGACCCTGCAATGCTTTCAAACGCCCGTGTCCTAAAAACAGTAGTAACTACTGAGTTAGGAAGGGCAATTGCAACCCATTACGGTGCGGAAACAATCGACACCCTAACTGGTTTTAAGTATATCGGTGAAAAGATTCACCAGTTTGACAGCACGGGAGAAACGTTTGTCTTCGGATTTGAAGAAAGCTATGGCTATTTAATCAGCAGTTTCGCACGGGATAAAGATGCGATACAAGCTGCGATGATGGCGTGTGAAATGGCATATTTCTGGAAAGAACAAGGACTGACATTGCTTGAAGCACTCGATGAAGTATATGCAAAACATGGCTACTTTCTAGAAGGTATGTCATCACTGACACTCAAAGGAAAAGAAGGATCAGATAAAATTGCTGCAATTATGTCTGATGTTCGTAAAAATCCAATGAATGAAGTTGCAGGATTGACGGTAGAGAAGATGGAAGACTATGCTACTGGAATAAGAACAATCTTTAAAGATGATAGCAATCTGCAAGAACAAATAGAATTACCAAAAGAAAATGCAATTAAGTTTATCCTGGAGAAGAGCAGCTGGGTATGCCTGCGTCCATCCGGTACAGAACCTAAAATTAAATGTTATTACGGAGTCTGCGAAGATTCAAAAGAGGCAAGCGTTGAGAAGCTTGAGTCATTAAAATCTGCCATGGACCAAATTATAAATCGTGCAGTTGAGCTTAGATAATCAGATGAATAACTAATTAAATTTTAATCCGAACGAAGTCTATCTGATTTCGTTCGGATTATTTGTTGTGGAAAAATTTTTCGTGTTACCGCTTCGTCAATATACTGCGCCTTCGTAGCAATTAGCAATAGGGCAAGTTTTTTAATTTCTAAAACGGGTACTTGGTAAAGAACTACTGATTGAGGAGTTGAGCGGATGCCAGTAAATATGAAGCGGATTTATGAAGATAAGTCAAAAGATGACGGGGTAAGAATCCTGGTGGACCGTGTTTGGCCACGAGGTATGTCGAAGGATGACGCAAAAGTTGATCACTGGATGAAAGAGGTCGGACCATCAAGTGATTTGCGCAAATGGTTTAATCATGATCCTGCAAAATATGAGGATTTTAAAAAGAAGTATAAAGAGGAATTGCGCAAAGGTGATCAACAGGAAGCACTTAATGAATTAAAAAAGGTTACCAAAAAACATCATAAAAATATTACGCTTCTATTTGCATCAAAAGAAGAAACGTATAACCAAGTAAGCGTGCTAAAAGAAATATTGGATCATCAATAGAAAAACTCCAGCCTGATTAGGATGGAGTTTTCAGCTATATCTTTCTTATAAGTAATTTATAGCCATCTGGAAGCGTTTCTTCTCGATTTATTTTATTTAGAAAGTTTGATGCATCTTCCTCAGAATCGAATATAATTGCTTCTTTTTCATTTGATAGTTCAATTTCAATATCGTTTTTACCAATACCTACTATTTTGTACATATTTTTTCACTTCCTTTTTTATCTTTAGCTAATTATCCGGTTTTTGTCCATAAAAAAACCGAAAAGGATTATTTCCTTTTCGGCTTATGTCTTAGCTCTATTGTCCAGACATTTCCACCATATTAGGTTGTTGCTTTAAGTATTAAAATTAAAAAACCTTTATTTAATTCGAAGTCCCAATCTACAAAGGCATCTTCAATTTCAGCTTTCATAACTGATTCCAAATATTCTATATCCAGCAGATCTTTTTCCAATCCCCGTTTGGAGAGCTTTAATTGTTCAGAGAATCCTGATTTAATCAGCTCTTTTTCAATCCTCACAAGTATGTCTTCTCGCACCGACACTAAAGTTCGGGAGTTCAGCATATAGGATTGAAGATTTTTGGGTTCTTTTTGAGCCTTTTTTGTAAAACGGGCTATTTCTTCATGTACTTTCATTTTAGAAGGATAAGTCAGATAATCATCATTCGTATTGTCAATTTCTGTATCCAAAACAGCCAATATTATTCCTGTTTTGTTTTCCAGTGACCAGTCATAATAAATATTTCGTACATCTATATGGATTACGGACTTTATATAATCTTTTAAGGCTGGAATTGTCTCTTCCATCAAGATATCCCGTGTTTCCTGTATTTTCAGATCGTCTTTACGATCGAGCAGTATTTTTTCCATAGGTGCTAAAAAATCACGCAGGTGAATTGTAATGAATGGTTCAGCAATCGATACATAAATGGACCCTGGACCTTTGCCAAAATTATCGCGGAACAATTTACCTACATAGCTCGCTATGTCAGATTCATGTGTTTTTGAAGTCACGTAATTCAATCCTTTGCTTATGACCTAATAAAGAGGAGAGCACTTTATATTACTTTCCCTGAATAAAAGTATATCATGTTTATACAGTTATTTAAAATTAATAAGCATGGTACAAGCTTACTCGTGTTTCAAACATTTAATAATCGTGCAAAAATGCGTTAAAATGAAACGAGAAAGAAGGGATATAATGGCAGAACATCTTTTTGAACTGAAAGCAAGCTGGCCAGGTGGAAGAAATAGTGAAGGATATATCGAAGCAGGGAATTTAAAAACGAAAATATCTATACCGCCCGAAATGGATGGTCCTGGTGTAGGCACAAACCCGGATGAAATGCTACTGGGGGCAGCTGCTACTTGCTATTTAATAACGCTCGCAGCAATGATTGAGCGGGCAGACCTTCCATTAAATGAAATGTCACTTATGTCAAACGGATTTGTAGACGTCACAGGCGGCGTAATAACGTATAAGAAAATCATCCATAAACCATTTGTCCGTTTAATGGACCACGCTACACCTGAGGACTGCAGTAAACTTGAGAAACTGGTAGATAAAGCAGAGAAAAGCTGTATGATCTCTCGAGCGCTAAAAGGAAACGTGGAGATAGAGCTTGAACCACACATAAAATAATATAGTGTTTTCTTAGGAGGACAATAAATGATCATAGAAGACTCTCAATTTAGCAATAGAAATATGAGTAAGTTAATCAAAGGCGCGGTGGTTCCAAGACCGATTGCGTGGGTATCATCCATTAGTAAAGACGGAACAGCTAATCTTGCGCCATTCAGCTTTTTCACAGTTGCTTCCATGGATCCGATTACCTTGTGTTTTTCTGCAGGTGAAGGACAAAGTGGAGAGAAGGATACAGTAGCAAACATAAAAGAAACCGGTGAATTTGTAATCAATATTGTATCGGAACCGATGGCGAATCAAATGTATGAAACCAGTAAGTATTTTTCTGCAGAACAAGACGAATTCACAATAGCGGCTATTGACAAAGCGGAAAGTAAACGCGTTCAGCCGCCAAGGGCAGCGAACGCTCCGGTTAGCATGGAGTGTAAACTGGACCAGATAATTAATGTAGGTACCAGTAATCTTGTTTTGGGAAAACTAGTATGCTATCACATCGATGATGACGTATACATGGAAAATGACAAGGTGGATCCTGACAAACTAAAAGCAGTCGGAAGAATGGCTGGAGACTATGCCTTTATACGAGAATTTTATGACCTGCCAAATAAAGATTTGGGGAAATAAGAAAATGGAGAAAGCTGTCGTGCTTTCTCCATTTTTTTATTGATCAATTTAAGTAGACTTAAATAAGTAGGTATTCCCTGGAATAGTTAAATAAGCCTGAAGTCCATTTTTCTAGTCCACACAAAGTCTCTATACTGCGACGTAACTTACCACACCGAAAAAAACTGCGATGTATCAGCAACGAGATTTCCGCGGATGGCAGTCGCTTTCCGCGGGCGGCTGGTGAGCCTCCTCGTGCTAACGCACTCCGGGGTCTCACCTATGCCTTTCCTCCCGCAGGAGTCGACTGCCATCCGCTCCAATCTCTAGACAAGATATAGGTGTCACGGATTTATAAGATCCGATCCGCACTCGATAGCTATATCTCTTTCAGAATGCAATCGTTTACAGAAACAACAAAGACATAGACAGCTTTACCAGTCCTTGTGAGTTGAGGGCGGTGACTCCTCGAAAAAGAAAAGCACTTTTTCTTCGTGCGATGCCTTTTCAGGGTAGCCTTCCTTATCCTGCGGGAACAGAACGAGTCTGATGGCCCCGCAGAAAAGCATTTTTAAAAGGATGGCCAACTAAAATCGTCCTTTGCGGACAACGTTGGCATACCCCTTGTCGGGGCAAGGAGACTGAAGCCGTGCCCTAAGGCCCGCAACGATCCTGGACGGCGGCTTCAGAACCTCTATTTGATAATAAAGCTAAAGTTAAATTAAGTTATTTCGCAGCTCACATCAAATACTACAAAGAAACTAGAAACATGTTTTATGAACTAAGATATTTTTAATTCGAGTCAGGTACCATGTGTCATGTGCATGTGCGAAAGTTGAGTTAACTACAAAGATTATCATTATTGTATCTTAGTAAGCTTCTTAATTGTTGAGTATCGAGCTGAAGATCGATAAATTTAATCTCGAGATCGATAATTTTTCTTACGACATAGATAATTTTTTTTAGAGCGTGATAAGTTGAATTTCGCCATCGATATGTAAAATTATTAGATTGATAAGCCCAGTATCGCCATCGATAAAAAACAGTAGATAATTAAAGAGCAAGAGATTGTCCTGCGGGTTTATTCATTATTTTAGTTCAAAAAAAATTCCTCCCACATATACTTAATTACAATGTAAAAAGGAGGGAATATTAATGGGTTTCGTATACGTTTTACTTAACATTGTACTTATTCTTGCGATTATCGCACTCTTATTTATCATGCAGAAAAAACATGTCTCATTCAGTAAACGGGTGTTTACCGGACTGGGTCTTGGAATTGTATTAGGTGCTATTCTGCAATTTTTTTATGGGACAGGAACCGATGTCCTAAATGAAACAACAGAATGGTACAGCATAGTTGGCCGTGGTTATGTACGATTATTGATGTTGATCGTAATTCCACTTGTAATGGTCTCGATAATTCAATCGATTATTAACCTTGAAAAATCCTCGGAACTAGGGAAGATGGCAGCCTGGATAATAGGTATCCTTGTAACTACAGCAATGATTGCGGCCTTAGTAGGTATTGGCAGTGCAGCAATATTCGACTTGAATGCGGACCAAATTGATGTAGGTCAAGCAGAAACTGAACGCGGAGAAATGCTGGAGTCGAGACTTGGAGATGTTCAAGATCTCTCCATACCAGAAAAAATCCTCTCGTTTATACCGGACAACATATTTCTCGATATGACTGGCAGCCGTCCGACTTCGACAATTGCAGTAGTAATCTTCTCCATTATTGTAGGAATTGCTGTTTTAGGTGTGCGACGCAAGAATCCTGTACATGCGGAAATGTTTACGCGGATGGTGAACGCTGTCTATGCAGTTGTAATGCGGATTGTAACGATGGTATTGAGATTGACACCATATGGTATTCTGGCTCTCATGGCAACTACCGTGGCTAACACGGACATTGGAGGAATCCTTGAGCTTGGTAAATTTGTGCTTGCTTCGTATGCAGCTCTGCTCGTTATGTTCATTATTCATTTGATATTAGTAGGTGTGTTTGGGTTAAACCCGTTTACGTACGTGAAAAAGGTTCTTCCTGTATTAGGCTTTGCTTTTACGTCGCGATCCAGTGCTGGAACTATTCCTTTGACCATACAGGTCCAAAAAAATTCACTTGGGGTGGATCAGGGCATCGCGAATATGTCGGCTTCATTTGGCGCCACCATTGGTCAAAACGGATGTGCAGGTATATATCCTGCAATGCTGGCAGTTATGATCGCTCCGACAGTAGGAATTGATCCATTTACACCAGGGTTTATTCTGCAGTTGGTTGTCATTATTGGAATAAGTTCATTTGGTGTGGCGGGAGTTGGCGGTGGCGCAACCTTCGCAGCATTAATTGTACTGTCATCCATGAACCTTCCAGTAGCGTTGGCAGGGCTGCTGATTTCAATTGAAGCGTTAATTGATATGGGGCGCACTGCATTAAACGTAAATGACTCTATTCTTTCAGGTACGCTTACTTCGAAGATATTAAGGAAGTTCAAGGGTGAGGTATTTGATGATCAAACCGCAATTGAAAAAGACCTATCTCTTTAAGATAAATGTACTTATAGAATAGTCATTCCAGGCAAAACATACTTAATCAGGTATGTTTTGCCTCTTTTGTTACATGAAGGTTTATATTATTTCATTCCATTTACGCTTTCATAACAACCTCATGAAATCGGTGTATAACCCACGTATTTATATGAAGAAGCGGGTATACCTATATTATAACTAGAATTTACTACAAAAGGGATGAAATGAAATGGAACGTACAGCATACTTTGATAATGCTAAAATCACACTTATATTTTTAGTAGTTTTTGGTCATCTGATCCAGCCCTTTACCGGTGGATCGCATGGGATTAACACATTATATACGTGGATATATACTTTCCACATGCCAGCATTTATCTTTTTAGCAGGTTTTTTTGCAAAAGGATCAGGAAATAAAAAATATATCATGAATTTAGCGAAGAAACTGTTATTGCCATACTTGATTTTCCAGATATTGTATTCCGGTTATTATTTCTATTTGGGACATAATGACTGGCAAACAGGGATATTCTATCCACATTGGTCACTGTGGTTTTTATTCAGTTTATTCAGCTGGCATTTACTTTTATACTTTTTCAAAAAAATGCCAGCTGTACTAAGTATGTCAGTAGCAGTGGCAATTGGGTTAGTCGTAGGCTACTTTGGCGACATTGGACATACGTTTAGTTTATCGCGAACCTTCGTATTTTTCCCATTCTTCTTAGTGGGTTATTGGCTGACAAAAGAGCATGTAATGATTTTAAAAAGGAAAAGTGTTCGTCTGGTTGCGCTGGCAATCATGACAACTGTTGCGGCTACTATATTTTTTGCACCAGACTTTAACTCGGATTGGTTACTCGCATCTAAGTCTTATGTTGACTTAGGACTGCCGGAAACTGGTATTGCAGCACGCATACTTGTTTACGTTACTGCTACAATAATGGCAATGAGTGTGTTAGCATGGATTCCAACAAGGGAAAACATGTTTACAAAATTTGGAACACAGACACTCTATGTATATTTACTGCATGGTTTTTTCGTACAGTTTTTCCGAGATTCAAATTTCTTTGAAGTTAATGGTGTGATAGATTTAGGTGGTTTAGTTGTTGTTGCAGCGGCCATTGTTTTGTCACTATCAAGTAAACCGATTCAACTGGTTTCACAACCAATTATTGAAGGAAACCTATCTGTAATGCGAAAACGGTTTACACAATCCAATAAAAAGAATCATCGCAATCGGAACCTTCACACGTAAGAGCAGGGGTTATTCATAGTTGAAATGAGTATGAATGCTTCTGAGGCTTGTAATTAGAAAGGGAAGGTGATCATGATGAAAATTTGTGTATTTGGAGCTAGTGGATATGTAGGGGCATCAATTTATAAGAAGTTAAAGGATAAACCAGAAGCAGATGTAGTTGGAACATACCTGGAAGAACCAAGACTCTCAGATGATCTGTATAAACTGGATGTAAATGAACCAGAATCTTTTTCCAATTTTTATAAAAATGAGAAACCTGATGTTGTGGTATGGGCAGTAATGAGCGGTCCAAATGAACACACGCTCACGGATCAGGGACTGATGCATTTGTTAACTCATATTCCACCACAAACAAAATTGATTTATGTTTCATCAGACTTTGTTTTCTCTCATGGAGAGGGACCGTACAGTGAAGAAGACCCAATGTCAAATCTTCCTGACGATCATAGCTTTAGTAACTATACAAACGGAAAAGTTAAAGCAGAAAAGTTAATTGCAAAAGAGCTTTCAAATTACGTTATCCTGCGAGTTGGTCCAGTTTATGGGGAAAACGCTGCAGGTAAATTAGATGATCGGACAGATCAGTTATCCTATCATTTACGCTCTAATAAACCGATTGGCTTTCGGGATGACCTGACTAGAACCTTCGTTCATATTGAAGACTTAACAGACGTTCTAAATGAAATGGTATTTAATGAAGTTACCGGCGTTTATCATGCCGGACCTGAAAAGGACCAAAGCTTATATGCGTTCATGAAAGATCAGGCCCGTCAGTTGGGGTATGACGAATCATTCGTTATCAAAGGTGATGAAGAAGAAGAGGTAGACGCAGAAATTCCTAAAAACACGTCGTTACTAACAGATAAAATTAAGCAAGTTACAAATAAGCAATTCAGATAGAAAAAAGCCGCTGCGACAATCGCAGCGGCTTTTTTTATGTTTTTTCTAAAGATGTTGCAAGTGACGATGTCGCGGTTGATGGAAACTGCGAATACGGCAATATGACAGCAACGAGATTTCCGCAGATGGCAGTCGCGCACCTTAGGGCGGCTGGTGAGCCTCCTCGTGCTTTGCACTCCGGGGTCTCACCTATGCCTTTCCTCCCGCAGGAGTCGACTGCCATCAGCTCCAATCTCTAGATTATAGATTGATGTCACGGATTTATAAGATCCGATCCACACTCAATAGCTATATCTCTTTCCAGAATGAAATAGTTTACAGAAACAACAAAGACATAAACAGCTTTACCAGTCCTGGTGAGCGGATGGCGGTGACTCCTGCGGGAACAGCACGAGTCTGAAGGCCCCGCAGAGTGATCTTCTCGAGGAGACTGAAGCCGTGCCCGCGGAAAGCATCCGCCAGCAGCGATCCTGGACGGCGGCTTTAAAATATTTCTTGGTAATAAAGTTAATTCGCAGCATAGAGATTTTACGTAACTGCCGTAATTTTAATAAATTAACAATAAGTGTACCTACTTATGTCAGGCTGTGAAAGTTGAGTTACTAAAACAACATATGTGCAATTAGCGTAATAATTGGTAGCGTGATTATAGTACGAAGCAGGAATATGATAAATAGCTCTATAAAGTTTACTGGAATTTTTGATCCCAGTATCAAGCCACCTACTTCAGACATATAGATTAATTGAGTTACAGACAATGCAGCAATAATAAATCGCGTGATTTCTGCATCAATGGTCTCCGCTAGAATCGATGGCAGGAACATATCTGCAAAACCAATTAAAATTGTCTGCGATGCTTCGGCAGCATACGGTATATTCATTAACTCAAGTATTGGTATGAATGGTAGGCCGAGCCACTCGAATACAGACGTATATTCTGCAATCATAAGTGCAACTAAACCAAAAGCCATAACAATTGGTGCTACACCCATCCACATATCTAAAATATTCTGTCCGCCTTCTTTAAAAAACTTCAGAACGCTGGATTCTTTCTTCGCTCGATCCAAAGCATTCTTGTAACCAAAGGTAAGAACATTATAGCCTTCAGGTGCTGATTCGTCGAGATCTTCCTCTGCTTCATTGATATAGGTGTTTGGTTTTCTGGATAATGGCGGAATACGCGGCATAATTAATGCGGCAATTAGTCCGGCCACAATTACCGTTAAATAAAATGGTACAAACATATGTTCAAGATGTACTTGTTCAATGACTACCAGCGTAAAGGTAATCGATACGACAGAGAAAGTTGTACCAATAACTGCTGCATCACGCTTTGTATAGTGGCCCTCTTCGTATTGTTTACTTGTTAATAATACACCTATCGTTCCATCGCCAATCCATGATGCTAACGAGTCAATGGAAGAACGGCCGGGCAATTTGAATAGAGGGCGCATGATTTTCGTCATTAATGTGCCAAACAAATCAAGCAATCCGTAATTCATTAACAAAGGTAGAAATAAGCCGGCAAATAAGAAAACAGCAAACAAAACGTGTAACAGGGAGCCAAGTAGTAATTGGCCGGTGTTTTCACTATAAATAACAACTGAACCCAGTTTATAGTAAACCATTACAGCAAAAACTGCTGCAAGTACACGGGTGACCGCCCAAAATGGAGTAACATTAAATAATTGCTTGAAAAAAGGTGTGCGGTCTAGTTTATCTCCACCAATTGCTTTGACAGTAATGGTCCCCAATGCAGTAATAATAATGATCCACATCATAATGAATGATAAGTATCCAGAAAGTCCGTCTTGGATCCAACCTGCCATAACTGCAATTGGGATAGTCATACCACCGTCAATTGGAACCGGTACCATAAACAAGAAAATACCAATTAAAGATGGAATAATAAACTTAAGATGGTCTGATAACTTGTACTTTTGATTTTCCATGATTCTCCCCCAACTCTTTATATGTTCTTTCAATTATACGGTATATTGAAAAAATAGCAAAATTCCATAGTGAACGAAAAGCTTGTTTCCAGGCATAGGCTAAGTAATTCTTTTGAGGTTTTCAAAAGTGTAATAGAAATAAATTTAGTTTTAACACATACAATTTAAGGGTAATGGTAGATGAGGTGTTGTATGTGGAAAATGCAAAAAAATTCAATGTTTTATATAGATGTACTGTAATTGTTTGGATGGTTTTCAAATTTATTTGCCAAATTACATTTTTCCATGTAAGACATCATATATGGGATGAACGAACAAAGCTAAAATGGAATGAAATGATTGCTAAACAGGCAAGAGAGTATAGTGAAACCGCTGTGAAACTTGGAGGAGTTTTAATCAAAGTTGGCCAGTTTCTCAGCACCCGTGCCGATTTTATGCCTGAGGTTTTTATAAATGAATTGACAGGTTTAGTTGACCGAGTACCTGCATCCTCATTCACCTATGCCCGAACATTAATGGAAAAAGAGTGGGATGGGGATATCTATAACCATTTGCAGGAAATAGAAGAGACCCCAGTTGCATCTGCCTCGATTGGACAAGTTTATAAAGGTAAATTAATGAACGGTAAGGAAGTCGCCATTAAAGTACAGCGTTATCGTGTACATGATATTTTTCATATGGATTTTAAAGCAATGAAACTTGTTTTCTGGATGATTAGAATTCTAACAAACTTTGGAAAAAAAGCTGACTTGAATGCTCTCTATCGGGAATTAATATATGTAATGGACCGTGAACTGGACTTTGAGCAGGAACTTGCCTTTGGGAATTATTTCAAGGAACGTTACAAATCAAATCCCTCCATCCATATTCCAGGGTACATAAATGCGCTTTGTACAAAAGAAGTGCTTGTAATGGAATGGATAGAAGGAGCAAAAATTACTGATTTAGCGTACATGAATAAGCATAATATTAATGTACAGCAATCTGCTAAGACGCTTTTCGATTTTTACCTGGATCAATTTCTGCATGATGGTAATTTTCATGCCGATCCGCATGCAGGGAACATACTCGTTCAACAGGATGGGACGATCGTAATAATTGATTTTGGAATGGTTGGTGACGTGAAAAAGCAGGACACTCGTTACTTTAAACAGATTATCCAATCTTTAATAACGAATGATTATGACAAAGTGGTTCAGGTTCTTGATGAAATGAATTTTGTTCTGCCGAACGCCGATCGTGAAAAGCTTAAGCGAATGATAATTCAAGCGATTGAGATGTATCAGAATGGTGCATTTACAAAGATGGATGCTCATACAATGGATATGATTAAGGACGATATTCGAATTTTTGTAAAAGAACAACCTATCCAGCTGTCAGCGGATTACGCCTATCTTGGACGAGCACTTTCCATAGTTTTTGGCCTGTTGATCAGTATTTATCCAGAGGTGGATATCGAAAAGTGGGCAAAACCGAAAGTGAAAGAATGGATTGGTGGAAAAGGTTTCACCGACTCTATTTATAAACAGGTAGCGAAAGATGCAACTAAGCCAATTCTATCTTTTCCGAAAGCTATGTTAGGCTGGCTGGAAAATGGGGAAAGGGATAGAGCATGGCAGCGAGAAAAACAGCAGACTAAGCTCATGCATCATTTTTATATTTTTATAGAAATGTTGAGTTTCATTCTGTTAATGGGAGGAATTTATGCTGGCATTTATGTGAATGAAGTAAATGGTTTTGTTGTGACAGGCATTTTTTCTGTTATATTAGGTATTCTATTGATCAAGCATTATCGAATGATTAGATATAGAAACTAGGAGGAATAAATTATGAGTGATTTCTTAAAAAAAGGATTTTTATTAGGTTTAGGCGCGGCAGTAAGCAGTAAAGAACGATTGGATAAAAAATTGAAAGAATTAGTAGATAAAAACGAACTGACACGTGATCAGGCGAGAACGGTTATGCAGGACTTCATGGATAAAGGTGAATCCACCAAGGACGAATGGAGTGCCAAGCAATATGAACAAACACAGTCAATGGCAAAGGACCTAGGTCTAGCGACAAAAGAGGATGTAAACGAATTACGAGCAAGAATAACAGAACTTGAATCTAAGTTGAATTTAGAAGAGTAGACGAAAAAGTAGTGGATTCTAAAACATTTAGCTTCCACCCGTTTTTGAAACTGTCCTGACACTAACAGGGCAGTTTTTTATAATTACTCAATTTTCGCAGAATAAATAAGTTGGAGCTCCCTGCAATTAGTCAGCAATCTAAAATTGTAACGACGCAAAATCTCTTTACTGCGAAGTAACTCTAGTTTTACCGGAAATAGACCCCGATGTAACAACAACGAGATTTCCGCGGGCGGCTGGTGAGCCTCCTCGTGCTGTCGCACTCCGGGGTCTCACCGATGCCATTCCTCCCGCAGGAGTCGACTGCCATCCGCTACAATCTCTTGACGAAATGTAGTTGTCGAGTTATTAACTGCACACCTGATAGCACTTCTATTTCCATATGCATTGGTTTTAGTAAGAATAAAGACATAAACATAGACAGTTTTACCAGTCCTGCATCGTTCCGGGCGGTGACTCCTGCGGGAACAGCACGAGTCTGAAGGCCCCGCAGAGTGGGTTAAAAGATGAAGGCCGACTAAAAACGTCCTTTGCGGACAACGTCGGCATACCCCTTGTCGGGGCAAGGAGACTGAAGCCGTGCCCGCGGAAAGCATCCGCCCGCAACGATCCTGGACGGCAGCTAGGAAATAAACCTAAAATTATGTCGCATTATACATCAAACACGAGGAAGTAATTAGCAACGTACATTATTCATAGACATATTTTCCTATCAAGTAACATATTTCAAGTGCTGTGCTGCAAGAACCACAGTTAGGATTGCCGGTGTGCGCAAGTTGAGAAATTAAAGTGTTTAGTTTTACTTGTAGGAGGTAAAACTTAAATACTATCAATTTTCATAAAAGGGGTGATTGTTTTGGTGAAAAAGCTGGTACCAGCATTATTTTTATTGTGTTTAACCGGGTGTGATATTTCCGTTTTAAATGCACAGAGCGAAACTGGCCAAGAACAAGCCTTTTTAATTTGGTTCAGTTTTGGATTAATGATGATTGTCATGCTGGTGGTATTTGTCTTATTTGCGAAATTCGTCTGGAAGTACCGAGAAACGCCCCAAAACAAAGATGATCTTCCAAAAGATGTCAAAGGAAATAAGAAGCTGGAAATCACCTGGACTTCCTTATCCATACTGCTGTTAGTTGTTCTTGCAGTCCCTATGATATCCATTACATACGATCAATCGGCAGTACTTTCCTCATCCAAAGACAATGAGGAAGCTGTGCATGTTAACGTAACGGCAGAGCAATTTTTCTGGACATTTGGGTATGAAAATGGAAAGAAAACAATGAACAAATTAGTCATTCCAGCGAACAAAACGATTGTGTTTCATTTAAAGTCAAAGGATGTTATTCATTCATTTTGGATACCTGAGCTTGCTGGTAAGACGGATGTAATGCCTGATCGGGAATTGGATTATGAAATTGTAAACGCGAAAAAAGGCACATACGAAGGAAAGTGTGCAGAGTTCTGTGGTGTTCTGCATACTAAAATGCAATTTACAACTGAGGTTGTTTCAACTTCTGATTATGAAGAATGGTTAAAAAAATAACAGGGAATGTACGACATATCTATGAATCTGATAAGTAGAAGGTGATGTATAACATGATGCTATCATTATTTGGTAAATCGATTTTTGTGCCTTCTGATATTATGGCGGCGTGGGTACTTACTATTATTTTAGGAATTTTTATTGCCATCTATGTATTAAAAAAACGAAAGCTGCCGCTAATCTGGAGCTACATGCGCACAACCAATCATCGTAAAATTGGAACACTTTATGTTTTGTTTGGTGTACTGTTTTTTCTCAGAGCTGGAATTGATGCTCTCTTGATTCGCCTGCAGTTAGCACAGCCGCACAATGAGTTTTGGGTATTCCAGCACGATAAATATAATGAATTATTTACAACACATGGAACGGCGATGATTTTCTTTGTAGCGATGCCGCTGTTAATAGGATTAATGAACATTGCAGTTCCACTACAAATCGGTGCCCGGGATTTGGCGTTTCCTTTTCTGAACGCAGTCAGTTTCTGGTTATTTCTGGCGGGTGCACTATTATTTAATATGGCTTTCCTCCTTAACAGCGCACCAAATGCCGGCTGGACTGGATATGCTCCGCTATCAACAGATACATTTACACCTGGAGTAGGGAATGATTACTATGTTTTTAGTTTGCAGGTTTCAGGGCTCGGGACTATTTTTACCGCAATTAATATGATTGTAACCATTATTAGACATCGCGCACCTGGCATGAAGATGACAAGAATGCCGTTATTTCCGTGGTCTGCGCTAATCACTTCGTTTTTAATTTTAGTTGCATTCCCTGTTTTG
The DNA here is from genome assembly GCF_050574275.1 of Virgibacillus flavescens. Lineage (GTDB taxonomy): Bacteria > Bacillota > Bacilli > Bacillales > Amphibacillaceae > Virgibacillus_F > Virgibacillus_F flavescens. The sequence goes on from NZ_CP192260.1 coordinate 1,133,941, forward strand.
TCGATCGCTTTATACTTACTTATGTTTGACCGGATGTTTGGTACCATGTTCTTCTCGGGTGATGTTGGAAGTCCGGTGTTCTGGCAGCATCTATTTTGGATCTTTGGCCATCCGGAAGTCTATATATTAGCGTTACCTGCATTTGGTATTTTTTCAGATATCATTACGACCTTTTCGAAAAAAACTATATTTGGTTATCCGGCAATGGTCTTGTCGCTGGCGCTGATTGGCTTTCTTGGTTTCATGGTTTGGGCGCACCATATGTTTACCGTCGGACTAGGGCCAATGGCAAATACTTTTTTTGCGATTACCACCATGATGATTGCGGTTCCGACCGGTATCAAAATATTTAATTGGTTGTTTACAATGCGCGGCGGAGTAATTCGGATGACTACTCCCATGTTGTTCGCTTTAGGATTTATTCCAACGTTTGTGATGGGTGGAGTAACAGGTGTCATGCTTTCTGTAGCGGCTGCTGACTTCCAATATCATGACACGCATTTTGTGGTAGCGCATTTCCATTACACCATAATTGGATCCACTATTTTAGGGATATTTGCAGGTCTGTATTACTGGTATCCTAAGTTCACGGGGAAATTGTTGGATCAGAGACTAGGGAAATGGCATTTTTGGTTATTTATTATTGGATTTCATATGACCTTTCTCCCTATGCATATCACCGGACTTCAAGGAATGCCGAGACGTGTATATACTTATGGTTTCGGCGATTCGTTATACGTGTTAAACCTGACAAGCACCATTGGCGCCTTTTTAATGGGGGCAAGCATGCTGTTTGTTGCATGGAACGTCTATAAAACACACAAGTACGGGGAGAAAGCAGGACCTGATCCGTGGGACGGTCGAACACTTGAATGGACAGTAGAGTCTCCTTCTGAGGAAAATACGTTTCAGCCGATGCCTGTTGTAAAAGAAAGGGATCCTTACTGGTATGCAAACGTAGAAAAGCGGGTCCTTGAGACAACAAACGAAACCAGGCCGGCTCCAATCTCTATTGAAACAATTAAGCCAGTCCTGATCGCGTTTAGTATGTTTGTTGTGAGTATCAGTATGATCTACACCTGGTATTGGCTCGCCATTTTAGGAGGATTAAGCACATTCGGATTGTTCATCCTTCGTTCGACAGCAGATGAACGGAAAAAGAATTATCGGGAGGTGGAGGCAAATGAATAATTATCAGGAAGCTTTGTTTAAAGATAAGCGGCTTGGGTTCTTCATTTATTTATTTGTGGAGAGTGTCATGTTTGGCACACTGTTTGCAACCTATTTAATTTTTACTCCACCACCTGACTACCCGAAACCCGAAGCATTATTTGAAGTGAAGTCTGTGGTATTGTCATCGATTTTTCTGCTTTCAAGCAGTGGAACATTACTGTTTGCTGAAAAAGGGCTGAGCAGGCGAAATGGAATCCAGATTGTAACAGGGCTAGTGGTAACTCTGCTGTTTGGCATGACGTTCCTTGGCCTTGAAATCCATGAGTTCTATAAATATACAATGGAAGGTAACGGTCTGACTGCAAATGTGTTTATGTCTTCGTTCTATGTGCTTGTTGGGTTACATGCTGCACATGTCACGTTTGGAATTGGCTGGATGATCTTCCTTTTAATTCAATACAGAAAAATGAATATGCCATACGCTTTATACATGGAAAAACAAAAAATCTTCCAGTATTACTGGCATTTCGTTGATGTGATTTGGGTGTTTATTATCATCCTCGTTTATCTGCCATATTTATTGTAATTCAAAACAAATACAGAAAGGAGAATGAAATGATGACAACAGGATTATTGATTACACTGATCACGATTATTGCTTTAGTGGTACTTATACCGCTGTTTTTTGTTATTCGTATTTATCTTCACGATGAGAAGCAGCAGGAGCACTCCATATTAAGAAACTATCCGGTTCTTGGAAAAGTCCGGTATATTACGGAAAAAATTGGCCCGGAGCTTCGTCAGTATTTGTTTAATAATGATAATGAAGGAAAACCATTCAACCGCAGAGAATTCGAGTTTGTTTATAAGTCTGCAAAATATAACGATAGAATGATCGGTTATGGATCGGAGCGGGATTTTAATAAGGAAGGATATTACATTGTAAATAATATGTTTCCAAAGCAGCGCGAAGAATTGAAAATTGATCAGGAACCCAAGATAAAAACACGTCTATATAAGATTGATAATGAAAAACTGATTAGTCGAAAAGAACATCATGAGGAAGACATATTGAACCCATTTTATTTAACGGATGACGACGCAATAGTTCTGGGGAAAGACACCGTTCGAAATCCTTTTAAAATTAAAGGACTTATCGGACAATCAGCCATGAGTTTTGGATCATTAGGAGATCATGCAATTACAGCTCTTTCAAAAGGACTTGGGATGGCTGGCGGAACGTGGATGAATACAGGCGAAGGAAGCATATCGCCTTACCATCAAGAAGGTGATGTGGATATCATCATGCAAATTAGTGCTGGACTATTTGGCGTGCGCACAAAAGATGGAGAATTTTCATGGGAGCTTTTTAAAAAGAAAAGCGATATGAATCAGGTCAAGGCCTTTGAACTGAAACTCGCGCAAGGTGCAAAACAGCGCGGCGGACATGTGGATGGCAGCAAGGTAACAGAGGAAATCGCAGAAATTCGTAACGTTGAAGCAGGAAAGACCATTAACAGTCCGAATCGGTTTCATGAGTTTAACGACTCGAAAGGATTGTTGGAATTTCTTGATAAAATGCGTGATGTTGGAGGTAAACCAGTCGGAACTAAGATTGTAGTCGGCGATCAGGTGCAACTTACGAACTTCATTAAAACAATGAAGGAGCTCGATATCGTACCGGATTTTATAACGGTCGATGGTGGTAATGGCGGGTCTGGCGCAACATATTACGAGCTAGCAGAATCGGTTGGATTACCTACGTATGCTGCATTACCTCTACTTGATGATTTACTCAAAGAATATGGTCTGCGGGATCGCACAAAAATAATTGCATCCGGACAGTTGGTTACCCCGGATAAAATTGTGATGGCTCTTTCACTTGGAGCAGATTTGATTAACATAGCCAGAGGATTTATGTTATCTGTCGGCTGTATTATGGCACAGGTTTGTCATACGAATAATTGTCCAGTCGGTGTTGCAACTACGGATCCTGATCTGCAAAAAGCATTAAGTGTAGAGGAGAAGAAGTACCGGGTATGTAATTATCTGGTGTCACTGCGTGAAGGTGTCTTTGAAATGGCCGCAGTAGCAGGAATCGATAGCCCGACGAAATTTAACAGAGAGCATATTGCTTACAAGGACCGCCTTAACAAAGTGTATAAAGAACTTAACTACAGTCACACAAGCTAAAATGTGTTGTCGAACCAAAAAGTTTTCTGCAAATTTGGTAAATTTATAATTTTTCTATTGATTCCTTGAAGAATACGTTGTACAATCTAACTAGAAAATACTTTGCATTATAGTGAGTTGTTTAGCGGTGACAAAATTTTCTAATGCATTGGGAGGAATTTAGCGTGAAGAGAGGCTTTTTTCATGTATTAGAGGATACAAGAGTAAAACTGGGGCGACAGTTACAAAAAAATGAGATAGAATTTTTACGATGGATGTATGATCGCTATCAGGATGAACAACAAAAAACGATAGAATGCTTAGAAATGAAAAGTATCAATTAATTAGTCAAGTCTTGGACTTCTGCCAAGGCTTTTTGTTTTTCACTTTTTCGTAATAAATTATTTACGTGTCACATGTTATACTAGTAATGAAAATGATGATCTTTCTAACCCAATTAATGAAGGGATGGTTTAATTGGCGATTCCAAACGAAGTAATTATAAAGAAAATGATAAACGAACTGAAAGAAGCACAACTTCATCAGGCGAACAAGCACCAGATGATTAAGCATATTGAACATGTGAGATTATTGAGTGACTTATTGATCGAAGGAGACCAGGGGAAGGTTGAACAGTTCTCGAACAATCCTGAAGCTCCAAACATCTCTGACGAGGAAATAAAAGCAATGCTTGGCGGCTCAAACAATAAGAAAATAAACGATTCAGATGATCCGGATGAAAATGATGATGCTGGAACCGGTAAGTCCATTTTTGATTTTTAACGAATATCACAAAAAAGAGGTGTACGAATGAAATTATTACTTATATTAGGTGCAATTAACGGTTTTATAGCTGTTGCACTCGGGGCTTTCGGGGCACATGGTCTTGAAGGGAAAATATCAGAAAAAGCTATAGCAACGTGGGAGAAGGCTGTGACATACCAAATGTTCCATACAATGGCTTTGTTTGTTACAGGATTGCTGCTTGCTAAGATTCAATCAGGTGGGATGCTTTGGGCTGGATGGATGTTCTTTATTGGAATAATTCTGTTCTCAGGAAGCCTTTATGTATATTCGACAACAGGAATTAAAACCTTTGCAATGATAACGCCAATAGGTGGAGTTGCGTTTCTGGCAGGCTGGGTGCTTCTTGGTTATGGTGTTATGAAATACCTATAAGATGCAATAGGATATAGAACATAAATACTATAATTAAGAGGGCTTCAACAAAATGTTTAAACGCTTTATTTCGGTTATGTGTATTCAGTTCGATCATTGCCTCGAAGCATAAACCGCAGGCAATCAGAAGAATTATAAGGATAACTAATAAAATATATCCTTTTATCAACACAATAATGCCGCAAATGATAGCTAAAATAAGTGAAATTAACTCTAATCGGATGAATTTTTCATAAGGATGTCGCATCGTGATCCCCCTATAGAGATAAGATAAATAAGAAGGATGACTCATATAAGGATACAGATTCCGCTTTGAGATAAAGTGGATCACTTCCGTATGGGCCATCCTTTTTTAAAAGGTAAAAAATAAGAAACAGCAGTGGAAATGATGTGAGACTCTTCGAAAAAGAATAACACTTTTTCTTCGTGCGGTGCTTTTTTAGTGGCTGCGAATAGCAAACCCAAACCAGGTGAGCACTCTCAGTATCGTTTTCGCTGTATATGATAAGATCATTTGTTATCTGTGCTAAAAGTGTCGTGTTAAGTAGAGAGTTATCTTGGAGACGTGGTTGTCATTTGACCATATGGGTAGGTGTAGTTAATCTCACCATCAAATGTTACATAATCCAGGTAAACCATTAAAAGTAAATAACGTTTATTTGTTTGCGGATCACTTAAAATAATGTGATCTCTTCCTGCTGCCTCGATGATTCCTTTAAAAACTTTTGCGTTCCAGTCCTGGTTGTTTTCAAACGTCATATAGACTGTAGCCGGCTTTCCTCTATTTAGACGAAGAATGTTTTCGATATAAGATTGTTCCATTGGCAGCATACCTTGCATATCTGGCGGCTGCTGTGCCTGTGCTTCCTGAAACTGGTACTGACGCTGATCATAATTGGGATAATATGCAGGGGACGCCTGCGGATAGTAATAGTAAGGACCTTGATATTCACTCATAAAAAAACCTCCTGAATTAAGAATTAACTAGTAAACTGCCGGACATACAGCTGCGTCTGGCGCATAAAAACAATGTGACTTAAACCGGCCAACGTTCCACTGATCATACCATTGGGCAGGGCATTCCCCCTCGGGCATGAAGAACCACAATGCGTTGGAAGCTGGATGGTACCGTCTGCCTTTAAGTATCTTTCTGGCAAGATTCTTATCCATTTCACGTGCCCGTTGATAAAAATAACCTTTTTGCGTAGCTTCAAATCCACCAGGACTCTGATACACCATATCTCGGATAGTTGTTAGCTGTGTAAAATCCAAACAATTGGATACCACGCGATTTATTCCGACATTCCCTACCATCAGCATTCCAAGCTTCCCATCACCCTCAGCCTCAGCTCGCATCAACCTCGCAAGCAACTCCACACCCTTATCGGTATGCTTAACTCTAGGCATAGGGCCACCCCATTTCTCAATACTAATTAATACTATGCACCCTTATCCCAACTTAGAACCTCCTAAAAACTGGGAAATGTACCAGGTACCGTTAAATGTTTAGCATAAAAAAACCGCATCAGCTGAATGCTGATGCGGTCTGGTTAGTTGTTTGTTATATGTTATACGTGCAGGTATGCTGCGATTTTTTCGTTTGGCAGGTGGTTTCCAACGAAGAACTCGCCGAATTCACCATATTTCGCAGTTACCTCGTCAAAACGCATTTCGTACACGATTCGCTTAAGTTCAAGTGCATCGTGCGCAAACAGGGTAACGCCCCATTCCCAGTCGTCAAGGCCAAATGCGCCAGTGATAATTTGCTTGATTTTACCAGCATATTTCCGGCCAGTTTTACTGTGTGCGTATAATAATTTAGCACGTTCCTTGAAATCAAGTGCATACCAGTTTTCGTCGCCAGTTCGGCGCTTGTCCATTGGATAGAATGAGATGTAATCCCACTTTGGTAAAATTGGCTTCAGACGCTCTTGTGTTTCCGGTAACGTTTCAGGATCTACGTCTTTTTTCTGTGGGAAGTATTTAGAAAGCTCGACAACGGATACAAATGAATATGTAGGTTGAAGAAATTCAGCAAATTTTGTTTTGTTAAAAGCGGTTTCTGCTTCGTTTAATAAGTCCATTGTTGGACGGAGGATCATCATCATGATATCGCCTTTTTGTCCTACAATTGTATAAATTGCATGACTGCCATCCTTTGCTTCTTCGACTGCATCCCAACCAGCTATCAGACCGTGTAATTCGTCGATTGCGGCTTGCCTTTCTTCTGATGAAATCATCTTCCATGTTGACCAGTCTATGCTGCGGACGTCATGCAGACAATACCAGCCATCCATGGTTTCAACTGCTTCTGCTGCTGCCATTATTTATCGCTCCCTTAGTATATAAATAGTAATGTTGCTCATGGTATGAACGGATGAAAAATTTATATTCGTTTATGGCTTTACTATACCATAATCCGGGAATATTAATCATGGAATAGCGGTTAGATACGTGCGAATTCACGAATCTGTCAAAAAAGTGAATTGCTTTTCATGTAAGATTAGGTGGCTTATTATAGGGGTATAAGAATAAGTGGAGGTTCTAAATTATGAGTAATTTTTTTGATGAATTAAAAACAAAGCTAGAAGGTAAAGATAGATTTATCGTTTTTCCGGAGGGTACTGACGAACGTGTCCTGACGGCAACAAGTCAATTAGGCGCAGCAGGAATTTTGAAGCCAATACTGATTGGTAAGAAAAGTGAAATCAAAATGCGCGCAGAAGAAGTTGGCGTGGATGTTTCAACGTGTAAAATCATGGATCCAGCTGAATTTAAAGAATTCGATTTAATGGTGGAAACATTTGTTGAACGCCGCAAAGGAAAAGTAACAGAGGAAGAAGCAAGAACGATATTACTAGATGAAAACTATTTCGGAACAATGCTAGTTTATATGAACCAGGCAGATGGACTAGTAAGTGGAGCATCACATTCTACCGCTGACACAGTGCGCCCTGCGCTGCAGATTATCAAACCGAAAGAAGGCATTAAAAAAACATCAGGCGTGTTTATCATGGTTCGCGGCGAAGAGAAATATGTATTCGCGGATTGTGCAATCAATATTTCACCTGATAGCCAGGACCTGGCAGAGATCGCAGTGGAAAGCGCAGTGACTGCTGAATTATTCGGTATAGATCCACGCGTAGCGATGTTAAGCTTCTCAACAAAAGGTTCTGCGAAATCACCTGAAACGGAAAAGGTCAGCGAAGCGTTGGAGATTGCTAAGGAAAAAAATCCATCGCTCTTAATAGACGGAGAATTCCAGTTCGACGCAGCTTTCGTGCCAACTGTTGCCGAAAAGAAAGCACCGGACTCGCCGTTAAAAGGTGATGCGAATGTGTTTATTTTCCCAAGTCTAGAAGCTGGAAATATTGGCTATAAAATAGCGCAGCGGCTAGGAGACTTCGACGCAGTTGGCCCGGTACTGCAAGGTCTGAATCGCCCAGTTAATGATTTGTCCCGTGGCTGCAGCTCAGAAGATGTTTACAATTTAGCGTTAATTACAGCAGCACAGGTTAAATAGAGAAGTAAGGCTTGCATGGAGACACCTCCTGCAAGCTTTTTGTTTTGTGCGTACTAAATGGTTTCGAAACTTTTTGTGAGTAATTAACGTAAGAAATAGTATAATTATAAAAAAGGGTGGGAATTAATTTGAAAAAACTTCTTCTATCTATTGCTGTTCTCTTTTTACTTTTCGGTTGCACTACTAAAGAACTTGAGGGTGACAAAAATACAGATGATAAGGAAAATGAAGTTAGCAAGACTAACGATGTTGATTCAAAAGGAAGCGCTTCTTTAGAGAAACAGATCCAAGAATTGATGGTTCAAAATGATTTTTTAATTGAAGATATAATGGATTATGAGATCAAAGGTGAGTATATTTTTGTCGTGGCTCTAAACTCAAGTAAAAGAATAAAAGAGGCCATCATCAAAAATAATAACGGCCAATTAGAATGGATAAAAGGAATGGGAAGAGCGAGCTTCTTTTCTGCACAAGAATCCCCGGTTATTACTGTAAAAGTATCAACAGATAGTAATATGGAGGGTGTTACACAAATGAACGTGTTTGGCGAACCTGCAAAAAAGTAACTTACTATAAGGAATTTAACGATAACTATACACAAGAAATTACGTTCTGGGTTGCTGTTACAGAGGAAGCTCCAACTGGTCGTAATGATATAGAATACATTAAATAATGGTGGGTTTTTACAAAATTACTTTTTCACCATCACCTAGCATCTCGGATATACGGAGACTCCAGCGGGAACAGCGCGAGCTGAAGATCCTGCAGGAAGCATTCTTAAGAGGATGGCCAACAAAAAACGACCCAATTTACTGCATCGCAGCAATTTTCTCATTACGCTTTTTCATCTGATCCAGCCGCTTTGCGAAAATTTCCTGTTCACGGTCTGAAAATGCTGCAACAACAATGTTTTCACTTAATTCTTCCAGAGCCTTGTATACACGCTGTTTCATCTCGTTTACAGTGATTTTTGCTGGAAGCAGCTCGGACAATGATGCCATCGTTTCTGGCACGACTTCTGGAAAGTCGAAGTTCGTTGCCGTGTCTTTTAACCCCGTTTCGTAAAAGTCACGAATCATCGCAGCGCGTTCCTGTCCACAGCCTTCAACATCCAGGTAAATCTGAATGGCAGCTCCTTCTTTAACTCTGCGCTGTGAAATACCAGCGAATTTTTTTCCATCGATACTAAGGTCGTAATCACCTGGGCAATACGAGCCGACAATTTCATATGCTTCAATTTTATCCGTAAGGTCTGCAAGCATATACTGAACGAAGGTTACCATCGCTTCATAACATCTGTGAATCGACAGTTTTTTTACATCAGGCAAAACGAGGGAAATATTGAGTACGCCTTCGTCAAGCGCGACCGCTAACCCTCCGGAATTCCGGACTACGGAATAATATCCTTGTTCTGATAAAAAACGAATTCCATCTTCTATAAAAGGCAGTCGTGCATCAGGGATCCCGAGCACTAAAGTGTTCGGGTGAACCCATAGACGCAATGCAGGTGCAGACTCGCCATCTCCAACTGAAAGGGCAAGTGTGTCATCAATCGCAAACGACGTTAGTGCAGTAATTTTTTCGTTATAAAATTTGGTTTCGGTTGAATGGTCCATAAAGCGGAATGTATGGTGATGAATGATTTCTTTCCAAGATTGCATGATTTTCTCCCTTTTTGCTCTTTTTTACTTCTACTATCTATTATATAATATAACAAAATTGCCGAATAGAAACGGGTTGTGATTAAATGTCGTATAAAGACGAACAGTTGTATGAAGAAAAAGTTTTTAAAGATCCTGTCCACCGTTATATCCATGTAAAGGATCAAGTGATTTGGGATTTAATTGCAACGCCAGAATTCCAGCGATTACGCCGTATCAAGCAGCTTGGTACGACGAATTTGACCTTTCATGGCGCTGAACACAGCCGCTTCAATCATTCCCTTGGGGTATACGAAATTGTACGACGCATCATTAATAATTTTACGGACAGGCCACACTGGAATAAAGACGAACGCATTCTTTGTCTGTGTGCTGCATTGCTGCATGATCTTGGCCATGGACCATTTTCCCATTCGTTTGAAAAGGTGTTCAAGCTTGATCATGAACATTTTACACAGCAGATAATAATTGGTGATACCCATGTACATAAAATTCTGGAACGCGTTTCGACAGGATTTTCTCAAAAAGTCGCCGACGTGATTGCCAAAACATACAAAGATAAATTAGTGGTCAGCTTAATTTCCAGTCAGATTGACGCCGATCGAATGGACTACCTGCAGCGCGATGCATATTTTACCGGCGTGAGCTATGGTCACTTTGATATGGAGCGGATTCTTCGCGTCATGCGTCCGATTGATGATCAGGTGGTTATTAAATCAAGCGGAATGCACGCGGTGGAAGACTATATCATGAGCCGTTATCAAATGTATTGGCAGGTATATTTTCATCCTGTGACCCGCAGTGCTGAGGTTATTTTATCAAAGATCCTTCACCGGGCAAAACATTTATTTGAGTCAAACTATACCTTTAAACTCGAACCAACACACTTCATATCGTTTTTTCACGAACAAGTCGATTTAAAGGATTATCTGAAACTGGATGAATCAATTGTATCGTATTATTTCCAAGCCTGGCAGGAGGAAGACGATGCAATTCTGCGAGATTTGTGCGAACGGTTTATGAATCGCCGTTTATTCAAGTACGTGGAATTTAACCCGAACAGCCAGATGAATGAATGGATGGAACTGTATAAACTATTTCAGGAAGCGGATATCAATCCTGAGTATTACCTTGAAGTCGATTCGTCGTCTGACCTGCCGTATGATTTTTATCGTCCTGGCGAAGAGGAAGAACGTCTTCCGATACATTTACTGATGCCAGGGGGCGACTTGAAGGAATTGTCGCGTCACTCTGATATCGTAGAATCTATTTCGGGTAAAAAACGTACGGATCACAAGCTTTATTACCCAGCCGATTTACTGGAAAACCTGGACGATACAAGCACTGTCAAAAAACGTATTTTGGAACTTTTAACGAATCAAGGAGCGGATGAATAATGTTACCCAACCATGCTAAATTAATGCATTTTTTCGAAGTTGCGAACAAAGTCACTGGTCGGAAAAAACTTCAAAAAATGATTTATATCCTGCAAAAATGCAAGGTTCCCTTTGAGGAAAAATATCAATTTCACTTCTATGGACCGTATTCAGAAGAGCTTACACTTCGCATGGAAGAACTATGCAACCTGGGTTTCATCAACGAAGTTAAAGAGGACAGAAGTAATTATTATCAATATAATTATTCGATTACTGAAAACGGACAACAATTCTTGGAACAGTTTACACTTGATATGCCTGAGATCAATGACCAGGTTGAATTGCTGAATGGGAAAAGCTCCAGGTTCCTTGAGCTAGTTTCTACGATGCTGTATTTTGATGACTTCTCACGCGATGAAGTGGTTGAGAAAATATATACCGTTAAGCCTAAACAAAATTTTACCGAAGCAGAAATTCAAGAGGCATGGGGATACATTGACTTACTTAGACAAAGTCAACTACATGGATAGTTAAGCTTTTTGCACGAGAAGTTTTCTGATGTGAAATGTTAAAAACACTTATGCTACAATAGACAGAAAGCGTTAAGGAGGTTTTTTGAATGAGTGAGGATATACCAAAAAAGAATACAAATCCATTTACAATAATAAAAGATGATTCGACTGACGGCCATGGTGGTTATGGTGTCGGAGCGGTAAGTCTTGAAAATATGTCGCCAGTAATTGTCGACCCAAATGAAGATCGTGCCTTTGTTGATATGGGAGCCATGCACGCTCGCAGTGAAATAGAGCGCCGTGTTAAATTTTTGCCTAACAAAGATGAAGTGCCGAATGGCAAGCTGTATTGGATCGTGTGGGTTACAGTCGAAAAAGGAGAAAATGGCCCATATTACGCTGGCGTTTGCGGCAGTGAAATTCGCGTGGACCGTGAAATTAAACGTGCCTATAAATCAATGCCAGAGCACGTAACACATATGGATAAGTCATTGAAAGGTAAAATTATGCTCGAGCACATGGACGACCATTCAAAAAAATTATTGAAAGATTTTCTTGTCGAATTTAACAAGGAAATGTGGGACAACTCCACTGACGAGTTAAAAGAAGTGCTTCCTGAATAGTGAACAATTTGTGAACGGACCATAAATTCTTGTACTTTTAGACAAAAATTTGTAAAATATGTATACATGGACTTTCACATGTATTGCTAGGACAAAAAAGAAGCCGACCACGTGATAAGACGGAAATCTTATCAGTGAGTCGGCTTTTTTTATGCTTAAACCCAGCGGAGAACGCTCCAGAACTCGGGCTGAGCGAGCGCGAATTCAGGCGAACCGAGCGACAACGCGGGCTAACCGATCCACACCCCGGGCCACCCGATCGCCAACTCGGGCGAAGCGATCCGCACCCCAGGCCAACCGATCGTCAACTCGGGCTAACCGATCCAAAACTCAATCCAAACGAGCGACACCCCTGCCCAAGCAATCCCCACCCAGTCCAACCGATCGACGTCCCAAGCCTCCACGCCTAAAACAAATAATCAAATATCCGCTCAAACACACCTTTTTTATGTTCGTCCTTTGGAGGCTGCTTCACTTTTTCCTCAGACCCCTCATCATCATTAGGCAAATGATCGGTGCAGTGTTCTGTTGGTACGTTTCCTTTTTCAAAATACATGAGGGTACCGGACGGGCAATAGGAGGTTGCGAGTCCGCCGGAAATTGGGTCAATCCATGCACCAACAATTCCGTTTGGAACGTTATCCTTGGTTTTTGGCAGATTCGCGTGGGCTGCTTCCATAAATCCTGCCCAGATATCTTTTGCATAGCTGTGTTCCGCGGATTTATTCATATCCCGGTTATCGTCGTATCCGGTCCAAACACCAGTAACGAGGTTCGGGGTAAATCCAATCATCCAGCTGTCTGAAGCTGTAGTCCCAGACTTTCCAGCATAGTCACGAGTAAGAGAGTCAGCGACAGGCGAACCTGTAACAGCCATATAGCCGTCTAGCGAATGGTCGAACATTCCTTTCATCAAATCGGTTAGGATAAAAGCTTTCTCTTTATCTAAAATCTGTTTGTCCTCCTTTTTTGACCGCTCGTAAACAACTTCATCGTTTCGATCGATAATTTTTTTAATCGTAAATCCATCAATTTTCTCGCCGCCGTTTGCTAATATTCCATAACCTGTAACCATATCTTCAACCGTTACAGAAGCGGTCCCGAGAGCAAGCGAGGGAACAGATGGCAGTTTCGTGTCAATTCCAAACCTGCGGGCGGAGTCAATTAGCTTATCAACCCCGAGATATAGATTCGTTTTCACAGCATATACGTTATCAGATAACGCCAATGCCTGAGCAAGGGTAATTGGTTTGTTTGCATAATAGCCATTATAGTTACTCGGTTGATATACTTTTCCATCAGCCAATTCAAATGCGGTAGGTTTGCTCATAAGCATCGTTGCTGGTGTGAATCCATTTGACAGTGCTGCGTAATATAAAAAGGGTTTAAAACTGGACCCAGCCATCCGCTTTGCCCTGATGGCGCGGTTGAATTTACTTTCCTTGTAATCCCGCCCTCCAACCAAAGCACGTATTGCTCCATTTTCTGGATCCATTCCAATTGCCCCAACTTGGATCGAGCTATTTGTATCAATTGTGCTATCTACTTCTCCTTCAAGTTCTTTTTGCATCTCGACGTTCAATGTGGTGTATATTTTATATCCACCGGAGCGAATTTTTTCTGTGTCCAAGTCCAATTGATTTGCTGCCTCAATCAGGACGGTATCAAGGAAGTAGGGAGCGATTACTTTTTTCGATTGCTTGTTTGGCTCAGCATATTTTAATTTTTCATGGGTCGCCAAATAGTACTCCTGCTCGGTAATGCTGTTTTGCTGTTTCATTTCATAAAGAATTTGTTTCTGACGCTTGGTTGCATTTTCCAAATCATTAAACGGCGAGTAATAGGTCGGACCTTTGGGAATCGCAGCAAGCATAGCGGATTCCGCTAACGATAATTCATCTGCTGATTTGTTAAAAAAATATCTGCTCGCCGCTTCGATTCCATATGCACCATGACCATAATAAATCGTGTTTAAGTAACCTTCCAGAAGTTCATCCTTTGAATAATACATCTCCAGACGAACGGTATAAAAGGCTTCCTTTATCTTACGGTTCCATGTTTTTTCATGTGATAAGTAAAGATTTCGGGCATACTGCTGGGATAATGTACTTGCCCCTTCTTCAAGGGAAGAATTTTCAACATTCTTAAGGACTGCTCCAGCGATACGGGAATAATCGAATCCGTTATGCTCATAAAAGTGCTGATCCTCGATAGCTAAAATAGCCTGCTTAACGTATGGTGTCATTTCGTCAAGTCCTACCCAGTATCGGCTTTCTGAGCCTTTTTCTTCACCAATAACCGTATCTGCTGAACTGTAGTAAATCGTATTTTGTTCTGCTTTGAGTGGCGGCGGACCAAGTAAAAAGCTCGCAAAATATATCCCCGATAAAGAGATTACTGCAAGTGATATAATAGCGATTAACCCACTTAAAAGCTTATATTTTAATATAAAACGTTTCATAGGCATTAACTCCAATTTTTGAGTACATTACTCTCATTATGGGAAAATATAGAACGAATTAAACTTATTAGGAAAAATTCATGAAAAGTACTTGCGTTTTTAACAAATTAATCTATAATTTTACTGTTTCATGTGATTGGAAAAGGAGATGTATTTATGGGTATTTGGTTTACAGAAAAACAGACAGCGAATTTTGGGATTACAGCCAAAATTAATGAAACGTTAGCTTCATTAAAAACAGATTTTCAGGATCTGCAGATACTTGAAACAGAGGAATGGGGCAACATGCTCGTTCTCGATGATATGGTAATGACAACCGAAAAGGATGAATTTGTATATCATGAAATGGTTGCACACGTTCCACTTTTTACACACCCGAATCCGAAGCGAGTATTAGTTGTAGGTGGTGGTGACGGTGGCGTCATCCGCGAGGTTCTTAAACATAAATCAGTGGAGAAAGCGACACTGGTTGATATAGACGGAAAAGTAATCGAGTACTCGAAAAAATACTTGCCGACAATTGCAGGGTCATTGAATGATTCGCGCGTGGAAGTATTGGTGGACGACGGATTCATGTACATTGCCAAGAGTGAACGTGAATTTGACGTAATCATGGTTGATTCAACCGAACCTGTTGGCCCAGCAGTCAATTTATTTTCGCAAGGGTTTTACTCTGGAATTTCCCGCGCGCTCAAAGACGATGGTATTTTTGTCGCACAAACGGATAATCCATGGTTTAAAGCAGACTTAATTCATCAGGTTTTTCATGACGTGAAAGAAATTTTCCCAGTGACAAAATTATATACTGCAAATATCCCTACTTATCCTAGTGGACTGTGGACATTTACAATGGGCAGTAAGATTCATCATCCATTAAAGGTGAAGGACGAACGATTCACCGAAATTGAAACGAAATATTATACACCGGAACTTCATTTTGCTTCATTCGCGTTACCGAAGTTTGTCAAAGATCTAACGGAATAGGGGGCGTTCACATGCGTTTTGACGAAGCGTATTCAGGAAAAGTTTTTATTATGTCGCAGGAAAATTACGACAAGGCGCAAGCGGTAATATATGGGATGCCAATGGACTGGACGGCCAGTTTCCGTCCAGGTGCACGTTTTGGCCCAGGCAGAATTCGCGAGGCATCGATTGGTCTTGAGGAATACAGCCCGTACATGGATAAACATCTCGAAGAAGTAGCGTATTTTGATGCAGGTGATATCCCGCTTCCATTTGGCAACGCGGAACGCAGCCTTGTCTTGATTGAAGAATATATCGATCAATTGTTAAGTCATGGAAAGTTCCCACTCGGACTTGGCGGCGAGCATTTGGTTACATGGCCGGTCATCAAGGCGATGCACCGTCAACATCCGGACATGGCGTTCATTCATATTGATGCACACGCAGATTTGCGGCTGGAATACGAAGGAGAAGTACTTTCCCATTCCACACCAGTCCGGAAAGTTTGCGA
Organism: Virgibacillus flavescens; assembly: GCF_050574275.1. GTDB lineage: Bacteria > Bacillota > Bacilli > Bacillales > Amphibacillaceae > Virgibacillus_F > Virgibacillus_F flavescens. The sequence goes on from NZ_CP192260.1 coordinate 1,150,095, forward strand.
ATTGATTGGCGCTGAAAATGTGTTTTCATTTGGAATCCGTTCTGGTATGCGCGAGGAATTTCAATTTGCCAAAGAGAGCGGCATGCACATGAGCAAGTTTCATGTCGCTGAACCACTGCGAAAAATCCTGCCGACTCTGAGTGGACGCAAGGTGTACGTCACAATCGATATTGATGTGCTGGACCCGGCATTTGCACCTGGTACCGGTACTGCTGAAGCAGGCGGAATTTCCTCAAGTGAATTACTGGAAGCTATCCAGTTAATCTCGGATTCGGATATTGAAGTGGTTGGCGCTGACCTTGTCGAAGTTGCACCAGCATACGATCCATCCGACCAAACAGCTATCGCAGCAAGTAAATTCGTACGTGAAATGTTACTCGGCTGGGTAAAATAACGCAGTGGGACAACAGAACCGTCCGGGGCTGCTGAAAAAGTGGTGGATTGTAAAAATTTAATATTTCACATCAACTTAGCATCTTCGAATTTACGAGACTCCAGTGGGAACAGCGCGAGCGGAAGGCCCCGCAGGAAAGCGGTGTTTGCTTATCCGAGTAGACTGAAGCCGTGCCCACGGAAAGCGAAGTATATTCGAAGATGCGACGATTGATCCGCCTTATTTCATATTACACTTACTTTTTCATTGGCCTCGAACCGTCCCTGTGTCCCGTATAGATTGATATCAGTCCTTCCTTTTCGGTATAATAGTAAATTATACCGAATTTTATTGAGAGGCGATTAAAATGAAACTGCAGCACCGACCTATATCAGGGTCCCTTCAAATGGAAATAAATGATGATGGGCAGACTGAGAAATCAACTACTCACTTTACTGGGAATTTTTATCGGCGTGACAACATGGATGTGTTAACATTCGAGGAAAAAAATGATGAAAATCTTTTCATAAAAAACTTGATCACGATTCAGCAGGATAAAGTGAGTGTTAAACGAACCGGTGACATAAACATGCACCAGCAATTTCGTGTTAAGCAGACAACGGAGAATGTATTTAAGCATCCGGACGTGAACATACATATGGAAACATACACACATAACCTTGATTATCATGCACCAGATGATCAGAGAACCGGAGAATTATCCATCACATTTACCGTGAAATTAAACGGACAGGACGTACGGGAACACCAACTGACTTTACGAATAGAGGAGGATTACGATTGAATATACTAGCACAAACGGAAGAACTGTTAAAAGAAGAAATCGCAGCATCTGTTTTAAAAGCCAACCTTGCGAGTGAAAGTGAATTGCCATCCATCATTTTGGAAAAGCCAAAAGATAAGGCGCATGGTGATTTCGCATCCAACATTGCTATGCAGCTAACCAAGATTGCAAAAAAGGCACCTCGTCAAATAGCGGAAGATATCGTTGCATCGCTTGATCAAACTAAAGCATCTATTGAAAAAGTTGAAATCGCCGGACCGGGATTTATTAACTTTTTCATGAAAAATGATTATCTGGGAGACCTGGTATCTACAATTTTAGACGCTGGAAAAGATTATGGTAAAACGAATACAGGTCATGGTGAAAAAATCCAGGTAGAATTTGTTTCTGTTAATCCAACTGGTGATTTGCACCTTGGTCACGCTCGTGGAGCAGCTTTTGGAGATGTCTTATGCAATATTTTTGATGCGTCAGGATTCAAGGTAGATCGTGAATATTATATAAACGACGCCGGGAATCAGATCTACAACCTTGCTCTTTCAATTGAAGCACGTTACCTGCAGGCTCTTGGTAAAGAGGTTGATATGCCAGAGGGTGGCTATCATGGAGCGGATATTATTGAAATCGGCAAAAAACTGGCTGCTGAAGCAGGGGACAAATGGGCAGAAACGGAACGCGAAGAGCGTCTGGACTATTTCAAAAAGTATGGCCTGGAATATGAAATTGGTAAAATTAAAGAAGACCTTGCAGATTTCAGAGTGGAATTTAATAATTGGTTTTCGGAAACCTCTTTGTATACAGATAACAAAGTAACAAAAGCTTTGGAGACGCTAAAAGAAAATAATTATATATACGAAAAAGATGGTGCAACATGGTTCCGCTCAACCGATTTTGGCGACGATAAGGACCGTGTTTTAATTAAGCAAGACGGAAGCTATACGTATATGACACCAGATGTCGCGTATCATAAAGACAAATTCAACCGTGGGTATGACAAAATTATCAATGTATGGGGAGCAGACCATCATGGTTATATTCCTCGTATGCGTGCTGCAATCCAGGCACTTGGCTACGAAAAAGAAAATTTTGAAGTGAAAACAATTCAAATGGTAAGCCTGTTTGAAAACGGTGAAAAAGTCAAAATGAGTAAGCGCACAGGAAAAGCTGTCGCACTTCGTGAATTAATGGAAGAAGTAGGAGTGGACGCAGTACGATACTTCTTTGTTACACGTTCGAACGATTCTCAGCTCGATTTCGACATGGACCTCGCTCGCTCAGAATCAAATGACAACCCGGTGTATTATGTACAATACGCACATGCACGAATTAGCACGATACTTAAATCGGCAGAAGAAAAAGGCTTTGCATCACACAGTGAATACTACGCTGCACTTCTAACTGCCGAAAAAGAAACAGACCTATTGAAAAAGCTGGGTGAATTCCCGCAGACTGTTGCAGATGCAGCGGTCAAACGCACACCGCACAAAGTAACGCAGTATGTATTTGATTTAGCAACACTATTGCACAGCTTTTACAACGCTGAAAAAGTATTCAGCGACGATGAAGAACTAACAAAAGCAAGACTAGCGTTAATGGAAGCAGTAAAAACAACATTAGCCAACGCACTTGCATTAATCGGCGTAAAAGCACCTGAAAAAATGTAGACAGAAAAGCGGAGGCGGCTTGGTCAGACCCGAAAAGCATAAGCAGAGCGGTGCAGTGTGGAAGATCTTTGCGCGCGGAAGCGGTCATTTATAGCCGTATGATATAAAATGCAAGGTAAATTTAGCTTTAATATGTCTAGAGATTGGAGCGGATGGCAGTCGACTCCAGCGGGAACAGCGCGAGCTGAAGATCCCGCAGGAAAGCGGCCTTTGCTTATCCGAGGAAGCTGAAGCCGTGCCCGCGGAAAGCGACTGACAGCAGCGGAAATTTCGTTGCTGTCACTTCGCAGTATCTACACAAGAAAAACAGAAGTGGCGGTTAATAGCCACATAAATTAATCCCAGCATCCAGTGCTGGGATTTTATATTTAGTGGAAGTAGTTGAAAACACATCGCGGGCGATATAATTCCAGAATGGCCGACATAACGAGAAACATGGCCGTTATTTGCCGAAATGTGATCGTTATATTTTGAACGTGGCTGTTAAATTGTTAATCGTGGCCGATATCCAGTAAACCTGGCTGAAATCACACTGAAATGGCGGATAAAACTATTCCTCAAACTTAGAATGATCCCTCAAATTTCTCCAAACGTACGACAATAGATAACAAAAAGCATGTTTAAGCAAAATTGTATTGACTGAATGATCATTCATCTTTAATATAAGAATTATAGTACGAAAAACAGGCATAAACTGCTAAAAAATGAAATCGCTATCATTTTTTAGTATACTTACACAAAAGGGGGAGCGAATAGTGGATACATTTTTACTTATTAATACGCTTGCTTTCATAGCAATTGTCATCTATGGCTTGTATTTATTCGCTAGAGTAGTTGCTACTCGAATCGCTTATATAAAGCTTGGAAAAAAATCGGAATTTGACCGAGATTTTAAAGAACGTTTTCGAAGGGTTGGTAAAATTGTTTTTGGTCAGTCCAAACTGTTAAAAGATAAAAAGTCTGGAACGATTCACGTCATGATGTTCTATGGCTTCCTGCTGGTGCAATTTGGTGCGCTTGATATGTTTGTAAAAGGTTTGGCGCCTGGTAATCATTTGCCATTCGGAGTGTTTTATCCGGCCTTTACTTTTTTCCAGGAAATCGTAACTTTAACGATTTTAGTAGCTGTTATCTGGGCTTTCTATCGCAGATATATTGAAAAAATTGTTCGCCTGAAGCGTGGATTTAAAGCCGGTCTGGTACTGATCTTCATCGGTACATTAATGATTTCTGTGCTGTTTGGAAATGGTTTTGCTATGATCTGGCATGGACACGAAGCTACCTGGACAGAACCGATAGCCAGTGTAGTTGCATTGGCATTTGGCTGGTTAAGTCCGATGGCAGCAATGGTTTTGTTTTATATAGCTTGGTGGATACATACGGTGACAATTTTGACGTTCCTCGTGTATGTTCCACAATCAAAGCATGCGCATTTACTTGCTGCTCCAGTTAACGTATTTTTAAGTAAACGTGTACCTGGTAAGCTGAAGAAACTTGATTTTGATATTGATGAAGACGCTGAAGAAGATGAAGATGAGATTTCTTTTGGTGTAGGTAAAGTTGAGGACTTTGAGCAGTTTCAAATGATCGACTTTTACGCATGTGTGGAATGTGGTCGCTGTACGGACGTCTGTCCTGCCTCTGGCACTGGTAAAATGCTATCCCCAATGGATATTATGGTCAAAGTTCGTGACCATTTAACCGCCAAGGGTGCAGCAATCACTGGTAAATCTCCTTGGGTACCGTCGTATGCATTTGCGGGTACAGCTGGTAACGAACTGGCAAACATGAATCAGCACGGCAATGAACAGGCAGCTGAAAACAGTTTTGCTGACGTTAGCTTAATCGGTGATGTTATAACAGAAGAAGAGCTTGCAGGCTGTACGACTTGTCGAAACTGTGAAGAAGCATGTCCTGTTATGAATGAACATGTTGGGACAATTATTGATATGCGTCGTTACCTGGTCATGACGGAAGGTAAAATGAATCAGGATCAGCAGCGTGCAGTAATGAATATTGAACGTCAGGGTAATCCATGGGGCTTATCGAAAAAAGATCGCATCAAATGGCGCGACATGGACGAAACTGCCTATATTCCTACTGTAAAAGAACTGAAAAAAGAAGAAAAGGAATTCGAATATTTATTCTGGGTAAGCTCAATGGGTGCCTATGACAGCCGCAGTCAAAAAATTGCGCTGGCATTTGCTAAATTGATGAACCAGGCAGGCATTAGTTTTGCAATTATGGGTAACAAAGAAGCGAACTCCGGGGATACAGCGCGTCGAATTGGAAATGAATTTTTGTTCCAGGAGATTGCTGAGAAAAACATTAAAGAATTTGAAAAGAATGGCGTGAGCAAAATCGTTACCATCGATCCGCACGCTTATAATATTTTCAAAAATGAATACCCGGACTTTGGCTATGAAGCAGAAGTTTATCACCATACCCAAATGCTTTATGATCTTGTTATGAATGGAAAACTGACGCCAAAAGGTGAAATAAATGAGAAATTAACGTACCACGATTCTTGTTATCTTGGACGCTATAACGGTGTATACGATCCTCCAAGGGAAATCCTCACATCCATACCTGGACTTGAGCTTGTGGAAATGGATCGAAATCGCGAGAACGGCATGTGCTGTGGCGCAGGTGGCGGTTTAATGTGGTCTGAAGAAACAACTGGAAACCGCATTAATGTTGCTCGAACAGAACAGGCAATGGAAGTTGAACCAACGATGATTTCGACCGCCTGTCCGTATTGCTTAACGATGATCAGTGATGGAACAAAAGCAAAAGATGTCGAAGAAGATATTAGCACACTGGACGTTGCAGAAATCCTAGCATTGTCGGTATTTGCTGAAGCGGATGTCAAAAGCGCTTAAAATAAATGAGGGGTAGAATGTCTGCCTCTCACTTTTATGGCGATTGGATTGAGCGAGCGTTCAATCAAATAGTATTATTTTTTAACGGAAAAGAAAGCGTTATCAACAAATAAATAGATTAAATGGAGAAAGGGATGTTCATTTATGGCAAAAACAGTAATCGTATCTGGAGCACGTACACCATTCGGGAAATTCGGAGGAGCATTAAAGCCTTTTACAGCATCACAACTAGGTGGAAAAGCAATCCGTGAAGCACTTGATCGTGCTGGACTTGATGAATCTGAAATCGACGAAGTAATTATGGGAACAGTACTGCAGGGCGGTCAGGGTCAAATACCTTCACGCCAGGCTGCAAGAGAAGCGGGAATTCCGTGGACAGTTAAAACGGAAACAATTAATAAAGTCTGTGCATCAGGCTTACGCAGTGTAACACTTGCTGACCAATTGATTCGCCTTGGCGATGAGAGCGTAATTGTTGCTGGTGGAATGGAAAGCATGAGCAATGCGCCATATTTCCTGCCGGATGCTCGCTGGGGCAATCGTATGGGAGATAAATCAGTAAAAGATATGATGATTCATGATGGATTAACCTGTTCGTTTAATAACGTTCATATGGGAAGCTACGGGAATGGTACAGCTGGAAAACATGAGGTAACACGCGAGCAGCAGGATGAGTGGTCATACCGCTCTCATCAGCGCGCCGTTAAAGCAATTGAGGACGGGAAGTTTGCTGAAGAAATCGTGTCACTTGAAGTTCCACAGCGAAAAGGAGATCCCCTAGTAGTAGATACAGATGAAGCACCACGCAAGGATACGACGCTTGAGCGCTTGGCGAAATTACGTCCGGCATTTGGTTCAGACGGTACGATTACTGCTGGTAACGCACCTGGAATCAATGACGGTGCTGCGGCATTTGTTGTTATGTCTGACGAAAAAGCAGAACAATTAGGCAAAACACCGATGGCTACGGTACTTGGTCATGCAGAGGTTGCTGTTGAAGCTAAAGATTTCCCTGAAACACCTGGACTTGTAATTAATAAGCTTCTTGAAAAAACAGGGCATTCTAAAGATGATATTGATTTATATGAGATTAACGAAGCGTTTGCGGTCGTTTCATTGGCAAGTGGAAAAATTGCTGGTATTGACCCAGAAAAAGTTAATGTTAACGGTGGCGCAGTAGCGCTTGGACATCCAATCGGAGCAAGTGGTGCCCGCATTATTTTGACATTAATCCATGAATTAAAACGTCGTGGCGGTGGACTTGGCGTTGCAGCAATTTGCAGTGGCGGTGGACAAGGGGACGCAATACTTGTTGAAGTTCCACGAGAAGCGTAGGGAAATGTGCTTCATGCCGATCGGATGAATAAGGTTTTCGATCGGTAGGAGAACGATTCCGATCGGTTAGATGTAAAGCTCGATCGGAAATACACGGATGTCGCTCGGTTAGATGCGAGGCACGATCGGTAAAGTTGGAATATGGATCGGAAACAGCAGAAAGTCGATCGATAGGAATGAACAAAGGAGGCAGACATAATGGGAATTAAAAAAGTTATGGTTATTGGCGCCGGTCAAATGGGTAGCGGTATTGCACAAGTCTGTGCACAGGCCGGGTTTGACGTATTGCTTAATGACATGAATAAAGAAGCACTTGAAAAAGGTATGCAGCGTATCGAAAAGCTACTAGGGCGCGCTGTTGAAAAAGAACGAATCAGTGAATCAGATAAAACAGATACATTGGGACGTTTAGCTGCTTCATCCGAATTAGAGGATGCGAAAGATTGTGACCTGGTTATTGAAGCGGTAGTTGAAAATATGGATGTGAAAGAAAAGGTATTTGGCCAGCTGGACAAGATTACGCCAAAGCACGCTATTTTAGCTTCAAACACATCGTCACTTCCGATTACACAGATTGCTGCAGTGACAAATCGTCCAGATCAGGTTATAGGAATGCATTTTATGAATCCGGTACCTGTTATGAAACTGGTTGAAATCATCCGTGGTTTGCAAACGAGTGATGAAACATACCAGGCCATTGAAAAAATGACAAAAGAGCTCAGCAAAGTACCAGTTGAAGTGGAAGATTTCCCAGGCTTTGTGGCTAACCGAATTTTAATGCCGATGATCAATGAAGCGATCTATACCGTATACGAAGGTGTTTCATCCGTTGAGGATGTCGACACAGTGATGAAGCTTGGCATGAATCATCCAATGGGGCCACTTACGTTGGCTGACTTTATCGGGCTTGATACGTGTCTGTATATTATGGAAGTGCTGCATGAAGGGTTTGGCGACAGTAAATATCGTCCATGTCCGTTATTGCGTAAGTACGTGAAAGCTGGATGGCTTGGCAAGAAAAGCGGTCGTGGTTTTTATCAGTACGACTAATGTTTGATGAATTTGGAGCCACTTGAAATATGGAATAAGTGGATCTATGATCGCGTCTTCGAATATACTTCGCTTTCCGCGGGCACGGCTTCAGTCTCCTTGCCCCGACAAGGGGTATGCAAACGTTGTCCGCAAAGGACGGGTTTAGTTTGCCTTCCTCATTTAAACTGCGGGGCCTTCAGCTCGTGCTGTTCCCGCAGGAGTCTTCGTATATTCGAGATGCTAAGTTAAAGTGAAAAGTTGAAATTTAATATCCACCATTTTTTAGTGGCTAGGATTAATGTTTACAACGCAAATACAACACACAACAAGATAAACAAGGAGGTGCTTTCATGAATATACACTTTACAGAGGAACAGGAAATGATGCGTAAGATGGTCCGTGATTTTGCGCAAAAGGAAGTAGCAAAAGAAGTGGAACGGATGGAACAAGAGGATCGCCACCCTAAGGAATTGATTCAAAAAATGGGCGAGCTTGGCTTGATGGGAATTCCGATTTCGGAAGAGTATGGCGGGAGTGGAATGGATTTCACTTCTTATATTATAGCTATTCATGAACTATCAAAAGTAAGCGCAGCACTTGGCGTTATTTTATCTGTCCATACGTCAGTCGGTACGAATCCGATTTTGTATTTTGGTACAGAGGAGCAAAAACAGAAATATTTACCGAAGCTTGCAACCGGTGAGTATTTAGGTGCATTTGCATTGACGGAATCAAGTGCAGGGTCTGACGCAGGAAGCCTGAAGACTCGAGCTAAAAAAGACGGAGATAATTACATCCTGAACGGCTCTAAAATGTTTATAACAAATGGTGGTGTGGCAGATACATATATCACATTTGCACGAACCAGCGACGAAAAAGGATCAAAAGGTGTCAGCGCATTTATTTTAGAAAAAGATACACCTGGTCTTTCAATTGGAAAAACAGAAAAGAAAATGGGACTTCATGGTACGAAAACGGTCGAGCTAAACTTTGACCAATGTGTTGTTCCAAAAGAACAGCTTCTCGGAAATGAAGGAGAAGGATTTAAAATTGCCATGGCTAATTTAAACTTTGGTAGAATAGGTATTGCAGCGCAAGCCTTAGGAATCGGGGAAGCTGCGATGGAGCATGCTGTTAAGTACGCAAAAGAACGCGAGCAATTTGGCAAGCCAATTGCGCACAATCAGGGAATTTCATTTAAACTTGCTGATATGGCAACAGACGTAGAAGCGTCAAAGCTGCTTGTCTATCAGGCTGCAGCAATGGTTCAAGCGAAGCTGCCATGTAATAAGGAAGCATCGATGGCTAAACTATTTGCATCCAAAACAGCACGAACTGCCTCAATTGAAGCAGTTCAAGTGTATGGTGGGTACGGGTATACAGAAGATTATCCAGCGGAGCGGTTCTTCCGTGATGCGAAGATTACCGAAATTTATGAGGGAACAAGTGAAATTCAACACATTGTTATCGCAAAAAATTTATTAAAAGATTAGGGAGGCAACACCATTATGAATTTTCAACTAACTGACGAACAGGAAATGCTTCGTAAAATGGTTCGGGACTTTACAAAAAAAGAAGTAGAACCAACTGCAGCAGAGCGTGATGAAGAGGAACGCTTTGACCGCGAGATTTTTGACAAAATGGCTGAACTTGGACTAACTGGAATCCCATGGCCGGAAGAGTATGGCGGCATCGGATCTGACTATGTAAGCTATGTAATTGCAGTCGAAGAGCTTTCACGCCTATGTGCATCAACAGGTGTAACACTTTCTGCACACATTTCATTATGCAGCTGGCCGATATTCACGTACGGAAATGAAGAACAAAAGAAGAATTTCCTTACACGCTTAGCAACTGGTGAAGCGCTTGGAGCATACGCGTTATCAGAGCCAGGAGCTGGTAGTGATGTGGCATCAATGCGAACTTCTGCTAAAAAAGATGGCGACGATTATATCCTGAACGGCAGTAAAGTTTGGATTACAAACGGAGGAGTCGGAGATATCTATTTAGTTTTCGCAAAAACAGATGCAGCTGCAAACCATAAGGGAATCAGTGCATTTATTGTTGAAAAAGGAACAGAAGGATTTACTTTTGGTAAAAAAGAAAAGAAATTAGGAATCCGTTCATCCCCTACAACTGAATTAATTTTTGAAAACTGCCGCGTACCAAAAGAAAACATGCTTGGTGCTGAAGGTGAAGGGTTCAAGATCGCAATGTCAACGCTTGACGGTGGACGAAACGGGATTGCTGCCCAAGCACTCGGAATCGCTCAAGGTGCACTGGATGCCTCTGTTGATTATGCAAAAGAGCGCGAGCAGTTTGGTAAGCCAATTGCACATAATCAGGGAATTTCCTTTAAATTAGCGGATATGGCAACAGATATTGAAGCAGCTCGTTTGCTTACGTATCAGGCAGCATGGCTTGAGTCAAAACGATTACCATACGGCAAGCAGTCCGCGATGTCCAAGTTGTTCGCTGGAGATGCAGCGATGCGCATTACTGTCGAAGCGGTTCAAGTATTTGGTGGCTACGGCTATACAAAAGACTACCCGGTAGAACGTTACATGCGTGACGCTAAAATCACTCAGATTTATGAAGGAACAAACGAAATTCAACGACTTGTTATCGGAAGAATGCTGACGAAAGCTTAATTATGTCTTTGCTCGACGAAGTAAGAAAGGATGTACTTCATGCATGAACTAGTAGAACGGATGAAAAGGCAGGAGATACGCGCATTAGCCAAAGCCATTACCTTGGTTGAAAATGATCATCCTGAAAAACTATCACTCCTACGTGATGTGTTTTCGATGGAAAAAAAAGCGCGTCATATTGGCATCACCGGTTCGCCCGGAGCAGGTAAAAGTTCTCTTGTGAACCGATTGATTACCCATATTCGTGCTGAAGGTAAAACGGTCGCTGTAATTGCAGTCGACCCAACCAGTCCGTTCTCTGGTGGTGCATTGCTTGGGGATCGCGTACGAATGAACGAGCATTTCACGGACGACGGTGTTTATATTCGGAGTATGGCCACACGAGGCAGTCTTGGAGGTCTTGCGCGTTCGACGAAAGATGCACTTCGAATTTGTGATGCCTATGGATTTGGTGTTGTTATCGTTGAGACCGTTGGGGTTGGCCAATCTGAACTTGATATTATGAAAGTGGTCGACACAACAGCACTGGTATTAACGCCGAACAGTGGCGACGTTCTGCAGATATTCAAGGCGGGCATCATGGAAATTGCCGATTTATTTGTGATAAACAAAGGTGACCTGCCTGGTTATGGGAAACTGAAAGCGCTGCTGAAGGAATTAGTAATGAGCACCGCTACACATGATCATCAGACCGCTATTATAAAAACAATCAGTACCGAGAACAAAGGTATCGACAAACTATGGGAAAAAATGAATGATCATCATGATTATTTATATTCAACAAATGAAGGCAAGAAAAGGCGTACCGATCAGCAAAAACTTGAGGTTTATGAGCTGGTCCGGGAAGAAATATGGCGTGATATAAAAGATTATATCGATTCAAATGAAGAATTTTCGCCAATTCATGCAGATAGCGATCCATATCAGAAAGCAATGGACTGGTATCAAAAATGGAAAAAGGAAGGGGCAAATTAAATGACCCAGAAACAAATCCTTTCTTCTGTAAAAGATCAGAACCTAATTGAAAAAAGGCGAAACCAAATGATTAAAGGTGCCATAACACTCTTTAAAGAAAAAGGTTTCCACCGGACCACCACAAGAGAAATCGCAAAGGAATCGGGCTTTAGTATTGGGACACTATATGAATACATTCGTACCAAAGAAGATGTACTATTTCTAGTATGTGATTCTATCTATCTTCAAGTTAGAGAGCGCCTGGATGCAACGATTGACATTGAAGACCCATCCATAGACAGCTTTATCAAAGTTGTAAAGTCCTATTTTCAACTCATGGACGAAATGCAGGAAGAAGTTGTCATCATGTACCAGGAAGTTAAATCGCTTGAAAAAGATACGAAAGAGTATGTCCTGCAAAAAGAACGAGACATGGTTGGAATGCTGGAGAGAGTTATTGTAACCTGCCTACCTAAAACGGTTCAGGAAAAAGATGCCAGACTGCTTGCAAATAACATTTTTATCCAAGGTCAAATGTGGGGATTCAGAAGATGGATGCTTCAAAAAGAATTCACATTGGATGAATACGTCGACCGCCAAATTCACTATCTTTTGCTAGGTATGGATATAAAAAACAAACAACCGATGTAAATTATGTGAATCTACGATCGCATCGTCGAATCTACTTCGCGCACCTTAGGGCACGGCTTCAGTCTCCTTGCCCCGGCAAGGGGTATGCCGACGTTGTCCGCAAAGGACGGTTTTTAGTCGGCCATCCTCTAAATCTGCGGGGCCTTCAGACTCGTGCTGTCCCGCAGGAGTCTCGTATATTCGAAGATGCTAAGTAAAGGTGAAAAATCAAATAGTAATGATCTATCACTTTTTCAACCGCGACACTAGTCCAAGGATCAGCACTTGCACGCGGAAAGCGGAGTTATATTTATAGATGCAACGATAGATCCACGTGGTTCAGTACAATAACAACAATTTTTAATAAAACAACAGAAAAAATAAATGGGAGGCTTGATGATGGAACAAGTACAAGTGTATAAACCAACAAATCCTGTTCGATTTGTCACAGCATCAAGTTTGTTTGATGGCCATGATGCATCGATAAACATCATGCGCAGAATATTACAGGCAAGCGGTGCCGAGGTTATTCATTTAGGACATAACCGATCAGTAGAAGAAGTCGTACATGCAGCAATTCAGGAAGATGCACAAGGTATTGCCATATCATCTTACCAAGGTGGTCACGTGGAATACTTCACATACATGGTCGATTTGTTAAGAGAGCTTGGCGCTGACCATATTCATGTCTATGGTGGTGGCGGAGGCGTAATAATTCCGCGTGAAATAAAAGAACTTCACGAATACGGCGTTTCCTGGATATTTTCCCCGGAAGACGGACGGAAATACGGACTCCAAGGTATGATTAACCGCATGATTGAGCAGTGTGATTTTATCCCGCCAATCGATGTGGAGAAGGACCAGGATAAATTAATTAAAGGTGATCGTCAGGCAATGGCGCGCTATATAACTTACATGGAAAATGACGAAGTTGCAGAGACTGACAAACAAAATGTGCTGCAGTCCCTTCAGAAGAAATCAACGAAAAACACACCGGTACTGGGTATTACGGGTACAGGTGGTGCTGGTAAAAGTTCATTAACAGATGAACTTATTCGCCGTTACATTAACGAAATTCCAGATAAGAAAATTGCGGTTATTTCAATTGACCCGACGAAAAAGAAAACAGGCGGGGCGCTGTTAGGTGACCGTATTCGCATGAATGCCATTTTTACAGACCGTGTGTTTATGCGTTCACTTGCAACTCGTGACTCAAGAAGTGAGCTTTCCAAAGCGATTCAGGACGTAATCGACGTGGTACGCGCTTCTGGCTATGATTTCATCATTGTGGAAACAAGTGGAATCGGGCAAGGGGATGCAGCTATCACAGAAATAACCGATTTATCTATGTACGTGATGACAGCAGAATTTGGAGCGCCATCACAGCTTGAAAAAATCGATATGATTGATTTTGCTGACTTTATCGTTATCAATAAATTCGAGCAAAAGGGATCAGAAGATGCATTGAATCAGGTTCGCAAACAATATGAACGCAGCCATATGCTGTTCCACCAGGACCAGACGAAATTTCCTGTTTTCGGAACAATCGCTAGTCAGTTCAATGATGCAGGAACGAATGCCCTCTTTGCATCGCTAATTGATAAATTAAATGAAAAGTACGACTGGAGCGATACGATCAACTTTGACCGTAATATTATTGCGGAAAAACAAAACATGATTATTACAAACGAACGTCGTCATTACTTACGTGAGATTGGGACACATGTCCGTAATTATCATGAAACAACTGAAAAACAAAGTGAAATTGCGCGTAAATTGTACCAGCTTCACGGCGTGAAAGAGACTCTGGACGATGAGGAAATTGTTCAAACGATTGATGAAAAAATCGAAAGCTTTGAAGAAAAACTTGATCCTGAAGCTAAAAAAATGCTGGCTAAGTGGGATGAAACAAAGGAAAGCTATTCACAGGATAAAATGAAGTTTTCAATCCGTGATAAAGAAATCGAAATGGATATTTCGACTGAGTCACTTTCCGGGATAAAGATTCCAAAAGTTGCGTTCCCACGATTTAAAGATTGGGGCGAGCGTCTCACATGGCTGATGAAGGAAAACGTTCCAGGATATTTTCCGTTCACAGCAGGTGTATTTCCGTTCAAACGTAAAGGGGAAGATCCGACGCGTCAGTTTGCTGGCGAAGGAACTCCTGAACGTACTAACCGTCGTTTTCATTATCTTGCAAAAGACGGTGATGCGAAGCGCCTTTCAACGGCATTTGACTCTGTAACACTTTATGGAGAAGATCCAGCGCCACGTCCGGATATTTATGGAAAAGTTGGCGAAAGTGGTGTGAGCATTTGTACGCTGAATGATATGAAAAAGCTGTATAATGGCTTTGATTTAACGAATCCAATGACCTCTGTGTCAATGACAATCAATGGTCCAGCACCAATTATTCTAGCTATGTTTTTCAATACTGCTATCGATCAGCAGGTTGATAAATTTACGAATGAAAATAATCGTCAGCCAAGTCAGGAAGAATATGCAAAAATAAAAGATGAAACTTTAGCAGTAGTTCGCGGGACGGTACAAGCGGATATTTTAAAAGAGGATCAAGGACAAAACACGTGTATCTTCTCTACAGAGTTCGCATTGCGGATGATGGGTGATATTCAGCAGTATTTCATCGATAAAGAAGTACGCAACTACTATTCTGTATCGATTTCCGGCTATCATATTGCCGAAGCTGGAGCAAACCCAATAACACAACTTGCGTTCACTTTAGCCAATGGGTTTACGTATGTAGAATATTATTTAAGCAGAGGAATGGATATTAACAAATTCGCACCAAACTTATCATTCTTCTTCTCAAATGGTCTTGACCCGGAATATACAGTAATTGGCCGTGTTGCACGCCGAATTTGGGCGATAACTATGCGTGACAAGTACGGAGCAAATGAACGCAGCCAAAAGCTGAAGTATCATATTCAAACATCCGGACGATCGCTGCACGCGCAGGAAATCGATTTTAACGATATTCGTACTTCCCTGCAAGCGTTACTGGCAATTCAGGATAACTGTAATTCGCTGCACACCAATTCATATGATGAAGCAATTACAACGCCGACAGAAGAATCAGTACGTCGCGCAATGGCAATTCAAATGATTATTAACAAAGAATTCGGATTGACGAAGAACGAGAATTCCCTGCAAGGTTCATTTATTGTCGACGAATTAACCGACCTTGTGGAAGAAGCGGTACTGCAGGAATTTGAAAAAATGAATGATCGCGGTGGCGTGCTTGGCGCAATGGAACGTCAGTATCAGCGTGGTAAAATCCAGGAAGAATCGCTTTACTATGAAGGTAAAAAACATTCAGGCGAACTTCCAATTGTTGGAGTAAACACGTACCTGAACCCAACCCCACCTACAGAAGATGAAATTAACTCAATGGAGATCGCTCGTGCATCTAAAGAAGAAAAAGAACACCAAATTAAAGAAGTGCACAGCTTCCAAAAAGAAAATGAAGCCCATACCGAAGCAGCACTTACTAAACTTAAAGAAGTCGCAGCAAACGACGGAAACATCTTCGTTGAATTAATGGAAACAGTAAAAGTAGCAACCCTAGGCCAAATCACCAACGCCCTCTACCAAGTAGGCGGACAGTATAGAAGGAATATGTAGTTAGAAAAACGTAGGTGCCCGGTTATTGCCGTATGTCCTGGAAGGCAACGTATGAGATAAAGGAAACACGAAGAGCGTAAGCGATTCGATGTTGACTTATCGTAAGGAGGTGCCTGAAGGACACTAGGCAATGGGCACCGAAGTTAGACAGGTAGAAAGGCGGAAGCTTCTAGGAGCCGCAGCTAGCCAAGAAAAGCGGAGGCGACTGTTCAGCCTCGACTTGGCCGATATACTCAAAAAACGCTATCTATGCTAGTCCATGCAAAAACAGCGCAACTCTTTTTAGGTGACAACGTTAAATTAATCTAGCAAAATCTATTGACTAACAAACGAAAAGTTGAGAAAACAAGTGTTTTCTCAACTTTTTTATTTGTATCTCTAGCATAATTGATATAGATTTGTTTATAATGTATGGTATGGTAATTGACGTAAAGGAAATTTTAACTAATAATTTTACATATAAAGGGAGTGCTATATCTTGAGCTTGAAAAAACACAGCCAAGAAGAAATCTCAAAAATGTCCATGATAGAACTAGCTAACTTGATTTTACTTGATAAAAAGAAGGCAATGGACTTTCGAGATGTTTTCAAAAAAATTGCAGATCTAAAGGGATTTACCGAAGCTGAAAAAGAAACGAACATTACACAATTCTATACAGATTTAAATATTGATGGCCGCTTTATGACAACAGGTTCTAATATGTGGGGCTTAAAGACTTGGTACCCAGTTGACCAGCGTGATGAAGAGGTTACAACAGCGGCTCCTAAGAAGAAGAAAAAGAAAGCGGTTGTTAAAAAGAAAAAAGCCGTCAAGAAGAAAAAAGCTGCTTATGAAGAAGAGGAAGAAGAAGAGTTGGACATTGTTGATGATGATATCGAAGAATTAGCTGATGATCTGGACGATGATGACGACGATGATTTTGATGATGATGATTTAGACGACTACGATGATGATGAAGATGACGAAGATGACGAAGATGACGATGAAGATGATGACGAAGAAGATATGAAAAAGAAGAAGAAAAAATAGCCGAAAGCAGGCTTGACTTTTTTCGCCCTTATGCTACAATTTTTATTGGGCTCTTGAAATTTATTTATAATAAGCGTTCCCCTTGTAACAGTTGGGGGAGCGCTTTTCTTATTTTAGCAGGCAAGAAAGTATAAATCCTTTCTTACTGCATAAGTGCAACTAAGGCTTTCGCCATTAAGGCTTGGCGATAAGCCGAGTTATGTCTAGCTTCGGCGTCTAGCTGCTAGCAAATAGATAGCTCTGATGAACCGTACGCATAGATCGGCGTACGATTCCCAGTTCTATCTATTTGTACGCAGCTGACCAGACGCCTACGCTTTTCTTGATTTATAGCAATAATTTTTATAGATTCATCAAATGATAAGGAAAATTAGAAAGAGGGATGCAACGTGACTAAATATATTTTCGTAACAGGCGGTGTGGTATCGTCACTAGGTAAAGGGATTACTGCTGCCTCTTTAGGCCGGTTATTAAAAAATCGTGGACTAAAGGTAACTATTCAAAAATTCGATCCGTACATCAACGTTGATCCTGGAACAATGAGTCCTTATCAGCATGGTGAGGTATTTGTAACGGAAGATGGTGCTGAAACGGACTTGGACCTTGGTCATTATGAGCGTTTCATCGACATTAATTTAAATAAATACAGCAATATTACCACAGGAAAAGTTTACTCAAGCGTAATTAAAAAAGAACGCCGCGGAGATTATTTAGGTGGTACGGTTCAGGTTATTCCACATATTACCAATGAAATTAAAGAGCAGGTTTATCGTGCTGGTCAAGCTACGAAAGCGGATGTAGTTATTACAGAAATTGGCGGTACAGTGGGAGATATTGAATCCCTGCCATTTCTTGAAGCGATACGTCAGATTAAGAGCGACATTGGTCGTGACCACGTTATGTATATCCATTGTACACTTGTTCCTTACCTCAAAGCAGCAGGTGAGATGAAAACGAAGCCTACGCAGCACAGTGTTAAGGAATTGCGCTCATTGGGAATTCAGCCTGATGCGATTGTCTTGCGTACGGAATTACCAATCAGCACGGATATGAAAGAAAAAATTGCGCTGTTCTGTGATATCAATCAGCATGCGGTTATTGAAATGCGCGACGCTGATATTCTGTACCAGGTACCGATTGCTTTACAGGAACAAAAGCTCGATCAAATTGCATGTGATCACTTCGGATTAACCTGTCAGCCGGCGGAAATGGACGAATGGATAGCATTGGTAGACAAGGTTCGTCATTTGAAGAAAAATATCACGATTGGTTTAGTGGGGAAATATGTCGAGTTACCTGACGCGTATTTATCTGTAGTGGAAGCACTAAAACACGCTGGTTATCCGTATGATGCGGATGTTTCTGTTCATTGGATAAACTCAGAAAAACTTGATAAGGAAACGATAAAGCATGAATTATCTCGAGTTGACGGAATAATTGTACCAGGTGGTTTTGGCGATCGTGGAATCGAAGGGAAAATAGAAGCGATTCGTTATGCACGTGAAAATAAGGTGCCTTTCTTTGGCATTTGCTTAGGAATGCAGCTGGCAACTGTTGAATTTGCGCGTAATGTTCTTAACCTGGAAGGTGCGCATTCTGCTGAAATTGACCCATCTACACCTTATCCGATTATCGATTTACTGCCAGAACAGAAAAATATTTCTGACCTTGGTGGTACCTTGAGACTTGGTATCTATCCTTGCAGACTGCAGGAAGGTACAAAAGCTAAAGAAGCGTATGGCGAAGAAGATTTAGTGTATGAACGTCACCGTCATCGTTTTGAATTCAATAATGAATTCAGAGAACAAATGGAAGATCAAGGATTCATTTTTTCAGGAACGAGTCCTGACGGCCGATTGATCGAAACAATCGAAATCGCTGACCATCCGTGGTTTGTGGCAAGTCAGTTCCATCCGGAGTTTAAGTCACGCCCAACCAGACCACAAGAACTATTTAAAAGTTTTATTGGTGCTGTAGTTACAGATTCCGAAAAATAATAAGTAATACACGATATCCCCGCATCTCATTGGATGCGGGGGTTTGTCGAAATTTGAAGGATGCGAAAAAGCAGGAAAAATTATATAATAGAGAGAAAGATTGTAATAGGGAAGAAACACGTAAAGGAAGGTTAAGGATGCAGGCAATGAAAAAACATATTTTAGTAGTAGATGATCAGCCTGGGATTCGTTTTTTGCTGGATGAAGTCTTTACAAATGAAGGATATCAAATAACGACAGCAAGTACGGGAAAAGAAGCCCTTGATGAAATCCACGCAGGAAGTTTTGCTTTGATTTTGCTGGATTTTAAACTTCCAGTTGTGGATGGGTTGGAAGTCTTACGTCGAATGGAAGAGGAAAACATTAACATTCCTGCTATTCTGATGAGTGGATTAGCTGAAGAAATTAGTAAAGTGGGTGAGTCGTGCGCGCTTGTCAAGCACATACTCGCTAAACCTTTCAATATTATGGAAGTATGCAAAATAGTGAATGACATAATAGAGGAGTAACACAGATGCTTGTGTACATCCTATAGTTGCGACTTCATTCGCTAGTTGGTATTCTTATACTGTAGCTAAATTAATAGTAATAGGTGAACACTCATCTAATAGGAGGATATTCATGCCATTAGTTTCAATGAAAGAAATGCTCGAATTGGGCAAAGAAAAAGGATATGCTGTTGGACAATTCAACTTAAATAATATGGAATATGCACAAGCAATTCTTCAGGCTGCTGAAGAAGAAAAGTCTCCGGTGATTTTAGGAGTATCTGAAGGTGCAGCTAAATATATGGGTGGCTTTAAAGTTGTTGTTGCAATGGTTAAAGCGTTAATGGATGAGTATGGGACAACAGTTCCGGTTGCTATTCACCTTGACCACGGTTCAAGCTTCGAAAAGTGTGCACAGGCAATTCATGCAGGTTTCACCTCTGTAATGATCGATGCTTCCAGCTTGCCACTTGATGATAATATTGCTGTTACAAGAAAAGTAGTCGAGCTTGCACACATCAATGGAGTTTCTGTAGAAGCAGAGCTTGGTCGTGTTGGTGGACAAGAAGATGATATAATAGTAGATGACGCTGAAGCTGCTTACGCGATTCCGGCAGAATGCGAACGTCTTGTTAAAGAAACAAATGTAGATTGCTTTGCTCCAGCACTTGGATCTGTACATGGTCCATACAAAGGTGAACCAAATCTTGGTTTTGACCGCATGGAAGAAGTAATGAATCTTACAAATATCCCACTCGTTCTGCATGGCGGAACTGGTATTCCAACAAAAGATATCAAGCGTGCAATTTCCCTTGGTTCAGCTAAAATCAATGTAAATACAGAAAGTCAGATTGCGCAAGCGAAAAAGATCCGTGAAGTATTAGCTGAGCAGCCAAACCAATATGACCCTAGAAAATATATGGGACCTGGCCGCGACGCTATTAAATCAACAGTTATGGGTAAAATGCGTGAATTTGGTTCGTCAAAACAAGCTTAATTACTAAATATAAAGAAGAGAGAGGTTTTACCTGATATGAAATTTTTTATTGATACAGCAAATATTGAAGAAATACGTTCAGCAAACGCGCTTGGAGTTTTAGCTGGTGTTACTACGAACCCGAGTCTCGTTGCAAAAGAAGATATTTCTTTTCATGACCGTTTAAAGGAAATCACAGAAGAAGTTTCTGGGTCTGTCAGTGCAGAAGTAATTGCCGAAGACGCAGAAGGAATGATTAAAGAAGGTAAGGAACTTGCTGCAATTGCTCCAAACATTACAGTGAAAGTTCCGATGACATTAGAAGGACTGAAAGCTGTAAAAGCATTCAGCGACTTGAACATCAAAACAAATGTAACGTTAATTTTTAACGCAAACCAAGCTCTTTTAGCAGCACGTGCAGGAGCATCGTATGTTTCTCCGTTTCTTGGCCGTCTAGATGACATTGGTCATGATGGAATGGAGCTTATTGCAACAATCTCTGGTATCTTTGACCGTCACGGTATCAAAACAGAAATTATTGCAGCATCCATTCGCCACCCACTCCATGTAACAGATTCAGCACTGCATGGTGCACATATCGCAACCATTCCATATAAAGTACTAGGACAACTAGTAAAACATCCATTAACCGACCAAGGAATCGAAAAATTCCTAGCAGATTGGAATAAGTAAGAAAAGCGTAGGCGACTGATCAGAAGCAGACGCATAAGCAAGGGACCGAAGAACGCATGGTTTTAGCGTTCGTAGTGTTCATTGCTTATGACGGCAGCTTCTAGGAGCCGCAGCTAGCCAGAAAAGAAAAGCGTAGGCGACTGATCAGAAGCAGACTCATAAGCAAGGGACCGAAGAACGCGAAATATACGAGTGAATTGGCCGATATATTTGGCTAGTGGCGGTTATTCGCTAAATTCTGGCCGATATCCATATTTTGATAAATCTCAAGATCTGTTATAAGCGTTACAATGCATTTAAACAGTTCGAGAAGTGAATTCTCTTCCGATAGATTTACCAAAAATTAGAATTAAATTGGAAAAATTGTACAACCTAAGGTCAACAAATCAAACATGAGTGCTCAAATTATTTTGAGCAGCCTCGAAAAGAGGGTACTAAATGCAAAAAATGTTAGTTGAAGGCGGAAATCTTTTAAAAGGTAAAGTTCGAGTTAGTGGTGCGAAAAACAGTGCAGTTGCATTGTTGCCAGCGGCCATTTTAGCTGATTCAAACGTAACAATTGAGGGGTTGCCGGAAATCTCTGACGTTTACACCCTTGGAGACTTACTTGAAGAAATTGGTGGAAAAGTCGATTGGGACGGTCAGAATGTGACCATTGACCCTGAACACATGATTTCTATGCCATTACCAAATGGTAAAGTGAAAAAACTGCGAGCATCTTATTATTTCATGGGTGCCATGCTTGGGAAGTTTAACCAGGCTGTTATTGGTTTACCTGGTGGCTGTCATTTAGGTCCAAGACCAATTGACCAGCATATTAAAGGTTTTGAAGCGCTTGGTGCAGAGGTTACCAATGAAAAAGGCGCAATTTATATTCGAGCGAAACAGTTAACCGGTGCACGGATATATCTTGATGTTTCAAGTGTCGGTGCAACGATTAATATTATGCTTGCAGCGGTTAAGGCAAAAGGAAGAACCATTATAGAAAATGCTGCAAAAGAACCTGAAATTATTGATGTAGCAACACTATTAACGAATATGGGTGCTAGAATTAAAGGTGTTGGAACTGACGTAATTCGTATCGAAGGTGTAGATACACTTCACGGTTGTACGCACACGATAATTCCAGACCGGATTGAAGCTGGAACGTATGCTATTGCAGCAGCGGCTGCCGGCAGTGAAGTAATTATTGATAACGTAATTCCGCAGCATCTGGAATCAGTTTTAGCAAAGCTGCGGGAAATGGGAGTTACTGTCGAGGAAAGTGATGAACAGCTTTTAGTTGCGGCACGCGGTCCTCTAAAAAGTGTTGATATAAAAACGCTGGTTTATCCCGGATTTCCAACGGATCTGCAACAGCCTTTTACCACATTACTTACAAAAGCGCTTAATACTGGTGTTGTTACGGATACCATTTATTCTGCCCGTTTGAAGCATATTGACGAGTTGAGAAGAATGAATGCGATTATCAAAGTAGAAGGCGGATCAGCAATTGTTTCCGGACCTGTCCAACTCGAAGGAGCGCGTGTAAAGGCTTCCGATTTACGGGCAGGAGCGTCACTCGTAATTGCAGGATTAATGGCGAATGGGATAACCGAGATTACTGGTCTTGAACACATTGATCGCGGTTATGAAAAACTTACAGATAAGTTGATTAGCCTTGGAGCAAACGTTTGGCGTGAAGAAATGTCAGAACATGAAGTCGAGCAATTTCAGAATTCCTAATATACTGCCTGACCTAGTTTATAGGTCAGGATTGGAGTTCTAGAGAAAATGCCGATACAGTAAAACTTCAGCATTCGCTATGAAAGACTAAGCGAATGCCGAGTTTTTCTTAGTAAAATACATAAATAAAGGGAGAGAATTCAATCATGGAAAGAAGCTTAACCATGGAAATAGTTCGTGTAACAGAAGCTGCTGCTTTGTCCTCAGCTCGCTGGATGGGAAGAGGAAAGAAAGAGGAAGCTGATGATGCAGCAACGTCTGCAATGCGCGATGTTTTTGATACAATCCCGATGCAAGGAACAGTCGTAATTGGAGAAGGTGAAATGGATGAAGCGCCAATGCTGTATATCGGCGAGAAACTTGGAACCGGAACTGGACCTAGTGTAGATGTAGCGGTAGATCCATTAGAAGGTACAAATATTGTTGCTCAAGGAACTTGGAATGCTTTAGCGGTAATCGCAATTGCTGATAAAGGGTCTCTCTTACATGCGCCTGATATGTATATGGATAAGCTTGCTGTTGGACCTGAGTCGGTTGGTAAAGTAAATATTAACAATTCCACACTTAAAAATCTGCAAATAGTTGCAGAAGCAAAAGGTAAAGACATTGAAGATGTGGTTGCGACTGTTTTGGACCGACCTCGTCATGCTGAACTGATTCAAGAAATACGCGACGCTGGAGCAAGAATTAAGTTAATCTCTGACGGTGACGTTGCTGCAGCAATGAATACTGCTTTTGATGATACTGGTGTCGATATTTTATTTGGTATCGGTGGAGCTCCTGAAGGCGTTTTAGCTGCTGTTGCTTTAAAATGTTTAGGTGGAGAACTGCAGGGGAAACTGATTCCTTCAAATGAAGAAGAACGTAAGCGCTGCGCAGAAATGGGCGTTACTGACTTCAACAAAGTATTAACAATGGATGACTTTTGTGGTGGAGATGACGCTATTTTCGCAGCTTCTGGAGTGACAGATGGTGAGTTATTAAAAGGCGTTCAATTCAAAGGGTCAAAAGCAACTACTCAAACGATTGTAATGCGTGCAAAAAGTGGCACAGTGCGATTTATTGATGGAGAACACAGTCTCCAGAAAAAGCCAAACCTTGTCATGAAACCGTAAAGACAAATAGAAGGAAGGAAGCCACACGAAAAGAGTGGCTTCCTTATCTATTAAATAAATTTTTAAGACTTAGGCAAAAAATAGAGTTGAATCTTATGAATGAAACGGGTAATATGGTAGATGTTTAGTACTAGTCAAGAATGGTTAATATAGAATATACCGTGTTAAAGAAACTCCTACTCTAGCTTCCGACAATTCTTCCTGTTTTTCGTAAACTTACCTTACACTGAAGAGGAAATCTCATCAGATCATGTCAGTCGGTCAATCAATTTTATAAGATTTTTATACATTATATTTAATTAATTAGAATGCAAAAATAAATAGGTGTGGTGATTATATGGCAGAATTAACAATATCTCATTTAGAGACATTAACATTGAAAGATATCTATGCATTAGCGAAAGAGTACAAAGTCTCGTATTATGCAAAACTTACAAAACGTGAACTTATATTTTCAATTTTAAAAGCACAAGCAGAAAAAGATGGATTTTTATTTATGAATGGAATTTTAGAAATCATACCTTCAGAGGGATTCGGCTTCTTACGTCCAATAAATTATTCTCCAAGCGCAGAAGATATCTACATATCTGCCTCACAAATTCGTCGTTTCGATTTACGAAACGGTGACAAAGTATCCGGTAAAGTTCGACCACCAAAAGAAAACGAAAGATACTATGGTTTATTGCATGTTGACGCGGTAAATGGGGATGACCCTGAAAGTGCAAAGGAACGTGTTCATTTTCCTGCATTAACAGCATTGTATCCAGACCGTAATATGAAATTAGAACTGGAATCAAATCAACTTTCCACACGAATCATTGATTTGATGACACCAGTGGGATTTGGTCAACGTGGTCTTATCGTTGCCCCGCCTAAAGCTGGTAAAACGATGCTTCTGAAAGAAATTGCAAACAGTATCTCAAAAAACCATCCTGATTCAAAATTGATTATCTTATTGGTTGATGAGCGTCCAGAGGAAGTTACGGATATCGAACGTTCCGTAGATCCAGATGTTGATGTAGTAAGTTCAACATTTGATGAAGTGCCGGAAAGTCATATTAAAGTGTCGGAGCTTGTGCTGGAACGTGCGATGCGATTAGTGGAACATAAACGCGACGTAATTGTACTGATGGACAGTATTACAAGACTTGCACGAGCGTATAACCTCGTAATACCGCCAAGTGGAAGAACATTATCCGGTGGTATTGATCCAGCAGCATTTCATCGTCCAAAACGATTCTTCGGTGCAGCAAGAAACATTGAAGAAGGCGGAAGCTTCACTATTCTAGCAACCGCACTGGTTGATACAGGATCACGGATGGATGACGTTATCTATGAAGAATTTAAAGGTACAGGAAATATGGAGCTGCATCTTGATCGGAATCTTGCCGAACGCCGCATCTTTCCTGCCATCGATATTTTACGTTCAGGTACTCGTAAAGAAGAATTGCTTGTACCAAAAAATCATCTTGATAAAATTTGGGCGATCCGCAAAACTATGCAGGATTCACAAGGATTCCTGGATCGTTTCTTGCGCCGTTTAAAAGCATCAAAAACAAATGACGAATTTTTTCAGCAAATGGACGAAGACATGACTCGTCGGGGAACAAAAAAGTAGAATCAGCAGCCATAAATAGAATTTAGTAGTTTGATTATAGTAACATATTGCAATCGGATGCTGAGACTGGTATAATCACTTTATGTGAGTTTCGATAAGGTATATAACCTATGATGGCTCTTACAATAACTCTGTTTCTAAAGGACTCAGGGCAAAAAGGAGTGTATTGACATGAAAAAGGATATTCATCCGGAGTACAGAAAAGTAGTTTTTCTTGATACTAGCTCAGATTTCAAATTTCTAAGCGGATCAACTAAAAACTCAGAAGAAACAATTGAGTGGGAAGATGGTAACTCATACCCATTAATTCGTGTGGAGACAAGTTCAGATTCACACCCATTCTACACTGGTAAACAGAAAGCTGACAAAGTCGGTGGACGTGTAGACCGATTCAAGAAAAAATATAATATGTAATATAAAGCGTAGGCGCTCGTTAATTGTCGTATGACCTGGAGTAATCCGCATGAGATAAAGGAAACACAAAGAGCGTAGCGATTTGATGTTGACTTATCGTAAGGAGGATTGGGAAGGTCACTAGACAATGAGCGCCGAAGCTGGATTGTAATATAAAGTGGAACGGGCTTGTTCAGCGACGAAAAGCATAGACAAGAAACTGTAGAGCACATGCTTTTCGTGCTCGGAGTGTTTATTGTCTATGTCTCGAGTCGCTAGCCCGTGAAACTGGATTGTAATATAAAGCGAAGGCGACTGTTTAGAAGCGGACGCATAAGCGAAGGACCGAAGAACGCCCGGTTTGTGGCGTTTTGAGTGTCAATTGCTTATGACGGCAGCTTCTAGGAGCCGTAGCTGGATTGTATAAAGCGAAGGCGACTTCGTTATACGGAAACAGGCAAAGTGTCTAATTTTGCCTGTTTTTACTTTTAATAATAGGATAAACATTGGTGTTCGCGCACGAAGACGCAGCGAATGCCGAATTTTTTCTGAGCAAAATTCAAAAATAAGCTATAATTACCACAACATAAATTGACAATTAGTGATAAAATATAACAAGAAGAAATGCCCTGTGAAAGGAGAACGTCTGATGTACGTAATGAAACAAAGTGGTTGGGTGGAAGTAATATGCGGAAGCATGTTTTCTGGTAAATCTGAGGAATTAATTCGCCGGGTTCGCCGTGCTACATATGGTAATTTATCTGTACGTGTATTCAAACCTGCACTGGACAATCGTTATGCTGAGGATTCCGTGGTTTCTCATAATGGTACTTCCACTATTGCCCGGCCGGTTAATAATTCTCAAGAAATTCTTGAAAATATTGACGAAAGCGTAGATATTGTAGGTATTGATGAAGTGCAATTTTTTGACGAAAGCGTTGTTGAAGTTGCAGATGAACTTGCAAATAAAGGGATCCGTGTAATAATTGCCGGACTTGATACTGATTTTCGAGGAGAACCATTCGGCCCGATGCCAAAATTGATGGCGCAATGTGAATCCGTGTCAAAACTGAACGCTATTTGTCCAGTATGTGGATCTCCAGCAAGCCGCACCCAGCGTTTAATTAACGGAAAACCAGCTTCCTATGACGACCCAATTATTTTAGTTGGTGCATCAGAGTCATACGAACCAAGATGTCGTCACCACCATGAGGTGCCGAAGAAACCAACCAATCCCATTTTAAAAACACTATCAAAGTTAGTAAAATAATATAAATAGAGCAGAAAAGAGTGCAGCGCGCACTCTTTTTTTAAAATACCAAAACGTATCAGCCATATCATAAATTCTTTCTTTTTATCATCTCAAAATCACTCGCTGCAGGTTCGTACACGTTAACATTTTCCTTGATGTTTCGAAATTTTTTCTTCTGAAATTTATACAACACACCAACCTTCACCTGCTGGATTTCCTTGATTCCTTTTATAATGAATTGCATCGCAAATATGCTTAAGACGAATGCTAGAAGCGGGAACACGAGCAGCCACAACTGTACGTCTCCACCTTCCAGTTCGTTTTTTGCCCCACCGAGTAACCCGGACCATTCATTTGTTACGGATTGATCGGGGCCATCGTCAACCATTATTGTTCCTCCAAAGTAATATTCAAGTACCCCTAAATGAATGAGAACGTAAAGCACTGAAATAAATTGCTGACCAAAAAGTATGGCTAGTCTTGGACCAATATGGGGAAAAATGTGTCGTCGCAAGATATGCAGTCTGCTGCCACCTAATACCATTGCACTCATAATAAATTCATTTTGCAGCACGTGTTTGATATCTTTGCCAACTGCCACTGTAGTTAAGGGTATGACGAGTATCGTTAAGATGAATATTTCTAGAATAATACGTTGCGTGAAGGAATAGTCAAAACCATGTATACTGCCCAGTAAAATAGGACGAAGCAGTATATATGCAATTAACGTGAGAGGCAGAAAGTGTATCGAATCCACCAGATTTTCTAGAAACCTCTGAATCTTAATCTTTATTGTAAAGACATATAGGATACCTCCCAATAATCCTGTTAATACTCTGAGCAGTGCAATTAACAGGCTGAATATAAGTGTATATTTTGCCCCAATGATAAGCTGATCCAAGAAATCATAACCATGCTCATCGGAACCAATGAAAAACGGTTCTCCGGGTGGGTGAGGTGGTGTGCTTTTAATAGTAGAGCCATCCTCTTCGTAAATAATTGTCCTTCTGTCAACGTGGTTATCTGTCGTTACGGAATATGTAACACTAATTGTAATTACGATAATAAAGAATAAGCTGCCAATCGCAAATTTTATGTTTTTCATATGTGTTCCAAATATTTTCAGCAGATTCGTTACAGGTTTCCACGGTTTAACTTTTTTCCAGTTACTATATTTTAAATTATTGAACCAACCTTTCATTGAGATAAGCGATGTAAACGATTTTCTGCTCGTAAACGTTACAATTTCACTATGTGCAGGACTATCGTATAACCACATATCCATCAATTGGAAAAATAAAAAGAACGGGGTGAATATCATAATTAATGCCACTGCAATTGTCATTGGTGTGAAACTATCAATAATAGCAAATGATATTCCTTTTACATTGAATAAATACTCAATCACAAATTGGCTTGATAAGGTTGCCCAAATAATAATCTTAGCATGCGGCAATATGGTAACTAGAACGTTTTTGCTTATGTGACGTGAAAGAATTCCAAACTTATGTATACCTTTACTTTTTAAAAAAACTGCATAATCCTTAAGAAACTCTTCATCAATTCTAAACAGCAAGATTTTAAATAACGAGATAGCAGGTAAAATAGCTAACGCAACTATCGGTGCAAACAAAACTTTTTCATCCATATATCCTGCTACTCTGAAAAGATCTACACCCCACGCTTTATATGCATATATAGTGAGCGCTTGAAGCAACACGGCAATTATGACATCTGGAATGGACTCCAAAAAGTCTAACAACTGTTTTAGTCCTTTTGATAAATAGTTTGGTAAAAAAACAGCTACAAATGATAGCAAAATTGCGATTAAGAATCCAAGCGAGACTGCTCCCATAAATATTTGCATGGAGTAAATAAACGAATCCCAAAGTTTTTCGAAAAGTGGCATCTCACCTATAAGGGTAGTTTCCCGATAGCGTGTAGGGGTACTGAAAACACGGAAATACCAAGAGTCCCTCTGAAATAGGCTGGTAAAAAAGGTTCCTAAGTAATCAAAGTAACGTAATGGGTTGGATAACCCTTCTTTCGCAAAAAAGTTTGGAAAAACACTGATGCAACAGATTCCGATGATTCCCATAAGATAAAAAATTAAAATTTTAATTACCTTCATATGCACACCTAACTTTCTAAAAATGAAAAAACTGTCTGCCGTATTTGTATCTTAATTACTATTATAGTAATATTCAGTAAATAAAGTCTACTATTAAATAACTAATTTTACCAGTAGATTTGAGTAAAATAACCATTGGCACACGTTTTCCGACGCATAGTTTTTCCTCGATTGAACCATCCTAACTTTAATTCGTATTACGTATGAAAGGTAGGATGAAAAATGAATATTGCTGATGTCTTTACGATAATTGGTTTTGTAACAGCGGCCGTAATCATCGGTTCGCTATTATTAATTTATATATATATTTATTTTGTTGACCGCACACAAAAACAGCATCCGGTCCTCCGTAATTACCCTGTTGTGGGCAGAGCCCGTTATTTTTTTGAAAAAATCGGACCGGAGCTGCGACAATATTTTTTTAACAATGACAACGAAGGAAAACCTTTCTCAAGAAGAGATTATCAGCACATCGTGAAGAAAGCCAAGTATAAACGGGATGTGTTTGGATTTGGTTCGCAGCGTGATTTTGAGGCACCAGG
Source organism: Virgibacillus flavescens (assembly GCF_050574275.1). Lineage (GTDB taxonomy): Bacteria > Bacillota > Bacilli > Bacillales > Amphibacillaceae > Virgibacillus_F > Virgibacillus_F flavescens. The sequence continues at coordinate 1,180,023 of NZ_CP192260.1, forward strand.
ATTTTTTGTTCGAAATTCTATGTTTCCAAAACTTACGGAGGAACTAAAAATGGATATGGCGACGAAGGTAACCACTAACCGTTATCTATTGTTAAAAGATCCCCTGTTTACGGAAAGAAAAGAACGTGTGGAGCAGCATGAATCAAGTTCCTATTTGTTGAATGAAGCAGATACAATTGTTATCGGTCCCGATACGCGGAATCCGTTCAGACTGAGAGGCCAAATTGGAATGTCGGCAATGAGCTATGGTTCGCTCGGTGATCGTGCCATCACGGCGCTCTCTGAAGGACTGGGAATTGCTACAGGTACATGGATGAATACTGGAGAAGGTGGACTATCGGATTATCATCTTAAAGGTGGCGTGGACCTTATTATGCAGATTGGTCCAGGATTATTTGGTGTCCGCAAGCCTGATGGCAGTTTTGATTGGGATGAGTTGCTTGAAAAAAGCAAGATTCCGGAGATAAAAGCGTTTGAAGTTAAGCTGGCACAAGGTGCGAAAACTCGTGGTGGTCATGTGGACGCTGAAAAAGTTACCGAAGAAATTGCCAGGATTCGAAGAGTGGAGCCGTTTACATCAATTAACAGCCCTAACAGATTTACTGATTTTGGTGATATTCCATCGTTGTTTGGCTTTATCGAACGCATTCGGGAAGTTAGCGGAAAACCTGTGGGGATGAAAATTGTAATAGGAAGTAATCAAGAAGCAGAAGAACTGGCAAAACAAATTCGTGATCTTAATCAGAGTCCTGATTTTATTACTGTTGACGGTGGTGAGGGGGGTACAGGTGCATCCTACCAGGAACTTACGGATAGTGTAGGATTACCAATAAAATCGGCGCTTCCACTAGTCCATCAGGCACTGATCAAGTATGGGGTAAGAGATCGGGTGAAAATTATCGCGTCCGGAAAGTTATTTTCCCCGGACAGAGTGGCGATTGCTTTGGGGATGGGGGCAGATTTAGTTAATATTGCACGAGCATTTATGTTCACCGTTGGCTGTATTCAAACGCTGAAGTGTGAGTCAAACGTGTGTCCAGTGGGTGTAGCGACAACAGATCCTGAGCTTCAAAAAGCGCTTGTTATAGACGAAAAAAAATGGCGTGTAGCCAACTATGTCATAACGATGCGGAAAGGATTATTTCGAATTTCTGCCGCAGCAGGTCTTGAGTCGCCTGTACATTTCGCCTCCGAGCATATCGTATACAAAGATGAACGAGGGAATACCTGGACGTTAGATAAAGGAAATTCCTTATAGCGTATAAATAAAGTCACCTTTGACCTACATCAATTCGTATACTATAATTATACTGTTAATGAGAAAGAGGTGGCCGGATTGTTACATCGCATGCAATCATTAGAAGATCGATATGACAAATTAAATCAAATGCTTAGTGATCCTGAAGTGATCAATGATACTGCCAAATTACGTGAATATTCCAAGGAACAATCTGGACTTGAAGATGTTATCCAGGTTTACCGTGAGTATAAGGATGTCCAGGAACAGTATGATGATGCTAAAGCAATGCTTGAAGATAAGCTTGACGATGAAATGCAAGCAATGGTTAAAGCAGAAATTTCGGAGCTGGCAGAAAAAAACGAACAATTAGAAGAAAAGATGAAGTTTCTATTGCTGCCGAAAGATCCAAATGACGAGAAAAACGTTATTATGGAGGTGCGTGGCGCAGCTGGTGGAGATGAGGCAGCATTATTCGCCGGTGATTTATATCGCATGTACGCTCGATACGCCGAGGCTCAAGGATGGAAAACCGAAGTTATTGAAGCAAGCTCCACTGGAGTTGGCGGATACAAAGAGATTATTTTTATGGTCAGTGGTAAGGGTGCATATTCAAAGCTTAAATACGAAAATGGTGCCCATCGAGTTCAGCGCGTTCCAGAAACGGAATCTGGCGGAAGAATTCATACATCAACTGCTACCGTAGCGGTTTTACCGGAGACGGAAGAGGTCGAGGTAGAAATTCATGAAAATGACATTCGTGTGGATACATTCGCATCAAGTGGACCTGGCGGACAAAGTGTTAACACAACTATGTCTGCAGTTCGTCTCACACACGTTCCAACCGGTGTCGTGGTTTCTTGCCAAGACGGTAAATCACAAATTAAAAATAAAGAAAAAGCAATGACAGTTTTACGCGCACGTGTGTATGACAAATTTCAGCGTGAAGTGCAGGCTGAATACGATGAGACTAGAAAATCGGCAGTCGGTACGGGCGATCGTTCTGAACGAATTCGTACGTATAATTTTCCGCAAAACCGCGTGTCCGATCATCGAATTAACTTAACCATCCAAAAGCTTGATCAGATTTTAACAGGTAAATTGGATGAGTTTGTAGAGGCATTACAAATGGAAGAACAAACGAAAAAATTAGAGCAAATCGGTGAATAACATGGATAAACCAATGAAACAGTATGAAGTCCTCAAGTGGGCTTCTCTTTTTTTAGGAAAACATCATAGAGAAGAAAGGCTCGGGGAAATTCTGCTGCAGCATTATCTTCAGTTATCCAGATCCAGTTTTTATGCAAACATGCGAGAAAATGTTCCGGAAGAAACTGTGGATAAGTTTAAAGCGTCGGTAAAGCTTCATGCTGAGACTGGTATCCCGGTCCAGCATATTACGGGAACGGAAACGTTTTATGGAAGAGATTTTAGTGTGAATGAACATGTGCTTATCCCAAGGCCAGAAACAGAAGAGCTAATTGAGCATGTCCTGCAAACTGCACGCGGCAAAGAAACGATTGTTGATATTGGAACCGGGAGCGGTATTATTGCGATAACATTGGCTCTTGAACTTCCTGATGCACAGGTGTATGCAACGGATATTTCATCAGTGGCGCTTGAAACAGCCAAAAGAAATGCCGAAAAGTTACACGCCGATGTTACCTTTTTAGAAGGTGATTTTCTGCAGCCGGTTATCGAGCAGTCAATTGATGCAGATATTCTCGTTTCCAACCCACCTTACATAGCTATGAGTGATACGGAGACCTTATCTGATACAGTTAAAAATTATGATCCGCACCTAGCTTTGTTTGCCGAGGAAAATGGGTTGGCAGCGTATAAAAAAATTATTAAAACGATCCCTCGGTCGGTGAAGCGCGTCGTTTTTGAAATAGGATATGAACAGGGAAGTCTGGTTAGCGATTTAATTACTGCTAGTTATCCAGAAGCTGCAGTGAAGGTAATAAAAGATATAAATGGACACGATAGGATTGTTTCGGCGACTCTTTAAATTATTTAAGTGGATAAGCTTTTTTAGTTTGTAGGGAAACTCCAAGTTGATTCGAAAATTTTCATTAAGTGGAATAAAAACCTTGAGACTCTAGAAGAAGTAAGAAGAGTAAAGCGAAAAGGTACATGTGGATTGTAATAAGTGAATCTGCAAACGCATCTTTGAATATACGGAGCGCACCTTAGGGCGAGTGTTGAGCCTCCTTGGACTGCGTCCTTCGGGGTCTCACCGATCTCTTACTTCCCGCAGGATAAGGAAGGCTTCCCTGAAAAGGCATCGCACGAAGAAAAAGTGCTTTTCTTTTTCGAGGAGTCTACGTATATTCAAAGATGCTAAGTAAGGGTGAAAGGATAAATTTGTAATATCCACCACTTTTCCAGCGGCCACAAGAACGTATGATTTGTGGCCTCGCATTATGAGATTTTTAGACTCTGAAAAAGTTATAGATTTAAAAACATCTTTTCACCGTAACCTAGAATGATTTTCGACATAATGAGACTCCTACAGGAACCACGCAAGGCAACTGAAAAAGTGGTAGATTTTAAAGAGTTTATTATTCCACCATAACCAAGCATCTCGAATATACGAGACTCCTGCGGGAACAGCACGAGTCTGAAGGCCCCGCAGAGTGGGTTTCTCGAGGAGACTGAAGCCGTGCCCTAAGGTGCGCAAAGTATATACGACGATGCGATCGTAGATCCAATTCATTTTGTAACACATGTAACTTTTTCAGTGGCTACGAGCGGTACGGGACTGAAGTCGTATCCTAAGGTGTATTAAGTTATATTTGAAGATACGATGATTGATCCACTTATTTCATATTATGTTTAATTTTTTTCAGCTGTGGATTTCTCTACAAGTTCTAAAGACTTATCTATGTGGATAAGTCTTCTTTTGTGTGGTTAACTTTTTTAGTAGTTTACTAGTTTAAAATGTTCGGGGTCCGCCCATACTGTTAAAAACAAACATATGAGGAGGAACGAACAATGAAAAAGATTTTATTTTTTGCACTTATATTTTTTATAATATATTTATCCCTGCCATTGAATGGAGCAAGTAAACCAACAGAAGATAAAATGGGTTATCAGGTAATTCCGGATGAGGCTATACGCTTACGGATTCTTGCAAATAGCGATGCTGAACGGGATCAAAAGGTGAAACGTGCTGTGCGGGATGAGGTAAATAAAAGCATCTCGAAATGGGTGAAAGATATTGCAGATATAAACGAGGCGCGAAAGGTTATTCAGGCAAAGATTCCAGAAATAAAAGGAATTGTAGCTGATACATTGAAAGAAAAGGGAGAGGACAGAGAATTTGAAGTAAGATACGGACCAAATGTTACATTTCCAGCAAAACTCTATGGCACATTTCTTTATCCGGCAGGCGAATACGAAGCTGTTTTAATTACACTTGGGGAAGGAAAAGGAGCGAATTGGTGGTGTGTCCTGTTTCCTCCATTATGTTTTCTTGATTTTGCCAACGGAACTTCTGTAGCAAGTGTACAAGCGAGCGAAACCGAAACAGAAACTAGTAAAAAAGAAGAAAAACCTGTTGAAACTAAGTTTTTTCTATTTGAATGGCTAGGCTTGTCATAATGCCAGTTCACAGCGCATAACATAGTTTTAATAAGTGAAACTATTAAAATGAAGAGGTGAAACAAATGGAATTGATTCTAGCAAAAAATGCATCACATGCAAGATTAGACCATTTTTTAGCAAATAATCAGGATGTGGACAAGTCACTTCTAATTGAAAAAGGTTATGTAGTTCAGTTTAACGAACAAATTGAAGGGTGTTTTGTTTTACAGGAGATGGAACAAGGTGTGCATTGGCTGAAGAAGCTTCATGTTACAAAGCAGGCTGCCCATAGTCTTCCAGTAATTATTGAAGCGATCTTAACAATCGCGAAAAAAAACGAAGCTACATGTGTATATGTTCATAGTAAACAGCCGCTCGTGGATATCTTATTAGAATCGCTGCAATTTCGACCTAAAAATAATGAAAATCCAGCTAATATACCGGTATGCAGTAATGGAAACTGGTGGAGATACGAGGTATCCTAGTTACTATCAACAAGAGTTGTTAACAATGTGTGCATAACCTGGGGATAAATTCCAACTTATACACATTTATGAACTTGCTTTTGCGAAAACTTCTATCTTCGTCTAAAATAAGTGATAGAAGAGAGGTGCAACGATGACCCATACAGTTCGATGGAATTTACCCAGCGATGAAAAAATAAATAATCAGGAAATAATAGAAGCAGCACGATTCCTTCGCGACGGGATGACTGTTGCTTTTCCAACTGAAACTGTTTACGGACTAGGCGCTGATGCGACAAAAGAAGAAGCGGTCGCAAAAATTTTTGCAGCAAAGGGACGCCCTGCGGATAATCCGTTAATTGCGCACGTAGCTTGCAAAGCTCAGTTATTGGATCTTGTGGATAACCTGCCTCATGCAGCTGAAAAAATAATTGACGCGTTTACTCCAGGACCGATTACATTTGTTTTGCCCAGCAATGGAACGTGCGCGAAAAATGTAACGGCTGGATTATCCACAATTGCCATACGAATTCCAGATCATCCAATTGCATTGCAGCTGTTAAAGGAAGTTAACCTGCCGATTGCAGCACCGAGCGCTAATCTATCCGGGAAGCCAAGTCCCACAACGGCTGACCATGTATGGATGGACCTGAACGGAAAAATTAACGGATTAATAGATGGTGGTCCTACAGGAGTTGGGCTGGAGTCCACGGTTGTGGATTGTACTGCTGCGATTCCAATTATCCTGCGTCCAGGTGGGATTACGAAGGAACAACTGGAAGAAGTTGCTGGACAAGTTCTGGTGGACGTTGCCTCAGACAATGAATCAGAGAAACCGAGATCGCCGGGTATGAAGTATACGCATTACGCGCCAGAAGCCCCACTATGGCTTGTGGAAGGAAATGTGGATAAAATTCAACTAATGATTGATAAGTCACAGATGGATGGTAAAAAGGTCGGGGTCATGGCGAGTGACGAAACTGTCCATGGGCTAAGGGCGGAGCAAATCATCCGGCTGGGGAGCCAAGACAATTTAACTGAAATTGCCAATAACCTTTACGATGCACTGCGGTCATTTAAGACTTCAGATGTTGATCTGATAATCTGCGAAGCGTTTCCGGAGGAAGGAATCGGCCAAGCCATTATGAACCGTCTCCAAAAAGCAGCAACCAAATACGTACGATAGTACAGGATAGATAGAGCTGGAGTTCTGAATTAGCAGAACTTCAGTTTTTTTATTCGACAAAAACCGGGGCGTACCTGGTACATTTCCCATCATATTCCTTTTCGGACTAGCATACATTTTTATGGACGAGTCTCGAGGAGGATGGTTAATGGTTCAGGAACATGTTGGGGAAATTGTTTCTTTGTTATTTATGGCATTTGCTCTCGGTATGGATGCCTTTTCTGTAAGTTTAGGTATGGGGATGCAGCTGATCCGTTTAAAACGAATTGCCTTTATTGGAATTGTCATCGGTGTTTTTCATATAATCATGCCGTTTATCGGAATTATGCTGGGAAAGGCGATCTCCGGCCAAATTGGCGATGTGACTGTTTTTATTGGTAGTTTATTGTTAATTGTTATTGGTGCTCAGATGTTTTTTTCTTCTTTCAATCACGAAGCGAAAAAAATTATTCAGCCAACCGGATTTGGACTTATCCTATTCGCATTAAGTGTTAGCTTGGATAGTTTTTCAGTAGGACTTAGTCTTGGAATGTCAGGAGTTAAAACATTTATTGCATTACTTCTGTTTGGTGGAACAAGTATGGTTCTTACATGGGCTGGGATGATTGCAGGAAAGAAAGTACACGGAATTTTAGGCGTCTACAGCGAAATGCTTGGTGGCAGTATTCTATGCGTATTCGGCCTCATTCTGCTCTTTAACTAATACTTTTTTATTCGACATAATTCGGGGCGTACCTGGTACCGAATAGAACGCTTTCATTTTTTCTGACAGCAGACTTCCTTCTATGGTATAGTTTGTGGGGAGTCATTTTTTCGATTTGACTCTATTGGCTAGAGATTGACTGCACTATTTTACGGAGGTTACTTAGATATGAATATCTTGTTTATTTGTACAGGGAATACGTGTCGAAGTCCGATGGCCGAGGCTTTATTAACACATAAATTACCGCACTCGAATGTAAAGTCTGCGGGTATTTTTGCTGGAGAAGGTCAACAGGCAAATCAAACAGCGCTCGACGCACTTAAAGAAAAAAACATTACGCTCGACCATCGTTCGAAATCCGTTACGGACGAGCTACTTGATTGGGCAGATCTCATTTTAACGATGACCACCCAGCATAAACAATCACTTATCCTGCAACATCCTGATTTTCAGGATAAATATTTTACATTAAAAGAATATGTGTCAGATGAAGATAACGAAGTCTGGAAGAAATTGAAAACAGCTTATGCAAATTATGAAGATAAACGTTCCGCATTCATTCAGGAAAATAAAAATAAAATGAATCGCTTGGTGCTTGATCAGCAATTAACATCGAAATTAAACGAGGAAGTACAGGAAATTCAGGAACTTGAAGCAATTTTAATCAGTTATGATATTTCGGATCCATTTGGCGGAAGTATGAACGTATACCAGCAAACATTGAACGAACTGGAAACGTATATCGATCAGCTGGTTAAAAAAATCGAAAAATAATTCTAAATGGTGCATAATAGATGTAGAAGAAATCATGGATAGGAGAGATAACATGAAAGTAATTTTAACAGCAGACCATGCAGGAATGACCATTCGAAAGGAAGTAATCGACCTCCTGAACGAATTGGAAATAGAATATGAGGATACAGGCTGTGACTGTACGAGTTCCGTTGACTATCCGGATTTTGCGTTACCAGCTGCAGAACGTGTGGCTAATGGTGAATTTGACCGGGGAATTTTCATATGCGGCACCGGAATTGGCATGTCTATAGCGGCAAATAAAGTTGCAGGCATCAGATGTGCACTTGTACACGATATGTACAGTGCAAAGTTAACTCGACAGCATAATGATTCGAACGTCCTTGCGATGGGCGAGCGGGTTATTGGAGCAGGTCCGGCACGTGAAATTGCCAAAATATGGCTTGAGACCGAGTTTGATGGTGGACGTCATGCTAACCGAATTGGTAAAGTTTCAGCTTACGAAGAAAAATAATGCTATGAAATAAGTTCGCTCTGTCCGTACGTGGCCGATATCGATATTATTTCATACGATTAGGATGGGTGATTGCTTGTGAACGAGTTACAGCAGCAGGTTGAAAACAACATAGGCGCATTAGTCAGTGAATGGATTGCGCGCAATGAACTAACACCCGGTACTTTTTTCGTAGTTGGCTGCTCGACGAGCGAAATCGCTGGTGAACATATAGGGTCAGCCGGGAGCGAGGAATTGGCTGCCGTTATTTTTGCCGGTTTGAGAAACCTTAGCAAATCAACGAATGTGAATCTTGCTTTCCAGTGCTGTGAACATTTAAACCGGTCCCTCGTCATCGAGCGTGAGGCTTTTGATGCTCATTCGCATGAAGAGGTATCCGCAATTCCGGCACGGCGCGCAGGCGGAGCGATGGCAACCTATGCATTTAAGCATATGGATAACCCGGTACTCATTGAAAATATTCAAGCAGACGCTGGTATAGACATTGGCGATACCATGATCGGCATGCATCTGAAGCATGTTGCGATTCCGCTTCGTTTTTCACAAAAAATGATCGGAAAAGCTCGTGTCACTGGTGCGAAAACACGTCCCAAGCTTATTGGCGGCGAACGAGCGGTTTACACCAATACTAGCGATAATAAAAGCTGTAAATAATAGGAGGAACTACATATGGAACACGTAAAACAATCAGATTTGGAATTATATCAGGCAATTCAAAATGAAAAGGATCGTCAGCATGACAAAATAGAACTAATTGCATCGGAAAACTTTGTTTCAGAAGCGGTAATGGAAGCAATGGGGTCAGTTTTAACTAACAAATATGCAGAAGGCTATCCAGGCAAGCGCTATTATGGAGGCTGTGAGCATGTCGATGTAGTGGAAAACCTGGCACGTGATCGCGCGAAGCAATTATTCGGCGCAGAGCACGCGAACGTTCAGCCACACTCTGGGGCTCAGGCGAATATGGCTGTGTATTTCACCGTTCTTAAACCTGGCGATACAGTGCTTGGAATGAATTTAAATCACGGTGGCCACTTAACGCATGGCAGTCCTGTGAATTTCAGTGGATCATTGTACAATTTTGTTGATTATGGAGTAGAAAAAGAAACCGAACAGCTTGATTACGATGTTGTGTTAAAAACGGCACAGGAAGTACAGCCGAAGCTGATTGTTGCGGGCGCTAGTGCATATTCCCGTCAGATTGATTTTGCTAAATTCCGTGAGATTGCCGACGCGGTTGGCGCGTATTTAATGGTCGACATGGCGCATATCGCTGGGCTGGTTGCTACTGGACTTCATCAAAATCCGGTTGAGCATGCACATTTCGTAACAACAACCACACACAAGACGTTGCGTGGACCACGTGGCGGTATGATTTTATGTAAAGAGGAATTTGCGAAAAAGATTGATAAATCCGTGTTCCCTGGCATGCAGGGTGGTCCATTGATGCACGTGATCGCAGCGAAAGCTACTTCCTTTAAAGAAGCGTTGACCGATGAATTTAAAACATATTCCAAACAGGTTATTGAAAATGCTAAATCGTTAAGCGATGCGTTGCAAAAAGAAGGAATCCGGATTGTGTCGGGCGGTACAGATAACCATCTGTTGTTACTAGACGTTAAAACACTTGGACTGACTGGCAAAATAGCAGAAAAAGTACTGGATGATATCGGAATCACAACAAATAAAAACACAATTCCATTTGATGTAGAAAGCCCATTTGTAACAAGTGGTATTCGAATTGGAACTGCTGCAGTTACATCGCGTGGATTTGGAAAAGAAGAAATGGAAGAGATAGCATCGATTATTTCGTTCACACTTAACAATCACGAAAACGAAGCTAAGCTTAAAGAAGCAGCCAATCGCGTATATACACTAACAAACAAACACCCACTATACGCATAACAAAAAGAGTGCTCCCAACATTTGGAGCACTTTTTTTTCGACAAAAACCGGGGTGTACCTGGTACAATTTCCAGTGAAGGTACCTGGTACATTCTCCAGTTTTTACCAGTTTGTTACAGGTCTACAACAAAAACCGACGATTACTTGAAAGCGTGTCGTTTTTTCAGTACAATTTTAAAGATGGAACAAAATCATATGGACCGTTTAGTGGAGCTACGGCTCAGAGAAAATAGACATGTAAGAAATTTGAAGGAGTGATTGATAAAATGGGTAAGGTACTTGTACTGGATCATCCGTTAATTCAGCATAAATTAACGTACATAAGGGATAAGAACACTGGAACAAAAGAATTTCGGGAACTTGTAGATGAAGTGGCAATGTTAATGGCTTTTGAGATCACTCGTGATCTTCCGCTATTAGACAAGACTATTGATACGCCGGTAATGGAGACTAGCACAAAGGTACTTGCAGGTAAGAAAATTGGTTTAATACCAATTCTACGTGCTGGACTAGGCATGTTAGATGGAATGTTAAAGTTAATTCCTGCTGCGCGCGTCGGACATGTTGGGTTATACCGTGATCCGGAAACACTGCAGCCTGTAGAATATTATGTAAAACTACCTTCTGATATAGAAGAACGTGAGCTTATTGTAATCGATCCAATGCTTGCAACTGGTGGCTCAGCATGTGACGCTATCGAGGCGCTTAAAAAACGTGGCGCGAAGCAAATTCGTTTCATGTGTCTGATTGCAGCACCAGAAGGAGTAGAAAAATTAAAAGAAGAGCATCCGGATGTAGATATTTATATTGCTGCACTTGATGAGAAACTTGATGAACATGCATATATTATCCCTGGACTTGGTGACGCAGGCGACCGTTTATACGGTACTAAATAATCGATGGAGTGACTAGTAAATGAGTAAACGAATAAAAGTCATGACGATTTTCGGTACAAGACCGGAAGCTATAAAAATGGCACCACTCGTACTTGAATTGAAAAAACGCAAGGAAGAGTTTGAACCAATCGTTACAGTTACAGCACAGCATCGTGAAATGCTGGACCAGGTGCTTGAGATATTTGATATCACGCCAGATTATGATCTGGATATTATGAAACAACGTCAGACGCTTGCGCAAATAACCACGCGAGCACTGGAAGGGTTAGACGATGTTATGCGGAAAATAGAGCCTGACATTGTGCTCGTACACGGGGATACAACGACGACTTTTGCTGCATCACTTGCTGCATATTACAACCAGATTGCGGTCGGACATGTAGAAGCGGGTCTTCGCACCTGGGATAAATATTCACCATATCCGGAAGAAATGAATCGTCAGCTGACCGGAACAATGGCTGATCTGCATTTTTCTCCAACAGAGAAATCAAAGCAGAATCTGCTCAATGAAAACAAACCGGAAGACCGTATTTTTGTAACAGGAAATACTGCAATCGATGCATTAAAAACAACTGTTGATGATGCATACGAAAGTCCGATTCTTGGCGAGCTTGGTGACAAACGTCTCGTTCTAATGACCGCACATCGTCGTGAGAATCTTGGAAACAACATGGAGCAAATGTTCCGCGCAATTAAGCGCCTTGTAGAGAAGCATGATGATGTTCAGGTGATCTACCCTGTTCATTTAAATCCAGTTGTCCAGGAAACGGCCGCAAAAATATTGGGGGATGACGATCGAATTAAGCTGATCGAACCGCTCGGTGTGGTCGATTTTCATAACTTCGCATCACGTGCCCACTTAATTTTGACTGACTCAGGCGGTGTTCAGGAAGAAGCACCATCACTTGGTGTGCCGGTATTAGTCCTCCGTGATACAACGGAGCGCCCGGAAGGAATCGACGCTGGAACGTTGAAACTGGCAGGAACAGATGAGGATACAATTTTTAACCTTGCTGATGAATTACTGTCAGACGAACAAGCGCATGAAAAAATGAGCAAAGCCTCCAATCCATATGGAGACGGAAAAGCATCAACCCGAATTGCAGATGCAATCACAACTTATTTTGCTAAATAAAACGAGTGCCGCCATTTTGGTGGCACTTTTTAATTTGTTTTTTAATACGTTTTGCCGTGGCGGAGAAGCACAGCATTGATAAAATTGCTCTCGCGATTGATAATTTTTTTCACGAGACCGATAAAAATTTACGCAAGACCGAAATAAAAAATATCGCGATTGATATCCGGAGATCCGAGATTGATACAGCCGCGCTCGGCATCGATACCGCCACACCACCGCACCGCACCATACCATCCCCTACAGACAGCATTATAAAATCCTTCCCACATGTATGGTTTTCCGCTTTTTTTCAAAAGATATACAAAAAAAGGGGGACTTTCATATGATGCGACTACTAATCAAGATTTTCATGATCACGGCACTCGTACTCACCAGCCAGTCTCAGTTTATCCATGCCGAGGAAAATCAGGAATTGAAAGAAACTGATGATGTTATCTCTGTCATCATTGAGGTGGAAGGTGATCCAAAAGAACGCGCGTCGTACATGGATACATATTTTCCGTACGTGGAGGTAGTTGCTGTTTTTGACAAGCTGTTCAATGGACTGGCATTGAAGTCCTCCCCTCGCAATTTGACGGAAATGGATTCGCTTGATTTTGTTAAGGCAGTTCATCCGATTACCGAATATGAAGCAATATCGTCCCGCAGCACAATTGATTCTCCAATCATGCCAAACAATATAAACGACACGTCTTACACTGGTGATGGGGTGAAAGTTGGGGTAATTGATACGGGGATAGACTACGAGCATCCGGACCTGGACGTTAATTACGTGGATGGATATGACTTGGTTGATCTTGACGAGGATCCGATGGAAACATTACAGGAGCAAGGTATTCCTACGTTACATGGTACGCATGTAGCTGGAATTATTGCAGCTGATGGAGAGTTTAAAGGCGTTGCTCCAGATGCTGAACTGTATGCGTATCGAGCGCTTGGGCCGGGTGGCAGTGGTACGTCAATTCAGGTTATTGCCGCAATGGAACAAGCGATAGATGATGGTGTTGATATAATCAATTTGTCGCTTGGGAATGCGGTGAACGGTCCTGACTTCCCGACGAGCGTTGCGGTAAATCGAGCGGTGGAGCTTGGCGTGGCAGTCGTCATCGCAAATGGAAATGCTGGTCCAGGAGATTGGACGGTAGGTTCGCCCGCGACTGCGACGAAAGCGATATCTGTCGGTGCCTCAACTTATCCGCAAAAAATTCCATATCTATACGAAACGCTCGCTGATAAGTCCATTCCAATCCAATCAATGGCTAGTTCGCCACCTTGGAGTTTTACAAAAGACTATCCGATCGCATCTATTAATGAAGAGAATCTTCGTGGGAAAATAGCAATTGTTGAACGGGGCAAAAAAATTCCATTCTACGAGAAGGCATTAAAAGCGCAGGAAAAAGGAGCGGAAGCAGTTCTAATCTATAACAACGAAAAAGGCAGCTTTAACGGGTCCGTTGATAACTTCCAGAACCCCGTTCAGATTCCGGTTGCATCTATTTCAAAAAGTGATGGGAAATGGTTAGCGGATAAACTTGCCGAAGGAACTTTTTACATGGAAACAAACTATCAGGAAGTCCCGACAACAATCGCATCCTTCAGCTCGCGCGGACCGGTAACAGTGAACTGGGATATTAAGCCGGACGTTGTTGCGCCAGGTGCCGGAATTTTAAGTACAGTTCCGGATGGTTACGCTGTTCTGCAAGGTACCAGCATGGCTGCTCCGCATGTCGCTGGCGCATTAGCTCTTGTAAAAGAGGCGCATCCAGCATGGTCTGCAGAACAACTTACAAATGCTCTGATAACGACAGCCCAAGTTCTGACGGACGCTGAAGATCACCCGCTAGATCCAATCCTGCAGGGTATGGGGCTGATTCAACCAAATGCAGCGGTTCTAACCGATACAATTATTCATGAGCCATTATTAGCATTCGGGAAGGTGGAAAGTCATCAGGAAACGAAGTCGGTAACATTCAATGTGGAAAACATGACTGATCAACCTCAAGAGTACTACTTCAACATACCGAACCAGGAAAAAGGGCTGAGGTGGCACATGCCAAACCAATTTACGGTACCTGCCAATGGCAAAAAATCTGTTACCATTAAGGTGAATGTCATTAAAGATTGGTTAGACAAAGGGATACATCAGGGATATCTCACGCTGAAAAGTGAAAGTACCACCTATCAGCTACCATATTTATTCTTGAATGAAACAGGCGATTATCAGAAAGCAATGGGGCTGGAATTTTCACTTAAACCATTTTCCGATGACACGTATGTTTATCGCATGTATGTTGCTGAGAAAGTTGAAAAAATAACAGTGGATTTGTACAATCCGGTTTCACTTCTTCATGAAAAGACTTTATTTCAAATGGAGGATCCAGTTGTCGGAATGAACGAAGGCTATTTGGATGCAAAAGAAGTGGATGTATCCGGTCAGTTTAAAGTACTTGTGACAGTGACGTTGAGCGATGGAACGTATGCTAGCTACGAGACAGAAATGGAATTGCCTGAATAAGTGAATTCGTTCACAAAACCGTCACTCAATTGACACTTTATTTCCTTTATACTAAGACTAGAGTGTCAGCAAAGGGGCAGCGTGTGAAACCGCAAAGATTGTCAAATTGGTCACACGCTGAAATCCTTTAAAAAGTGCGAGATACCGCTATTTTCTAATATTTTTTTTGTCTCGCAAACTAATTGACAACACTCAGTGGCTATTGTACACTTGCGTAGTGTAGAATGGTAAGGTTTTCATTATACTGCAATAAATATGTTTTTATGTCGAATTGACAATACATAGGTATAAGGAAATCTATTCTATAAATGTACTGATTTTTCTCATGTTTCAACAAATCTTTTGAAGCATCTGAGAGGAAATCAGATCAACCCGGACCATGAAATTGGTAGCAATCCGGGTGGTAAAAGCTCATCAACAGAACCTACTATTTAAAAGGTAGAATTCAGAGCTATCTTTGACGGGGGCAAATAAATCATGAAGCAATATGAAAATATGATAGCCCGTCAACGGATGTGGATGCTCTACCTTCTCGCATTTCTGGTACTTGGAGCGGGGTTCACCCCTTATCTTCGTATCTTCCTCGGACTTCTTTTAGGAACCGGAATTAGTTTTTATAATTTATGGATCCTGCAAAAGAAGATTTACGACTTTGGAGAAGCCGTAGTAAAAAAGCAATCCACAAAAAGCCTTGGCACTGTCTCGCGGTTTGCTGCCGTCGCATTAGCAGTAGTCATTGCACTTCGTTTCGAAGAATATTTTCACAGTGTTGCCGTAATAATTGGTTTAATGACATCCTATATCGTCATTATGATAGATTTTATGGTGTACAGATCTAAAGATTAGTGCGTGAGAGAGGGGTGAATAGCGTGGATCACACAGCACCGTTACAAGAAAATGTGTTAGGAATATCCTGGCTGGATTTTAACATGGCGAACGTCCTTATGATTGCAATTGCTTCATTAATTGTCTTCGTATTGAGTGTAATTGGAGCTAGAGGCTTGCAAATGAAGCCGACTGGTAAACAGAATTTCATGGAATGGATTATAGATTTCGTGAAAGGAATCATCAGTGACACGATGGACTGGAGAACAGGTAAAATCTTTTTGCCGCTTGGATTAACACTTATCACATACATTTTAGTAAGTAACTTAATGGGAGTAGCATTAATGGCAGTGTTCGGACATGAACTTTGGTGGAAATCGCCAACATCCGATCCTGGTATAACATTATCGCTAGCAGCAATGGTTATCCTGTTAACGCATTATTATGGTATCAAGGTAAAAGGTGTGAAGGAATATGGTAAAGATTACTTAAGACCATTTCCAGCATTGTTGCCGATCAAGATACTGGAAGAATTTTCAAACACGTTGACGCTCGGTCTTCGTCTGTTTGGTAACATTTTTGCCGGCGAGGTATTACTAGGTTTGCTGGCAACATTAACAGCATCCAGCGTTTTAGGATTCGTTGGTGGAGCAATTCCAATGTTGGCATGGCAAGGATTTAGTCTCTTCATTGGCGGAATACAAGCATTTATTTTTACAATGTTAACAATGGTTTACATGTCCCACAAAGTAAGTACCGACCATTAAGGTCAAACACAAATTGTGTATCAACCGGTTTTAGCAGATTGACTGTTGAAACAGGAAAAAAATTAAAAACAAATCTCGAGGAGGATTTTTATTATGACAAGTATAGCAGCTGCAATTGCAGTAGGACTAGCGGCAGTAGGCGCAGGTATTGGTAACGGTTTAATCGTAGGACGCACAGTTGAGGGTATCGCTCGTCAACCAGAACTTAAAAACCAGCTTCAAACAACAATGTTTATCGGTATCGGTTTAGTTGAGGCAATGCCGATCATCGCAGTAGTTATCGCACTAATGGTAATGTAGTAAGAAAAGTGCAAGAGCCCGTTTAGCAACGTACAAACTGGAGCACTTCGCAATGAGATAAAGGAAACGCGGTAAGCTGGAAGCGAACCGATGTTGACTTATCGTAGTGAAGGAGTGTGAAGTTTGCTAGTTGCTGGGCTCTGGAGCTAGACATTAAATAGATACGAAGCGGCGGAGAGTGTTTTCCAATAGAATCTTCGCCATTGTTTTGTAGACTAGATAATTATTTCAGGTTTAGTATTTACCCTTCATAAAAAAAATCAAACATTTTATAAAAAGTATTGCCCACTAAGTAAGGTGAAAGGAGTGAATTCTGTGCAAGCATTCACTGGGTTTTCTACAATAAATGCCGCAATTGGTGGACTACACGTTGGTGATATGTTGGCCCAACTGTTCTTCTTTATCGTATTGCTGGTTTTAGTTAAAAAGTATGCATGGGGCCCTGTAATGGGAATGATGCAAAAACGTGAAGAATACGTAGCAAATGAAATTGAAATTGCTGAACAAAACCGTTCTGAAGCGGAGCGTGCTTCAAAAGAAGCAACCGAACAGCTGCGCCAGACAAAAGAAGAAGCACAAAAAATCATTGAAGATGCAAAACATATCGGTGTGAAACAACAGGAAGAAATCATCGAAACTGCTCGTAAAGAAGCAGATCGCATCAAAGTTTCTGCTCAAGAAGAAATTCAGAATGAAAAAGAAAGAGCCATCCAGGCATTACAGGATAAAGTGGCATCATTATCAGTACTTATTGCCAGCAAAGTAATTGAGAAAGAAATTAATGCTGATGATCAAGAAAGACTGATTAATGAATATATCCAAGAGGTAGGAGAAGAGCGATGAGTGAGGCAGTAGTTGCTAAACGTTACGCAGAGGCTCTTTTTCAACTTGGATCTGAAAAAGCAACACTTGACACGATGGAAGCAGAAGCTGGTGTTGTGAAGGAAGTATTCGCACAAAACACGAACCTTCTTATGTTCTTAACGCATCCAGGTGTTGACAATAATAAGAAGAAACAGTTTATCTCTGATGTTTTTCAAGGATTATCTGCTGATATGCAAAATACAATGAAATTACTTGTAGGACGCAACCGGATTAACCTAATGCCGTTTGTAGCGGATCAATTTATCCGCTTTGCAAATGAAGCAAAAGGAATCTCTGAAGCAACGGTTTATTCTGTTCGTGCATTATCTGAAACAGAAATTCAAAAGCTTGAGCTTACATTCGCTAAACGTTTTCAAAAGAAAGCAATTAAGCTTAAAAATAAAGTTGATCCTTCGATTATTGGCGGTATCAAACTTCGCATGGGAAACTCGATTTACGATGGTTCCATAAGTGGGAAACTGAAACGCATTGAACGGAGTATTGTAACTGCAAACAAATGATGATAGGGGTGAAATGGTATGAGCATCAAAGCTGAAGAAATCAGTACACTGATTAAACAGCAAATCGAAAATTTCGATTCTGATATTGAAGTAAGTGACGTCGGAACCGTTATTGAAATTGGTGACGGTATCGCACGTGCTCACGGTCTTGACGATGTTATGGCTGGAGAGCTGGTTGAATTTTCAAATGGTGTAATGGGACTAGCGCAAAACCTTGAAGAAAGCAATGTTGGTATTGTTATCCTTGGTCCATATACAGAAATTAAAGAGGGCGATGAAGTTCGCCGTACAGGCCGCATCATGCAAGTACCTGTAGGTGAGGAATTACTTGGTCGTGTTGTTAATCCGCTAGGACAACCAATTGATGGAAGAGGTCCAGCTGAAACAACTAAAATGCGTCCTATTGAAGGAGCAGCACCAGGAGTAATGGATCGTAAATCAGTTGATGAACCATTGCAAACTGGAATTAAAGCAATTGACGCTATTGTACCTATCGGACGTGGACAGCGTGAGTTAATCATCGGTGACCGTCAAACTGGTAAAACAACAGTTGCAGTAGATGCAATTATTAACCAAAAAGATCAAGATATGATTTGTATATACGTAGCAATCGGTCAAAAAGAATCAACTGTTCGTGGAACTGTTGAAACATTCCGCCGCTACGGTGCACTAGATTATACAATCGTTGTATCAGCAGGTGCATCTGATCCTGCTCCATTATCATACCTCGCTCCATATACAGGTGTAACAATGGGTGAAGAATTCATGTACAACGGTAAACACGTACTGATCGTGTATGATGATTTATCAAAACAAGCGGTTGCATACCGTGAACTTTCACTATTATTGCGTCGTCCACCAGGTCGTGAAGCATTCCCAGGTGACGTATTCTACTTGCACTCACGTTTACTAGAGCGTGCAGCGAAGCTTAGTGACGCAAAGGGTGGCGGTTCAATGACTGCACTGCCATTTGTTGAAACACAGGCAGGCGATATTTCCGCATATATCCCAACAAACGTAATTTCGATCACTGACGGACAAATCTTCTTACAATCAGATTTATTCTTCTCAGGTGTTCGCCCAGCGATTAACGCCGGGTTATCGGTATCTCGTGTTGGTGGTTCTGCACAAATTAAAGCTATGAAAAAAGTTGCTGGTACACTTCGTCTTGACCTTGCGTCTTACCGTGAACTGGAAGCATTTGCTCAGTTTGGTTCAGACCTTGATAAAGCAACACAGGCGAAATTGAACCGTGGACAACGTACGGTTGAAGTACTAAAGCAAGGGCTGCATAAGCCGCTTGTTGTTGAAAAGCAAGTTATGATCATTTATGCATTAACAAAAGGATTCCTTGATGATATTCCTGTAGAGGATATCACTCGTTTTGAAAGTGAATTCCACTTATGGTTGGACGAAAATGGTAAAGAAGTACTTGCGACTATTCGCGATACAGGTAAATTACCAGAAACAGAAGACTTAAACAACACAGTAGAAGCATTTAAAAAGACATTTTTACCTAGTAACTAAAAGCGTAAACGACTGTAAAAAATATGGATAGTGACTGAAACAATCAGTCACTTCTATAATGATCAGATAGCAATGCAAGCAACCTTTGAATGAAAGGGTGGTGAAAAAGCTTGGCATCACTTAGAGATATTAAAAGTAAAATTGATTCGACCAAAAAGACTAAAAAGATTACGAAAGCCATGCAGATGGTTTCGGCATCTAAACTGAATCGTGCAGAGCAGAATGCAAAATCGTTTGTACCTTATAGTGAGAAAATTTATGAGGTAGTTTCGAACATTGCACAAAATAACTCAAGTGCAAATCATCCGATGCTTGAATCTCGCGATGTGAAAAAGACAGGATATCTTGTCATCACGTCTGATCGTGGTTTAGCAGGTGGCTATAACAGCAGTGTTTTACGCTCACTTTCTCAAACCATAGCAGCTAATCATCAATCAAAAGATGAATATACAATTATTGTTGTCGGTCGAGTTGGCTATGAATTTTGTAAAAAACGCAATATGCCAGTTGCAAAGCATATTATCGGTATCGCTGACCAGCCTGACTTTGCGGAAATTAAGGAATTAGCTTATGAAACCGTACAAATGTATATAAATGAAGACATTGATGAACTTCATATTTTCTACAATCACTTTGTTAGTGTAATTTCGCAGCAGGTTACAGCGAAAAAAGCACTTCCACTTACAACTGTTGAAAGTGGAAGCAGCAGTGTGAGCCAGTATGAATATGAGCCAGATCAAGAGAAAATTTTAGAAGTTCTCCTGCCGCAATATGCAGAGAGTTTAATATATGGTGCGTTACTTGATGGAAAAGCAAGTGAACATGCTGCCAGAATGACTGCAATGCGCAGTGCATCTGATAATGCAGATGATATCGTTGCAGATCTTTCATTGTCGTATAACCGTGCACGTCAAGCGGCTATTACGCAGGAAATCACTGAAATAATTGGTGGAGCAGCTGCGCTAGAATAGTACGTTGACCAAATGGATAAGTTAGCAAGGAGGGAAATTGATGAGTACAGGACGTATTACACAAGTTATGGGACCGGTAATCGATGTTAAATTCGAAGAGGGTAAACTCCCGGAAATTCATAATGCTGTAACTGTAACAATTAATGCTGATACAGCTGATAGCATTTTACTTACATTAGAAGTTGCGCTACACCTAGGTGACAACTCTGTTCGTACAATAGCAATGCAATCAACTGACGGTGTTAAGCGTGGGATGGAAGCAGTAGATTTAGGTAGACCAATTACAGTACCGGTTGGAGAAGCAACACTTGGCCGTGTATTTAACGTTTTAGGTGACAACATCGATCTTGATGAGCCAATGGATGCGGGTATGCGTCGCGACCCAATTCACCGCGAGTCTCCTAAGTTTGAAAACTTAGCAACACAAACAGAAATTCTTGAAACTGGTATTAAAGTAGTTGACCTGTTAGCACCTTATATCAAAGGTGGTAAAATCGGTTTGTTTGGTGGAGCTGGTGTAGGTAAAACTGTTTTAATCCAGGAATTAATCAACAACATCGCACAAGAACATGGTGGTATTTCCGTGTTTGCTGGTGTTGGTGAGCGTACACGTGAAGGTAATGACCTTTACTTTGAAATGAGCGATTCAGGTGTTATCAAGAAAACAGCTATGGTATTCGGTCAGATGAACGAGCCACCTGGTGCACGTATGCGTGTAGCATTAACTGGTTTGACAATGGCAGAGTATTTCCGTGATGAACAAGGACAGGACGTATTGTTCTTCGTTGATAATATTTTCCGATTTACACAAGCAGGTTCTGAGGTATCAGCACTACTTGGACGTATGCCATCAGCCGTTGGTTATCAGCCAACACTAGCAACAGAGATGGGACAACTGCAAGAGCGTATTACGTCAACAGATAAAGGTTCAGTAACATCCATTCAGGCTATTTATGTACCTGCCGATGACTATACTGACCCGGCACCTGCGACAGTATTCGCGCATTTAGACGCAACAACAAACTTAGATCGTAAATTATCTGAGCAAGGTATTTATCCAGCGGTAGATCCGTTAGCATCAACATCTCGCGCGCTAGACCCTGAGGTAGTTGGAAATGAACACTATCAGGTTGCAACTGAGGTTCAGGAAACGCTGCAGAAGTACAAAGAATTACAGGATATCATTGCAATTCTAGGTATGGATGAGCTTTCTGATGAAGATAAATTAACTGTATCACGTGCACGTCGTATTCAGTTCTTCCTTTCTCAAAACTTCCACGTAGCAGAACAGTTTACAGGACAAAAAGGTTCTTATGTTCCGCTTCAGGAAACAGTTAGAGGCTTCAGAGAAATTCTTGATGGTAAATACGATGATCTTCCAGAGGATTCATTCCGTTTGGTTGGCCGCATTGAAGATGTAGTTGAAAAAGCAAAAGAAATGGCATAATATGACGCGTTGATACACATGCAGATGGGAACAAGGAACACTCCAAGCCCAGTTGGTGAAGTTTTAGTTACTATCGAACTTTGCCCTGCATGGTTATCAGTCACTAGGAGGGGTTACATTGAAAACACTAACTGTGAGTGTTGTTACTCCTGATGGTCCAGTAATGGAAGATAGTTTTGAAATGGTAAGCTGTAAAGCAGAGTATGGGGAGCTTGGTATTCTTCCAGGACACATCCCATTAGTCGCTCCATTAACGATAAGCGCGATTAGATTAAAGCGTGGTAACGATGTGGAACGTATTGCTGTCAGTGGTGGATTTTTAGAAGTACGCCCAGATAAGGTTACAATTTTAGCCCAATCTGCGGAACAAACTTCTGAGATCAGTGTAGAGCGTGCACAACAAGCGAAAACTCGTGCTGAACAACGCCTGCAGCAATCCAAACAAGACTCTATCGACTTCCAACGGGCAGAATTAGCACTCAAACGAGCGATGAACCGATTAGATATTGCACGTTAATTAGAAAAGCCTCTCATATACGTGTATGAGAGGCTTTTTATTTTTGCAAATATAATTCCACAATAATGACACACTACTAATGATAATTATCTATCAATCATTATCCACGACATATATTGCCCGGGAAATATCGACATTCATTCCCCGAATTTCACCATTATACAACCGTTATGGATTCATTTGTTGACATATTCATTCATTAGTGGCAATGTAGCAATGGGAAAAGGTATGTACGGTATTTTAATTTAGTTAGGAGCGTTACGATGGTTTCAATTGGACAAATGGCAATAATAAGTATGATTTCACATTTATTTTTCATAGCTATTACCTGGCATGTTATGCAGACAGTTAACTTCGATCCGCTTATTCGTAAAGGTCGACTGGTAGAAGCAAGAATATTGATCATGTTTATTGCGATTGTAATAGGCACTGGTGTCAGCAGGTTCTTTCTGGATATCCTGGCATGGTCACAAAACCTCTCCTTCATTTTTTAATCAGACAGTATGATTTTTAACCCCCTTGTTAATACTAGAAACATAGATTAATAAGGGGGATTTATAATGAAGAAAGCAGTACTTATTTTATTAGTTTGCTTTGGGATTACTAATCATGTTTCAGCAAATAATACGGTAACTAAGCAAGATGAGATGACACAATTAGCAAGCCTTACAATGGATTCTGAGCTTACCGTGGATGACTGGCAAGTAACCATTAAAGAAAATATGGATAAAGATAAGTTAATGAAATATATAAAAGAAATGAAAAATAGTTATTTAGACTCTTATTCTGAAGATGAAAATACTATAAAATATTCTTTTAGAGACGTACAAAAAAACTCAGGAATTGTCGAAAGGTATAACATAATTATTCCAAAAAATAGTAATTTTAAACCTGAACTAATTGCAGTTATTACAGGTCAAAACTGGGATAAAGACATAGAAAATACGTATCTGAGAATACAAAAAAGAATTATTCGACACTATTTTACAGAGAATGCTGTGAAATTCACTTGTCTGACGACTGCAAGTAGTGGTACAATTAGTAATGTTTATCTGATAGATGTGTTGAAGGAACGATTGGACCTGCAGTTTATTACGACACAAACTGACAACGTAGAAAAATCCTTGAATAAAAAAATGATATACGGGTATACAAACCTATGGACGCAAAAATTCAACATTTTAGGAAATCCCGTGAATGTAAATATTGTAATTACGAATACTACTAATAAAGAGTCGAAAGTCACGATAGGAACACCTATCCTAATTACTGAATATTAATATAGGGAAATTGGAACATAAGGAGATTGGATTATGGAAAAAATCATCGTACGCGGTGGAAACCAGTTAAATGGTACTGTGAAGGTAGAAGGCGCTAAAAACGCTGTCCTTCCTATTATCGCCGCAAGTATTTTAGCAAGTAAAGGAAAGAGCGTTATCACAGATGTTCCAACGCTCGCAGATGTATATACTATAAATGAAGTTATACGAAATATGAATGCAGATGTGCACTTTGAGAATAATACTGTAACAGTAGATGCTACACAACAACTTAAAACGGAAGCTCCGTTTGAATTTGTACGTAAAATGCGTGCTTCTGTATTGGTTCTTGGACCACTGCTTGCTCGTTATGGTCATGCTAAAGTTGCAATGCCAGGTGGATGTGCAATCGGTTCACGCCCTATTGATTTGCATCTAAAAGGGTTCGAAGCTATGGGTGCTGACGTACACGTTGGAAACGGTTTTGTTGAAGCACGTGTGGATGGTCGCTTAAAAGGTGCCAAAATATATCTGGATGTTCCGAGTGTTGGAGCAACAGAAAATATTATCATGGCAGCAGCACTGGCTGATGGAAAAACAATTCTTGAAAACTGTGCGAAAGAACCTGAAATCGTTGATCTTGCGAATTATTTAAATAAAATGGGTGCACGAATCGTTGGAGCAGGAACAGAAACTATCCGTATCGAAGGTGTTGAACACCTTTATGGTACGGAACACCCAATTATTCCAGATCGTGTAGAAGCTGGTTCGTTTATGGTTGCAGCAGCAGTTGCAGGTGGAAATGTCTTAATCGAGAATGCTGTAAGCGAACATTTACGTTCGGTAATTTCAAAGCTTGAAGAAATGAATGTAATTGTACAAGAAGAGGAAAATGGAATCCGTGTTATTGCACCGGATAACTTGAAAGCTGTAGACATCAAAACATTACCGCACCCAGGTTTTCCAACCGACATGCAGTCACAAATGATGGCACTTATGCTATGCGCAGAAGGTACAAGTGTTATTACAGAGACGGTTTTTGAAAATCGTTTTATGCATGTGGAAGAATTCCGTCGTATGAACGCGAAAATGCGCATTGAAGGTCGTAGTGTGATTATTGAAGGATTTAGTGAACTGCAAGGTGCTGAAGTTGCAGCAACAGACCTTCGTGCAGCAGCAGCGTTAATAATTGCTGGACTGAAGGCAGAAGGCTTTACGCGCGTTACAGAACTAAAACATCTTGATCGTGGCTATGTTGATTTTGCTGGTAAACTGGCAGCACTTGGCGCTGACATTGAACGTGTCGACGAAAATGGTGATGTTGTAGATGCTTTTCAACAGCAAACTGCGAATCAAGGTTCAATGGTTGCGAAATAATTGTAAATAACTATTAAATTTAATTTGGACAGGTGAGGCTATTATATGCTTCATCTGTTTTTTTGTTAATCTTTTTCGTCTAGTACTTCCATCATTGCCAAAATTGTGTAGATTTATTCATAGAAAAATATCTATTTTTGATATAGTCTAAATATATCAACTAAAATTACAGGAGGTCTACCAATGAAATTATATGTATCTGTAGATATGGAAGGAATTACTGGATTGCCTGATGTTACCTATGTTGATTCAGAACACCCTAATTATACAATTGGCCGAAAATTGATGACAGACGAAACAAACACTGTCATTGATGCAGGGTATAAATTCGGATGCTCCGAAATAGTTATTAATGACAGCCATTCCAAAATGAATAACCTGCTGATCGACCAGCTTCATCCAGATGCACAGGTGATAATGGGCAATGTTAAGCCATTTTCAATGGTGCAGAGTTTAGATCCTACATACGCAGGCGCGATGTTTGTCGGCTACCACGCCAGAGCTAGTCAGTTTGGTGTTATGTCGCACTCCATGATTCACGCTGTTCGGAATTTTTATATCAACGACAAACCAATTGGGGAGCTGGGGTTTAACGCCTATGTCGCTGGACACTTTGGTGTTCCCGTTCTTTTCGTAGCTGGCGATGATCAAGCAGCATTGGAAGCTGAAGAATTAATACCGAACGTTACAACTGCTGCAGTTAAACAGTCAATCTCACGCTCTTCCGTCAAAAGCCTTACACCAAAAAAAGCAGGTGAACTGCTGACAGAAAAAGTAACGCAAGCGCTTGATAACAGACATAATGTGAAACCTTTAACCCCGCCAAGTGAGCCAACATTAAAAATTGAATTTGCTAACTATGGGCAGGCAGAGTGGGCAAATTTAATGCCAGGAACAGAAATTGTACCTGGTACCACGAAAGTGAAATTTGAGGCGAAAGATATTTTGGAAGCATATCAGGCGATGCTTGTCATGACTGAACTTGCCATGCAAACATCTTTTTCCTAAAAAGAATAAACAGGTCAAACTAGTAGCCAATTAAAGGAGGGTGATAGTGTGATACGACCAAACCGTCTCAAACAAGGTGATACCATTGGGGTAATTGCCCCTGCTGGCCCGCCAAATCTGACTAATTTAAAGCAAGCGATTCCTGTTTTTGAAAAAATGGGACTGCATGTCAAGCTCGGTAAAAATATTGATAAGATTCATGGATATTTAGCTGGGACGGATGAAGAACGCTTGAGTGATCTTCACGATATGTTTGCCGATTCCACCATTAAAGCAATAATTTTCGCATGTGGTGGTTACGGTACAGGAAGAATTGCTCCTTATATAGACTACGAGTTAGTTAGAAATAATCCCAAAATAGTCTGGGGATACAGCGATATTACTTTTTTACATACTGCCATTCACCAGGCGTCCGGTCTTGTGACATTCCATGGACCGATGCTAGCTTCTGATGTTGGTAAAGATTCCTTTCACGAGCTTTCGTTAAAACAATTTGTTCAGCTGTTTCAACCGATAAGTCTTATCTATTCACAGATTGCATCAGAACTGACGGTTATCAATGATGGAAATGCTGAAGGACCAATTGTCGGCGGTAACCTGTCTTTACTGACTAGTGCTGTAGGGACACCGTATGAAATTGATACAAAAGGAAAACTGCTGCTGGTTGAAGATGTTGCAGAGCAGCCATACAGGGTAGACAGCATGTTAAACCAGCTGAAACTGGCTGGGAAATTAGATGATGCTGCTGGGATACTTGTAGGAGATTTCGCGCATGATGCGAAAGCAGCGGAAGAATCATCGCTCTCGATGCAGCAGGTTTTTCACGATTATTTCAGCGACCTCCCTATTCCAGTAATGTCTGGATTTAAAATCGGTCATTGCCAGCCACATCTGGCGATACCTTTAGGCGCAAAAGCAACAATGTCAACGCATGGTAAACTAGTGAAAATTGACCCAGGAGTAGAGTAGAGCGTGTAAGCAACTTTTAAAAAGGAAGCAGGCGAAAAAATGCACATAGAAAAAATTGAAACAATTCATGTTGCTGTACCATTACATACACCATTTAAAACAGCGCTCAGAACAGTAACGGTAGCAGAATCTGTAGTTGTGAAGATTACGTGCGACAACGGTATTACAGGGTATGGAGAGGCACCACCAACGCATGTTATTACAGGTGATAGCCTTGAGAGTATTGATTTTGCTGTTACAAAAGTAATAACTCCACAATTAATTGGCCAATCACTGCTGTTCAGCGAGCGGATTTTTGAGAAGATACATAACGTACTGGTTGGTAACACCAGTGCTAAAGCTGCTGTTGATATAGCAGTATATGATTGTCTCGCCCAGCAGGCAGATCTTCCATTGTCTCAGTTTCTCGGTGGCTACCATGAAGAAATTGAAACGGACTATACCGTTAGTGTCAACAGTACAACAGAAATGGCAGCCGATGCAGTAAAATACTGTCAGAACGGTTTTTCGGTCTTAAAGGTTAAGGTAGGCAAGGACAAGATTGCAACTGACATCAAACGAATCCAGGCTATCCGTGAAAAAGCGGGGGACGATGTGCTGATTCGTCTGGATGCGAATCAGGGCTGGAAACCAAAAGAAGCTGTGCGGGCAATTAATGAAATGGAAAAGTTGGGTTTGGCGGTTGAATTAGTCGAGCAGCCTGTGAAAGCGCATGATATGGAAGGATTGAAATATGTAACGGATCATACAGATACGATGATTATGGCCGATGAAAGTGTATTTTCACCACGAGATGCTGCACGTGTTCTGCAAACGCGAAGTGCTGACTTAATTAATATTAAATTAATGAAAGCTGGTGGCATTCATGAGGCGATGAAAATTGCTAAGCTAGCGGCTATTTACGGGGTGGAATGCATGGTTGGCAGCATGATAGAAACAAAGATAGGTATAACTGCTGCTGCTAATTTTGCCGCAAGTCAGCCAAACATTACCCGCTTTGACTTTGACGCACCGCTAATGCTGGTCGGTGATGTGATCGAAGAAGGCGGTATAAGCTATGAAGGAAAAAAGATTCATTTAAATAAGCAGGCAGGACTCGGAATTAACAAACTATCCGAAGAATTTTTCAGCAAAGGGGACACAGCAAATGTCTAATCAAACGTTTGATAAAGATTCAATTTGGGTTACAGCGGTGCAGGTTGCAACGGTTTGGACCTCCAAACAATCTGCCCGCAGACTTGATGAACCAGGCTTATCCAATCCAACTGATATGGAGCATTGGGTAACAAAATTAACGAAAGAGCAAAAAACTGCTTTATGTAATGAAAACCGTGTACAGTCACAGCTTTTATATGGTGAAGCAGTTGAAGTTACCGAAATCTATGGCGACTGGGCACATGTGGTAATCCCGACTCAACCGTCGAAAAAAGATTCGCGCGGCTATCCGGGCTGGGTGCCATTAGATCAGCTTCAAAAAGTAGAGAAGCAGATTTGGGACCGTTCGACCACCGCTGTAATTCGTACAAAGAATGCATGGCTGGAATCGGATAAAGGCGAAAAACAACTTAAATTAAGCTATATGACGAGCTTACCTGTAATTAATGAGCATCCGAGGAAAGTGGAAGTTGCTACACCACATGGTAACTTGTATCTGCCAAACGAAGCGGTACAGCTGTATAATACGCAGGAAGGGTTAGAAAAGAAGAGTGGTGCTGCGATTGTTAGCGAAGCAGAGCAATTTGTCGATCTCGACTACTTCTGGGGAGGAATGAGCTCCTTTGGGTATGATTGTTCCGGATTTGCTTATGCGACCCATAAAGCATGCGGCTATCAGATTCCGCGTGATGCCTCTGATCAGGCAGAAGCGGGCATACCTGTTGAAGTGAGTAATCTTTTACCAGGTGACTTGTTATTCTTTGCATATGAAGAAGGAAAAGGAAAATTGCATCATGTTGGGATTTATTATGGAGACGGAAGAATGATTCATTCCCGTACGAACGGCAAGGCAGTAGAAATTATTGAATTAGAAGGTACTGTTTATGAGAAGGAACTGTGTGCGATTACGCGATATTGGGAGAATGCACGTTAAATACCATGGTAAAGGATGACATTTTGTCGTCCTTTTTTTATTGCTGTCACGATGATTTTCATTGTTGTATGTTTGTAAGCTTTTTTTCGGTAGTTGAGTATTCAATTAGGGATCGAGTTGGATATTGATAAAATTCGTCTCGGGATCGATATTTTTTTTAAAGACATAGATAAATTTTTTTTCGAGCGTGATAAGTTGAATCTCCCCATTGATAAATGAAAAGCGTAATCGATATGCTATGTAATGCTATCGATAAAAAAGCACTAGGTAAAAAGAGGAATCCAAAAATATTTTTGGTAAATTTTAGGATAAAGTACCAGGTACCGATTATTGGCCACTGAAAAAGTGGTGGATTGCACAATTCTATCCTTCCACCATTACTTAGCATCTTCGAATATTCGAAGTTGCTGATGGTAGATCCACTTATTTCGTACTACATGTAACTTTTTAAGTAGCTACGACAGATTTTCATTCGTTTTTTTCTTCCCTTTTATAATTTCTTGTTCTATTGTTTTCGGAAAATGTATACGATTAATAGTAGATATACTAGAAGGAGATTGCTTATATAAACCAGCTTTTCTTCCAGTCATCATCACAATTATCACTAAAGGAGGCAATCCATGTACAAATCGTCAAAAAAAAGGAGAACCAATACCTATGCTTATATCAAGCGGAAGCGAGAGCTTAAATATAAGCAAAAATTTAATCATTCGCAGCAGATAAAAGGTACTGGTGCATTGCCTTTTTTTAAAAGTCCGAGTTTCCTGATCATTGGAAGTTTAATTATGATCATATTAATTATGCCAACTTTGATTGTAGTCCCCTTTATTCATTCGGATGACCAGCAAACAGTTACAGATAGTTTGAATCAGGAGACTCCTGAATTGGAGGTAGGTGAATCGCCTTTTTCAGTTGCTGTCATGCGCGCCAGTTCTGAAGAGGTAGAGAACGTACCATTGGAAAAATATGTAGTGGGTGTTGTCGCGTCTGAAATGTCTGCAGAATTTGAGATGGAGGCGCTTAAAGCACAAACACTTGCTGCACGAACTTATATTGTTTCACGCATGCTGCACGAGCCTGTATCGAACGAATCAACTGTTACCGATACGGTTGCACATCAGGTATATAAGGATGAACAGGATCTCCGCAGACTGTGGGGCACAGACTATGATAAAAAAATGAACAGGATTGTTAAAGCAGTTGAATCAACGCAGGGAGAAATTCTTACCTTTAATGGGCAGCCAATTGATGCCTCTTTTTTCTCGACAAGTAACGGCTATACCGAAAACTCCGAAGAATACTGGGAAAACGAAATCCCGTATTTACGCAGTGTTAAAAGTCCATGGGATAAAGAATCGCCTAAATATTTAGATCAAAAAACCATTCCGGTTACGGAAGTGGAAGAAAAACTGGCGATTACCCTTCCTGATGAAAAAACTTTATCGGTAGAAGTATCACATACTGCAGGCAAACGTATCGATCAGATTAAAATCGCTGGAAAAACGTTTTCAGGCAGAGATGTCCGGGAAAAGTTAGAACTCAGATCGAGCGATTTTACGATAGAAAAGAAAAAGGATTACTTGATTTTCACCACAAAAGGCTACGGCCACGGGGTGGGCATGAGTCAATATGGTGCCAACGGAATGGCGAAGGAAGGAAAAAGCTATAAGGATATCGTGACTTACTACTATAAAGGGATCGATATAAGCAATGTCACAGAGACAGCACCAACACTTGTTTCAAGATAATGTGAGTACACGGCCGCGCGTGATAAAATTTTTCTCAAGACCGATAATTTTAATTACGCGTCGGATATTTTTTCAAAAAGGATTGATTAATGAATTCTCAAACGGGATAATATAATTTTCAAGATGGATATGCTGTGCTTCAGCATCGATATTATAAGGAGAAGGGATTTCTGCCTGGCGCAGATCCCTTCTCCTTTCTTATTGCATAAGTGCAACTAAGGTGTTTAGCCAAGTTTTCTAATATATAACAAACCTATAATCTAGTAAATTATAAAAAAATTTTCCTGACATGTATATATTTCCTTTTTTCTGATCAGAATGGTTGTTGAGGTGATGTTATATGAAAGAGGAAAAAAATATCGGTTCAAAAAAATGGAGCCGAATCTTTCGTAAGAAATGGTTTTTCCCAGCAGTTTATTTAACAGTTGCTGCACTACTCTTAACGTTTGTTGTGTGGTATCAGAATCTGGAAAACCAAATTCCTGACACACAGGAAAGCCAGGAAACAGCTGATACAGCGACAGACCCATTCGATGAGGATGCGCAGCCTGTTATGGAACAGCAGGAAGTAGTTAAAATGCCTGTGAGTGACCAAGATCAAGCAGAAATCGTAACTAAATTCTATGACTACGACGCAGATCAAAAAACGAAAGAAAGCGCG
This sequence comes from Virgibacillus flavescens, assembly GCF_050574275.1. GTDB lineage: Bacteria > Bacillota > Bacilli > Bacillales > Amphibacillaceae > Virgibacillus_F > Virgibacillus_F flavescens. Next base: position 1,211,772 of record NZ_CP192260.1, read on the forward strand.
CTTGTTCTTTATAACGACAGGTACTACCAGAGTTCAGGAATCGACATCGCGGCAAGCGGTGAAACATTTGATGTAACTGCAGCATTAAGCGGGACAGTTAAAGAAGTGAAGGAAGATCCACTGCTTGGTAATGTTGTCACATTATCACATGAGGATAGTGTACTGACGTACTATGCTAGTCTTGGAGAAGTTAAAGTAAAAGTTGGCGAAGACGTTAAGCAAGGCGATGCGGTTGGAACAGCTGGACAGAATCTATTTGGAAAAGAAGATGGCGTACACGTTCACTTTGAAATCCGAAAAGATGGTAAACCAGTTAATCCGGAAGATTACTTTAACGAACCAGTTTCAAAGATTCAAGTAGAAGAAAAAGCTGAAGGCGATGATAAAGTTTCAGAAGGTGACTCTGGTGAACAATCTATTGCACCTGAAGAAGACACTACTGGAACAGAGGAAGATGTTACTGGAACTGAAGACGACGCTATGGGAACAGAAGAGAATCCTACTGGGACGGAAGAAGATTCTAACGGAACAGAAGACGATCCGTTAAACCAGGAAGAAGAGATGAATCCAGACGACTCAACAACTGAAGAAGATGGTTCATCGAACAATGGAGCGGAGTAATCCACATCCCAGGCAAGTGCTTAGAAGTTAGAATAGAAAATAGCCTTTTGTAAAAAAAGGGCTATTTTTTTCTCTGTTTATTTTGCGGAATTTGTCGGACGAATGAGGCATTGCGGCTGTCTGAATTGTGTTACTATTATATCATGATTGTAAGAAAAGATTTTGATAGTAAGGAGAAAGTGAGCGTAAAATGAATACTGAAACAGTAACCGAATCTATCCTTTCCGTTGCAAATAACGGAAATTTGTCACTGGAACATCTGATTGCAATGTTATCCACACAACATGATGAGCATACTGTTATCACTTTAGTTCGTAAGCTGTGTCTGCAAAGTAAAAAGAATGATGTAATGAAAAAAGGAATGGAATTTTTGTACATGAATGGATTTTACGAAGATCTCCAGCTGCTAATTGATAGAAACAAAAAGTCTAGGAATATGTCTAATAATAAATGGGCAGTAATCTATCAATTAATGCTCGACCGGAAGCTGAAAAAAATTAAGCCATTAGTTGTTATCCACCACGCTGCAGAACTGCATAGTGATGATCCGGAATTGATATCGATAATAGAGTTTGCCAAAGCATCCTCATACTATGAGATGCGGGACTTCGCTAAAATAGGAAATTTCCTGGAAAAACAGCAGAAATTGTATACTTCTATTCTGGATCCTTTTCTTATTTCATCTCTTAACTTTCGGCTATATCAATTATTGTTCTTCTATCATTGGTGCCGGAATGAGCTAATTATTGCCAGAAAGTATGCCTTTAGAGTTCTGAATTTAACAAATAACCCTCGAACAAGAGCAACAATTAACATTAGTTTAGCACTCACGTATACGTTTGACACGTACCAGCAAGGAATGTATCACATGGAGGAGGCAAAAAAAATATCACTGAAACATAATCTAACAAGGAATTTAGAACTAATTAATAACTGTAACATCCCATTTCTCTCGGCCCACCATAAACGAGTGCAGGGAATATCGACTAATGAAAAAAGTGAACAGGCTCACCTTGAAATAGCAAAAGGAAACTTGAAGCGAGCTGAGAACATACTAATAGAATTACCTGCATATAGCCCGTTTCAATTGTATTACCTGGGAGTTGCAACCAACGATAAAGATCTCTTGCACCAATCCTACAGCAGTTTTATCGAAAAAAACAAGGATTATTTTTTCTGCCGACTGCCGATTCAGGCTCTGCAGGAAATGGGAACATAATAATTGAAATTCTAAAGGAGTTCGCCATGAAGGCGGGCTCTTTTTTATAGGTAAGAGAGCATAAATAATTTCTTACTGCAAAAATGCAACTAAAGCTTTCGCCATTAAGACGTGAAAATAAGTTGATTTTTCTAAAATTTTTAAAAATACTTCTTGTCCCTTTCCGAAAAGGAATAAATTTAATCATAAACGGGCCCGGCATGTAATAAAATGTTACAAACCAAGCATTCAGTAATGTCTGAGGTGAGAGCTTGTGTGGCATGTGAGAAACCGTAGCAGCAACCCCCACTGTACATATATTTTATTTCATTTAATTTCCCGTAAGTGTACTGGGTCTGGAACGTATAGGAATAAACTGGATATTTTTCAGTACATGAGATCAATTTGTTCTTTGAAAAAAAGAGACAGCCACATCTAACTGAATCACCTTGTCTCATTCCACACCTCGGAATTATCAACTTAGGGAGGCGAATGGTGTGCACGATTACATCAAAGAAAGGACAATCAGGATAGGCAATCATATCGTGGAGACGAGGAAAACCGTCCGAATGATAGCAAAGGAATTTGGTGTATCCAAAAGCACAGTCCACAAAGATCTGACAGAACGCTTACCAGAGATCAACCCAAAACTCGCAAATCAAGTGAAGGATATTCTCGAGTACCACAAAGCCATCCGACATCTCCGCGGAGGTGAAGCAACCCGGAAAAAATATAAAATTAAACCACCCAGCAGCACCGCATCCGTAAGACTGGACACCACAAAAGTCACAACCGCCAAACCAGCAGGATAACGTCGACCAATGATCCCCAGCGCTTTAGTGCGGCTGGGGGTTTTTGGGGTTTGCGCTGTGCGGGGGCGGAGCGGGGAGAACGGCCGAAGCGGGATATCGATGTCGAGCATGGTTTTATCCATCTGGCACTTCTGCATATCGATCTCGTCCAAGGGTATATCCATCGCGAAAAAAATAATATCAATCTCGAGAAAAATATTATCACTGCCGGGAGCGGAAATATCGATCTCGAGCGGGATATCGGTGGCGAGCCCGGTTTTATCCATCTGGCACTTCTGCATATCGATCTCGTCCAAGGGTATATCCATCGCGAAAAAAATAATATCAATCTCGAGAAAAATATTATCACTGCCGGGAGCGGAAATATCGATCTCGAGCGGGATATCGGTGGCGAGCCCGGTTTTATCCATCTGGCACTTCTGCATATCGATCTCGTCCAAGGGTATATCCATCGCGAAAAAAATAATATCAATCTCGAGAAAAATATTATCACTGCCGGGAGCGGAAATATCGGTCTCGAGCGGGATATCGGTGGCGAGCCCGGTTTTATCCATCTGGCACTTCGGCATATCGATCTCGTCCATGGGTATATCCATCGCGAAAAAAATAATATCAATCTCGAGAAAAATATTATCACTGCCGGGAGCGGAAATATCGATCTCGAGCGGGATATCGGTGGCGAGCCCAGTCTTATCTATCTGGCACTTCGGCATATCGATCTCGTCCATGGGTATATCCATCGCGAGCTCGGGTTTATCCATCTGGTACTTTGAGATATCGATCTCTAGCACAGGCATATCATTCCATAGCAAATTAAAACGTAAAAACTTAATTAATTGTAATCTGTCTCTTGAATATAAATTCGGAGTCTTGCGGATAGTTCTCTATCGTTGGAGTATGATATTTACGGCCTTTGTTTGTGCCAGTGTGGCGGAGGTTCATTGCATTTAAAAGGAAATATGATGTTTGAGAGGACGTCAATTGTAATAGTTCTCTGAATTCACTGTTAGTTATCGTAGGGCTGTGGAGGAGAAAATGGTCCAGGATCACTCGAATATGATCAGTGGGTCCGCTGCATCTGCATTTTGGGCATAACCACTTTTTGAAATGGCGTATCATTGGATAATGAAAACACTTGTAGCACGGGATCCCTAGTATAAAATAATCGTTATTCAAATTATAGTAGTCCATAAGGTTTGGGCGACGCTCCGTATGTCCGCTTATCAGATAATTTTTCAGTTTTTTCATTGTAGTGATTCCAACCTGTTCTCTTGCATAGTTCTGGTTAATCTTTTCGAGTTGATGAAGTAGACTTTCAAGATGAATCAGCTTATTCAATACCTTCGGATCCCGCTGATTATGTTTAATAATTGTAGAAGGATTACTGATGACAACAATGGACTCCACCGGAATATTGTACAGTTGCCGTTCTTCCAACCAGGTTAACAGATTTATTTTCTGCGTTTCCGCTTGAAGAATTGGATCTTTAAATCCATCTTCTTTATCTCCATCCTTTCTAATGAATTGATTGAAATCTGAATCATATTCTACACTTCCTCTGATGTTTTTCGTTTCAATAATTATGATAAATTTTTTAGTGAGAATTAATGTATCCATTTGAAAATAGCGATTTTCCGTTTTTAATCGGAGATCCATGAAAATCATTGCGGGCTTGACTGTATACATTTTCAACTTATAATCAACCATCCGTTCTCCTTGGTAACCGTAAAAATATCGTTTGTAGTCGTTTTGTAAAATCGTGTTTTCCCTGTATTGCGGTTTTATTCTGCGATACAGAGCTTCGTACGCTAATAAATTATTTGATTTAAAGCGGTGCTTTACTATCAATACTTCACTCCCCTTTACATGTTCGATCTACTATATTCTACAATTTTTTTAACAAAATGCACTTCAGTAAAATCAATTTTTATGTAATTCGTTTCGTTTAAATTCTTGATTGTACTGCGATATCGATGTTGAAAAATTGTGTATCGATGCCGAAAATAGAGTTATCGGTCTTTAGAAATTAAATTTCACTGTTGAAAAAGAAAATATCACGCTTGAGCGAAAATTTATCAACATTGAGTTTAAAAACATACAAATCAACCCCCACAAATACAAAATTCCCTGCATAATTTTTGTTTTTTTGCATTATTTTAAGAGATCTTGTGGTAAAATATAATATTAGTAGCATTGTGTTCGTAAACTAATGTGAGATAGTAAAGTAACAGGGAGGATCTTAATTAATGTTTTCTCGTGATATCGGAATTGACCTTGGAACTGCCAATGTCTTAATTCATGTAAAAGGTAAAGGAATCGTATTAAATGAACCATCTGTTGTAGCGATGGACAAGAATACTGGAAAAGTACTCGAAGTTGGAGAAGCTGCACGTCGTATGGTTGGACGTACACCAGGAAACATTGAAGCCATTCGCCCGTTAAAAGATGGGGTTATTGCTGACTTTGATGTGACAGAAGCAATGTTAAAGCACTTTATTAATAAAATTAATGTTCGTGGATTTTTATCTAAACCAAGAATGTTAATCTGCTGCCCAACGAATATTACAAAAGTTGAGCAGAAAGCAATTAGAGAAGCTGCTGAGAAATCAGGCGGCAAAAAGGTTTATCTGGAAGAAGAACCTAAAGTTGCAGCAATCGGTGCAGGCATGGATATTTTCCAGCCGAGCGGTAATATGGTTGTTGATATCGGAGGAGGAACTTCAGATATAGCCGTTTTATCAATGGGTGATATCGTTACTGCTGAATCGATCAAGATGGCTGGTGACAAATTCGACGCGGAAATTTTATCGTACATAAAAAAGAAATACAAGATGCTGATCGGTGAACGTACCGCTGAAGACATTAAAATTAATGTCGCGACTGTATTTGCAAATTCCCGTAAAGAAGAAATGGATATCCGTGGCCGGGATATGGTAAGTGGCTTGCCGCGTACCATCACTGTCTATTCAGATGAAATTGCTGAAGCATTACAAGAATCTGCAGCACTGATTGTACAGGGTGCGAGAAAAGTATTGGAACGCACACCACCGGAACTATCGGCGGATATTATTGATCGCGGCGTTATTCTGACAGGTGGAGGCGCAATGATTCATGGTATTGACCAGTTGCTGGCCGAGGAATTAAAGGTACCAGTATTCCTGGCAGACGAGCCTATGAATTGTGTTGCTAGAGGAACTGGAATCATGCTTGAGAATATTGATAAAATTGAACGAAAAAAAATAATGTAACAGCAATTCACAATCCAATCGTAAAAGGAGTTGAACGCTTTGCTTCGAGGGTTTTATAGTGCAGCAAGTGGAATGATTGCTCAGCAGCGTCGTCAAGAGGCATTGGCAAATAATATTGCGAATGCTAATACACCAGGATATAAAGCTGATCAGCCGACATTACGTGCATTTCCTGAAATGTTGATGAAACAAATAGGGTCAACCGAGCTTCCGACTGAAAGGGGCTTTAACGTACCTGGAAATCAAACGATAGGAGCACTTAACACAGGTGTGTATGTCCAGGAAAATGTACCGAAGTTTATTCAGGGAGATATTCGTGAAACAGGGATATCTACCGATTTGGCGTTAATTAATGGTGCTTTTCCAGATGAAGCTGGAGGGTTGTTTTTCACTGTGCAAAATGAAGCGGGCGAACAACGCTATACGCGAAATGGAAATTTTACTGTTGATGGACAAGGGTTCTTAGTGGCAACAGAAGGGTACTATGTTTTGGACCAGGCAGGGAATCGAATCCAGACGGATGGCCAGGATTTCACGGTTACACAGGACGGAAACGTACAAGCGGCCGGACAGAACATACCGCTTGGCATTGCTTATACCGAAAATGTTAACCAAATGGCAAAAGAAGGAAACGGTCTGTTTGCTGGTGAAGCAGGTGCCGTTCCAGCTGGGGCAACGTTTACAATTCAACAGGGATTTTTAGAACAGTCAAATGTGGATACGCTGCAGTCGATGACAGAAATGATGGAATCATATCGTATGTTTGAGACGAATCAGCGTGTATTGAAAGCATATGATGAGAGTATGTCTAAAGCAGTAAATGAAGTGGGACGACTACGCTAGGAGGGATTATGTGTCAAGAATGATGATTCAGGCAGCGGTAACGATGAATCAGCTGCAAAGTAAACTCGATTTGATTGGAAATAACTTAGCAAACAGCCAAACTACTGGTTATAAAAGCCGTCAAGCAGATTTTTCTTCTTTGCTGTTTCAACAAATTAATAATATGACCGATCCTGCAAATGCGGAGGGTCGTCTTACTCCGGATGGAATTCGAGTTGGATCAGGCGCGAAACTTGGATCGACCAATATTAACTTGGCATCAGGTGCAATAAAGGAAACAGGGCGTGGGCTAGATACAGCACTTCTTGAAAAAAATCATCTTTTTGAGGTACAGGTTACCGAAAATGGTGTGGAAGAAACGCGGTTTACACGTTCTGGTAACTTTTATCTTTCTCCTGTAAATAACAATCAGGATGTTATGCTGACGACCAGTGACGGGAACCCTGTTCTTGGCGAGAATGGTCCGATAGTAATTCCTGCAGGTTTTGAGTCGATTTCAATTGAGGAAAACGGTCAAATCGTTGTAACGCGTGGAAATCAAACACAAGAAGCGGGTAGACTCTCGATAGTGGAAGCAGTTAGACCACGATTGCTTGAGGCTGCTGGCGACAATACGTTCCGACTGCCTGATCTTCAGGAACTGGGATATAATCAGGATGAGATTATCCAGATGACGAATCCAAACGCATCTATGTTGCAAAGCGGAGCTCTCGAACAGTCCAATGTTGATGTTTCTAAAGAGATGACGGACTTAATGATGGCCCAGCGTTCGTATCAGTTTAATTCCAGAACCATTTCGATGAGTGATCAAATGGCAGGTCTGGTAAATCAATTGCGATAAACAATCTGTTTAATTTTTGCAAGTGAGTTAGGAGAAACAAACCATGTCAAAACCTGAATTGAAAAATGAAGAAAAAAAACCAGGCTACTTGCCGAAGCTGCAGGAAAAAATGAAGAAATTAGCACCAAAGAAGAAATCAAAATTGGAAAAACCATCTGAGGATAAAGCTCATAAAAAGCAGAGATCGAAGCAAAAAGAAGAGCAATCGTCAGAGGTATCTACCAGAAAACAGCAAAAGGCAGAAAAAAAGAAGAATAAGAAACCTCGGCGCCGTGCTTTTCCAATTTGGTTACGAATTATCGTAGTTCTTCTTCTATGTGCATTAGCATTAGCTTTAGGGGCAATGGTTGGATATGGCATTATCGGAAGTGGCAAGCCGAGTGATGTGTTTGACATGGAGACCTGGCGTCACATTTTTGAAATAGTAACAAAAACTGAGTAAACGAAAAGCATGGCTTCTGATAGCCATGCTTTTTGAATTTATTTATAGTCGCCTTCGCTTTTCTTTTTTCCAGCTGCGGCTCCTAGAAGCTGCCGTCATAAGCAATGAACACTTAGAACGCTTAACCCTTGCGTTCTTCGGTTCCTTGCTTATGCGTCTGCTTCTAAGCAGTCGCCTCCGCTTTTCTTTTTTGTCCAGCTGCGGCTCCTAGCGCCTAGCAAATAGGTCACTGAAAAAGTTACATATAGTACAAAATAAGCGGATCTAACCTCGCATCTTCGAATATACTGCGCTTTCCGCGGGCGAGTGTTGAGCCTCCTCGGACTTGCGTCCTTCGGAGTCTCACCGATCTCTTACTTCCCGCAGGAGTCTCCGTATATTCGAGATGCTAAGTTAAGATGAAAAGTTAAATTCTTAAAATCCACCACTTTTCAGCCGCCTCCATAGCAAATAGGTAGACATGATGAAAGCAGGGGAAGAGCACCCTACTGTTCACATGCCTATCTATTTGTACGCCGCTAAGCAGTCGCCTCCGCTTTTCTTATTGTCTAGCTGCGGCTCCTAGAAGCTGCCGTCATAAGCAATGAACACTTAGAACGCTTAACCCTTGCGTTCTTCGGTTCCTTGCTTATGCGTCCGCTTCTGAGCAGTCGCCTCCGCTTTTCGTTTCTTTAAGGAATTTTTCTTCCGGTGAATAGTCGAACGAGTAAAACGATTAAAGCAATAACAAGTAAGATGTGGATTAGGCCGCCTGCGATTTCAAACATAAAACCGAGTGCCCACAAAATAACTAGAATAACTAATATTGTCCAAAGCATGTTAGTGCCTCCTTTCTTCAAATATAACTACTAAATAGTGCGAGTTGTTATACTTAAATTACCTCAAATTCATCAAAATCAAACATTTTTTGCTATAATAATAAATATGCACTACTTAGCTTCACCATTTTTTAGACAATCATACATAGGGAGCGATTCAATCATGGATATACAGGAAATTAAAGAAACCATTCCACATCGGTACCCTTTTCTGTTAGTGGATAAAGTTATCGATATGGAAGTTGGAAAAAGTGTTACAGGCATTAAAAATGTGTCAATTAACGAACCATTTTTTCAAGGGCATTTTCCGGATTATCCTGTAATGCCTGGAGTACTCATTTTGGAAGCTTTGGCGCAAGTTGGAGCGATTGCAGTTCTTGGAATCGAAGAAAATAAAGGGAAGATTGGATTTCTTGCTGGTATTGACAAATGCCGTTTTAAACGACAAGTTAAGCCTGGAGATCAACTCAAATTAGAAGTGGAAATCATTCGAATCAAAGGACCAATTGGAAAAGGCAAGGCTGTTGCAACGGTGGATGGCGAAGTAGCTTGTGAAGCGGAAATTATGTTTGCGATAAAATAATTGTTTGATTGGATGAGGCAGGGACAAATCCAAAATAGACTAATCAAAAGAAGAACATTATGAAAAGATAATTTGAGCTCCGACACAATGCGTAGACAAAATACGAAGACTCCAGTGGGAACAGCACGAGTCTGAAGGCACCACAGGAAAGCGAAGTATTTTGACGAAGCGATTGCCAAAGCAAAGAATCCGAACGAATTATACGATTTCGTTCGGATTCTGCTATAGGTAATAAACTTTTGTCCCAACCTCATCTTTTACTATATATAATAAAATATATATATCCAAAAAATTCCTCCTTATTAATCAAAATTGTTTTGAAAAAAGTAGTATTACATTCAAAATTATGGATAACCTAATGGCGAAAGTAACATATAAGGAGGAAAACATCATGAAAAAGAGTCTTTTAATAAAGTTTGGCGCACCAGTATTAGCGTTATCCCTTATGACAGCTTGCGGAACAGCAGATAATGAAGATCCTGCGAACGAAGAAGCACCATTAAATCAAGAGGATGACAACAGTAATCAGAACAATATGGAAGAGAACAAGGATGGCGGCATGAATGAGGATGGCGGCATGAATGATAATGGTGACATGAATAAGAATGGTGAGACCGACACTGATAATGGTGCAGATGGTACGAACGAAGACACGATGAATGACGATAAAGATAATCAATAATTTTTTTGAATGGCATTCGCTTCGTTTTTGATAGCGAGTGCCTAATTTTCTTAGCAGTTAAGAAAGTATAAATAATTTACATTCAACAAAAAATGACAGGGCTCTAGTGAGTCCTGTCATTTTTCTCTTGTACACTCAGCGATATTCTTACTATGCCTGAATGTCGACTACTTTTCCAAGTGATGGATGAGGCGCCTCAACACCGCTTGATTTAAGCATGTCCAGCAGCTGTTGATTTTGTTGCTCTGCGACACCCATTGACTTGCTCATAACAGCAAGGCCGGCACTTGAACGGACGCTGTGGTTTGCCATTGCAACTGACAATGCGGCAATATCCATGGTGACACCTCCAAGATTCTATCTTTCCAGATCGTACACCTTACATATCGGCATGTCTTCGTAAATTTTGAACTAAAAATCTATTATTCAGATGTAGCCTTTGAAGTTGCACTGCCCTTACTTGTAGTTGAAGAGCTTTTTTTCGTAGTAGCTTTTTTGCTGGCAGCAGGCTTTTTCTTAGCTGCTGGTTTTTTAGCAGGGCTCTTTTTAGGCTTAGCTTCTTCTTTCTTTACTTCTTTTTCTTTAACTTTTTCTTCATTTTCATCTTCTTTAGTTTCGTTTGATTCTTCTGAAGGTGTTTCTTCATCTTGATCTTCTTCAGTCTCTTCGTCATCTTCTTTTACTTCTTCTTCGTTAGACTCTTCCGTATCTTCTTCATCTTCATCGTTATTCTCATTGCCTTGTGCGTCTTCCAGCTCATCCGAGTACAGTTCAGATTCAGTCTCTTCTTCGTCGTCGTCCTGTTCTTTCTTCTTGCGTTTAAACTTGCCTGCGAATTGCTTGGATTTTTCAGAAGTATTCGTCTTGAAATCAGCAAGCTTTGCTTTCGTGTTTCCGCTTACTTCAACTGTTTTATTCTTTGCAGATGATACTTGATCCGTAATATCGGTTCGTAATTCTTTACCGGATTTTGGAGCTAACAATAACGATGTAAGCGATCCGACAAGACCACTTACGAGGCTTGCAGTTACCACCTTTTTGTTATTCTTTAATACGTTTTCTGCTGCCTTCTTTTTTGCTTGTTTTTTAACTTCTGGCATGATTAATTCCTCCCTAATATTAAATTAATTAACTTAACCGATTTCCACTTGTCATCTTTTTTTCAAGGTCATCGAGTCGTTTTCGAAGTTGATCATTTTCTTCTTTAAGCTTATCCTGATCCTGTAATGCCGATTTTGAATTTAAATACGGGTCAGTTTCCCACCAATCCATACCAATCTCTTTTGCTTTGTCAACGGATGCAATTATTAAACGAATTTTGATGGAGATTAACTCGATATCCGCAATACCTACGCGAATATCACCAGCAATTACGACACCTTTATCCAAAATCGTTTCCAGCACGTCAACAAGATTGCTTGACCTGGTTGATTGTTCAATAGCCATAATTTATTCCCTCCTAACTTTCCTGAAGCGTGCTACAATAAATTTCCGAGTGGTCCAAGATCGATATTTAAATCTTCATCACTCAGGTCGAAAATTTCTTTTAATTCGTCCATTTTTGTCTCTAAATTCATAAGCGAGACTCCAAGGTCTTCAATTTCTTTTTCGGTAAGATTCCCGCCGTCGACTCTTCGTAATGCCTGACGTTCTACCAGCTCACGTAACAGTTCAATTACGGTTAAAACAAGCTGGGCAAGACCTTGTTCGGCTTTATCGGTATCAAGGTTTATACGCCCGGTTTTCTGTTGGCGGTGTTCAAGATTTGTTGTTGATGGCACGGTTTAACTCCTCCTCTTCGTACTCAAACCGTTTTGTTGACAGCTGTTCAGCAGTTTCACGATTTGACTGAATAAGTGTTTCGACAGAAGCAATGAGGATACGTAGATCAAGATAAACCAAATCAATTCCTGCAATCGAGATAATAATATCTCCTTTAATCGCAACACCTTTATCCAATACAACGTCAAGAATATCAATTAAAGCAATGTCCTTATTTGCGTATGCTTTTCGTTCTGACATGTCGATCCACCACCTTAGGCTAATTTTGCAAAATGATATGCAGGCCATGGACCAGTGAGTTCAAGCTGCCAGCCACTTGCTTCATATTTTTCTTTTAATGCTTTCAATTTGGCAAGGAAGCCTTCTGTATCAGATTCCTGAATCAAATATACACTGTTCCAGCACATTTCTTCTGATCTACCAGTGACATCCTTATTCCAGTTTTTCTTAACCTCGTTTTTAATGCTGCTTGCTTTTAATTCATCATGCAGACCAGCGGAGAAATACTCTTTTTCCTTATCTGCCTCTTGGTCAATTATTTTATCAAGCTTCTTCTTTTCTAAGAATTGCCTTCCGGGTGAAAGTGATTCAATTTCCTTCTTCTTCTCATCTATAGTCAAACTGTGCTCCTCAATACTTGTTCGAAGCATTGTATTGTCACAATATATTTTCAAATTCCATTCTTCTTTGTCTGATAAAAAATCCAGTGATGCAGCCATCGAGTCTGTGAAAGATTCAAGTTTCTCCCTGAGACTTGCGTTACTTTCGTAAATCGTACAAAATTTCATTGGTATAACGGTGTACGATTCGTGCAGCGTCATCAGCATTTCATGGTGATGGAAAGCTTTCACTTGTAGCCATTCTGCGTTTGTCATTTTTTCTTCCAGCGCCTGTTCATTAAACTCAGACTCTCTGATATCACAAACTACTGCCTCCACGCTGCCTATAGACAACGTGTAAATAGGCTTTTCATCAATCCCTGCCAGCTGTGGAAGGGGAGTCGTTTCTGTTTCTTTTTTCGGTATAATACCATATAAATAAAATAAATTTCCCATAATAACTTCCTCGCTTTACTCCCGCTTAGTATATTCATTCCACTGATCCATTTCGCGCTTTTTGGCGATTTCGTAACGGACAAGCAGCTCGTCTTCCTGTGTTTTATAGGCTTCTTCATTAATCTCTTCCAGCTCATACATCATTTGCAGGTGAATCAATTTTTTTTGGATGTGTTCCAAATCATAAAACTCTCTATCCACTTCTTCTTGCACCTTTTCTCCAATTTTCACTACGAGATTTAATGGGGAAGTGAAGAGTTTCTGAATCATTACGTTTCCTCCACCTTTAGTTTAATGTTAATGAAGTTATATGCTGGCCAAGGACCAGTATATTTGAAGTCCACTTTATCATTCCACTTATCATGAAGTTCATTTACCTTTTTATCGAATGCTTCTTCTTTACCGCGATCGATTAAATATGCAGCATTCAACAGCATTTTTTCACCAATAGGATCGTTGACTTTTGCAGATTCGGTTAGTGGAGTAAGCTTCTCGTGGATATCTTTCTTGATATCATCCTGAAGCTTTTGGAAAAACTCTTTAGCCATTTCACCAAGCTGTATCCGGTCAAAATATCCAGCATCCTCAGATTTTCCAGCAACTATTTCCTTTTGTTTCAACACTTTTTCGTTTTTATGAATCTCTTTTTCAAGCCAATCCTTCTTGCCTACGACTTTTAAACCTACCTCTATTTTCCCTTTTACTTGAGGGAATAAACTTTGGAGTTGCGGGTAGATACTTTTTAATAATGCAACCACATCATCTTCTGTTTTAAAGACATTTCCGAAACTGATGGGAATAACCGTATCCATTCGCTCCATTACATTTGAAATGACGTTTTGATGCATCATCAGGTTCTCTTTTTTGGGGGAATAGATTTTCATTGGAACCTCAGCTACGATCATAGCTGCATCCTTATAATGAACCGTGTACGTTTCCTGTGTGCCCTCGTCAAATTCCACCGAGCCAAAATTCAAATCCGTTTTTTCAGTCTGAACGCCACAAAAGACGTATATTCCAGTTTCCGTATCCATATAATCACCTTACTTTATTTTTTTAAATTCTGTTTTTAATTTACTGATGAGCTTTGATTCGTCCATATCACTGGATGTCTGGAGTGGAAACCATACAATATCAAAGCATAAGTCCCAGAAATCTTCACTGGACCCTTTAATGGGAACCTTATAACGCTTGGCCAATTCTGCTATCATTAATGAAGCACGAAGGCCAGGTCCATATCCGGACTGCTTTTGTGAACACAGCTCCCGTGATTTTGAAACAAAGTCAACAATCGTTTCCGCTTCATGCTGGGATATCCCTGTTTTACTCACAACAGCTTTAATTTCAGATTCGACATCCATTTGATCGAGCGGCAGCGTAATCATTCTGTCCAGTAATGCATCCTGCGATTGAAAAACACCAGCATACTCAGCTGGATTACTGGTGAAAATTACTGCAAAGTCTGGATGGACTTTTACAAGTGCATTCTTTCGCTTTGTTCCATATAGAGGTAAAATCCGCTCTTCTAATATAGGAAGAAAAATATTGTTTGACTCCGGCTTAGAACGTGTGAATTCATCATAGACTAAGGTGTAACCGTTTTTAATTGCTTCCAGTAACTTACCGTCAGTCCATGACTCTGTTACATTTTCTTCTGTTTTGTGAACGGTACGAACGAAATTGTCTTTGACCTTATTGCTTTTATAACCGGTAAATGCACCAATCAGGTCCTGGTTTGATAAGTCCTTGTTTCCATTCAACAGCATTACTGGTCGTTTTCGCTGCTTAGCAATATGCAGTGCGAGCGTTGTTTTACCTATACCTGATGCACCTGTGAAATGGATTGGATATCCAGAAGAAAGGTACCTTAAAGAGCGCTTGATTAGTCGCTTATAATAGGTTGATTGCTGATATAATTCATTTGCATGTGACATGATTTCCTCCTATTATTATCGTAAGTATGACCGGTTATGCTTGTTGCTCTTCAAGAACGCTGCGATAACGTAAACTAATTCGAGAAAATCCAACTACTTCTTCATCGTCATCCAGAAATACTTCATACAATCCAATCATTTGGTCGTGCGCATATTTTTTCATGTAATCTTTTTCTTCAATTACTTCAACTAATACACGCCATCCACCTTCTTCATGTTGTTTTACGGAGATTATTTTATGAGGTGGGGCAATGTTTTCATTGAAAAATACTTTAACTTCTTCCATAATTTTCATTTTCCATCACGCATCCTTATTATTTAGTTATTTAAAATAAGTTAGAACATGCAAGAGGACCAGCCTCTTGCATCTCCAACTACTACCTATAGTTTATTAGGCATGAGCTTCTTCTTCATCGTAGCCAATACTGTTTGAGCGTGCAGATAAGCGATCGGCGAGGCCGTCCTCTTCTACTTCGTCACGCAATAGTCCAACTGCTTCCGCATAACGTAACCAAGTGTCAACACTTGCTACAACGATTCGTGCTTCAACTGTAATCAATTCAATTCCTACTACTGACACACGTACAAATGCGTCAATTACGATACCCTTGTCCAAAATTCTGTCGATAACTTCTGCTAAACTTGAACTATCTGTTGATTTTTGTATAGCCATAAGAATGTATCTCTCCCTTTATATGATTTTCTATTCACTATTTAGCCATTTAGGCTTTTAATAGATGATGCCTGCTTTATATCTTTTGGTCCTTTAATATTATTGGAGCTTTTAATTTGTGTAGAACTCTTGATACTATTCACTCCTTTAATATCGCCGACACCAGATATTCCATTTGTTGAACCTGTTTTTTGCTTCAGCTTCTTCTGAAAAGATTCACCGGCATCTTTCACACCTGAAATTTTTTCGCGAAGCTTTAATAGAGCGCCTTGGGCTTTTTCTTCCACTTTTCCTGCGTTTGCATGAACCTGTTCAGCGTTTTCATTTTTCTTCTTTTGCAAACGCCCCGCTGCAGCGTTTACCTTTGCCTGCATGCCTTCTTTCATTTTGGCCTGCATTTGATCAGCCATTTCGGATTTAACTTCTTTTTTAGCCGATTCCTTCAGATCAGTCGGATCGTCTGCGCGTTTTATAACACGTTTTACACGCTTATGAACCTTAGGAATCATAAGAGTAGAAGCAGCGGCTAGGGTGGAAAGACCTCCAACAAGTACAGTTGCGCCGGTACTATCTTTGTTCTTCTTAGGTGCATCCATACGTAACCTCCTTTATCAAAAGCCTCCAAATAAGTGAAATTACGATAAATTTTTCACCAAAGGCTACCCGTTTCCTATTAAATACCCATGTGGTTGAAAAAGAAACTAGTCCAAAATATACCATGGAAATAATAGGCTGATTCTGTAACAAAAAATGGTCTGAAAAAAGCGGTCTGATTAAGAGTGGCATGAGAAGTATTACAATTGTGACAAACACATTATATTTGAATAAAGTACAAAAGACTTACTAAATTTAAAGAATTGATAGAAAATATTACCTAGTAGTAGTACAATAGTATTAATTAAGCAGGTAGGTAAGTATAAAGCCTTTCTTCCTGCATAAGTGCAACTATGCTTTCGCCGCTAAAACTTGGCGATTAGCCAAATTTACTAACAGTGAAATAGCCTCATTTAGGGGCGTGTGAGGTGCGGAGTGTGAAGGTTACGAAGTCGGTATTTATTATTACGCAAACAACGAAGGCAATTATTTCAGAGGATTCCACTTATTATCGTTCACTTATTCTGGAAGGTGTAAAGGAACGTCATTCCCTTCATAAGCCAGAGCAGATCATCGACAATACGTGCCTGTTGTATGGCTCTACGCTTGCTGGCAGACGAGCTGCAGTAAAGGATATCTTGAAAATAACGAACAAAATTCCAGTACCAGTCATTCCGGATAAAGGCGTTTACATGATGCCGACTGCATCTACTAAAAATAAAGACTGTGCCTGGCTATCATATGACCACATTGATTTTTATGAGCAACGGGATGGGAAAACATTCGTTGGGTTTAACGATGGAAGCGGACTATATGTAAATGCATCGGTCAGCACAATTGACATGCAGTATAAACGAACAAGCCAGCTCATCGTAAAACTGAACCGAGCCATCCTATTCGGCCGCCGAACCAACCCATTTTACCAGAACATCCACAACTAAAATGAGGCAATTGAAAAAGTTACATGTGGTAAAGGTTAATGTGGATCTGCGATCGCATCTTTGAATATACTTCGCTTTCCGCGGGCACGGCTGCAGTCTCCTCGGATAAGCAAATACCGCTTTCCTGCGGGGTCTTCAGCTCGCGCTGTTCCCGCAGGAGTCTACGTATATTCGAAGATGCTAAGTTAAAATGAGAAGTAAACGTTCAAAGATCTACCACTTTTTCAGTGACCGTAACTAATACCGCCGAGAGGCGGTTTTTTCATTGAGCATAATTACCAATAATCTCCTAAATGTACCAGGCACGGCCCGAATTATGTCGAATAATAGTCGGAGAGGGCAGTTCGCTTGAATATGTGGGGCTATAGGGGGTAAAATGAGGTATCTTATATTGAAAATTTTGTTTTTGCTTTTATACATAGTTTTAAATAAGTTTCAATTGAATGAAGTGACTCGACCTGGGAGGAGTTTACATATGAAAAAGTGGAAGATGGCAATTACAGCACTGCTCATTTTTACTGTGCTTGCAGCGTGTAATCAGGAAGAAGATAAGACTGCGGATAAGCAGGAAACAATTACCGCCGTTGAAACGAGTCCAGTCAAAAAAGAGGATCTAATTATCGAGCATTCTCTATATGGACGTACAGCACCGGTAAGCTCGACACCAATCATCCTTCAGATGCCTGGCGAGATCACTAATCTTGAAGTTGAAAACGGTGACAAAGTGGATGAGGATGATACCATCGCAACCATCCAAACCGCTCAAGGAAAACAAACAATTTACGCACAAGCAGCTGGAGAAATCGCACAGCTGCAGGGTGACGAGGGAACGATAGTAAACGCTGAGAAGCCGCTTGCGTTAATTGTAGATCTGGAAGAACTACTATTGAAAGCAGCCGTTACCGCCGAATCAAGGTCCCTTTTTGAAGCAGGAAAGAAATATCCCATTACGATCAACAATACGAACATCGAAGGCGAAATCACCTCGGTAGGCACACTGCCAAATGAGGCAGGATTATATCCAATAGAAGCAAGCATCAAAAACGAAGACAAGACATTACTTCCTGGCATGGTTGCGGAATTAATTGTTCCTGAAAACACAATCCAGGATGCGCTAATTATACCAACCGAAGCTGTCGTGGAAGAAAGCGGCAAGACGTTCATTTATATCATCCAGAACGACAAAGCAGTACAGAAGAAAATCGAGATTATCGATACACAATCAGATGTTACAGCTGTTAAAGGTGAACTCAAAAAAGATGACCAAGTTGTAACAAGCGGCACATTGACGCTGACTGACGGAGCAAAAGTCAATGTAGTGAAAGAGGGGTAATGCACGTTGAAGTTAGTAAATACATCCGTAAAACGGCCGGTCGGTGTCATTATGATTGTTCTTGCCATTCTTGCACTCGGCGTCGTATCGCTTCGCAGTTTGACTATTGATCTTTTCCCGGAAATCGAACTGCCTATCGCAGTTGTAGCGACTTCTTACGAGGATGCTGCTCCACAGGAAGTAGAAAAGTTAGTAAGTCGTCCAATTGAATCTGCTATTAGCTCGGTTGAAGGAGTTGAAACGATTCAATCCCGGTCACAGTCTGGTAACTCGCTCGTCATCATGATGTTCAGTAATGGCGTCAACTTAGATCAGTCGCTGATTGATGTAAGGGAAAAAATTGATCAGGTTAAGAGCTTTCTTCCAGAAGGAGCGGGAGATCCGAGTGTTTTACGATTCAGCCCGGATCAGCTGCCGGTTATGTGGGTTGGTCTAACAGGAAAAGACCCTGCAGCATTAACCGCGGTAGCCGAAGATCAGATAGTTCCATATATAGAACGCCAGGGCGGCGTCGCGTCGGTATCGGTTGAAGGTGGAAAAGAGCGGGAAATTCAGCTCATTCTCGACCAGGCAAAGATGAAACAATATGGCGTGACCGCACAGACCCTTGTCCAGTCCCTGAACAGCACCAATCAATCGGCATCGGCCGGTTCTGTTGATAAAGGCACCCAGGATCTGCAAATACGGATTACTGGCGAGCTCGAGTCGGTTGAAGATATTAAACAAACGATTGTACAAACGGATGCAGGCGCAACAATCCATATCGAGGATGTAGCCGAAGTTGAGGACACGTTTAAACAAGCAAACGCATTAACCCTGGTAAATGGGGAACCATCGATTGTATTGTCCGTCATGAAGAAGTCTGATGGCAACACCGTCGACGTCGCAACAAATGTTAAAGAAGCAATGAGCGAGCTGAACGAAGAGCTTCCATCTGATGTAGACCTGGACGTGATCATCGATACATCTGAGTTCATTGAGCTCTCCATCAAATCGGTTGTGCAAAATATCATTATTGGAGGAATCATTTCCTTCTTTGTCCTGCTGTTATTTCTGAAAAGTCTTCGCGCGACGATCGTCATTGGATTATCGATCCCAATCGCAATCATCGCGACGTTTACTCTAATGTATTTTACCGGCGAAACACTGAACGTCTTAACGCTCGGTGGATTGGCGCTTGGAATTGGAATGATGGTCGACAGCTCAATCGTTATTTTGGAAAATATCTACGCTTACAGACAGAAGGGTTACAGCTTGTATGACTCCGCAACTAAGGGAGCTTCCGAGCTTGCACCAGCGGTTATCGCGTCAACGACGACTACATTGGTTGTGTTTCTGCCGATCGTATATGTGGACGGGGTGGCCTCAGATTTATTTACGCCGCTCGCACTCGCGGTTTCCTTTTCATTAATCGCATCGCTCGTAGTGGCGGTAACACTCGTCCCAATGCTTTCATCCAAACTGCTGTCAAAAGCGATGGAAGGAACCGGACGCAGATACTGGTTTGACCGCTTGATGGATCGTGTTTATGCAGGTTATCGAAAAGTATTAAAATGGGTACTCAAGCATCGGAAAACAACGGTTGCAGGAACATTTATAGCGATAGTAGCAAGTCTTGCGTTATTCCCATTAATCGGTGCCGAATTTATTCCATCCTCCGATCAAGGACAAGTCGAAATCATTGTGGAAACGGAACCAGGCAGTTCACTCGAACATACGGAATCTATTATAATGGAAACTAATGAAAAGCTTGCAAGCTATGATGACGTTGTGGAGACAAGCTACGTAAGTGTAGGCGGGGGAGGATTTGATCCCACAAGCACAAGCGTAAACACTGGCACCTATACGATTCAATTGACACCTTCCACAGAACGAGAAAGCACAACATCAGACATCGTTCAGAAAATAAACGAAGATCTGCAAACAATAAGCGGAGCTGAAATCACCGTGAGCGTTGTCGGTGGTGGTTTAAGCACAGGAGATCCAGTTCAAATTCAATTGAACGGTCCAGAGAATGAAGTGCTGGCAGATTTGTCTGAGCAGGTAGTAAACACAATTAAAGAAGTAGAAGGTGTCTATAATCCGGAATCGTCTGCTTCAGACGGTATCCCGCAAATGACGCTGACGATAAACGAAGACAAAGCCGCCATGTACGGCTTAAGCGAACAACAGATTATCAGTCAGGTTCAGCTGCAATTCACCGGACAAGTTGCGACACAGTTCCGCGCGGACGGTAATGAAATGAGCGTCGTACTCATGTATCCGGAAGACGAACGCAGTACAATTAATGATCTGCAGGATATGAAAATACAATCACCGGCAGGATCCGAGGTAGCACTTGAGACGGTGGCGCAATTTGAAGAGGTTCAGGGTCCGGTTACATTGGAGCGGGAAAATCAGCAGGCACAAATGAGCGTAACAAGTGAGATTGTTGATCGTGACCTGGCAAGTGTGGTCGAAGATATTGAGGCAAAATTAAGTAACTTAAATCTGCCAGAAGGTTACAGCTATCAAATTGGTGGCGATGCACAGGATATGGCAGAGTCATTCCGTGACCTGTCGATCGCGCTAATCTTTTCGATATTCCTTGTTTATGCAGTAATGGCCGTACAATTTGAGAATTTCTTATTCCCGTTAATTATCATGTTCTCCATGCCGGCAACGGTTGTAGGCGTCATGGTTGGCCTGTTTGTGACCGGATTGCCATTGAGCATACCAGCGTTCATTGGGGTCATCATGCTCGCCGGGATCGTCGTCAACAACTCCATCGTGTTAGTCGACTATATCAATATATTGCGGCGAAAAGGAGTCGACCGGTACGAAGCGATTTTAGAAGCGGGACCAAGCCGCCTGCGTCCCATTTTGATGACTACGTTAACAACCATATTGGCAATGATTCCATTAGCCATGGCGCTCGGTGAAGGCGCTGAAACCCAGCAGCCGCTTGCTGTTACGATCATCTTCGGACTTGGTATATCAAGTATCTTTACATTACTATTAATTCCAGTAGTTTATACGATGCTGGACGATTTAACTGCAAAAATAACCAGACGAAATAAGTAGGCGAAAGGTTTTCTGCACAGGCAGGAAACCTTTTCTTCTTGGTAAACGTACTAGTAGTATGTTTTATTTGTTCCTATTAAAGGAACACTAACAATTGACACCATAAGAAGAACGGAGGTAATCACATGTCAGTATCACGAATTATGCGATTGGTCACAGGTGGATTTGAGGCGTTCCTGGCAATCCCGCTTATTGGAGCACTATTTATCATGGGACAGGGCTATATGCCATTGGTTGTCATGTTTATTCTGCACATCATCACGTATATTTTATCAAAAAATGATAACGCACCAACCGTCGGAAGTGTTTTCGGAATCATCACTTCACTCATTGCGTGGATTCCATTCGTCGGAATCACCATGCACATTATCACCGCAGCAATATTGTTATTCACAGGCGCAATGTCTGATAAAAAAAGAACATATTAAGTGTGGGAACTTGGGCAAACCAGCCGGGTTCTTTTTTCGGTTTTTAATTGAGTGGATATCCGCCGATCCATAGGGTTAACGGCCATTATTTATCGAATAACAGCCAGTTTCGAAATATAACGGCCACATTTCGAAAAATAACGGCCAGAACCTCGATTATATCGGCCGAGCGAGCCCCAGCTAATCAAGACACAGCCACTTAACCCATCCATCAAAAAAACCGACTCGCTTATCAACCGCAAGTCGGTTTTCCTATGATTCCATTCGTTTCTTCAGCTGTTTTCGAATAATCTGGTTTGCTACCTCGGAAAACATTAGTCCAATTGCGATACCGCCCGAAAGCAGCATAACTTTGGCTGACAGCTCGACAGCAGTAAAATAATCATTTTGAACAAAATTCCGCATGGCGTCATAGGCGATACCGCCGGGTACCAGCGGAATAATTCCGGATACGATGAATACAATAATCGGCGTCCTGAAGTAGCGGGCACAGATCTGGCTGAGCACAGCAACTAACATCGATGCGAGGACCGTTGCCGGGACAGCGTCCATCCCACCATCGACAAGCATGTAATACAAAATCCAGCCAAGCATCCCGATGAGACCAGCCTGAATAAGCGATTTCTTCGGAGAATTAAATAACACGCCAAACCCTGCTGCAGCAACAAAACTTGTCGCAAGCTGTGCAATGATCATAACCAACACTCCTTCCATACTAAATTAAATGAATGCAAACACTACCGCAACGCCAGCGCCGATCGCAAATGCTGTAAGTACCGCTTCCACACCTTTGGAAACACCTGCCACCAAATGGCCTGTCATCAGATCACGGACGGCATTTGTGATATGTAATCCCGGTACGAGCGGCATGACGGCACCAATGATGATCTTATCCAATTCGAGACCAAGACCGCTTTGAATAAAAAATACGGCCAGCAATCCAATGGCAAGTGACGCAATAAACTCTGCAATGAAGCGGGTTTCCACCAATCGATTAAACCAAATAACCGCAGCGTATCCAACCCCTCCTGCTGCAAACGATGGCATGAAATCTGGCCAAGTTCCGCCAAACATTATCGTAAAGCATCCTGCAACAAAGGCAGCCGCAACAACTTGAATCCATTCAGCGTAAACCACACGATCCTGATCCACTTCCTCTAGCAGCGCAAGCGCCTCAGATAAGACAAGCTCATCACCGGTCAGTCTGCGGGAAATACTGTTTACCTCCGTAATTTTATGTAAGTCGGTAGACCGCTCTGAAATCCGGATAAAATTCGTCTTTTCCACCCGGTCCACTGAAAAAATAATCCCAGTCGGCGTTGCATAACTCTGCGCATTCGATAGCCCGTACGCCACCGCAATCCGGTTCATCGTATCCTCTACCCGGTACGTCTCCGCACCACTTTCCAGCATTATTTTGCCTGCAAGCATGCAGACCTTTGCAATCGAAATATCCATATTCAAGCGAAACACCCACTTTCCCAAAAAAATACCCGTTCCATTTTTTGCTATCTCATATTATAGCACGCGATATTGGTAAGAAGACAGTATTACTGAAATTGGTCTGCGAGTGGCCATTGAAAATGTTACATGTGGTACAAAATAAGTGTTTACGGAGCGCGCCTTAGGGAACGGATTCTACTTCCTTATGGGAAAGACACCAACAAACTCAGTCCGGAATTACATATATCCGGGAGGATTCAGATTAGAATCGGGCGTCAACGTGTTAAACTAAGGAGAAACCTTCTCAAACTCGGGCGCCAACCTCTCAAACTCAGGACACACCGTATCTCAATCCCACAAAACGAATGCCCCTACACTCCGTCGCGGCACACCAATCTATTGTTCATATAAAATAGTTTGAGCAATTCCAATGAAATATTCCGACTCATCAATTATATGATCCATAACTGTTTTGGCCATCGGGTTATCAACAACCGCTTTACTTTCACTTTTTATTTTTCGGCAAAATTGTATGAATGCCACACTTTCCTGTAAACAAAATGACGCAAGGTCCAGCACTTGCTGGGATAGCTGTGGAGAAATCTGATCCTTACTTCTGATTACTGACTCGATAAACCGTTTAACATGCTGCTTTGTCGTTATCAAAACATCCTCCCATCGCGCCAGCCCCGTCACAAATTCCTCCTCTAAATCTGGCAGTAACTCCCGAATCACCACCGTGTGCTCGGATTCCTGCTCTTTCCAGAACTCCGCCTCGTCCAGCACCCGCAATGGCCACTGACTTCCATAATAATACTGCACGCCGTCCACCCCTTATATGAAAATTCACATCTATAGAATGTATGTCTTATTTAAATAAATAATGAACAAAAACCCATCCGGGTAAAAACCGCGCACCAATCAAGCATTTTCGCGCACCATCAGGCATAAATCGCGCACTAAACGAGTCAATACGCGCAGTCTCCCTCAAAAGTCGCGCACCTTTCCAGGATTATCGCGCATCATCAATCGAAATTCGCGCACCGCTTACCAAAAGTCGCGCACCAACACCGCGATTACGCGCCACCCAAAATCCACCTATTTACAAAACACCCACCATCAATTAAAATAAAAGTGAGTAATCACTCACATGTAAAAGGAGGATACACATGTCTGCCTTTATTGAACTGAACAACATACAGCATAATTACAATAAAGAAGTTGTTTTAAAAGAAATCAATCTCACCATCCCGCGCGGTCAATTATTTGGGCTGCTCGGTCCATCTGGATCAGGTAAAACAACATTGGTGAAAATTATCATTGGACTGCTGAACCCGACCAATGGGACGGTGATGGTCGACAGCAGTAAAATGCCTTCATTGAAACAGATGCAGAACATTGGCTATATGGCACAATCAGACGCGCTCTACAGCGAGCTGACCGCTAAAGAAAATCTGGAGTTTTTTGCAAGTATCTATGGAATTCCAAAAAAAGAACGGAAAGAACGTTTGGCCGAAGCGGCGCAAATTGTAAACCTGACCGATCATTTGCATAAACCGCTCGATAAGTATTCAGGCGGAATGAAACGACGTATGTCACTTGCGGTCGCGCTGATTCACAAACCATCGTTGCTTATTCTGGACGAACCAACTGTCGGTATTGATCCTGTTCTCAGAGCATCAATATGGCAGGATCTAAAGAAGCTGCAGGCAGCGGGAACTACGATTGTTATTACAACGCACGTAATGGACGAAGCGGAAAAATGCGATAATCTGGCACTTCTGCGCGAGGGATATGTGATTGCCCAGGGAAGTCCGGACGATTTGAAACAAACAAGCGAAACCAAGACATTAGAAGATGCATTTTTATATTTTGGGAAAAAGGTGGAGGTGTAGAGAATGCGAATTCGTGCCATTATCAAACGTATCGTTCAGCAATTCCTGCGTGACAAACGCAGTATCGCCCTCATGCTGGTAGCGCCGCTGTTCGTCATGACGCTATTATGGCTTGTACTTGATATGGATAACTATGAACCGACCATAGCGATTGGCGATGTCCCACCGCAAATGCAGGAGGTACTTGAAGAACAGGATGCGATCATAAAAGAAATGTCTCAAGCCAAAGCACAGAAGGCATTAAGCGAAAATAACGTCGACGCATACATCAACTGGAACGAAGGGAAAGTCGAGGTTACAATGGAAGGGAGCAACCCGACCGCGAGCTCCGCTGTTAAACGGGTGTTAAATAACGCAGCGAAACAGGCAAATCCAAACGCACTAGACCTGGAAATTAGTTTTGTCCACGGTTCAACCGACCTGAACTTATTTGATAATACTGGACCAGTTCTAATCGGATTTTTTGTCTTCTTTTTCGTATTCATCATAGGCGGAGTTACTTTTCTGAGAGAACGGACGCAGGGAACTCTAGAACGCCTCTTGGCGACGCCGTTAAAAAGATGGGAAATCGTTGTAGGCTATCTATGCGGGTTCGGAATTTTTATCATCATCCAATCGTTAGTACTTGTATCTTTTTCGGTCTACGTGCTGAACATTTATATGGAAGGTGAATTCCTTACCGTTCTGGCGGTTACACTATTGCTGGCATTAACGGCACTCAGCCTTGGAACTCTGCTATCTGCATTTGCAAAAACAGAATTCCAGATGATTCAATTCATTCCGATTGTCATCGTGCCGCAAGTCTTCTTTTCCGGTATTTTTCATATCGAAGAAGGCAGCTGGATGGATCTGCTTGGCCACATCATGCCACTATCATATGGCGCCGAGGCATTGCGCGAAGTCATGATTCGCGGCCAGGCAATCAGCGACATTCTAACAGAACTCGGAATCATCCTTGGATTTTCCGTCGCATTTATCATTCTCAATATCCTGGCACTGAAAAGACATCGTAAACTGTAAGCAGGAGGTACCATCTATGACACCAAAGCAGGAAAAAATCATCGAAGCAGCAATCGAGCTTATCGCAGAAAAAGGGTATCATAATACATCAACAAGTGAAATCGCCAAGAAAGCAGGGGTGGCGGAGGGAACGATTTTCCGCCATTACCGTACGAAGAAAGATTTACTCGTGGCGATTGTTTCTCCCGTAATTATGAAATCAACGGTGCCAATCATGGCAGAAAAGTTTGTTAACCAGGTATTTCAGCAGCCGCACACGAGCTTTGAGGAATTATTGGAGATTTTTATCCGGAACCGTTTTGAGTTTGTGAAATCAAATATCCCACTGATCCGGATTCTAATCCAGGAACTTGCCTTTCATCCGGATATCCAGGCTTCTTTTAAAGAAGCATTTCTTACTAAAATATATCCAGCAGTAAGCAAAGCATTGGATTTTTATAAAAATAAAGGTGAAATACAACAGGCACTCCCGAATGAAACAATTCTCCGCATGATTGGTCCCACTATACTCGGGTTTATCGTTACCAGATTTATTGTGCAGCCGGACAAAGACTGGGATGACGAAGCGGAAATACAGCATACGGTAAGCTATATCATGGGTGGGATTGGTACGACTTAATGTATAAAAGCCATACAGTTAAAATCGCGCAGTGACGCAGCATTTTCGCGCATCATTAGCCAGAATTCGCGCACGATCCAGGCGGAATCGCGCACTACACAGGCAGAAACGCGCGGCCACGCCTGGAAATCGCGCGCCCGACACGCAATATCGCGCGCACCCCACTCCCAACCAAACCCAATTTAAAACTTCCAACTATCAAAGATAAGTTGCGCAACATCGACATTTTTCGCTATAATCAAAGGTAATATATTCATCTAGGAGAATTCCATGGGGAACTACGTCGATTTATCAATCGCATTTCTAATTGCGCTTATTGCAACTTATCTATTAACCTATCCGGTTAAAAAGCTCGCAATCAAACTCAGCGTAATGGACTTTCCAAACCACCGGAAAATGCACAAAGCAATAACACCAAAGCTTGGCGGATTAGCCATATTCCTTGGTGTTATTTTGGGTGGGTTTTATATCCAGCCTCACCACGAACACCTTCCGGAAATCTTCTTTGGAGCCCTGGTTATTCTTCTCACAGGGGCAATCGACGATAAGTACCAGGTCAGACCAGTTATCAAACTGACTGGACAGCTGATCGCCGCATCTTTTCTCATCTCGTCCGGTCTTATTATTGACCAAATAACAATCCCCCTGTTTGGCATGGTCGATTTAGGGCTTGCGAGCGTGCTTGTGACCGTTCTATGGATAGTGGGCATTACTAACGCCATTAACCTCATCGATGGCTTAGACGGACTCGCAACAGGCGTCTCCACCATCGCTTTGATCAGTATGTTCATCATGGCAATGATCGATGCCCAACTGGTTGCCGCATCGATCTGCATTATCCTGATCGGCGCCAATATCGGGTTCCTGTTTCACAACTTTTATCCGGCAAAAATCTACATGGGTGATACTGGTTCAAACTTTCTTGGTTATGCCATCGCAGTAGTTTCGATGCTCGGGTTGTTCAAAAACATCACGCTCTTCAGCTTTATTATTCCGGTTATCGTCCTTGCCGTTCCAATCTTTGATACCCTTTTTGCGATTGTCAGACGAGCATACAATAAAGAAAATATTATGCTTGCCGATAATAAGCATATACATTATCGACTCATAGAAGCGGGGTATAGTCATCGGAAATCAGTCCTTATTATTTACGGATTTAGTGCGATGTTTGGTGCCACGGCAATTTTATTTTCAAATGCCCAACCGTATATCACGCTGCTTGCCGCTTTTTTAATCGTCCTCATAATGCATGTTTTTGCAGAGTACGCAGGGATTGTACTTAATGGCAAGAGACCAATCGTAAACAGTATGCGAAAGTTACTTAAACGGAAAAGGAATAAGTAAGCATATGAAGTTTTCGACATATTACAAAAAAATCATACAAATTTCTTAGAGGTAATTTACATCCGATGATTTGTTTTATATGATGGAAGAAACTAGAAAATATTTGGAGGTGTGATATGGATAAGCAATCAAAACGAAAAAAAATATTAATAAGCGTTAACATCTTCAGTGTCATTGCTATTATTTCTATAATATTGTTACATAATTTTAATACACAGAACATTACCCTCCAACAAGAATCTGCAGATAAGAACGAACGTGATGATGACAATCCCAGTTCAGAAGAATCGACAATTGATTTTAAGTTATTACCAAAAGCTGAAAAAACATCTGAAGATATGAAACTGGATGTTGTAGAACCTGAAAAACAAGAGGAAGAACAGGAACTGGAACAAGTAAAAATATCAGAGGATGAAGAACCTGAAACTACACAAGATGTTAGCAATCCTACCTCGGTTGAAGATAAAGGATATAATGAAGGCCGACCAAAAGAGGATACGACCTATACTGCAGAAAGTTCCTCAGATACTAATGAAGAAGTAACAAGCACAAATCCGGAAGGTTCACATTCAGAATACAAACCTACACCAGAACCTGAACCTGAACCAGAGCCGGAACCAGAACCAACACCAACACCCGAACCACAACCGGAACCTATACCAGAACCAGAACCAACCATGAAACAAAAGGTACAAAATTTATTGCCTGGATACGATGTTTCTGGTGATAATTCTCAGATCAGTATTTTTAAAGGCGACGGACTAATTGCAAATCTTTATCGTGGCAAAACATTACAATTGAATTCTTATGATAATCTAAGTGTAGCCAGAGCATTGGGTGCGAATGAAAATGAATTACAAGCAGAAATTTCAAAAGCTAAGAAAAATGGATATAAGTCGATTTCAATAGATGTCAATTTTTGATCTGGTTAAAAAGGTGAAGTAGCAATTTTTATCTTGCTGGTTCACTATTTTTTGGTAAATACTTATTATCGAGTTACCCCCATTGATTTTAGATTCTATTCGAAAATATTAAGGGTTTCAAAAAAATAGAAGATTTCTGTTTTGCATATAGACTTAACGAACAACAAGGTATATCAGAGGATGTGCATTCAAAGTGGAACGTAACTACAGTATTGATTTTGTTAAATTTTTCGCAATATTTTTGGTCGTAACCATTCATACAGGAACGGTTAGCGGTATTTATTTAGGAAATGTAAATGGAGACAATATTGATTTTGTAATAGATTCATTTGCCAGATGTGCGGTGCCGTTTTTCTTTATTACTTCTGGCTATCTTTTTATGCAGAAGATGAATAGTATTCAAGCAGATCGAGAGGGAAATGTAGGTAAGAAACAATTTTCCTATTTAAGAAAATATATTTTAAAACTCGGATTACTCTATTTTTCCTGGTTTATCTTCTACTTTTTATATGAACTAATTATAAACATCGTGGAAACAGAAAAAAGCGCAGAGGCACTAACAGCTATGTTTACTGATTTTATAGCAAGCTTTCCGCTAATAGATATCTTCTATTATGGTTCGGACGTACCGCAATACCATTTATGGTTTTTATTAACATTGATCTGGTCAGTTATCGTTTTATTTACATTTATGAAATTGCGACTGGTCAAGGTTTTATTTTTCCTCGGACTTGCTTTGCATATTTATGGGCTATTTGGTCAATCTTATTCAACGTTTTATGAGGTGCCTTACAATACGAGAGATGCAGTGTTTTTTGGTATATTTTATATAACCTTAGGTGGGTTGTTTGCAAAGTATAGTAATCCATTGAAACATTTAGCAGATAGCATTAAAAATATTGAATATATAATTTTAATCGTTGTATTATCTATTACTCAAGTAGTTGAAGCCTATATAACAATGGTATTACTAGAAGGAAATGCTCAAAATTATTTTGTTACAACCATTCCCTTAATATTTGTGATATTTTTGGCGATTGTAAAGCACCCTAGTATTGGAAAAAACTCATTTATATCAAAAATTGGGGCAAACGCAGTAGGTATTTATGTTTCTCATGTATTTATTATGAAGTTTATCCGTTTTATTATGTATAAAAATGAACTTAGTGAAATTCAAAATACATTAATCTGGAAACTGACTTTTACTCCAATGGTATTTATAATTGCCTATTTTTTCTATGCCGGTCTCCAAAAACTTAAAAAACGAGTGAAGAACTAGCAAATAAATTGCGGAAACAGTCGAACTTTGTTATAAAAGAAAGACGTATCAAAGTTAATTTAGAAGGAGACGAAGCATGGAAGAACGAACGAGACTTAAAAAAACATTAAAACCCCACTGGGTATGGGCTATTGCTCTTGGGTCATCAATTGGTTGGGGTGCATTTGTACAGCCGACTGTTTGGATGAGCGGAGCAGGACCATTAGGTGTTATCATAGGGTTCTTAATCGGGGCAGCGCTTATGATGCTGATCGCCGTTAGTTACGGATTCTTAATCAAGAGCTTTCCGGTATCCGGGGGAGAATTTGCTTATGCATTTGTCAGTTTAGGACGAACGCATGCATTTATTTGCGGTTGGTTCCTGACACTTGGATATATATGTATCGTTGCTTTAAATGCATCGGCATTTGCTTTAATGTTCAAATTTATTTTCCCGCAGATAATTGAAAACCTGCACTTATACCAAATAGCTGGCTGGGATGTCTACGGAATGGAAGTATTGATAGCATCCATTGCTTTACTCGTATTTGGATATTTAAATATTCGCGGAACTGGCCTATCTGGCCGTATGCAGTTTATTTTTTGCGTCATTATGTTAGTTGGCGTATCGCTAATTACGGTATTAATAGGAGGAAATCCTGGCACATCACTAGCTGATATTAAGCCATATTTCCCGTCGAATACGACAACGTTCGCTGCAATTATTTCAATCGTAGCAATCGCACCGTGGGCATACGTTGGATTTGATAACGTCCCACAGGCAGCAGAAGAATTTAACTTTTCATCAAAAAAAGCATTCTCCTTAATCATATTAGCAATACTATTCTCAGCGCTTCTCTACAGCTTTATGATTCTTGCAACTGCAATGGCGAGTCCATGGCAGGCAATGGCAGAAGCTGGTCACATCTGGGGAACGGCAATAGCAATCCAGGAAATACTTGGAACATTTGGTCTCGTAATTCTGGCAGTCGCGTTAAGCATGGGGATATTCACTGGACTTAATGGATTTATTATTTCAGCAAGTCGTTTATTATTCGCGATGTCACGTGCGAAGATCTTACCAGATGTGTTTTCAAAAGTACATCCGAAATATAAAACGCCATACGTTGGCATAATTTTCACCGCCATCGTTGCAATGTTTGCCCCATGGTTTGGACGTCAGGCGTTATTATGGGTAGTAGACATGTCGTCGATTGGTGTTTCAATTGCGTATTTCTACACATGTTTCACAGCGTTCAGTATCTTCAAATGGTCGATGGCAAGCGATTTTAACGCAGCAAAACATGTAGTTGCGCCAGGTAAGAAGTTTATCTCTGTTATAGGGATGCTAGCAAGTTTAACCTTTATCGGATTATTATTAATTCCAACCTCTCCTGCATTTCTCGGAGTGGAATCACGAATTGCGTTGCTTGCGTGGATCATTCTAGGAGTAATATTCTATCTATCCAGACGTAAAGAGTTCAACAAGATTCCAAAAGAAGAGCTAAACTATTTAATCCTTGGCAACAAAAAAATAGACGTAGAAGAAAAATGATAAAAGTTTAATCGCTGAAGTAGACAGAAAAAAATCCTTCGCTCGTAATTAGAGCGAAGGATTTTTTAATTAGAAGCCAGGACCTTCCCGAGCATCGCACATCTTACCAATTTCCTCTTGGGTTAACTTCGTGTCCCGGTCATAACCAGGCTCAGGTGTAATAATCATAGTTGTTAATCCAATTACAGCAAGCGTATATACAAACAGGGCAATCCCCATTATCGTGAGTTTTACTTTATTCATGGTTCTCCTCCAGTAATGTCTTTTATATATTAAATTAGCACAAACATATACGTGAGGACAAGGAATTGCGGTAAGTGCTATTGCTGATCGACAGCTCTAAGCTGTTCTTCTTCTCTATACAGGCTAGCAATTAACCTTTCACTTGCATTTCCTTGTGAATATTGATTCCATTGCTGGGCAAAACTACGTACATCTTTCATTTCAAATTTGTAGTCTGATAATACACCAATTATTTCGTCCGTATTTCGAACAACTGGTCCGGGTACTAGATTTTCATAGTTTTCCCAAAATCCACTAGCTTTCTCATACTCTTCCTGATCGTAAGCAAAAAATATCATAGGGCGTTCAAGCAATGAAAATTCGAATGGAATAGAAGAATAATCCGAAATTAGAATATCAGTAACAACTAATAACTCGTTCAGATCGGACATACCGGATACATCGTACACAAAGTTAGAATTAGAACTATTAAACTGACCCTTAATTGCTGGGTGGAGTTTTAGAAATAATACATACTCATCAGACAAATGCGATTCTAAAGTCTGGATATCTAGTGCAATTTTTGCATGATCAAGCTGATCATCACGATAAGTTGGAGCATATAGAATTACTTTTTTTCGATTTAGTACTGGAAATTTAAGTTTTAGCTGCAGTTCAACTTCACGCATTTTAATAGTATCATAGAAAAAATCCGTTCGAGGTACACCTGTACGTAAAATTGCATTATTAGAAAGTCCGAAGCTTTCTCTGAAGATAGCAGCCATTTTCTCAGATCCGACTACTACATGAGTGAACCGCTGGTATACGCTGTTAAAACGTTCATTTGCCCGTGAAGACCGATCATTAATAGAAGGGTCTTTTAATCCGAACTGTTTAACTGCACCAGCAGCGTGCCATAGTTGGATGCACTGTACATTTGATTTAAAATTTGTAACCGCTAAGAATCCAAAGTAATTGTCAACGAATACCTTGTCTGCTGTGGCTAGATGATAGATTGATTGAAGCCAGCTCATTAAATGTGGAAACTCAAATTTTAATTCCTTACCAATAGAAATTTGTCCAAAATCTATTTTGCATTGGGAGTTAGTTAAAATTACAACCTGATCATCCGTATGTTTTTCAAGCTCTTTAAGCGTAAACAAAATATTATCCCCAAACGAAGCAACAAAAACTGTTTTCTTCTTCTGGGGAAATAAATTAAATACGGTAAAGAGTATTTGAAAAACAAATAGGTACATGGTTATTACAAGTTCTCTAACCATTGGTTCTCTTATTTAAGTCTTTTTTAATTTGAGTGGTTGAAATTCCAACTGTACGTGGTAAATAAACAACTTCGCAGTAATCCTTTAAAAAATCGAATTTACCTTTCCAGTCATCTCCCATTACAAATACATCAACATCATTGTTTTGGACATCTTCTATTTTTTGTTCCCAATTATCTTCAGGAATAACTTTATCAACATATCGTATTGCCTCTAAAATTGCTTTACGCTGTTCAAAGCTATAATAAGCTTTCTTATCTTTAAGTTCGTTAAATTCATCAGAAGAGATTGCCACAATTAAATAATCGCCAAATTCTTTTGCGCGACGTAAGATATTTATATGACCTGTATGAAGTAAATCAAATGTTCCGTATGTGATTACTGTTTTCATATAAAAGACCTCCAGAAGTTACTTACTAATTATAGTATACTTTATTATGGTTACAAGACTTTGACAAACTCTTTGCAATTACGTTATATCAACATATAACTCTATTATACAGGAGATAGAAAGTAATAGAAACATGCAATATTTTCTTACAAAATGTAAAATTGTGCTATTAATTACATAGAAAATGAAAAAATTGCCTGTTTATACTTCCTAATATTTGTTATTATTTTATCATTGATAAAAATGTGTTTAACTAACTCAATATACAGTTGAACGAACATCTAAGGGGTTAATTTATGAATCATATAGAAGAAAAGAACCATTTTTTTAATTTTCTTACCGGAGTATTTTTTATACTTTTACTTTTTAATGTATTCACAGTAACAGATTTTCCCATACGCGATATTGCATTTACTACAATGGAATGGACTCGATACCTGGCATTTATAATTATATTCTATGTTGTAATTAAACAAGAGTGGAGTAAAAATTTAAAACCATTTTATTCAGGTTTTACAGTGTTCACTGGAATGTACATTATCATCCATATAGTACATCAAAATACAGGAGATAACAGTGCTCTCATCCTTATTTTATTAAATATACTTTATGTATTTGCATTGGCACATTTACGATGGAAAGATAAACAATTTGTTATTTTTGCATTTATTAGTGTTCTATTTATTAGTGTTTTATTCATCCATTGGCTATATGCAGGAGCACCAATGTTAAAGTTCTATAGTCTAATTAGAAACCCTAACATCACAGGTGTTTTCTTCTCCTGTTTATTGTTTTTTCCTATAGTTGCTTTTACATACGTACGCAAATGGGGAAGAGTAATCTTAGCGATAGGTATAATAATGGCAAGTATATTAGTTTATGTTACTTCTGCAAGGGCAGCAATGTTACTGATTATAACAGTTATATTGTCTAGGCTGATATTGCTATACTCTTCAAAGATTTTCTCTTGGTTATTTTATGGAGTCATTATATATAATGGGTTATTTGTATTGGTTTATGGATTACTTGCACGAAGCTCTTATTTCAAAGAACTTAATAAGTGGTCTATAGAAAATTTTGGGAAGAATTTCTTTTCTGGTCGGCAACATGTATGGGGACCGGCGATCGATTATGGAAAAGATGCCCTATTATTGGGTCATAAAATTGGGATCGTACCAAAAGACTTCATAGAAGGGACGGTGTACGTTCACTCTCATAATCAATTTTTACAAATTTTTCTGGAAAGTGGACTTGTTGGATTACTTTCATTTCTGTTACTTCTATTTGGAATTTGGAGAGTCTATCAGAAAGGTATAGATTCACCAACTGTACAATGGTCAGCTTGTTTCTTCCTTGGAATAATGATCTATCAAAGTGTTGAGATATCATTATTTTTTAACATGTCCTCAATTGGTTTGCTGCATTGGTTTATTATTTCAATCGGTATGAGCGGAGTGCTTTCTTATAAACGTAAAAATGGTAGTTTTAGTAATTTATAAAGATAGTAAAAACCCTATGCTGAAACCAGCATAGGGTTTTTACGTTTACTTAATGATCTTTACGTATTCTGTTCCGTTCTCTCCGCCACTTACCCAGCGTTTTTCACCTTTAAAGTAGACTTGATACCAGACATCATCTTCTGCAGATGTTGTTATGATTTTGTTATTAGCGTCTAAAACTACTGTTAATAAATCTCCTTCATTAACTACACCAATGTGAGCTTTTGAAGTAGTAGGTTCCGGACGTATTTTTAAATCATAACCACTTAAGGTATCTTCAAGAAGGTTCAGTATTTCAATATAATCGCCATGAGCCCAGCCTGTGGTTCCATTGTATTTAACTTTATACCATGTACCATCAGTTGCTAATAGTTCTATTTTGGAACCAGATGGTATCTCTCCGGTTTTAGAACCATTTGGAACTTCTCTCATATTAAGCGTGACATTACCTGTATCCGTAACACCGTACACGCCGCTCGGGAATGCTTTTGCATCTCCAGGCTGTGTTGGTTCTGGGTCAGGTTCTGGCTCAGGATCTGGATCCGGCGTTCCATAATTATAAGGATTACCTGATGATGCCGGTTGGTTGTTATATACCGGAACATCAAAAATAAGAATGTAATCTTCTATATAACTATAGATTTCACTAATATTACGAGTTTGAGAAGTTGCCCATGCTACGTCAGTGGCATATTGTGGATGCCCTGGACTGATAGGATTCCATCTCATTTTGTATAGCGTGTTTTGCCCATCGTTAACATAATTTCTAGCTATATACTCTGCGCCACCAATTATTGCATCTTGAGGTGTAAACCAGCCATGATTGAATGCATACTTTGCACCACCATTAATTGGATCACTATCTATAGCGCCATAACCATACATGTTATACACAGTATGTACTGCTTGAGAAGGGCTTACCACGTTACCATATTTATTAACAGGTATCCCTGAAGCTAAGGTGGACTTTCCGTTACCAGTTTCATGTAACGCATGTGACATTAAATAAATTTCATTAATGTTATACTTTCTTCCTGCATCAATAAAGGCTTGTGCCATTCCTGACAAAGTTCCTTTATTTGTAAGAACTTTAGAGTTAATTTCAGCTGCATTTACTCCAGCAGGAGCAGATAAGTTTAAAAATTGAAAGTACTGAGACGAATTTTCATCAAAGTTAGAAGGATTCACATAATAACTAACTTGTGATTTTGAAGCATCGATAAATCCTCCACTTTTCCATACTTGGGGAGAACGAGTCATTTGAGTATCCACTACATTTGGAAATTGATAGTTATAATGCGTATAGTCGATAACTACATTGTCTGTGCTTACATCTTTTCGATAGATGTATCCTGTAGTTGCCTTGCCATTCACATAAACTCTTGCACTATACCAATTTGGAGAAAAAGTTTCAAATTTTAAAATTTGATTCTTAGGATAATCCTTTAATAC
Source organism: Virgibacillus flavescens (assembly GCF_050574275.1). Lineage (GTDB taxonomy): Bacteria > Bacillota > Bacilli > Bacillales > Amphibacillaceae > Virgibacillus_F > Virgibacillus_F flavescens. The sequence goes on from NZ_CP192260.1 coordinate 1,248,567, forward strand.
AGAAGAGCTCTTAGATGCTTTAGAATAAATATTAGTTGGACTTGCACTAGAAAGACCTTTTATTGTTTTGTTAGCATCATAGACTTCTTCTGTATGACTTACATGGATATAACCTGTTGTGGGTTTTCCGTCTATATATACTTTTGCTTCATACCAGTCACTGGTAAAGGTATTATAAGACAGGATTGTTCCACTTGCATAAGATTTTAAAGCGTTTGAACCTGTTGATGCCTGAGCGTAAACTGTAGTTGGATTAGTTAATCCAATCCCTCTTAAATTTGTTTGGTCTTTAACAGCGTTTTCCACATGAGAATGATGAATATATCCTGTTCTCCAATCTCCATCGGCGTAAACTGTTGCTTGGTACCAATTTTCTGAAAAGGAACTATAAACAAGAATACTTCCTGCACCATATGATTTCCATGCACGAGAACTTGTAGAAGCTTCTTTGTAAACATGTGTTTGAGCGTTCAATGCAATACCTTTATAACTGGTATCTGCTTGTGCATCTGCTTCAACATGTGACTTCTTTATGTATCCAGTTCTCTTTTTCCCATTGACATATACAGTAGCTTGATACCATTCAGATGAAAATGTCTGGTAGTATAAGCTTGACCCAATAGGATAAGATTTAAGATTGCTAGATTTAGTAGTAGCGTCAGTGTAAACAACAGTTGGGTCTTTCAAGCCTACTCCATTCAGCCTGATTTGATCCTTCGCTGCGTTTTCGACATGGGATTTATGGATGTAACCAGTTCTCCAATCCCCATTTGCATAAACGGTAGCTTGATACCAGTCTGTTGAAAATGTCTGGTACACTAAGATGGTTCCTTGCATGTAAGACTTAAGACTGGCTGATTGTGTCGACGCTTCAGAATAAACATGAGTAGAATCATTTAATGCTACTCCATTTAAGTTTACAGGAGAATCTGTAGCGGTTTCTACATCAGAACTATGGATGTATCCAGTTTTCCATCCGCCATTTGCGTAAACTGTTGCACTATACCAGGATGAATTATGCGATTCGTAGACAAGGATTGTACCTTGCTGGTAATCCTTTAGCACATTTGAATCTCTTGAAGTGCTCGCATAAACATTGGTAGGACTTTTTAAAGCCACACCATGAACTCTGGAATCGGCGTGTACAGTAGAAATGGTAGCATAACTAATGCACCCGATTAGTAACAAGAACATTAAAACAAAACTAATCAATGAAAAGCTTCGTTGTTGTATATTAATCAAAAAATAAATACCTCCTTATAAGTGATAGTGTATAAATCTAAAAATAATCTTTTAGATTTATAGTCTATATCGCCAAAAATGGATAAAAGTTAAGCCCGTTTTTGAAAAATAGGCCAATATATGTAGATTTTTGTATAATTCTTTCAAATAAAGCTTTATATAGGAGGGGTTTTGTAAGGTCGAATAAATTTTTTACTAAAGGATAAATTAATTATATAATTGTAAGCAGATTAGAATATGGACAACGAGGAGAGTTTAGAATGCTGATTAGTAAAATACTAAGTAAAAGAAAAAAACTGGGAAGCACCCAGAAAAAACAACTTAAGATAGAAAACAGCAGAAATCAAATTAGTATTAAAGGGCAATTGAATCAGCAAATTACAACTTCAGAACTTTGGTTAATAGATAAGGAATCTAAAGAAGGTATTCTAATTAATAGTATAAAACCTGCAAGTAATTTCATTTATAAAGTCGATTTAGAAGAAATAGCTCGAGAATTGGAAACTCGCTATGATATAGAGGAAAAATCCTTAAGCTGGTATATCAAAGTCAAAAAACCACTATCTTTATTCTCTGAAAAAAATATCGAGAAAAATAAAATGACAATTAATTTTACATCCGCTGAGGACGGGACAGAGTATGGCGAATATCTCATGCAACTGGGTCGATTTTCTGAAACATATATTGACGGAGTTGAGTATGTATCGAATTCATTCTCAAAGATAACGAACTACATAACAGCTAAAGGAAATGTTTCTTTACTCTTCAATAAAGACCTGAGCTTACCTGCAAATCTGCAACTTGAAAAGTTCAAAGTAAAAGATAGCAATATTAAATTAGAAGGACGTTTGTTTACAAAAAGTTTAAAGATAGTATCAGGTGAAATGCTCTTGGTATCGAGAGATGAGTCCAGCCATAGTGTATCTTTTGGAGTAGACTTTACGTATTTGGAAAATGATACAGCCAGAAAATACGGTTTGAACCGTTATACCTATAAAACTTTAGTGAATCTAAAATCAGTCAATAATGAATTACTATTAACGAATAGTGTATATGATATTTATTTGGACTTGAAGTTAGAGAATAATTATCAAAAAAGAATAAGACTTGGCCGGCCGACGATAAAAACGAAACTTCTCACAAAAGGAACAATGATTGCTAATGATTCAACAGGTCAGGTGGTCTACCCGTATTACACATTTAAAAGTTCAAACCTCTCCCTTGAAATAACTAATTTCCCAAAGGAAAATTACACGTACTTAAAGAAGAAAATGAGAGGGGCTTGGTTGTTAAAATTATTAAATGTGAAGCGAGATATCTGGTTAGTCGGAGAACGCTCCTATAAGGCGCAGGATACAGGGTATTACTTTTTTAAGTATATGAGAGAAACACATCCGAAAAAAGAGGTTTACTATGTAATAGATAAAGATTCACCAGAGAAACGAAATGTAGATCCATTAGGAAATGTAATAACGTTTGGATCAAAAGAACATATTTTGTTAAGTATTCTATCAAAAAAGGTCATTTCTTCTCATCACCCTGATTACCTGTATCCAATAAGGACGAAGCGGTTTAAGAGAATAGTAACTGCTAAAAAGATATTTTTGCAGCATGGCGTGATGGGGACAAAAAACATGATTGCGAACTATGGAAAGATAACTTCGGATTTTGAGACTGATCTATTTCTTGTCAGTTCCGAATATGAAAAAGAAATCATTGTGCAAGACTTTGATTATTATGCAGACGAGGTTTTAATTACGGGGTTGTCGCGATTTGATTCTTTAATGACAAATGATGTTCAAAAAAAGAGACAGATTTTAGTTATCCCTACCTGGAGAGATTGGTTGGTTTCTCCTGATCAATTTTATGGCAGCGAATACTATGAACGATTCACAAGTTTAATGAATAATAAACGGTTTCTTGATCTCGCTGAGAACAATGGATTTAAAATCGTATTTTGTTTACATCCAAATATGCAGCAGTTTACAAACTTGTTTAGTCATCCTGTCATAAAAGTAGTTAAGCAGGGAGAAATTGATGTTCAACAGCTTATAAAGGAATCTTCTTTAATGATAACTGATTATTCAAGCGTAGCTTTTGATTTTAGTTTCCTCGCGAAACCGATAATCTACTACCAGTTTGACCGCAATCGATTCATAGGAAAGCGGCCATCTCATTTAGATCTGCATGAAGATCTGCCGGGTGATATTGTAATAGAAGAACAAAGTCTTATCGATAGTTTGGAAAAATATATCAGCAATAACCTAACAGTGGAAGATGAATATGTAAAAAGGTCCAGGAAATTTCTTAAATATAAAGATTTACAATCAAATGCAAGAATTTATGACGCAATTATCGATCAAAGTAATTACAGCGTAAAACCGCTTAATAAAATTGTGAATCACTATATAACTAGAGGCGTATTTAACCGTTTTAGAAGAAGCTCGTATTACTTCCCACTTATGAAAAATATGTATAAGTTGATGAAAATTATCATTAAACCTGATCAAAAAGTAATTCTGTTAGAGAGTGGTTTAGGCAAACAATATGCGGATAGTCCAAAATATATATATGAAAAACTTATCGAAATGTATCCGAATGAGTATAAATTTATATGGGCGTATAATAACAAAAATATCCGCTTTAACTATAACCACACGACACGGGTTAAACGTCTAAGTCCGTCTTATTACTATTATTTATGTAAGGCAGGAATTTGGATAAATAATCAAAACTTCCCAACTTATATTAAAAAGCCGGATAAAACTCAATTCCTTCAAACCTGGCATGGAACCCCTTTAAAAAGAATGCTCCATGATATTGAAGAAATTCAGGGGAGAAGTGAGGATTACTTAGACAGGGTGTCTGGAGCAATTAAAAATTGGGATTATTTAATTTCGCCTAGTGACTATGCAACAAAATCGTTTCGCAGTGCTTTTAACTATAAGAAAGAGATCTGGGAAGTAGGATATCCACGAAATGATTTATTTTATGCTAGTGATAGAGAAGAACAAGTGCGTAATATTCGCGGCAAACTTTCTATCCCAAGTAATAAAAAGATCATCCTGTATACTCCGACATTTCGTGATAACCAGAAAAACGGAAACAATTTTTCTTTCGAACTTAATATGGATTTAGAAAAGATGCAGGAAGAATTGGGAGAGGAATATATACTGCTTTTACGAATGCATGTAGTAGTGAGTAATAAGTTAAAGGTTGCTGACTCGCTTAAGAATTTCGTTTATGATGTCTCGACTTATCCGGAAGCACAGGAACTGCTTTTAATAGCTGATATTTTAATTACCGACTATTCGTCCGTTATGTTTGATTTTTGTAACACGAAACGACCAGTGTTGTTTTACACATACGATTTAGAGGAATACAGAGATAAATTGCGAGGGTTTTATTTTGATTTCGTAGAGAAAGCCCCAGGACCTTTCCTGTATAATACCAATCAACTCATAGAGTCAGTAAAGCAAATTGAATCCATTAAAGAAAAGTATCAAGAAAAATATGATGAATTTTACAAACGTTTTTGCTATTTAGAAGACGGAAAAGCTGCAGAAAGAGTAGTAAAAAATATCACATCAAGAGGATAGAGGGATTAGTATGAGTATCGAATTAGTCACGAAGGCTCAAAAATTATTGAATGATAAAAATACGAAGATAGTAAATGCACCTTCCTCCATAAAGAATAAACTATTTGCAAAGAAAAAGAAGGTTACGGTAATAACTGCTGCCTACAATTGTAAGGAATTCATCCAGCGATGTATGGATTCCGTTGTAGAACAAAGCTTAGGTAAAGAGCAAATTGAATTTATCATTGTAGATGATTGTTCAACCGATGGAACACAGGAATTACTGAAAGCAAATGCTAAAGAACATGCTTGCATAAGCCTTGTGTTGTTACCTGAGAATAGCGGAACTGCCGCTATGCCTAGAAATTTAGGAATTGAATTAGCCACAACAGAAAAAGTGATGTTTCTTGATTCCGATGATTGGCTGGCTAAAGAGGCATTAGAAATATTATCGGAAACAATGGATAAAAATAACGATGATTTTGTGGTGGGTAAAACGATTAAAGTGGAAGACAAAGGGGAGAGTATTCTGGCGGAATTCGTCTCCTATAAGGAACGCTTGCATCAGTCGCCAACACAAATACCCTATTTGTTTTATCATATGGGTCCACCATCAAAGCTGATGAAGACTAGTATAATCAAAGAAAATACTATTCGATTTCCCGAGATGAAATTTGGAGAAGATAAACAGTTTTTAATCGATGTTCTGCTATACAGTACTTACGTTTCTACGCTCACAGAACCAATTTGTTATGTGAATAGGTTATCGAATAATAATCAATCTCTAACTAGGTCTACAGAAGTAATAGAAAAGAGAAGGGCTGATCTGGAAGTATTTAAATCATTATTAAACAGAGATTTGCCCCTCGAATTTGAAAAAATAGTAATGAAACGACTGGTAGAATATGATTTGATAAAAAGCTGTGACAGCATGGTATTTCTTAATAGCAAGGAAAAAGATGAATTCATAGCAATTATTAAAGAGGCTTTAGCGTTACTGGCGACACGACCATATAATATTATTGAATCGTTTGACTCTCCACGCTACCAGGCAGCAGCAAGAATGGTTGAGAATAATGATTTCAAAAAATTCATTAGTTTGTTCAACTGGATGAAATTCGAGAAAAATAAACATGTTTTAATTGATAACAATAATGCTTACGATGACGTCAATGTGTTTGAAGAGGATGATCCAGATAGGTATATTCCGATTCCGTTATTTATAAGAGCTGTAAACTCATTTGTAGATAATGATGAGTATGTTCAGGTTGTTGAAGTGTATGGAGAAAAGTTGTCGACTATTAAAAACGTTGTTATCAGGGATAGAGATAACACGGATAATGAAATAGAAGTACCAATAGTAATAGAGAATAATAGTGGGGAATTTCGTGTGAAATATAAAGAACTGGATAAGCTAAACAACGCTTTCTTTACAGTATTCATCCGTTACGATGGTTATCGATTGGCAAATATAAAGCGAATATTAAATAACCAAATAACCTACAGCGACAGAAAGTTTATGTTTTACACAACGAAAGCTGGGAACATCGGTTTTTCATTGAAGGACAACTAGTGCGACCGCAATGCTGATTCTTTAAAGAGGTGAGTAGATCTTTGGGTATAAAGAAATTAATAAATAGTATGAAACAAAGCAAATGGACGATAAGATGTCTTAAGCTGATTTTTAATATATTTAAATTACTGCCACGCAAATCAAATTTAATTGTATTTGAAAGTTTCCTTGGTAAACAATATAGCGATAGTCCGCGAGCTATTTATGAATACTTAGTTGAACATAATGCTGACTATGATATGTACTGGAGTGCAGACAAAAAAAACTTAATCTACTTTGAGGGGTTGGAAGTGAAAAGCGTTAAGCGACTTTCGCTAAAATGGATGTATTTAATGGCGCGCTCGAGATACTGGGTAACGAACAGCAGACTGCCGCTATGGATTCCTAAACCTGCCCATACCGACTATATTCAAACTTGGCATGGCACACCTTTGAAGCGTTTGGCAGCTGATATGGGCGAAGTTCATATGCCTAGAACCACGACACAAGAATATAAACAAAACTTTCTTGAAGAAGCTGGGAAATGGGACTACCTTATATCTCCCAACCAATATTCCACCGAAATTTTTAAACGTGCGTTTCAATATAAAGGTACAATCATCGAATCAGGTTATCCAAGAAATGATTTTTTACTGAATGCAAATAATAAACCAACCATCAATCAAATTAAAAAAGATATAGATATTCCAGAAGATAAAAAGGTAATCTTATATGCTCCAACATGGAGAGATAATCAATTTTATACAAGAGGCCAGTATAAATTTAAACTGGAATTAGATTTGAAACGGTTAAAAGAAGAACTTGAGGATGATTATATTGTCGTGCTTCGTCTTCATTATCTTATTGCTGAAAATCTAAATCTAGCTGGTTTTGAAAACTTTGCATATGATCTATCTGCACATGCGGATATTAGAGAGCTTTATTTAATTGCCGATCTTCTGATAACGGATTATTCGTCTGTATTCTTTGACTATGCAAATTTAAGGAGACCAATGTTATTCTTTGCATATGATTTAGAGGACTATCGAGATAGCTTAAGAGGTTTCTACTTTGATTTTGAAAATAATGCTCCAGGTCCTTTGCTCAGAACGACAGAAGAAGTTATATCCTCGATTAACTACTTTAATGATAATGGATTTGTACCTACAGAGACTACAGAAGCATTCTATCAAAAATATTGCTACTTAGAGGACGGTAATGCCAGTAAACGAGTAGCAGAGGCTGTATTTAAATAAAATGGAGCTTTTGGCTTAGACCGTGACATGGTTTGAGCCTTATTTTTATTGTCTTTTAGAAGTGTAGCTTGTATAATTTACTAATATATAAATTTATGTAATATCATTATATGGATTTGAAAGGACACGTTTATGAAAGCTGCAATAACTGTAATTAAAGAACAAGTGAAGAATTTCTATTTAATAAAAAGACTTTCAGCATATGAAATAAAAAGTCAAAATCGGAATAACTACCTGGGTATGGCCTGGGAGGTTATTAATCCGAGTATACAGATCCTTATTTATTGGTTTGTTTTTGGTACATTAAGAAAGAGAAATGAAATCGATGTTGCTCCAAATGACGAGGTTTCCTTTATACTTTGGTTGTTAGCAGGATTCATTTTATGGATATTCTTTTACCAGGCAACCATTCAAAGTTCCAAATCAATATACTCCAGGCTGCGAATGCTGTCTAAAATGAATTTTCCGATGAGTATTATACCTAATTACATTATTTTTTCGAAGTTTTACATTCACGTATTTATGCTAGTCATTATCATGATCATATTCCAGTTATCAGGTGAATTTGTAAATATATATTATTTACAGCTTATCTATTTTATTTTTGCTACATTCTGTTTAACTTTTGCAATTTCATTAGTAACATCAACACTTTCAACGATTATTCGAGATGTTCATATGTTACTTAATTCCACGTTAAGGATGGGGCTTTATTTGTCCGGCGTCTTATGGCCACTTTCCTTCCTTTCGGAACATGAAGTTATTATGAACATCATGAAATTGAATCCACTGTACTACTTAATAGAAGGATATCGTGCTGCGTTGTTTGGAACGGATTGGTTTTTTATAACACATTGGCACTATACATTGGTATTCTGGGGATTAGTGATCGTTCTGTTTATATTTGGTTCAGCACTGCATGTTAAATTTAGAAGACACTTTATTGATTACTTATAAGGGCTTGTGATGAAATGGAAAAATCAATAGTTGCTAAAAATATTACAAAAAAATATAAATTATATAACGGAACCAAAGAACGCTTATTTGACCTTATTACGCCAAGAAGTTATGGGAAAGACTTCTATGCTTTGCGAGGTGTAAGTTTAGAAGCGGAAAAAGGGGATGTCATCGGTTTTATTGGTATAAATGGATCCGGTAAATCAACGCTTTCCAATATTATAGCAGGGATAGTTCCGCAATCTTCCGGGGACGTTGAGACAAATGGTCAAGTTTCACTTATTGCTGTCGCCTCAGGACTTAAAGGCGACCTGACAGGGAGAGATAATATTGAGTTAAAGTGCCTGATGCTAGGTTTTAATAAAAAAGAAATTCAGGACTTAGAATCAGAAATTATTGATTTCTCAGAACTGGGTGATTTTATTGATCAACCAGTTAAGTCCTATTCCAGCGGTATGAAGTCGAGACTTGGCTTTGCTATTTCTGTTAATATTGATCCAGATATTTTAATAATTGATGAAGCTCTTTCTGTTGGAGACAAAGCTTTTGCAGAAAAGAGTCTCAATAAAATGAGAGAGTTTAAGGAACAAGGGAAGACGATGATTTTTGTCAGTCATTCAATTGGTCAAATGAAAAAGTTTTGCGAGAAAATAGTATGGCTTGAATTCGGTAAAGTGAAAGAATATGGGGATGTCGAAGAAGTTATACCGAAATATGAAGCTTTTTTGGACACTTGGCAAAAATTGTCAAAAAAAGAACGCGACATGTATAGAAATGCTTCTTTGAATAATGATGGAGCAGCATTAAAAAAATTTTTGAATACAGAAAGCAATTCTAAAATCGAAAGTTTCCAGGAAAAGCCGATCAGCCGTCTTGGACATATAAAAGGTGGCGAATCTTTTATTTATTCAGAGGCAGACGTTAATTCTAATAAAATCCCCTCCAATAAATACAAGAACAGTGTTTACTATATAAAAAAAGAAGCAACTAAAAAAAATGAAAAATTTTATTTATTAAGTGAAAGCCCGAGTGCCTTAGTTGGGATAGTTGGCTGGATGAAAGAATCAGATATATCCAGCCTCCCGCATGTTGCAGTAGACGAAGATAATAAAACGTTTTATATTGCAGGTAAAGGTGCTGGCTTTACCCATCCTTGGGGTGGAAAGAAGAACGCAGTATATAAGGATCTGGAAGAACTTAGCAATAGTAAATTCAATGTAAACAAGACACATCTGATAGGTAATAATATCTGGTATTTTGGTGAGTTGCAGGGTAACCAAATTTGGATCCACGAGAAATTTTTAAATGATGAGATGAAGTAAGCAGGACCGATAGAGAAGATTAATATACAGTAAATCTGAACATGTAGAAGCGAAATAGACAACACAAATTCAGTTTGTGTCTATTTGGCTACATGTCAGATTTTTTGTGTCTGTGGAATTATTGGGAGGAATTGGTAATGGGCCGTATTTTAAAGGAAATCAAACGTTATATTGTAAAAAAAGTTACATTAACTAAACTATTTAATAAGCCGGATCATATATTGTACGAATTAAAGCTAAGTAATTTTTGGAACTTCAAAAAAAAAATTCGTGTTGAACTATTAATTAGTGGAGAAACCTTAGTCTTACCGCATGAATACCGCAAAGGTACATTGCTAGTGAAAGCACCAAAAGATTACATAAATAATATCGATAATAAAGGCGCAATAAAGCTATATATTAATAATAAATTAATGTGGATCAAAGCATCTGAAGAATTTAATCACTATAACGAGACAATGTTAATTAAGGAAAAGTATTACGTCGTTATCGTAAGAAAAAACATCATACTTCAAAACAAGTTTTCGCAATTCAGTTTTAAAAGTGATGAATCATTCCGTTTTGACCTTAAAGCTGATTACAACACATTAGAATTTGAAATCGCAGATCTGCCTAACCAAATCGATTCTAATACGATTGATTTCTATGCCTTTCAGAATAATAAAGTAAGGGTTATTACCGCAGAAATCGATAAGAATACCAGTAGCATAATAACTAATAATATTTCTATTTTATCAAACGGGGTGTGGCAACTATTTATTAGTGTGGCAGGTAGTTTATATCCAATTGAGCTGAACACAGTGGTTAATGAAGAATTTAATACATATAATCATCGAGTTGAAATAGTAAACAATCGCAATGTTCTCTATTTGCATTTTCACCCTCATTTTTTCGAGTGTGAATCAGTGTCCATAAATAAAGACTCCGGGGAGTTAGCAATTGATATCCAGCAGAAGGATCAAGCAGAGCGAAATTCTGAACATATCTTGTTAATGGAGGATATAAAGAATGGTGAAGAATGGCTTTATCCATTAAATCAAAATGCACAAACGAAGTGTGGAACTATACCTTTAGACGATTTATATCAAGAACTTTCAAATAAACGATTTTTTGTGCTGGATAAGAGTTCACAACCTACTAAACAACAATTTAATCTGAGTAGTGCGTCGATATTAGGTTCGAATGCATCATTTGAAAATGAATTGAATTCACAGCTGATTAAATTCAAGTTTTATAAAAGAAAAGATTTTTCATTAGGTCTTAAAGTTATTAAACCTAGATTTAAGAGGAAAATCATGAACATTGATGCATTTAAAATGAATGGATACGTTAAACGGATATCGAAATTTGTGGATTGCAGTGCGTATCTGTATATAGAAGATCGAAACTCACTAGAGGCTACGAAAGTATTAATTGAAGGTGGATTTGAAGTTGATTTAAACGCGTTAAACTTAGTAGCACTGAAAAGTAAAGACAAAACAATTTTAGACATTTATGTTGCACTAATTAACAAAGAGGGCGAAATAATAGGCAAAGAGAAAATAAAATACAAGCATTCCAATTATAAGAAAGATAACTACTATGATTATAAAGTAGATACGGACAGTGAAGGTACGCAACATCATTTCTTAATTACAACTACACCATTTAACAATCTAAAAATCGAAACATTTACCATACCTAGTAATATTGAAGTGCCAGAAGATACTTCCGTAAAAGATGAGAATGTTTGGCTTATTGGCGAACGGTATAATACTGCACAGGATAACGGAATTGTGCTTTTTGAGTGGCTGCGAAAAAACACGGAAATTGAAGCGTATTATGTTATTGAAGGAGATACACCGGAATATAGTAGTAGAAAATCAGATCCATATGTTTTAGAGTTTGGTTCTCAGGAACATTTTAATATTGCTTTTAAAGCAAAAGTGTTATTGGGTACGCATGATTTAGAAAATCTATTACCCTATAAACCAGCAAAAGGATTCTTTCATTTTGAGAATACGTACAGAGTTTTCCTTCAGCATGGCGTACTAGGAAGAAAAAATGTAGAATACCATAAAAAATATTATGAACTGCCATTTGATTTATTTATCGTAAGCAGTGACCCGGAAAAGCAAGAAGTAGTAATGGACAAACTGGGCTATAAAGAAGAGGACGTTGCGGTGACTGGTTTAGCGAGGTTCGATAACTTAGTCCAGGACGAAGAGCCGAAAGACATACTGCTTATGCCTACTTGGAGAGATTGGATCAACACCGACGAACAGTTTCTGGAAAGTGAATATTATGCAGCGTATTCAAATTTAATTAACAATACCGCACTTTTGGAAACACTTGAAAAGCATAATGTGAATCTGAACTTCTATCCACATTACCGAGCTCAGGACTATTTTCAAAAGGATGTATCTGATACAAATGAGCGAATAAAGTTCATACCACTAGGTACCTATACAGTACAGGAATTACTAATAAAACATGCGTTACTCATTACAGACTACAGCAGTGTAAGTTTCGATTTCGTATTAATGAATAAACCAGTAATCTATTATCATTTTGATGTTAAACGATTCTTTCGAAATGGTATTCTAAGACCGATTGAGGATACCTTTGTGGGCAAGATTGCTACCACTGAGGAAGATCTGGTTAATTTAATTGAAGATATTATTAGTGTAAATTTCCAAAACTATGACATGGATATTTCGAGTATTCTAAAATACAAGGATACGTCAAATAGTGAGCGTATTTATGAGACGGTTTTGGCAAATTTAAATAGTTGATGTTATGGGGTTGGTGCTGGCGGTGTGGTGCGCGATTTCTGGTTGCCGGTGCGCGGAGTTCGGTTGGTGTTGCGCGAAATTCGTGGAGGAGTGCGCGACTATTCAGGGTCGGCGCGCGAAAATCCTGGGGGTGTGCGCGATACTTAAGTGGTGGCGCGCGAAATTCCTTGAGGGTTGCGCGAAATCCGCATTACAGTGCGCGATTACGGCCAGGGCATGCGCGAAACCTGGCTGTAGTCGCACGTTTTCAGCTTAATTTATTTAATAAATACCTCAGGATTATTCGAAAACACCCCATCTACACCGAAATCTACTAATTCATCGTATCGTTCTATAGAATTGACGGTATACGGATAGACCTTATATCCATAATTCATACAGCTCTGAACAAACTCGTGATCGGTATAAACGTTATTTGGATGGATACTACTTATCTGCAGCCCGCTATTCTTTGCATATTCCCAGGCGCGCAGGATTCGATAATAAAATAGCATTCCCAGTTCAACATCTGGGGCGATTGCTTGAACTTTTTGCAGGGCAACATGATCGAAGGAGGAAATAAGAACATTTTCTAGTCCGAACGGTGCCAGACAGTCGAGTAAACGTTTTTCTATACCTGGATAGATAACTGGTATATTTTTAATCTCGACATTTAGCTTGATATCTGGAGGGCAGATCTCCAGGACCTCTTCCAAGGTCGGCAATGTTACTCCCTTGAACGACTCCGAAAACACGGATCCTACATCTATTTGTTTAACTTCTTTCAACGTATAATCGCGTATTCTTCCTTTTTCTGTTCTGCTGTATTTTAAGAAGGTATGGTTATGGCATACGACCAGATGACCATCTTTCGTCAATTGAACATCCAGCTCTAATCCCTGAGCTCCATGGTCAATTGCTTTCTGAAATGCGGGTAATGTGTTTTCTGGTGCTTCGGTCAGTGATCCCCGGTGGGCAAAATTCAGTACCATTTGATCGACTCCTAACGTGATTCTGTTTATCAAATCATATCATGACTTCAGTTTTCTACAAGGTGTTTTTATGACAAGGGGGTAAGGAGACTTCTTTCTGTAGTTAGGCGCGCCACATATGTTGGGGAACTGAAAAAAGTTACATGTGATACAATACAAGTGGATTTACGATCGCATCTTCGAATACACTTCGCTTTCCGCGGGCACGGCTTCAGTCTCCTCGAGAAGCCCACTCTGCGGGGCCTTCAGACTCGTGCTGTTCCCGCAGGAGTCTTCGTATATTCAAAGATGCTGAGTATAAGTTAATGATGTAATTTTGTGGAATCTACCTCTTTTTCAGTATCCTTTCTTTTTTTCCTCAGTCTCAAGTAACTCGTTCCTCTCAAAGATAACTTTTGAAGAGACTTGTATTTCATCATGACTTCAACTTTTCCCGTAACGGAATTCTCCAAACATACAGGGAAATGCCATACAGCACGAACACAGTTACTGTCGTGTAAATCAATTCAAGTAGCTGGTTAGGCTGCTGCAGGAATAATTCAAGAAGTTTCGCAACGGTGTAAATAATAATAAATATGGCGGAAAGTTTTCCTAGTAGAATCATTTCTGCTTTTACAGAAACGGTGTAAATTGATCGAATTTTAAGCAACATAAACGATACCGTCACGATCATAGAAATACTTGTTGCCAGGGCGACTCCTGCGATCCCCATGATAGAGGAAAGATAGACGCTTAGGATCGCATTAACAAACAGCCCAATTAAACAGGCATAAAGGGCAATTCTAAATTGGTGAACCGCATATAATGCATTCAGAAAAAAGTCACGCATGGCAAAAAAGGGCAGGGCAATCGAGAAAAAGAAGAAAGCCTGCGATGTTAACGCTTGCGCCTCCTGGTCAAAGACTCCCCGGCCGTACGCCATATCTACTAAATTTTCTCCTTGAAGCAGCATGACACATTCAAATGGAACTGCGAGAATGAAGACGAAGAAGACGCCTTTGCGTAATAAGGAAATAAAACCTGCGATGTTTTCCGTCGCTTTATCGATCAATGTCGGGTAAAAGATGGTTACAACCGGCATCAGCATAATGCTGAGCGGGAGCCATAACAAGCGATTAGCGTAGTTAATAGCTGCCACGCTCCCTGTTTCGAGGTAAGAGGTTACGACACGATCGACCACGTCGTTAAGCTGCATGACTAACGCGGCTAAAATTACAGGGATAAACAAGGCAAGGATCGATTTAATAAGTTTACTTTTGCTGATTAAATGAAACGTGAATGTAAACTTAGTCCGCTTAAGCGCTGGATATTGAATAAACGTTTGAACAAGTGTTCCGATCAGCACACCTACTGCGACGCCGGCAATGCCGTATAGTTCCGTTAGGAGAAAAATAGCCAGTATGATAATGATATTTTGAACGACTGGTGAAAGCGATGGAACTACAAACTGCTTATTCGCGTGCATTAGTCCTGTCGAGACGCCGTTTATGGTTAAAAGGAGTAGACTCGGAGCTAAAATCCGCGTTAAGGTAACCGTTTGATCGATTTGTTCTGCACTGAACCCTGGCGCGATAATCTGTATGGTAATCTCTGCAAATACATATGTTAAAACACTAATTCCTATGCCAATCCAGATAAAGAAGGACCCGAGGATATGTAACTTCTCATTTGCTGCCTCGAGTGAATGAGCTTTATCTTTCATGTAAATGGGAATGATGCCTGCTTGTATGGATGTTCCAATAGCAGTAAATAGAACAATTGGTATGATGGAGGCGACAAAAAAAGCATCTGCCGTGCCAGTTGTGCCGAAGTACGCTGCGATTAACGCTTCACGAATAAACCCAAGCACTTTACCGATGATGGAAAGTACGGTTAGCATACCAAAGGCTTTTAACATCTTATTCATGTTCCTCCCGCCTTTGATGGAGCGCATATCCGATGATCAGATAAAAATAGAGGGTGAAGGTCTTATCTTCTAACATGGAATAGAAAGCACTTCCGATTAACCCGGCAATCAGAATAAAGTACAGAAACGTTTGCCCGGTTTTTCGTGCTAACTGAAAAATATACAGAAGCAGGAAGAATGTCCCGATGATCCCTGTTTCGACTAACACCTGCATATATTGATTGTCAGCGTACAATCCATTCGGAATGTTATAGCGGTCATAGATCGGCGAATGAAAGGAAATGGTCGCTGAACTGCCATAGGTTCCGAATCCGATTCCGGCGATTGGATAATCCGCAAAAATCTCCAGTCCTTTTTTAACGATATAAACACGGCCGCCTGCCGCGCTTTGCTGGACTCGTTTTTCGGAAAACATATCAATAAACCTGTCCGATGTATTCATTCCAGTGCTTTCTGTCACCGTATCAATTGGTAAAAAGATTACTGCCAGCGCTACAAGGAAAAAAATGGTCGTTCGAATGAAGTAATGCCAGTTTTTTTTCAAAAAGCTTAAGGCGAATAGCGAGAGACCAAATGCAATAAGGGTTCCTCGCGAATAGGTCAGCATGATGGCGCCAGCTAAAAGAACGAGACCAATGTTAAAAAGAAGTGAGTATCTCGGTTTAAGTTCTTTTAGATAGAGCGTTAAAAAAAAGACAATCATTAAATATACTGCCAGCACATTTGGATTAGCGACAAGTCCATAGATTCGGTCAGTGTTAACCGCGGCCAGTTCCCAGTTTTGCCAGGATTCCGGTACTAGTAAAGTGCGGGCGGACAGCTTTTCAATTAACCCATGAATGGAAAGTAAGCAGCCCATGAAAAAGGACGTCCACAGAATGTGTTGGATGTCCTTTTTTGTTATCGGCCACTCATAGATAACAAAAAGAAGTAAAAACGGAATTAAAAATGCTCGTACCTGCATGGCGATTGCTATCGGCATAACGCCAGTAAATGTAGCAGAAAGGACACCGATTCCAATAAAGAATAAATAATAGCGGGCAAATGAATGGTTTAGTGTGATCAATTTTCTCTGCTCGAGACAGGTCCAAAGAAATAACCCGATGATGACAAGATCTCCAATAAACCGGGTACCAGGTACTATTTCGGCAAGCAGTGGTCGGATTGGGAAAAAAATTAGAAGAAAAATAAGACCAAACTTTCTGCAGCGATCCATGGATACACCCCCTGCCTAACATTATGTGCATTTTTCATTCAGATTATAATTAGCTTGGCGGTTGGTTATATTAACTAGGGAAATCATACATAGAATCGAGTGGATGAACCCTATGAAAATATTGCATTTAAACGCTGGCAACGAAACAGGTGGCGGGATGCATCATATCCTCAGCTTACTGAATAAATTAAACCGCGAAGAATTTATTCTTGGTGTTTTAGAAGAAGGGGAGATGCTGCACCGGGCACGGAATTTGGGAATTGAAACCGTTCATTTTGCGAGTCAGCGAAAGGTAAGTATTCCATTGATTAAAAATATTGTTACCTATATTAAACAAGAAGGCATTCAGGTCATCCACACGCATGGACCGCGGGCAAATGTATATGCGAAGTTTTTGAAGAAATTAGTGGATTTTAAATGGATCGTTACCGTACATAGTGATCCATTCTATGATTTTCGCGAGAAAGGTATTTATGGTGACTTCCTGGGGCGCCTGCATACGAACGCTATTAAGTGTGCTGATCGAGTAATTGCTATCTCCTCGCCATTTCAACAAATGCTGGAGGAAAACGGAGTAGAGTCGAGAAAGATTAATACGGTATTGAACGGAATTGATTTTGAGAAAAAGATGATAGGGAAATATCTGCGCGCAGATTTAGGATACAGCGAGAATGACTTCCTATTTTTAATGGTAGCGCGACTTGAAAAAGTGAAGCAGCATAGTCTGGCGTTGCGCTCTTTTTCAGAGGTGTTACTAACCAATCCTAATTGTCGACTGTTGCTTGTTGGAAATGGGACATTAAGAAAAGACCTGGAAGAGGAAGCGGAGCGATACGGGATAAGGACTCGTGTGCATTTTCTTGGACATCGTCAGGACGTAGAGTGCTTTTATACATTGGCAGATGTGACACTGCTTACCTCCGCGAGTGAAAGCTTTCCGCTTGTATTACTGGAGTCAGCTAGAGCTGGTACACCAGTCATCTCAACGAATGTGGGTGGAGTGAAAGAGCTGATAACAAATGACTCAGTTGGGTTCCTTGTTGAAGAAAAAGATATAAAAAAAGCAATGGATGAAGCAATATTTTTAAAGAAACAGGGTAAGTTACAAGTAATGGGCAAAAAGTTGCATAACCATGCATCCACTAAATTTTCGTTGGAGATTTTTGCCGAAAACATATATAATGTATACTTAGAGATGAAAGTTTGATCGGTTAACCTATTTATACGTTTTATATGAAAAATGAGGTGCGAAAATGATTAATGTTACGTTACTTGCCTCGTTGTCACTCGTTATATGCTTACTAATAACGCCGCTATTGATTAAATTTGCTGTGAAGATAAATGCAACGGACAAGCCGAATTATCGTAAAGCACATACTGTTCCAACCCCTACACTCGGTGGTATTGCTATTTTTATAAGCTTTCTCGCTGGATTATTGATTTTGCAGCCTGTCAGTGACTACCATGCAGCTGTAGTTACAGGTGCGTTTTTAATTATCGCGCTTGGAATCTTTGATGATTTGTACAATCTGTCAGCAAAAGTTAAATTTGCTGTACAAGTATTGGTAGCGCTTTTAATTGTGTTCTGGGGTGGATTGCAGGTTGAATTCATCAATTTGCCGTTTGGCGGACAAATTGAATTCGGTTTCTTTAGCTCCATTGTTACGATTTTCTGGATTGTCGGGATTACCAATGCGATCAATCTGATTGACGGTTTGGATGGTCTGGCTGCTGGGGTGTCTTCCATAGCATTATTTACTATTGCAGGAATGGCAGTATTAATGGGTGATGTGTACGTCTCAACGATGGCTTTAATTTTATTTTTTAGTACAATGGGATTTTTAAAATTCAACTTTTATCCCGCGAAAATATTTATGGGGGATACGGGTGCATTATTCCTTGGTTATATGATAGGGGTTCTCGCCTTACTCGGATTTAAAAATATTACAATCGTTTCGTTTGTTATACCAATTTTCATTCTCGGTGTTCCGATTTCAGATACGCTGATCGCAATGGTCAGAAGACGAATTAATAGGCAGCCTATGTCCAGTCCGGACAGCTCGCATTTGCATCACAGGTTGATGAAATCAGGCTTCACGCACAAACAGACGGTATTGTTTATCTATTCATTAAGCGCTATGTTTAGTATATCGGCTTTTTTATTTTCGATGACGACATTATGGGGTTCTATTATCATATTGTCAGTGGCGCTGCTGGCAATTGAAATATTAATTGAAAACCTCGGTATGATAAATAATGAGTACAAACCCTTAACAAATTTCGTGAAAAGCTTACGACAACGCTCATAAAAAAACTGCTAACCATATGGCTAGCAGTTTTTTTGATTGATTAATAGGTGCTTTCACTGTTCGTTTGGCCGCTATCGGAAGCAGATCCAGGATTTCCACTTGTTGTAGAACTTGGTGTATCATTATTTTCATAAAGTTTAGCTGTAGTTGGATCTATTTCCAAGTGATTTTTCAATAGTTCTTTCGTTTCTTCAAGCGACTCTTCATTCAGTTTCCAGTAATACGTATCAGTTGGCTGATAATCGGTACCTTCTAACGTCAGTGTATCAATTTCAAGGCTTCCGCCACCTGTACCGTATTGAATAAAGCTTTTCATTTCGTCGAATGTCATGTTGGTAGTCATATTCTCACCAACCGCATCAATAATGTTATCGTATTTAAGCACGGAGTTCATGGATGTAGCTTTCTGAATAACAGACTTGATAATTTCCTGCTGCCGCTTACCGCGTTCAATATCGTTATCATAATGTCTTGTACGTGCAAGAGCAAGAGCTTCTTCACCATTTAACTGCTGTTCACCAGGCATTAGGTGGATCGCATCTTCCTTGTCTTTAGAGTTTTGTTCATATAATTCATATGGCACTTCAACCTCAATACCATCGACTGCATTCACCACATCAATAAATGCTTCGAAGTTAACTTTCACATAATAATCAACCGGAATCTCAAGTAAATTCTCGACTGTTTCGATTGTTGCGTCTATGCCTCCATAAGCATGAGCATGGTTAATCTTCGTTTCGTACCCAACCTCAGGAATATAGACTAACGAGTCACGTGGAATACTTACTAACTTAACACTCTTTTCTTCAATGTTAAGTGTTGCAAGCATCAGCGTATCCGAGCGCGCACTGCCTTCATTATTCCGGACGTCACTTTGATCGACACCAACAATTAATACAGATACATTATCTTCCGCGGGGTCTACTGCCTGGTCGCGCAAGTCTGACTTATCCCGACCATCATCCTGATAGGATTCTGAGAAAACAGAATCAGCTTTTGTATACAAATAAGCTGCATAAGAAAGCAAACTAATAAAAATTGCTAAAATCGGAATTAATATAAAATACGCGCGCTTGCGTAATTTTCTTTTTTTATTTCGTTTAACCATTCGGCTTTGTGTTGATTTTTGATTAGACATATACCATTTTCCCCTTTTATTTCGTAACGTTTGAATTAACGTTTAGAACAAACTATATTAAGAATACACTAAGTTAGAAAACTCGGCTTCTCGCCAAGCCTTTAAGACGTAAGCTTTAGTTGCACTTATGCAGTAAGAAAGGATTTACTTTCTTGCCTGGCAAAAAATTGCATACCCCAAATTTATAAAATTTATGCATTGATTTACAAAACATTAACCTTTATTTTACTATGAATTTACATTTTCGTAAATTAATATTTTATTACAATTCTGTTAGAAACAGTTACAATTATACTGGTGTTAGTAATATAGACGTTTTAAAAAGGTAAAACGTTTCATTGAAAGGTTGCTTAATATGAATAAAAACGTATCAATAATGGATGTTAGCTTTCTTAATACCACACAAAGGGAATTTCTGGATAGTTATATTTTTCCAGCGTTAAAAAGACAGGAACGATGTTTTGTCGTTACGGCTAACCCTGAAATTGTGATGAAAACACGCGAGGATCAGGATTACAAAAAGGCAATCAATAAAGCGGATTACGTTATCCCCGATGGAATTGGGATTATAATGGCGGCAAAATTTATGAAACAACCGTTGCAGGAAAGAGTTGCCGGCTCCGATTTAACCTTTGAATTATTAGAATATGCAGAGCGACAAGGTCTAAGCTGTTATTTTCTGGGAGCAACCGAGGAGGTAAATAAAAAAGTGGTTGCCAACATAACGCAGCAATATCCTAAGCTAAAAATTGCCGGCCGTCATCATGGTTTTTTTGATATGGAGGATGCTGGAATTGTCGATGAGGTTAAACATGCTCATCCGGATATTGTATTTACAGCGCTTGGACTGCCGCGCCAGGAGAAGTGGATTGCCAGTCACGTGGATCAGTTTGAAAAAGGATTGTTTATCGGTATCGGTGGTGTGTTCGACATAATTGCTGGGGAATTGAAGCGCGCACCTGCCATGTGGATTCGGCTAAACTTGGAATGGCTGTACCGATTGATCAAGCAGCCGTGGCGTTTTATGCGGATATTGAAAGTGTTTGAATTTATGCTGCGAGTTGTGTTGCGGCGGTAGAATCGGTTGGTTTTGGTGGTTGGGGGTTTGTGGGTGAGTCGGGGTTTGGGTGTTGTATGGCGTGGTTGGCGCGCGACTTTTGATATGGAGTGCGCGAATTCTGCTGGGTGGTGCGCGATTTCTGGGACTTCGCGCGCGATTGTGGCTGGTTAGTGCGCGACTTCTGGCAATGACTGCGCGATTTCACTTAATTGGTGCGCGATTTTTAATTTAAGTTGCGCGAATAACCTGTTTCAATGCGAGTTTCAGGAATGGGACGGACGATTGACATTTATCAAAATCAATTTAATAAAAAGCAATCCTATTAATTCATTTTTATGATAAAATTATTTCATAGAAGCACTTCGCTTCAATAAAATAAAGGAGTAAAAAATGATAATAAAAAAACGGACAACCCCGATTGATATCGCCAAGTTAGAAGCAGCAATCCCCAGACTGCCGGTGAGTTATCGTAATCGCTTAGAGAAACAGCTTGTAATTAGACATAAAGGTTATAACGGCGAGTTGAAAGTCGACCGCTATACGGAAGCAATGTTGGCCCACAACTTTACTATTCTTCACGATGTATACCTCTACAACAAAGGATGTTCCTTTCAAATTGATACCCTCATTATTGGTTCCCATTGTATTTTCGTGGTTGAAATTAAGGACTACTCCGGTACAATTTTATTTAATTTCACGACGAATCAATTTACGCGTATTTTCAACCATTCAGAAACAAGTTTTCGAAACCCCATCATTCAATCCACTACAAATAAACATCAACTTACTCAATGGCTCGAAGCACATAACTTCACAAGTATTCCAATTTTTTCACTAGTTGCTATAGCAGATCCTGGTACGATTTTAAAGATTTTTCCGGAGGATTTTGATATATCAAATGTCGTTATGCATGGCGAGTATTTGCCGCATCGGATTATGAAGATAGATGAAGAGTTCAGTAAGGAAAAAAGACTACTTCATCAAAAAATTGGTGCGGTAATCTTAAAAAACTGTGAGGTTTTTAATTCGGATTTCATTATTGAAAGTGGTATTGATCCTCGCCATTTGCAATAGGGAGTTCAATGTTTTAACTGCATGAAATTTGGTATGACTCGAAAGCACAGTGGTTGGACTTGCACTAACTGCAACAGTATGTCAAAAGATGCTCACGAGAAGACGATAAATGATTACTTATTAATTGTAAAACCTTCTATTACAAATAAGGAAGCACGAAAATTATTAATGCTTACCTCCCGCAGTACAGCAACAAGAATATTGAAGGCGTCCAATCTAACGTATGATAAATATCGAAAACACTGGGTTAGAAAAAATAGTTAACAAAGGTCAATCGTAAAGTATCACATGAAATCGCGCACACTCAGCCAGAAGTCGCGCGCCCATTACGTCGAATCGCGCACACACCGCCAGAAGTCGCGCACGCATCACGTCGAATCGCGCACACTCAGCCAGAAGTCGCGCATCCATTACGTCGAATCGAGCACACACAGCCAAAAGTCGCGCACGCATCACGTCGAATCGCGCACACTCAGCCAGAAGTCGCGCACCCATTACGTCGAATCGCGCACACACAGCCAAAAATCGCGCAGCACCTATCGGAAAACGCGCATACCCAAGGCCGAATCGAACATCACCGACCACAAAAAATAATCCGTCTGGAACGATAGTCCGATTTATCCGAATTATGGTTCTTTTGAAAACGCTATTATGCTATAATCAACCAAATTCTGCGTACAGTGCCTGTACTAGAAAATGGAGGTTGATTAGATGGATAAAGATGGAGTAAAACATGATAATTTAACAACGAGTCCTGGTTCTCCTAAGCCGCCGACTACGTTTAAAGGGAAGATGAAAGCGGTCGGTCCGGGTTTTGTTACTGCTGCTACTGGTGTAGGTACTGGTGATCTGATAGCTGCGCTTGTTGCTGGTGCTGCATTTGGTACTACGTTAGCGTGGGCAATTTTACTTGGTTCTGTTTTTAAGTTTTACTTTACGGAAGGGATGGGTCGCTGGCAGTTAGCTACTGGAACAACGATTCTTGAAGGATGGCACTCGTTAGGTAAGTGGGCAACTAGTTACTTTGGTGTTTATTCCATTCTATGGGGTTTCAGCTATGGTGCCGCAGCGATGTCCACCAGTGCGATTATGATGGTGACGATGTTTCCGATCATGCCTTTGTGGGCATGGGCGGTTATCCATGGTTTAGCAGGTATGGCACTCGTTCTATTCGGTAAATATAAAGTGTTTGAAAAAGTAATGATGATCATGATTGGCGTTATGTTTGTCACAGTGGTCGGTTCAGCAATCATTCTTCTTCCGGATATTGGAAATATTCTTAGTGGATTTGTGCCGCGTACTGGAGATAGTTCGATGCTGCTCGTTTTGGGTCTGCTTGGTGGAGTCGGTGGCACCATTACAATGGCTTCATACGGTTACTGGATTCGGGAAAAGAATTGGGAAGGAAAGACATGGGTTCCTATGATGCGAATGGACTCTGCTGTGGGTTACACAATAACTGCGATTTTCACATTATCCCTGCTAATTGTTGGTGCTGAGTTTCTTTATGGAACGGGAATTGAAATTGGTGGTGAAGAAGGATTAGTTACTCTGTCAGGTTTATTCAGTGAAGAATTTGGCTCATTTGCTCGTTGGATGTTTCTAATTGGCGCCTGGTCTGCAGCATTTTCGTCACTCTTAGGTGTGTGGAATGGTGTCCCATACTTATTCGCTGATTTTGTTCGATTAGTTCGGAATAAAGGGGAGCAATCAGATAAACCTGTATCAAGTAAGGATCCAGCATATCGTGCATACCTTCTTTGGTTAACGTTTCCTCCGATGCTGCTATTATTCTTTGGTAAGCCGGTATTTCTAGTAATTCTTTATGGTGCGCTTGGAGCGTTGTTTATGCCATTTTTGGCTATAACGCTGCTTTACTTGTTAAATTCGAATCGCGTTGGTAAGGACTTCAAGAATGGTTGGATAGCAAATATCGTCCTAACAGGATGTGTGCTCGTGTTTGGGTACCTCGGAATTATTCAGCTAATGGATATGTTTTAATGGCAGAGGTGCAGACTCACAATGGTCTGCACCTTATTTCTGGTAATCTTTAAGTTAATTTAATCGATCTTACCATTTCCACTATTTCAATATACTGTATGAATTATTATGCGTTTCACTTCCCCTTATTAGGGGAAATGGCGAATTAACTAACAATTCGCTAAATATTAAGTGCTTGGAGGTTAGATGATGAACATAAATAGATTGTACCTGGTGATAGGTATTTTAGGTACAGTTATTATTTTAACCATTGGCGTTACGGATTTTATAGATGATGGTGGATCCACAATTTTTAGAAGTCTGCTTTCGGTCTTTGTATTATGGTTTGCGGTTTGGTTAAAGTTCAAGCAGAGTAAAAAATTCAGAAAAAATGAATAATATCTGATTTCCAAAGTTACACTCGCAGCAGTTTATTTTTTAATTTATTTTACACCTTTAGCAAGTGTGCAATTTTTTGCGTTTTATATTCCAAAATTAAGGAAATAGAAAAATAATTACCAAATTCTAAATATTAAATAATGGGGAGTTAGATGATGAATAAAAAAATTGGATGCTAGTTTTGGGTATTGTGGGAACTATTATTATTTTGACCATTGGCATTACGGACTATATGGATAACGGCGGTTCTACCCTTTTTAGATGTTTAATCACGGTAGTTGTTATATGGTTTGCAGTCACTGCTACGTTCAAGCGAAGTAAAAGGAACAAAGTAAAAGAAGGATAATTGTTCTGCAATGGTTGCACTCGCGGTCAGTTAATTTAGTTGCCAAGTTCAAAGCCAAAATGCAGCACTAAAAATTCTCTTTAAAAATAGTTTTTATCCAAAGTTAGTATTTACAGGTTGTTGAGAAACTCTCTCGGCAGTCTATTTTTTTTGATTTACTTTATTCCTTTCAAAAGGCGGATTAGTGCTAAAAATGAAGAAGACTGTCACGGACCTAACCGAGATAAGTTAGATGTCTGGCAGTTTATTTTCGTTCATTTTTTTTTAGTAAATATTTTTCTTATAACAGTAAGAACTACAATAACTGTAGCTGCAATTAGACCTGCTTTTAAAGCTTTATCCTCGATGGAAAAGAAAATGATTAAAGCAATTACTGCAGCGACTAACCCCGCAACTAATGAATGATACAACTTATTGTTCATCAAGTAACATCTCTCCTAAAGCTATTTATGTCGAAATTAATTAAACCAAGGCATTGTGAAATAGACTGGGTGTGCAGTTAATAAATCTGTGACATCCATTACACGTCTAGAGATTGGAGCGGATGACAGTCGACTCCTGGGGGAGGAAAGGCATAGGTGAGACCCCGGAGTGCGACAGCACGAGGAGGCTCACCAGCCGCCCGCGGAAAGCGACTGTCATCCGCGGAAATCTCATTGCTATTACACCGAGGTTTATTTCCGGAGTGGAAAACACTCACATCGCAGTATAGAGATATTGTGTCAACTACGAAAATTTAACTGTTTCAGGAAGCACTTACTTATTTCAGTCTGTGAAAGCTGAATTAATCTGCTTCTAAAGACGAACAAAAAGCAACGACATATGCAGGATGATCTTAGAAAAATGATACAAACTTACTAGTCAATTATAAACTTTTTCCACCATCCCCAAACTTTATTTACTCTACCTTACCTCTCATCCTACCCAAATCTCAAAAAACAAAAGTGTTTTTGAAATGCTTAAACTACATTTATATACAAAGTGAAACCTTTTCTGGTGATAATTGGCATTTATGAAAGCGTTTTATGAAATTAATAATATTTATGTCGAAAAATGTATTGACTTTAAATTTTAAATTGAGTAGTATATTGATAACATATAAAATAGTTTGAAAACTACAATAATGATTTGGGGCAGGGGGGATATTATGGTTGGTTTGATTGTGAGGAGAATGCTGCAACTCGTTTTATTGCTGTTAGGTATCTCCTTCTTAGTATTTATGAGTATGCATATAGCGCCTGGTGATCCTGCAACTATTATTGGCGGACCGACTGCGAGCGCGTCAGACCTGGAAGCGATTCGAGCAGATTTGGGATTGGACAGAAGTGTTCTTGTTCAGTATTTCGATTACTTGGGCGGAATTATTCAAGGTGATTTCGGCTACTCCTACCAAACGGGTCAGTCGGTAACGGATGCGATTTTATCACGGTTTCCAAACACAATTGTTCTTGCTACTGCAAGTATGGTCGTGGCGATAGTTATTGGAATTGTAGCTGGAATTATTGCAGCTATTAAGCAGAATTCATGGATTGATATGACGAGTACGACGTTTTCGTTAGCAGGTGTTTCGATTCCCAACTTTTGGTTGGGTACCATGTTAATTCTTATTTTTTCGGTGCAGCTGCAGTGGCTTCCGGTAGGTGGATTAAATGCTCCATTGTTTAGCGTCGAAGGTATAAAAGAATTAATATTGCCAGCTATCACACTAGGTACTGCTTCGGCTGCGTTAATAGCTCGAATGAGCCGTTCGGCAATGCTTGAAGTAATTAAATCAGATTACATTCGAACCGCGAAAGCGAAGGGTGTCCGGAGCAGGTCAGTCATTTGGATCCATGCTTTACGGAACGCGATGATTCCGGTAATTACGGTTATTGGAATTAACTTTGGGGCGTTGCTTGGCGGTACCATTATTACGGAACAGGTATTTGCGATTAACGGTATCGGCAGATTAATGATCGATGCAATTGCAGCTAGAGACTTTCCAGTTGTTCAAGGTACGGTCTTGTTAGTAGCAGCTATTTTTGTCCTGGTAAATTTAATAGTAGATATCATTTATGCGATTATTGACCCTCGAATTACGTACAACTAAAGCTGAGAGGAGGTAGAGTTAGTGGAATATCATGCATCTGTCAATGAAGATAATAAAAAATCGGAGAGGAAAGAAAGGTATGTTGTTCAAACTTTTAAACGGGTTCTGAAAAATAAACTGGCCGTATTTGGACTTATTGTTATAACGTTATTAATTATTCTAGCTTTATTTGCGCCACTTCTTGTAAGTCATGGACCACTTGAACAAAATTTACAGGAAACAGAACTTGGAATAGGGGCAGAGAACCACTTTCTTGGAACTGATAATTATGGACGCGATATGTGGTCCCGGTTGGTTTATGGGGCACGAATATCACTCATTGTAGGACTGGCTTCGGTGTTTTTTGGACTGATAGGCGGGCTTACGTTAGGACTGCTGGGCGGTTATTACCGGAAGATTGATGGTTTTGTTATGCGGATAGTAGATTTACTGTTTGCCTTTCCAGGAATCTTACTAGCTATGCTAATTATCGCGATGCTTGGCACGAGTTTAATAAATGTTGTGATCGCAATTAGTATCTGGTCGATTCCGGGATGCGCACGAATCGTCAGGGGTAGTGTTTTATCGATCAAAAAGCAGGAATATATTTTGGCGATGAAGTCTTTGGGGGCAAGCGACAGAAGGATTATTCTTAAACATATTCTGCCTAACTGTATGGCTCCGATTATTGTATTTGCCACGATGCGGATGGGGACAGCGATTTTGTCCACGTCAGCGCTTAGCTTTTTGGGACTCGGCGCACAGCCACCGACACCTGAATGGGGTGCAATGATTGCGGCAGGTCAAGATTTCATGTGGAGTGCTCCACATATGTCGATTATCCCAGGTGTTGCAATTATGCTGACGATCTTTTCGTTTAACGTTGTTGGCGATGGATTAAGAGATGCGTTAGATCCGAATATGGAATTAGATGTATAAAAAAGAGGAGGAAGAAATATGAGTAAAAGAGTAATTCAATTGATGGTGCTGTTACTAATAGCGGTAGCTGGTTTAGTAGGTTGCAGTAATGATGAAAAGTCTGGCGGAGATGCGAATAGTGGTGATGCGCCTGCTGAAATAACGTATGCATCCACTTCAGATGCTGCTGGATTATCTCCAATCGATACGAATGATTCCGTTTCTTCTAATGTAACGTATCAAATCTATGAAACATTGTTCACGATGGATCCGGAGACGCTGGACACAGTGCCATTATTGGCAGAATCATATGAGACTCCAGATAAAAACACCTGGGTAATCAAGTTAAAAGAAGGTGTCAAGTTTCATGATGGTACACCTTTTAATGCAGAAGCGGTGAAATATACATTCGAACAGCTTAAAGATCCTGAGCGAGCTGCTCCAAGAGCTTCCTTGGTAGAGCCGATCAGTTCAATTGAAGTAAAAGATGAATATACGGTTGTTTTGAAAACTGAAGAACCATACGGACCAATGCTTGCGGCGTTAAGTCATACGAATGCAGCGATTGTAAGTCCAACGGCTGATAAAGATGGCGATATTAACAAAGAACCTGTCGGCACTGGACCATTTGTTTTTGAAGAATGGGTAGAAGGTGACCATATTACCCTGACAAGAAATGAAGATTACTGGCAGGAACCTGCGGCGCTTGAAAAAGTTACGTACAAAGTAGTGCCAGAGACGTCAACAGCTATTTCTATGCTGGAAACAGGCGAAGTTCAATTTATCGATGCACTGCCTTCCGACCAGCTGCCAAGAATTGAATCAATCGATGGCGTGGAAGTACAGAAATCTGAAGGAACGCGTGTATCTTATTTAGGATTTAACATGGATAAGGCACCATTTAATGAGCTTGAGTTTAGACAAGCCGTTGCTTATGGTGTGGATCAGGAAGCGTATGTGGAACAGTTAAACGGATTAGGAATTTATAATGAAAGCATCATTGGGCCGAAAGTCTTTGGCTACAATGAGGAAGCAAAAGATGCTGGGTACGCGTTTGATAAAGACAAAGCGGCACAAATGATCGAAGAAAATGGCTATAGCGGTCAAAAAGTAACGCTATTAGTAGCAAACCGTGATAACTATATGAAGATGGCCGAAATTGTTCAGGCACAACTTACAGAAATTGGTCTTGAAGTAGAAATCGAAACAATGGAATGGGCAACGTTCCTCGAGACAAGCAGTAAAGGAAATTATGAAATGACGTTCCTGGGCTGGTCAAACAGTACTGCCGATGGAAGTGAATTGCTGTATCCAAATCTGCACTCAGATAATATCGGATCATCCAATCGCAGTATGTACAACAATGCGGAATTTGATAAATTAGTAGACGAATCAAGAACCACTGTCGATCAGGAAGTTCGAAAAGAAAAACTGCATGAAGCTAATATCCTAGCTATTAAAGATGCACCATGGATCGTTATGGAGCACGGTACGGTAACAGCTGCCTATGATAAATCTGTTGAAGGTCTAGTTGTGGATCCTACTGGTAAATGGTCACTATATGATGTCAGCAGAAAGTAGGGTGTAGAATGGAACATTTACTGCAAGTTGAAGATCTTGTTACCCAATATCGAACAGCCAAAGGGAAAGTCCCGGCTGTTCGGGGTATTTCTTTTTTTGTAGATAAAGGCGAGACATTATGTATTGTAGGAGAATCCGGATGCGGAAAGAGCGCTACTTCTCTATCGATTATGAGTCTATTACCTACGAACGGGGAAATAACAGGTTCGATCCGACTTAAAAATGAAGAACTAGTTGGGAAAACAGAAGATGCAATGCAGCGAATTCGCGGGAATGAAATCTCGATGATTTTTCAGGAACCGATGACTGCTTTGAATCCAGTATTTAATATAGGTTTTCAAATTAGCGAGCCGTTAATGATACACCGAAAAATGTCCAAAAAAGCGGCAATGAGGGAAAGTTTTGAATTACTTAAAAAGGTCGGGATACCAAATCCTGCTGAAAAATTAAAACAATATCCCCATGAACTTAGTGGAGGAATGCGTCAACGAGTAATGATTGCGATGGCATTAGCCTGCGAGCCTTCGCTATTAATCGCAGATGAGCCAACGACAGCACTGGATGTGACAATCCAGGCGCAGATTTTGGACCTGATTGACGATTTAAAAAAACAGATGGGAATGGGCGTGGTGTTTGTAACGCACGACATGGGCGTAGTAGCAGAGATTGCCGACAGAGTAATGGTTATGTACGCCGGTGAAGTGGTTGAAACTGGAGACGTGTACAGCGTCTTTAACAACCCACAGCATAATTATACAAAAAAACTACTAGCCGCAGTTCCTAATGTAGATGATGATAACGAAAATTGGCTGCAAGGGGGAGAACTTGATGACAAGTCAACTGCCACTTCTTGAGGTAAAAGATTTGAAGAAGTACTTCCCGATTAAAAGTGGAATACTTCAGCGCACAACAGCAAACGTAAAAGCCGTACAGGATGTCAGCCTGCAGGTATTTGAAGGTGAAACCCTGGGGATCGTTGGTGAATCCGGCTGCGGGAAATCCACCTTTGGCAAAACAATACTGGGACTCGAGAAACTAACCAATGGCACCATTCAATTTCGCGGTCAGCATATTGAGGGATTGTCGAATAAGAAATTAAAGGGATTCAAGAAGGACATGCAAATGATCTTTCAGGATCCGTTCGCTTCCTTGAATCCGCGGCAGCGAATAGGAAATGCGTTAGAAGAAGTATTTGTCATTCATACAGATCTGCCAAAAAATGAGCGAGAAAAAAGAGTTCGCGCGTTACTAGTAGAAGTAGGGTTGAAAGAAGAACATTATGAAAGATACCCGCACGAGTTCAGCGGCGGTCAGCGACAACGTATTGGGATTGCAAGAGCAATCGCGCTTAATCCGTCATTAATTGTATGCGATGAAGCAGTCTCTGCGCTGGATGTATCCGTCCAGGCACAAATCATAAGACTGCTGGTTAATTTGCAGGCAAAATATCAACTGACGTATATGTTTATTTCCCATGATTTAGGTGTAGTCCGACATATGTGTGACCGTGTATTAGTCATGTATCTGGGGAAAATGGTGGAGCTTGGAACAGCGGAACAGATTTTCAAGAACCCGTTGCATCCCTATACAAGAGCATTGTTATCTGCTATTCCTCGTCCGGTTCCTGGTCGGAAAAAGGAGCGGGTCAGGTTAGAGGGAGATCTGCCTAGTGCGTCCGATTATCCGACTGGATGTCCGTTCCATACGCGCTGTCCGATAGCGCAGGAGCATTGTAAGGTGGAAGTTCCGGAGTGGCGTGAAGTAGAGGAAGGTCATTTTGTGGCGTGTCATGAGGTTTGATGGGGTTGGGGTGTTTGGTGGCGCGGGCGCGCGAAATCAGCGTTGGTGTGCGCGATTCCCGGCTGGAGGTGCGCGAAATTTGAGTGATGGTGCGCGATTCTGGCGGGATGGCGCGCGAATTCTGGTGAATGGTGCGCGATAACAGGTGTTCCGTGCGCGAAACCTGGCAGGTGTTGCGCGATTCTGGCAGGGTGGCGCGCGAATTCTGGGACGACGTGCGCGATTACACCTAGCCAATGCGCGATTCCATGATGATAGATTAATAAAACAAAAGGTGCAGACCCACAATGGGCTGCACCTTCTTTTAATATAATTACAACTTATATCCGGTCCGGCTCTTAAATCGCTTCAGCAGGATCGAGCTTTCTACTCGGGTAATTCCTTCTACGGCGTATAGTTCATTATTAATAAAGATCTCAAGCATCTTAAAGTCTTCGACAAGCACGTGCATATGTAAGGTGCTTGGGCCGGTCATCTGGTAGACGCTCGCTACACTTGGGTTGTCTGCGAGGTTTTGGGCAACTTCCTGGAGCTGCTTCGGTTCGACGTCCACTTCAAAGAAGGCGGAAACATTTTTGCCGAATTTCTCTGAATTTACGACAACGGTGAAGTTTTCGATTACTCCTTCATCCTTCATGTTTTGAATTCTATCTTTAACTGCTACGCGGGAGAAGCCTACTTTTTCTGCTAGTTCAACGTACGAAAGGCGCCCATCCCGAACAAGTTCTTCGATTATTTTTTTATCCACGTCATCAAATTTCATCTCTTTTGCTCCTAATTAATGCAAAATTAACTCTACTTTTAATAGTAACAGAAAACAGCAGATGTGAAAAGATTTTTGTGAAGGTTCTTATCCCTATTTTATATACAATGTGAAACCATTTATGGACATTATTAACATTTATGAAAGCGTTTAATAAAATAAATAATATTTTTGTTAGAAAAAGCATTGACTTTATACTTTTAATTTTGTATTATATTAACAACTTAAAGAATAGTTAGAAAATTACATACCTTAGACGGGAGGACGCGAAACTTCGGCAGGTTTTCATCTATTTTTGTTAACAGTTTTTCAAGAAGCGTACTTATCTTAGTTTCATTTATAAGGAAACCTAAAATACAGGGAGGTTGTTTATTTTGACATTCACTTGGAAGAAAGCACTTTTTTTTCTACTAGTTGCAGTTTTTGTCGGATTAGCTGGATGTAGTTCAGATTCGTCAGAAGGAAAGAATAGTTCTGATAAGGATAGTAAAGAACCAGTAACTGAAAAGGAAGATAAGGATACACTTACAATTGGTTTGGACGATGATCCGCCACAGCTGGATCCGCATCGTTCATCGGCAGCAGTGGACCGCCAAGTGTTTCAGAGCTTGTATAACACGCTTGTCGACATTGACGAAAACCTTGAATTCGTTCCAGAGCTAGCTAAGAGCTGGAAAATTTCTGAAGATGGTAAAACATATACGTTTGAACTTCAGGAAGGTGTAGTTTTCCAGGACGGTACTCCTTTTAATGCTGAAGCTGTTAAATTTAATTTTGAACGGATGCTTGATCCAGAGTTGGCATCACCGCGCAGCTCAGAAATTGATCTTGTTACAGAAGTGAATGCAGTGGAAGAGAATGTAGTCGAAGTGAAGCTTAAACAGCCATATGCTCCATTTTTATCCGTTTTAACGGACCGTGCAGGGATGATGGTTTCCCCAACAGCAGTTAAAGAATCAGGAAAAGATTTCTCCAACAATCCAGTTGGGACAGGCCCTTACAAGCTTGTAGAACGTGTACAGCAGGATCACATCGAACTGACTCGTTTTGACGATTACTGGGGAGAGGCACCGGCAATTAAAAACGTTGTATACCGCCCTTACCCGGATGGAAATACACGTGTTACAAACTTAATTTCAGGCGAACTTGATATTGTAAATGAAATTCCTTACAAGGATATCGACAAAGTTAAAAAAGCTTCCAATATCAATATGTCAGTAAAAGATGGTTTAGGATTCCAAGGATTGATGCTTAACACAGAAAGTGAACCATTTAAGAATAAGAAGGTACGTCAGGCGATCAATATCGCGATTGACCGTGCTGCGATTGCGAAAGTAGTGTATCATGATGGCGTTTCACCAGCTGTCAGCGCATTCCCGCCGTCCAGCTGGGCAAATCCGGAAGACATCGAAGTACCGGAAGCGGACATTGAAAAGGCTAAATCACTAATCGAAGAATCAGGACAGACAGATATCAGTTTCACATTAAAAATTACGCCTAAGCCAGAAGAAAAGCAGGTTGGGCAAATGCTGCAATCGATGCTAAGTCAGATTGGCGTAAAGGTAGAAATTGAAATGGTTGAGTTTGGTGCATTGCTTGAACAAATGCGTAACCATGATTATGACGCACTTCGTATCGGATGGAGTGGACGTACAGATCCAGATGGAAATGCGTACACGTGGTTCTCATCTGAAGGGTCTCTAAACGAAATGAGTTATTCGAACCCGAAAGTTGATGAATTATTAACAGAAGCTCGTACTACATCTGATCGCGAAGAACGTAAAGCACTATACAATGAAGTGTCGCACATTCTTTGGGAAGACGTTCCATACATCTTTATCTTCCACGAGAAGGACTACAAGTCAATGAAGAAATTTGTAGAAGGCTTTAACCACGTGCCAGACGGAATGATCAGAACAGAACCGATCAAGTTTAAATAAAGGAATAAAGCGCAAACGCCTGTTTATCGCCGTATGACCTGAAGGGCACTAGGCAATGGGGGTTGAAGCTGGATTATATGAAACAAAATAAGGTGTTGCGCGTGCTGGCAGCACCTTATCACATTAAAGGTGGGAAGCAGAATGGGATACTTTTTACTTAGGCGACTGGGTCTGATGATCATCGTATTATTTCTCGTAAGTGTTATTGTTTTTGGACTTGTAAATATTTTACCTGGTGACCCGGCAACACTATTGTTGGGAGTGGAAGCGACACCGGAAACGCTTGCTGCCCTGCGTGATGAAATGGGATTGAACGATCCTGTTTATGTTCGATATTTTGACTGGGTAAGCGGAGTGGTCCAGGGTGATTTAGGCTATTCCATTCAGGATAACTCACCAGTAATTAGTATTCTTTTAAATAAAATTCCGGTGACGCTAGAGTTAACGATCATGTCGTTTATTATTGCGATGCTGATTGCGGTACCGGCTGGAATTATAAGTGCCATACGGAAAGGCACACCGATCGATTATTTTGGAACAACATTTGCTTTGACAGGCGTGTCGCTTCCATCCTTTTGGTTAGGAATTCTGTTAATTTATGTTTTCGCTGTAACGTTGGATTGGTTTGCGCCATCTGGATATGTCCCGTTAACGGAAAACTTTTTCCAAAGCATCATGCTGATGATATTGCCTGCTATAACGCTCGGTACGCGGATGTCAGCAGAAATGATGCGAATGATCCGGTCCAGTTTGCTTGAGGTTATGGAGTCTGATTACATTCGAACTGGTTATGCCAAGGGATTAATGGAGCGATCCGTCGTGTTCGGACATGCTTTGAAAAACGCAATGATCCCTGTACTTACAGTAAGTGGCTTGCAATTGACGACGCTCTTTGGCGGAACGGTAATTGTAGAAACGATTTTTGCAGTACCAGGTCTAGGTCGATTAATTTTAGAATCTATTTTGACAAGGGACTACCCGGTTGTGCAAGGTGTTGTGTTATTTATGGCCTTTGCAGTTGTTTTCATTAACTTTTTCATCGATATTTTATACTCCATCTTAGATCCGAGAATCAAATTAACTGGAGGATCAAAATAATGAGACAGGTACAAGAGATAAATACGCAACCCACATCATTTACCGAGCGTCCGCAAGTGCGACTGCTTATCGGTATGCTTGAGCGACTTTGGCAAAATAAGTTATCAGTTGCTGGTGGATTATTCATGATTGTCTTAATTATCATGGCAATATTCGCAGGTATCCTATCTCCGGCTGATCCCGCTGCGCAAAATTACAGTGCAGTACTGCAAGGTCCAAGTGCGGAACATTGGTTTGGGACCGATAACCTCGGACGTGATATTTTAAGCCGGGTGATCTACGGGGCGCAGGTTTCGCTGAAAGCTGGTTTAATATCGGTAGGAATTGCGCTGGCAATTGGTTTACCGATTGGATTATTTTCCGGTTACTACCGTGGAATATGGGATGAGCTGCTGATCATGCGGTTTACCGATGCGATGCTTGCTTTTCCGCCGCTTATTCTGGCTTTGACGCTTGCAGCAGTATTAGGTGCAGGACTTGAAAACGCGATGATCGCGATTGGACTTGTTTTCACGCCAAACTATATTCGCTTAATGCGTGGAGAAGTACTAGCCAAGCGTGAAAGTGAGTACGTCGAGGCGGCGAAATCGTCTGGTATTAGAGACTGGCGAATTATGATATTTCATATACTTCCGAACTCAATGGGACCAATTTTAGTTATGGCAACGTTAAATATTGCTGGAGCGATTATCGCAGAAGCATCGCTGAGCTTTCTTGGGCTTGGTACGCAACCGCCTACACCGAGCTGGGGTGCGATGCTTGCTGAAGGGCAAGGGTATTTGACTTCGGCGCCATGGTTAGTAATCTTCCCGGGTTTATTTATTTTTATGGCTGTTATGTCGATCAACCTGTTCGGTGATGGTTTGCGAGATATGTTGGATCCGAAGATGAAGTAGTGAGATTAACTTAAAAAAAACTAGGATTACATGTAAATAAAATGTGAGGATCAATCCTCGCAACTTCGAATATACTTCGCTTTCCGCGGGCGAGTGTCGAGCCTCTTCGGACTAACGTCCTTCAGGGTCTCGCCGATCTCTTACTTCCCGCAGGAGTCTACGTATATTCGAAGTTGCTAAGTAAGAGTGAATAGTGATTATCTAAAAATCTACCAGTTTTTCAATAGAGTTTGTGAATGTTCAAGAATCATTTTAGAAATAATTATATGTAAATCTATTAGCACAAATTGGCAAAAGAGGTGATGAAGGTGGAGAATCAGCTCGAGGTAAAAGAGCTTTGTGTACAGTTTCGGAATAGAAAAGGAACCGTTTCGATATTGGATAAGATCGATTTCTCTGTAAAAAGAGGTGAGACCCTTTGCATCGTTGGTGAATCCGGGTGTGGTAAAAGCCTGACGTCACTGGCAATCATGGGTTTACTTCCTAAAAACGGTGAGGTATCAAGCGGCGAGGTCCTGCTTGAAGGTGAAGACCTTGTTCACAAAAATATGAAAGAAATGAGCCGGATTCGCGGCAATGAAATGTCGATGATATTTCAGGAACCGATGACATCCCTCAATCCCGTGCACACCATCGGGAGGCAGGTAGCGGAATCGGTGAGGATCCATCAGAATGCTGGCAAAAAAGAGTCGATTGAACGAGCAATTGAAATGCTCCAGCTTGTCGGAATTCCTTCACCAGAAAAAAGAATAGACGACTATCCGCACCAATTAAGTGGTGGAATGCGACAGCGTGTGATGATTGCCATCGCGCTTGCCTGCAATCCAAAGCTATTAATTGCTGATGAACCGACGACGGCGCTTGATGTAACGATTCAGGCGCAGATTTTGGAACTGATGAACAGTCTGAAAGCTAAACTTAACATGTCGATCATGATGATTACCCATGACCTAGGTGTGGTATCGGAAATGGCGGATAAAGTGCTTGTCATGTACGCTGGAAAAGTTGTGGAATACAGCACAGCGAAGGATTTATTTGATAACCCGATGCATCCGTATACCCGCGGTCTAATTGAAGCAATTCCTAAGATGGGAGTGGAGCAGGAAAGCCTTGCTGTTATCAAAGGTACTGTTCCAAGTCCGGGCAATATGCCTGTTGGCTGCCGTTTTGCGGATCGCTGTCCATTCGCTAAAAGCATGTGCCATGAAGAGTCACCGGAATTAATCGGCGAATCCGATCACCAGGTAAGCTGCTGGATGTTCACAGATAGATGGCCAGAAGAGGAGGGGAACGGTTATGTTAGTGGAGAAGAACCAAGAGAAGCTGCTAGAAGTTAATGGATTAAAGAAGTATTTTGAAAATGGCAAAACGCTTGGCGTTAAGAACTATATTAAAGCGGTGGACGATCTCTCCTTTTTCATCTATGAAGGCGAAACGTTAGGCGTGGTTGGTGAATCCGGCTGTGGCAAGTCGACAATGGGACGTGCCGTTCTTCGCCTGCAAAACCCAACTGCCGGAGATACTATCTTTGATGGAGAAAATATTAACCATTATAATAAGAAGAGATTGAGAGAATTACGTAAAGATGTTCAAATGATTTTCCAGGATCCATATGGTTCCTTAAATCAGCGAATGACAGTAGGATCCATGTTGAGCGAGATTATTAAGACACATCATATTGTACCGAGAAAAGAAATAACGAGCTATATTCACGGACTGCTGCAAGATGTTGGTCTGAAACCGGAGCACTACTGGAAGTATCCGCATGAATTCAGTGGCGGTCAGCGTCAGCGAATTAGCATTGCCAGAGCACTTGCCGTGAAGCCGAGATTAATCGTGTGCGACGAAGCGGTTTCTGCACTCGATGTATCTGTTCAAGCCCAGGTGCTCAACTTACTTCAAAAACTGAAGAAAGAGTATAACCTGACGTATTTATTTATTTCGCATGACTTATCCGTGGTAAAACATATCAGTGACCGTGTAGCAGTAATGTACCTCGGTCAAATCGTTGAACTGGCTGATAAACATTCCATGTACCAAGAACCACTACATCCATATACACAGGCACTGTTATCGGCAATCCCTACAGTAGGAAATGAAAAGAAACGTGACCGGGTTATTTTAAAAGGCGACGTACCAAGCCCATTAAATATCCCAACAGGCTGCCGTTTCCACACCCGCTGCCCAATTGCCCAAGAACACTGCAAAACCCAAACACCCGAATGGCGCGAAGTAAGAGATGGCCATTACGTAGCCTGTCATGAAGTGTAGAGGAGAGCTAATTGATTTTTATCACTAAAATCTTTCTGTTATAGAGTTGAATTACAAACTAAACTTTTGGACTCTACGGTGCGTGCGA
This sequence comes from Virgibacillus flavescens, assembly GCF_050574275.1. GTDB lineage: Bacteria > Bacillota > Bacilli > Bacillales > Amphibacillaceae > Virgibacillus_F > Virgibacillus_F flavescens. The sequence goes on from NZ_CP192260.1 coordinate 1,287,070, forward strand.
ATCAATGGCCACTGAAAAAGTGGTAGATGTTAAAAATTTATTATTCCACCTTAACCTAGCATCATCGAATATATGAAGACTCCTGTGGGAACAGCGCGAGCTGAAGATCCCGCAGGAAAGCGCTCTTTGCTTATCCGAGGAAGCTGAAGCCGTGCCCACGGAAAGCGAAATATATTCGATGATGCGAAAATAGATCCACTTATTTCGTACTTCATGTGACTTTTTCAGTGGCTACGACTACGTCGTAAAAAAATCACAAATCTTGAGTGTAAAACTGAAAACATCAAAATTAACAAGTAACCATACAAGGAGTGTACCCTATGAAATCGTTTAACCATCCAGCACATCCATACCCAACAACCAGAAACGCAGTATATGGCTCCAAAGGCATGGTCGCAACATCACAGCCACTTGCCTCACAAGCGGGCCTTGATATTTTGAAAAAAGGCGGAAACGCAATCGATGCCGCAATCGCAACAGCAGCCTGCCTAACAGTCGTAGAACCAACATCAAACGGCATTGGCGGCGACGCATTTGCATTAGTTTGGACCAAGGGTGAGCTACATGGACTGAACGGAAGCGGACGTGCTCCGAAAAACATATCAATCGATGCAGTCAAAGAAGCAGGACATGAAGAAATACCGAAATACGGCTGGACCCCTGTAACCGTTCCCGGCGCACCAGGCGCATGGGCTGAACTATCGAATAAATTTGGAAAACTGCCATTAACCGAAGTGCTCGAACCAGCGATTAATTATGCAACAGAAGGTTACCCCGTTTCCCCGACATTGGGCAAGTTTTGGAAAAAAGGCTACGGCGTTTTTAAAGAAAAATTAACCGATGACGTATTTGCAAACTGGTTTAACACATTCGCACCAAAAGGACGTGCACCGGAAATTGGTGAAGTTTGGTCCTCAAAAGACCACGCTGAAACGCTGCGTTTGATTGCAGAAACGAACGCAGAATCATTTTACCATGGTGAACTAGCTGAAAAAATTGCCGAGTTCTCGAAACAAAATGGTGGTTACCTTACAGCTGAAGATCTTGCTGCACATGAAACAGAGTGGGTAAAACCGATCAACGTAAACTATCGTGGCTATGACGTGTGGGAAATTCCTCCGAACGGACAGGGAATTGTTGCACTTCAGGCACTAAATATACTTAAAGGATTCAAATTTCCTGAGAAAGAATCTGTGGACACCTATCACAAGCAAGTCGAAGCTATTAAGCTAGCATTTGCTGACGCGCATAAACATGTGACCGAAGAAGCGCATATGAAACACAGCACTTCCGCACTGTTAAGTGAAGAATACGCTGAAGTACGAAGAAACTTGATTGGTGACGAAGCACTGCAGCCGGAAGCGGGTGAGCCATCCTCAAGTGGTACCGTTTACCTGGCAACAGCAGACAACGAAGGCAACATGGTGTCCTTTATCCAAAGTAACTACATGGGATTCGGCTCCGGTTTAGTGGTACCAGGTACCGGAATTGGGCTGCAGAATCGGGGGCATAATTTTTCGCTGGATAAGGAGCATGTGAATGCGCTTAAAGGTGGCAAAAAAACCTTCCATACGATTATTCCAGGATTTTTAACGAAAGATAAGCAGCCGGTTGGGCCGTTCGGTGTAATGGGCGGATTTATGCAGCCGCAAGGACACGTGCAAGTTATGATGAACACCATCGACTTTGGTCTGAACCCGCAAGCTGCACTCGACGCTCCCCGCTGGCAATGGATGAAGGATAAAACCGTCGAAGTGGAAAACAGATTTCCGCATCACCTTGCCCAGGCACTAGCAGATCGGGGCCATGACATAAAAGTCGCACTTGAGCCAAACAGCTTTGGACGTGGTCAAATCATTTGGCGAGACCCGGAATCGGGTGTACTGGTAGGTGGCACCGAGTCACGTACGGATGGTAATGTTGCCGCATGGTAATGATATGTCACTCTAACCAAAAGGAAATAGACTTATGAAAACACAATGGGACTTGTTTATAGCCTTTTTTCGAATAGGCATGCTTGGCTATGGTGGCGGACCAGGTTCCATTCCGCTTATCCATAAAGAAGTAGTCGAAAAATACAAATGGATGAGCGATGAAGAATTTGGTGATCTGCTGGCTCTTGCAAATACATTGCCGGGGCCAATCGCAACCAAAATGGCAGGCTATATTGGGCACTATGTTTCCGGTTTGATCGGAATGATAAACGCAGTTCTTGCAACAATCATTCCTACGATAGTATTGATGATTGTTCTGCTGACATCGCTCTCATCAATCGATGATATGCCATGGGTTCAAGGTATGACAGCAGCTGTGATACCAGTAGTCGGCGTCATGCTGGCGGTGCTGACATGGCAGTTCTTTCAAAAAGCAGGAAAAGGCATGGGCTGGACGCAGACAATTTTGATGTCAGCGGGACTCTTTGTTTTATTATATTTCTTAAATGTTCATCCAGGCATCATGATTGGACTTTTAATTGTAGCTGCGCTGGTTAAGAAAGATAAAAATAACGAGGGAGAACAATCGGTCCAGCATGACGAGAAGAAGGCTGGTGAGAGGTCATGAAGTACTGGCATATATTTTTAGCCTTTTTCATTCCAGGGATTCTTGGTTATGGCGGCGGTCCTGCTTCCATTCCATTAGTTGAAAATGAAGTCGTGAAACGGTACGAATGGATGAGCGTTCAGGATTTCAGTGAAATGCTCGCACTCGCAAATTCGCTCCCCGGCCCAATCGCCACTAAAATGGCAGGATATATCGGGTACGATGAAGGCGGCGTGCTAGGCGCGTTAGTTGCAGTATTTGCCGCGGTCGCTCCATCCTTAATTATTATGATCTTACTGCTTGGAATTCTTTATAAATACAAGGATTCCGAAAAGGTGAAAAGACTGACGCAATACGTACGACCGGTAATTGCAATTCTACTAGGTATCATGGCGTGGAAATTCTTCAAAGAATCATACGTCGGAATCGGCTTTTGGCAAACAGCACTCATTACAATCAGCAGTTATTTGCTAATCGAACGCTTCAAAGTACACCCCGCATTTGTAATCGCCGCAGCCTTAGCTTACGGCGGATTAGTACTTGGATAACGAATGTCGCTAACCAGTTTATTCTGGTGGCGGCATTTTTTGGTTTTGGTTTGGTTAATTATTGTTTTGGGTTTGGTTAATGAAGGTCCGTTTAATTGTGGGTGGAGTTGTGGTGAGTGAAGTGAGGGTGTGGCGGTGTGGGTGGCGGTGCGGTGCGCGAAATTGGCATATTGGCGCGCGATAATTGTTGCAGTATGCGCGATTTCTGCTATTGGGTGCGCGACTTTCTGAGGTTCGTGCGCGAATATCAATGAGCAGCGCGCGATATTCTAGCCACCATGCGCGAATTCGGCCGAACTACGCGCGATTCTCACTCTGGTCGGCATACATTTTTAATTTAATGAAGTGCCGGTTAAAACCTGGCGGAGATCGCGCGTAGTTGGATTGAAAACGCGCAAGCCTAAGATGGAATCGCGCATCCATGGTTAAATATCGCGCGCCTCCCGTTAATAGTCGCGCGTGGTCTATCGGAAATCGCGTACACCCAAGCAGTATTCGCGCGCTAACCTGCCATAAACGCGCAACCCACGGCCGAAATCGCGCACACACCCGGTCCTCGTAACCAGTCTAAATACGTTTATTATTTTTTTGATATTTCTGTTTAACTAAAGTTTTAAAATATTATATACAAATCAAACTATATTTTGTATAATCTTATTAACGGTTTATTAAAGGAAGTTTTCCGTTAATCGTTTTTTGTAGAAAGTTTGAGGAGGAAGCATCGTGAACAGTACAATCGAGAAACATCTATTAAAAATTAAAGAAGAAATTATACATACAAGACGGCATTTGCATCAGCATCCTGAGGTTAGCAATGAGGAGGTTGAGACGTCCAAGTTAATTCAGGTGAAGTTAACGGAATATGGTATTCCGTTTGAAAGTGGTTTTGCGAAGAATGGTGTTTTAGGAATTATTAAAGGAAGTAAGCCGGGTAAGACGGTAGCTCTTCGCGCAGATATGGATGCGCTGCCGATTCAGGAGTTAAATGATCATGATTTTATTTCAACTCATGCGAATGCCATGCACGCTTGCGGTCATGATGCGCACACTTCCATGCTGCTTGGTGCCGGATATATTTTGCAGCAAATGCGTGAAGAAATTCATGGTACTGTATTGCTTGTTTTTCAACCGGCGGAGGAAAACTCGCCAATCGGTGGGGCCAGCGTGATGATGGATGATGGCGTGTTTGATACATATAAACCGGATGTTATTTATGGACAACATGTCTGGCCGAATCTGCCAGTAGGTACGATGGGGATTCGTGATACGAAAATGATGGGTGCGACGGATCGTTTTAAGTTAAAAATTATAGGTAATGGCGGTCATGCCAGTATGCCGCATCAGACGTGTGATGCGATTGTGACGGCTGGTCATATGATAACTGCGCTGCAAACGGTCGTTAGCCGTAATGTTGATCCGCTTGAACCGTCTGTTATATCAATTGGAAAGATAAACGGTGGATATACGCACAATGTGATCGCTGATCAGGTTGTGCTAGAAGGGTCGATCAGATCGTATTCTACAGAAGTGAAAAAAACGCTGAAAGGTCGCTTCCATAAAATCGTGGAACAGACTGCCGATATGTTTGATTCAGACGTGGAAATTGAGTATTTTGATGGCTATCCTGCCACGATCAATACGCCGAAGTGGGCGGCAGTAGCTCGAAAGTCAGCGCAAAGCGTATTGGGAGATGCGGCAACCCCAACGGTCGAACCGTCTTTAGCTGGAGAAGATTTCAGTCGTTTTCTAGAAGCGTATCCGGGAGCATTTATTTGGCTTGGCACGCAAATTGACAACAAAGAAGAACAGCGACCGCTTCATGATCCAAGGTTTAAGCTAAATGAAGATGCATTGCAACATGGGAGCGCGGTCCTGGTGCAAATCGCAATCGACACACTAGATAAATTAAGAGAGGAATGAATGTATGACCGATAAGTTTGTAGAGAAAATGATTCCGAAACTGACAGAATGGCGGCGTACATTCCATCAATATCCTGAACTTGGTTTTATGGAGTATGTCACCACGTATAGGCTGGGGAAATACCTCAAGGAGTTAGGTTTCACGATTCATCTTGGGAAAAACGTCATGGAAAAAGAATCGCGACTCGGGATGCCGTCTGATGCTGAACTTTTGACGCAAGAAGAAGCAGGTTTACAAAATGGAGTGGAGGAAGCGTGGCTCGAAGAAATGAAAGGTGGATTCACTGGACTCGTCGCAACATGGGACACCGAAAAACAGGGAGATCATGTTGCGTTTCGCTTCGATATTGACGCACTGCCGATTAAAGAAGCGAAAGAAAACCACCATCTTCCGTATAAAGAAGGTTTTGTGTCCGGTAATGAAGGCGTCATGCACGCTTGTGCGCACGATGGCCATATGACTACTGGACTTGGTGCGGCGACTTTTATTGCCGAAAATCATAACAACCTGAAAGGCAGATTCACGCTGCTCTTCCAACCAGCAGAAGAAGGTGGACGAGGAGCGAAAGCCATGACAGATAAAGGGTGGCTTGATGATGTTGATTATTTTTATACAGGACACATTGGTATCAGTTCACTGCCAGTTGGAACAGTGGCAGCAACCATCACAGGATTCTTAGCGACTACGAAATTAAATGCTGATTTTTCAGGTGTGGCATCACATGCTGGAATGAAGCCGGAGCTTGGAAAAAATGCATTAATAGCTGCAGCTACTGCGGCGACAAATCTGTATACGATAGCTCGTCATAGCGACGGGATTAGCCGGGTCAACGTTGGTAAAATTGTTGCTGGAAGCGGGCGGAATGTTATACCAGACGAGGGGCATTTGGAGATTGAGGTCCGTGGGAAAACGAAAGAAATTAACGACTATATGCTCGTTGAAGCAAAGCGAATCATTAAGGCGGCAGCGGATATGTATGACGTTAGCGTGAACGTGGAGATTGTTGGCGGTGCAGAGGAAATTAACTGTGACGATGAAGTGATTTCGGTAATGGAACGAGGTAGGGTAGCGGATAGCTGCCTGAAAGAAGTGCTTCCGACGATAGAAGTCGCTGGTTCTGAGGATGCAAGTTACATGATAAACAAGGTTAAGGAAAATGGCGGAAAGGCAACGTACATGCTGTTTGGAACAAAGCTTGATTATCCGCATCACCATCGGCAATTTGATTTCGAGGAATCCACATTGGCAGTAGCGCTAGAAACATATGTATCTATTATAAAGGGGGGATCGACGCTCGAACCCCACTAGTAAACTGCTGAATAACTAATCTGAGAAACAGGTGAATAAAATGAAAGTGCGAATTGGTGTCATTGGTCCAGCTGATTCCATGCAGCGGATCATGTACGTGGCACAAGAATGTGACGATGTGGAATTTATTCCGTGTATCTATAAGAATTTAAGCGATATTAACGCGTTGCTTGAAAAAAACAAAGGATATGTGGACCAATGGCTGTTTTCTGGCGTGTTAAATTTCACATACGCGAGCGAAATGAAATTAATAACGGACGAGATAGCCAGTTTTCCTCCACTGCATGGATCGAGTTTTTTTGGCACATTGCTGGAAGCGCAGTTAAACGAGAAGAAGGTTTATGAAAAGGTCAGTATTGACACGATTGCCGAAGAAGAATTAGCAAAAATCCTGTCTTACTATAAATTGGAGTCATTGCACTATTACAGTACCCCTTTTAAAGGGTATCAACATACTTCCAGTTTTATCGATTTTCATAAACAGCTGTACGATGAAGGGAAAATTGAAGTAGTTATTACCCCAATCAAGGAAACATATTTTGGATTAAAAAAATTAGGTATTCCGGTTTATCGGGTTACACCATCGTATCTTTCCATTCAATTGACCATTCAATTATTGAGAGAACGAGCGCAGTCAAACCGGTACAAGAATGCACAAATGGCAGTGGTCGGCTGTAAGATTGAGTTTAATTCAGAGAAACAGGACGACTTGTATTATTCCTTTAAAATGAAACACTTTGAACTTGATTTAAAACGCTCCCTGCTGCTGCTAACTGAAAAAGTTAATGGCTCGTTAATGCATTTAGGCGATGGGTTGTTCTTTATTTTCACAACAAGGGGGGAAATAAAGGGAGAGACAGAAATGGAATTATTCCATTTAATTAACGATGTTAAAGCTCAATCGAATATAAAAATGGAAATAGCTGTTGGTCTTGGAGAGACGGTTTCGCAAGCCGAGCAAAATGTCCGGTACGGATTCCGAAACAGTAAAACTGAAGAATCTACGATCGTGATGATCGATGAAAACCAATCGATTAGTTTGAAAAACCCTAGGGAAACAGATTTTTCCTACAAGACGATGGAGATCAACAAGGATCAAAACAGCGTCAATCCTGCTGTTATTTCCAAAATTCAATCGTATGTCAATCAGTACAATCGAAGCGAGTTTACTTCACAGGATCTGTCACGATGGTTAAAAAGCACGGAACGAAATGGCCGCAGAATTTTAACTTTGCTTGATCAAGCGAACATAATCGAAGCGTGCGGGAAGGCTCAGCAAAGTGAACGAGGAAGACCAAGAAAGGTTTACCGCTTTATAAAATAAGTTCTTAATTTGAAAGGGTGTATTCCATGTCAGCAAAAGGTAATGAAGCTAAAAATTCAAGAATGACTGGATTTCTTAATGTCATTGAACGTGCAGGAAATAAATTACCCGATCCCTTTATGCTGTTTGTCTATTTAGCAGCTATTGTAATTGTATTGTCGTCGATTATTTCCCTGTTTAATGTAACATTTACCGTTCCTGGAGCGGAGGAATCATTAACGATTAAAAGTTTGCTCACTACTGAAGGGTTACAATACATACTGACTTCGATGCTCGATAACTTTGTCGGTTTCGCGCCGCTCGGAATAGTATTGGCAATGATGCTCGGTATTGGACTTGCGGATAAAGTGGGGTTACTTGAAACAGCAATTAAGAGCACTATTTTAAAAGCTCCAGCTTCGCTCATAACTTACGCAGTAGTTTTTACAGGAATAATGGGTAATATTGCGTCCGATGCAGCTTTCGTAATTATTCCGCCACTTGCTGCCATGGTATTTTATAATGTGGGAAGACATCCACTCGCAGGTTTAGCAGCAGGATTTGCCGGCGTTGGGTCCGGTTTCACCGCCAACTTTATGATTACCGGAACAGATGCGCTGCTATCAGGTATTTCTACCGAGGTTATGCAGACAATTGACCCGAATATTGTGGTAACCCCAGTAGATAACTGGTACTTTATGATTGTATCTGTAGTCTTTTTATCGATTGCAGGCGCGCTGGTAACGGAAAAAATAGTAGAACCGAGACTCGGTGAATACACCGGTAAAGTGAAAAAGGAATTCGTACCTGTAACCTCGTTAGAGATGAAAGGATTCCGAAACGCAATTATTGTTGGTACAGTCTTTATAGCGCTGATCGTGCTTGTTATACTGCTTCCGAATTCCCCATTAACAAATGAAGAAGGTGGCATCGTACCATCTCCATTTTTAGATGGTATTGTACCAATCATTCTAATCTGGTTTATAGCAATAGGTATAGCGTATGGTAAAACTGTTGGAAAGATTGAAAGTTCGAAAGATATCGGTGGATTTATGGGCGAATCGATGAAAGATATGTCCGGATTTATTGTATTAATATTTGCCGCAGCACAGTTCATTGCGTACTTTGAATGGACAAACATGGGATCATGGATTGCTGTTAGTGGAGCAAACTTCCTAGAATCACTCGGATTTACCGGACTTGCAGCAGTAATTGGATTCGTGTTATTAACCGCTGTAATGAACTTATTAATCTTTAGCGGCTCAGCACAATGGGCACTAGAAGCACCTATTTTCTTAAAAATGTTCTACTTCTTAGGATATGAGCCTGCATTTATCCAGGCATCCTACCGCATCGCTGATTCATCGACTAATATCATTACGCCGATGAATCCATATATTATTATTGTCCTTGCATTTATGAAGGAATATGACAAAAAGGCTGGCCTCGGAACCTTAATAGCACTAATGCTGCCGTACAGCATCGTCTTCTTAGGCACGTGGATTATCCTGTTATTAGCGTTTGCTTTATTAGGAATCCCGTTTGGTCCGGGGATTGGTGTTTATTATTAAATTTAGTTGACGTAGTCGGTGGTGGTGGTGGTGGTGCGCGATTTTGGCAGGTTGGCGCGCGAATAATGGTGCAGTATGCGCGATTTCTACCACTGGGTGCGCGAATTTCTGTGGTTCGTGATCGAATATCAATGTGCTGCGCGCGATATTCAGGCAACGATGCGCGATTTCTGCCGGACTACGCGCGATTCCCACTCCAGTCGGCATACATTTTTAAGTTAATGAAGATCCGGTTAAACCCGGGCGTAGATCGCGCGTGGTTGGATTGAAATCGCGCGAGCCTAGGATGGAATCGCGCAACTAGGGTAAATTATAGCGCGCATCCAAGCAATAAACGCGCGCCACTCATCAATAATCGCGCACCAGCAACGGAAAGTCGCGCACTACCCCACACTGGCCACACAACCGCACAACAGTATTTAATAAAAACATCCTATCTATACTACAATCGTCACCAATCTAAATCTGGTGGCGATTTTTATTTTTTTATTTACTTGCCACCTTTTCACTGTGTGATTCGATTGTAGTAGTGAAAGGAGGTGAGGAACATGGCAATCTCAAATTTGGAAAATTCAACACTACGTTTAGTCTTCAACGACGGCGTGGATGGTATCACTGGTAAGGAGATCTTCAAATCGAAGAGCTTCAACAACGTAAAACTTGCAGCTACTGCAGACCAGTTATACGCGATCTCCATCGCACTTGAGCCGTTACAGCAGCGTGTTCTTTTCAAAATAGAACGCAACGACAGCTCCGAGTTACGTCAGCAGTAACAAGCGTTTAAATCAATAGGAAAGGAGGGATTCTGATGGCGAAGAAATTGGAAATGAAATTTGAGAACGAAGACGGCAAAGTGGTAACGTACACACTTGATAACCCGATTGAACCTGTTGATACCGCTGCAGTGGAAGCTGCAATGGATGAAATCATCACGCAAAACGCGTTCACATCATCTGGTGGCGATTTAGTTGCGAAGAAAAGTGCACGAATCGTTGAACGTAACGTATTAGATATCGACTTAGCTTAATTAAAAGACCAGCGACAAGAAGTGACATTCTGGCGCTGGTCTTTTTGATTTCTGACTGGGAAGAGCGATAGCGTCTCCCGAGTTTGGTGATTTGTTGCCTGGGAGGGTGTTGCTATGTCCCGGATATGGTTGTATGGTCTGTCTCCCGAGTTTCATGTTAGATGGCCTGGGTCTTGCAAATTGGACCTTAATTAACTGAAAAGGAGGAAACAAAATGGAAGCATGGATAGCTTTCGTAACCGATGTTGGTTTCCCAATTGTGGTGACGTTTTACTTGCTGCACCGCATTGAAGGAAAGCTCAACGACTTAATCGAATCCATCCACGATCTGCCTGATAAAATGGTCGGTTCATAAAGAAAACTCCAGCTGCGGCTGGAGTTTATTATTTTCGTCGTGACATTTGAATAAAGTAAGTATCCACATTATAATGATTTCAAATGAGAATAAGAGGGTGTTTAATGTGCTTACTAAAGTTCAAAAATGCGGTAGTAATTTATTTGTTCGTATTCCTCAAAGTATTGCAGAAGAGTCTGGTATTGTAGATGGCTCCGAAGTTGAATTAATGATAGAGGACAAAGGTATTTCATTAAGGTTAACGCCTCTGAAAAAAGAACTTAATCTTGAAAAATTATTAGCACGTATAACGGATGAAAATCGCCATCAAGAAGTTGATTTTGGCAAACCTGAAGGATACGAGTCCGTATAACGCGTTTTTCTAGTAAATAGGGACAAAGACCAACGTCACTGATTCCCAAGTTGACGTTGGTCTTTATTACCTAATAGTGTTCTATTCCTTCACAAATCCTTCTTCATCCAAAAATTGTGCTGCCTGCTTATAGGTATGAAAAGATCCGTCTAGATTTTGTCCGGCGTATACGTTCCATAGCCCATCTTCGTACACCATCAGCAATGACTGGTTGTTTGCATTGATCCATGTTTCATCGTCCGGAATTACTTCCGCGTTTGCTTCAGGTGAAAGCGAATTGATGGCTTGTTGAACGATATCTTTTAGCTCAACCTCTGAGAAGTCGCGAATATTGACCATTCCTTTGTTGTCGGTCGGATAACCCGGAATGTATTTCGCATATACAAACCCGTTCCCATTTGGGTGCAGGTGCTGAACTACTATTTTCTTGTCTATCGCACTTTCTTCATAGTGAAAATTAATGCGTCCCATGGATATTTGCTTTTGTTCGAGTTCAGGAAACGCGTTGATAATGGTTAGTTTTTCTTCAAATGTTAGCATAATTCCTCCGTTTACTATCTTTTTGACTTAACTATAAGTATACCATTAAAGTATGGATTGTATTAATTCCTATTTTCGCACATAGAATGGTTTTAGAAAACGAATAGGAGGAATTGAAAAATGTCTTTTGTACATTTAGATTCTGAAACGACGCTTTATTATGAGGATCAAGGCGCGGGGCAGCCGGTTGTTTTCGTGCATGGCGTCATGATGAGCAGCAAATTCTTTCATAAACAAGTGCCATATTTTAAAGAGAACTATCGCTGCATTATATTGGATCTGCGGGGGCATGGGCAGTCTGCAAAGGTCGAACACGGACATACGGTTGCTCAGTATGCGCGGGATTTGAAGCTGTTTTTGGAAAAACTCGATTTAGAGGATGTTATTTTGGTCGGCTGGTCGATGGGTGCATTTGTATTGTGGGACTACGTAAATCAATTTGGAACGGAAAACATTAAGGCGCTGACGATTGTTGATCAGTCTCCGTCGGACTACATTTGGCCCGGCTGGGAGTATGGCGCATTTAACTTCGATGCGATTAAGGGAGTTATGCAGGCAATCCAGGAAGACCAGCATGGTTTCAATAGTGAATTCATCTACGGTATGTTCAAGGAAAAGCCCGATCCCAGCGAACACGAATGGATACTGAATGAAATGAACAGTCTCCCTGCCACTATTGAAAGTACGATTGTATTCAATCAGACGGCAGTGGATTATCGGGAAACAGTCGCAAATGTAGATGTGCCGACGTTGATTTGTTTTGGAACAGTTGGATTTTTCCCGATCGAAGCGGGGGAGTATATACAAACGCGCATACCAGGGTCGAAATTAGTAGCTTTTGAGAATAGCAGCCATCTGTTGTTCCTGGAGGAGACGGATAAATTTAATGCGGAACTAGATACGTTTTTTAATAGTTTATAAGTTGGGCTGGATACTTTTTCCTCTCTTTATTATATAATACTATCTAAATAAAGAGAGGAGAAAGTTATGATCATAAAATGGCGAACAACCCCGATTGAAATCCACGTATTGGAGGCGCTCACGCGCAGACTCCCGAGGTGCGACAGACGTATTGAAGAAGACCTGGCATTTTGCCAAAAGGGCTATGAAGGCGAAAAGAAAGTAGATCGCTTCACCAACTCACTTCTGAAAAACAACTTCACGATTCTCCACGATGTATACATCCAGCATAACGGCGCGTCCTTCCAGATTGATACGCTGATCATAGGACCATATTGCATTTTCGTAGTGGAAATAAAGAATTATGCAGGTGAAGTAACGTTTGACTTCAACTTAAATCAATTCACACGCGAACTTAACGGGAAATTAACCGGTTTCCGCAATCCCATCATTCAGGCAACCACAAATTCAATTCTCCTAACGGAATGGCTCACGGACCACGAAATTAGTGACGTTCCAATTTATTCACTTGTCGCACTCAGTGATCCGAGCACCATTTTAAAAATCCTCCCCGAAAATAGTGAATTTCCAAACGAAGTGATGCACGGCGAATATCTTGCCCAATATATTCTTAAAGAAAAAGGTAATCCACATGGATACCTTCACCAAAAAATTGGTGCGGTGATTTTGAATGAATGCGGAACGTTTAACTTCGATTACAAGCACAAATATAAAATTGAATGCAAAGATATTTTATGCGGTGTACAGTGCCCCACTTGCGGAAGGTTGGGCATGAAGCGGATACATAATAAGTGGATCTGTGAGAAATGCTCTATAACGTCAGCTATTGCCCACCAATCAGCATTAACGGACTATCTGTTATTAATAAAACCATGGATTACAAATTCGGAATGTATGCGCTTTTTGGGATTTAACTCCAAAAATGTTGCTACTAAACTATTAAAAGAACAAAAACTGAAATACGATAAGGATCGTAGAAGGTGGCATTTATAAAAAATCTAATTAACAGTCCACGTTAGTGGATAGTCGGGAGAGATCATATTAATTAAGGGCGACACTAACCTTCGGCCGGGAGAGAGCTTCCTGAATTCAGGCCACATTTCTTTCTATTCGGGAGAGAGCTTCCAAATCTCGTGCGACAACCACTCCGCCGGATTTGTTTGCGCAGTCTCCCGAAAGCGCGAAACTGTCGCCCGAGCGATGGAAGCAGTCTCCCGAGTCCGCGAAACTGTCGCCCGAGCGATGGAAGCAGTCTCCCGAGTCCGCGAATGTGTCGCCCGAGCGATGGAAGCAGTCTCCCGAGTCCGCGAATGTGTCGCCCGAGCGATAGAAGCAGTCTCCCGAGTCCACGAATGTGTCGCCCGATCGATAGAAGCAGTCTCACGAGTCCACGAATGTGTCGCCCGAGCGATGGAAGCAGTCTCCCGAAAGCGCGAAACTGTCGCCCGAGCGATGGAAGCAGTCTCCCGAGTCCGCGAATGTGTCGCCCGAGCGATAGAAGCAGTCTCCCGAGTGCGCGAAACTGTCGCCCGAGCGATGGAAGCAGTCTCCCGAGTCCGCGAAACTGCCGACTAAATCTTAAACCCAGTCCCGCATTATACAGCAAAACGACAAATTTCTACTATTAATAAAACACCTGTATATAAAGCTTTGTAACAAGTTAATCGATTAAAATCGTTATCCCAATTCCCCAAAATTATCATCATTCTATTTATTTGTGAGAAAATTTACAAATTTAATTGACTTTCTTTTTCAAATATTTTAAACTATAGGTGCTATTGTGTCATAATATGGTAAAAGGGGAGGGGACTCTATAAAGGTTTATAAATAAGATAGGGGGAAAATATTCATGTACAAGTTTCGGAGGATTTTTTCGGTTGTCTTGATTGCTTTCTTAATTCTGTCAAACGGGACATTTGCTTTTGCAAATACAAACTCAAATGCGAGCTCGGTTGATGTAAGTAAATTAAGTAAAACAAGCCAGCTGGACAAGCTTAAGAAGATTGAAGACCCTGCTTTGGATGCTAACTTTAAAGATAGCGATAAAGTACGAGTAATTGTTGAATTAGATGGAGAAACACCTTTGCAATACGCAAATGATAAAGGTGTTATGTACAAACAACTTGATAAGGCAACTAAAGACTCGCTAACTAGTAAAGTTGAAAAACAGCAAAAGGCTGCAAAAAATGCAATTTCATCAAACGGTGTTGACATAAATTATAATTACGACTATACAGTTTCATTTAATGGATTTAGCGGGGAAGTTAAATTCGGAGAAATTGAAAAAATTGAAGCTGTAGCAAATGTGAAAAATGTATACTTAGCAAATGAATATAATCGTCCTGTAATCGAGCCTAATATGGATACTAGTCATGATTATATCCAATCTCGCAGCACGTGGGCGGATGAAAACTTGAAAGGTGAAGGAATGGTAGTAGCGGTAATTGATACTGGCGTTGACCCTTCCCATAGAGATTTTGTATTAAGTGAAGGCACAGAAGAAGAACTGACGAAAGAAGAGGTTGGTACGGTCGTAGATGAAAGTGAACTAAAAGGGAAATATTACACAGAGAAAGTACCTTTTGGCTATAATTATTATGACCAAAATAATACAATTCTTGATCTTGGACCGGCGGCTTCCATGCACGGTATGCACGTTGCTGGTACAGTAGCTGCAAATGGCGATACAGATAATGGCGGAATCAAGGGGGTTGCTCCTGAAGCACAAGTACTAGGTATGAAGGTATTTAGTAATGACCCTAATTTCCCTTCTACATGGTCAGATGTATATTTAGCTGCAATTGATGATGCAATTGCTTTAGGATCAGATGTACTTAATATGAGTCTTGGGTCTACTGCATCATTCTATGATGCTAATAGCCCAGAAGATCTAGCGATTAC
Source organism: Virgibacillus flavescens (assembly GCF_050574275.1). GTDB lineage: Bacteria > Bacillota > Bacilli > Bacillales > Amphibacillaceae > Virgibacillus_F > Virgibacillus_F flavescens. The sequence goes on from NZ_CP192260.1 coordinate 1,302,358, forward strand.
TAGAGCGGTAGAGAATGGAATCGTTGCTTCTGTTTCTGCAGGTAACTCTGGTCATATAGGTTATGGATGGGACAATCCATTTTACAAAAACCCTGATATTGGCGTAGTAGGAGCTCCAGGATTGAATCCTGATTCTATCTCTGTTGCTGCTTCCGGAAATACTGCTTATTTATATCAACACCAAATCTCAGTTGGAGATTTTGAAGGAACTGGTTATGGTATTGATGATTGGACAGATTTAGCTGCTTCTCAAGACCTTGAGGTAGTAAGCTTATCTCAATTAAAAGGTGTGGAAGAAGTTGAAGGTGAATCATGTAAAGCATGTGGTACTGCTGAAGAGTTTGCTAGTGTTGACGTTGAAGGTAAGGTTGTTTTAGTGAAACGTGGAGATCTAGCATTTATCGATAAGACAAATAATGCTGCAGATGCAGGAGCTATTGGCATTATTGTTTACGATCATGGTTTATCACAATTCTATGAAGATCAAGGTGGATGGGCAATTCCGTTTACGATGTTAAAAGCGGACAAAGGTGCAGCACTTGAAGATGTGTTAGCTTCAGGTCCGATGGAATTGAATATTTCAAAAATCAATTCAAAAGAATCACCTGAAATGGGAAGAATGACTGAATTTACATCTTGGGGTACGACGCCAAGCTTAGAAATTAAGCCGGAAATCACTGCTCCTGGTGGAAATATTTATTCAACGCTAAATGATGATAAGTATGGTGTAATGAGTGGAACGTCAATGGCAGCACCACATGTTGCTGGTGGTTCGGCACTTGTTCAACAATACTTACAAAGAGATGATAGATTTAAAGATTTATCAAATGAAGAACGTACACGCTTGGCGAAAGTGTTGTTAATGAATACAGCTGATATTATTCAGGATCTAAATGATCAGCCGTTCTCACCACGTCGTCAAGGTTCAGGTATGATGCAATTGCTGAATGCAGTTCGCACGCCTGTAACGGTTGTAGAATCTTCTTCCAATGAAGCGAAAGTAGAATTAAAAGATTTTCAATCGAAAACATTTGATATGACGTTTACTGCTGACAATATTTCAACAGAAGACGTTACGTACAAGGTAGATACGAGTGTATTAGCAGATACATTACAAAAAACTGCTGCTGATCTAGAATATAACGCGTTAATCGCAGGTGATATGAAAGACGTAAATATCGATTCGCCTGAGACGATTACTGTACCGGCAGGAGAGTCAGTTGATTTCACGGTAACAGTGGGCTTAACAAATGCTAAAATTCCAGGTCTTGATGCAGATGGTAATCCAACTACATTTGACCTAAGAGAAAATATCTTTGTTGAAGGATATGTTAAATTAATTCCTGAAGATGCTACAGTTGCTAGTCTTTCTGTACCATACGTTGGATTCTATGGTGACTGGGATGAGCCTAGAGTACTTGATGGAATTCAGGATTTAGGCGAAGAAAGATTTTACAACTTCGATGACTTATTTGGTCCTGGTGTAGGACATGATATGTTATATGGAGATGAAGGTTACTTTGTTACCCCAGTTGAAGTAGACGGTAAGAAGTATTATCCAGTTTCACCAAACGGTGATGGATTTTATGATACGGTTTATCCGCTGCCAGCATTTATGCGAAACGCAGAAGAAATGCAATTCAACATATTAGATGACAGTAACAAACAGTTACGAAGTGTATTGATCCAGCATGATGTTCTTAAAACATATTTTGATGCTGGAGACGGTTCTTATTACAGTTACAATCCAGACAGACAATGGGACGGAAAAAATCTATCAAATGTAGTAGAAGATGGCGTATACTATTATGAGATTAAATCTTTAATAGATTACGAGGGTGCAGATTGGCAATCCGATAAATATCCATTATTTGTGGATACAACTGCTCCTGAAGTAGATGCGTCATATGATGCTGACGCAGATGTGCTAAGTATTGATGCAACAGATAGTGGCGTTGGTGTACTTGAATTTGCTGTCTATCTAGATGATCAGCTGCTAGGTTATGTTACAGCAGGCGATACCACTACTGAAGTGAATTTACCAGGAGTTCCAGAAGGTAGCAAGCTTGAAGTAGTAGGATTTGATAATGCTGCGAACCAATCGAGCGACGTAGTATCATTTGGTGATAGTGAATTACCTATCATTTATGTAAATGAAACTGCGCCTGAAGCATACGGAGCGTATAATTCACTTGATGTACCTGTAAAAGGTTATATTCAAGAAGACGTTGCTTTAGAATCATTTACAATTAATGGGGAAGAAGTAGCAGTTACAAAAGATGGTAACAGATATAACTTTGAATCAGTTGTTACGTTTGAAGAGGATGGCGCAAAAGACATTCACTTTAAAGCAGTTGACAGTGCTGGAAAAGAGTTTGATATTAAACGTCCGATCTTCGTTGATACAACGAACGCGGTAATGGAGTACGATGTTCCAAAAGTTGTTGATCATGACGTTGACAGTATCACAGTTGACTTTAATCTATCAGACAACTTTAACTATCTGTCACTGAAAATTAATGATGATCACGTCTATGAATTACCATTCAAGAGCCCGGCTGACATTATCAACCCGTCAAATGAGACTGTGGAGCACACGCTTTCATTAGAGCCAGGAAATAATGAATTCACGTTGGCGCTTGAAGATGTAGCAGGAAATGTTACAGAAGAACAGTTTACGGTCTACCTTAATGAAGGTGAGACTCGTGTTGATCGTTTAGCAGGAGATAATCGTTACGAAACTGCCGTACAAGTTAGTCAAGAAGGATGGGAAACATCAGAAGTTGCAGTACTGGCACGTGGAGACAACTATGCAGATGCATTAGCTGGAGTTCCATTGTCTAAGCAGCATGATGCTCCACTTCTACTAACGAAGACTGACAAATTAGTAGATGCAACAAAAGCTGAACTTGAACGCCTTGGTACTAAAACCGTTTATTTACTAGGCGGAGAAGCAGCTATTAACGCTGATGTAGAAGCTGAGTTAGCTGAGTTAGGCATCCAAGTTGAAAGAATTGCTGGAGATAACAGATATGAAACTGCAGCAAATATTGCAGATGAATTACTAGGTGATAAATCATCTGAAGAAGTTGTCATTGTTGATGGACTTGACTTCCCAGATGCATTATCCGTAGCATCGTATTCTGCAATGAAAGGACTGCCTATATTATTAGTAAATGATAGAGGTGTACCTGCTGCTACGAAAAAAGCTCTTTACGATTTAGGTGTAACTAAATCACTAATCGTTGGTGGCGAATCAGCAGTTACGAAAGAAGTAGAAAACAATGTTCCAAATGCTTTCCGAGTTGCTGGAGATAACAGATACGATACTGCTGTAGAAGTAGCAAAACACTTTGATGCAGAATCGAATCATTATTATGTAGCGACTGGGCTTGAGTTTGCTGACGCATTATCAAGTGCGGCATTAGCTGCTAAGCAAGGTACTGGCATCCTATTAGTAGGCAAAAATGTACCAGCTAGTGTAAATGAGTTTGTTACTGATGCTGATCTTGATCTATTAACGGTAGTTGGTGGATTAACGGTAATTAGCGATGATATCAAAGCTGAGCTTAACAAATTGCTTAGTGAATAAGAAATAGAATTTTACTATCAGTACTAGGATTATCCATAGTCCTAGTACTGTTTTTTTTATTAGACGGGGGTCAACCAAATATGCGTTATGCAGTATCATTAATCATTTTTGTCGCATTCTTTTCAGTAAGCAGTATTCAACTATTTGCTGAGACGAATACAGATAAAACATGGTGAAGCTAAAACAAAATGAAACACAGGATTTCAAAAGTTACCATGTGATTGTTAATCAAGAAATACCGGAACGAAATGTATATCTGGTTAGCGTGAAACCTACGGAGAATTATTCGGAAGTATTAACTAAATTAAAAAATGATCCTAAGGTCGAGATTGCTGAGCCTAATTATATAAAAAAAATCACAGCACTACATGATGAATACAGTCAATCTCAGTGGTACTTACCTACCCTCCAATTACCAGATGCATGGTCAATTACAAAAGGTTCACCAAATACCGTGGTTGCTGTATTGGATTCTGGAATTCGTAATTCGACCGATATAAAGAACGTATTCCAAGGTGCTGATTTTGTAGATAATGATTATTCACCTAATGATCTCAATGGTCATGGAACATTTGTGTCGACTATATTAGCTGCATCGCATAATGATGAAGGAATTGCTGGGATCTCACCTGAGACTAGTATTCTGCCAGTTAAGGTAGCGGACTATGCGGGGAATGTCTCCACGTATTCTGAATACGATGGAATACAATATGCAATGGATCAAGGTGCGGATATAATTAATATGAGTTTCGGCGGATATTATTATAGTGAAATGATGGAGAATTTAATATGGGAAGCTCATGAAGCGGGTATAGTTCTAGTAGCAGCTGCCGGGAATGAATCATCAGATGATGAATATTACCCATCGTACCCAGCGACATACCCTGGAGTAATAAGTGTTTCTGCGACAAATGAATCGAACCAAAGAAGCTGGTTCTCAAACTATGGATATTCCGTTGATGTAGCTGCTCCAGGTTCCAATATAATGAGTATGGATAACTATGGGCGGTATGGAACGGGAAATGGAACATCTTTCTCTGCGCCAATTATTTCAGGTATCGCATCTCTACTCCATGGACGTAATAACAGCTGGACACCTGACGAGATTGAGTACGCTTTAGAGAAATCAGCAAAGAATTACAATGGGTTCAGATGGAATGAAGATTTGGGGTATGGAATTGCAAATGCTTATAAGGCAATAACGACGAAGATACCTGCACGCAAGAATGATAATCCGCAATATTTAAATGAAGCAACCGTATTAAAGCATGGGGAAACAATAAAAGAACCATTACAGCTTCCTCTTGATTTGGATACGTATAAATTTCAAGTGAAAAACCAATCAGAGACAAGGATTGATATCGCTAATCTAGAAGATCATATGGACGTAATTGGACTTTTGTTAAAAGACAACCTAGATGGCACTTATACGCAGGTCGATGTAATAGATGCAGGCTATAGAGGTGACGCAGAGTCTTATAATTTTAGTGCTAGTCCTGGAACATATTATTTAGTAGTAACTGAATACGATGATCAATGGTCTGATCAGTCTTATCATCTTGATTTAACCATAACTCCCCAAGCACCGGAACGCATTTATGGATTAAATCGATATGAAACGGCTATTGAAATATCCAAACAAGGCTGGGGAACGTCAGATACAGTAATTCTAGCGACAAGTTTAAACTTCCCTGATGCGCTTGCCGGAGCGCCTTTAGCCTATCAAATGGATGCACCTATTTTGCTGACAAACAAAGACAAGTTAACGGAAGTAACGAGAAATGAGATTATAAGTCTAGGTGCGCAAAAAGTAATATTATTAGGTGGGGAAAGCGCTATTGCGAAAAGTATCGAAACGGAATTAAAAGATCTTGGAGTACAAATACAGCGAATTAATGGAGAAAACCGTTACGATACAGCTGGTAAAATTGCAGACCTGATAAAAAAGCAGTCACCGCAAACGATAAATAAAGCAGTAATTGCAAATGGCAATAATTTTCCGGATGCGTTAACGGTAGCTTCTTATGCAGCTAGAAATGGTATTCCAATATTACTCTCACAGACTGAGAGAATTCCAGAAGCAACAAAGCAAGCCCTCCATGGCGTTAGCGAAACAATCGTAGTTGGTGGCGAAATGGCAATCGGCGATGCAGTTTTTGATGAGTTACCTATGCCAGATCGCGTTTCGGGTAACAATCGATTTGAAACGACGGCATCGATTATTAACGAACTGGGACTTCCGAAAGACAAAATGTTTATCACAACTGGCTTTAATTTCGCAGACGCACTTACTGGTTCAGTATTAGCAGCAAAATGGAATCGCCCAATTGTGTTAGTTAAACAGGACGATATACCAGCACCAACAAGTGAGCTGATTAATGCTAATCAAGTAAATGATTTTATCATCCTGGGAGGTCCGGCTGCGGTATCGGTAAATACAGGGTTAGACCTTCTGCGATAGCAGAACCGCGGCCCGAGTAGCAGTACATTTCAGCAGAACCGCGGCCCGAGTAGCAGCGCCTGTGTCCCGAGCTAGCAGAACTGCGGCCTGAGTAGCAGTACATGTGTCCCGAACTAGCAGAACCGCGGCCTGGGTAGCAGTACATGTGTCCCGAGCTAGCAGAACTGCGGCCTGAGTAGCAGTACATGTGTCCCGAGCTAGTAGAACTGCGGCCCGAGTAGCAGCCCCTGAGTCCCGTGCCAGTAGAATTGCGGCGAGTAGCAGTACATGTGTCCCGTGCCAGTAGAATTGCGGCCTGAGTAGCAGTACATGTGTCCCGAACCAGCAGAACCGCGGCCCGAGTAGCAGCGCCTGTGTCCCGAGCTAGCAGAACTGCGGCCCGAGTAGCAGTACATGTGTCCAGATCCAGCAGAACCGCGGCCCGAGTAGCAGCGCATGTGTCCCGAGCCAGCAGTATCGTGGCCTGAGTAGTAGCACATGTGTCCCGAGCTAGTAGAACCGCGGCCTGAGTAGCAACGCCTGTGTCCCGAGCTAGTAGAACTGCGGCCTGGGTAGCAGCGCCTGTGTCCCGAGCTAGTAGAACTGCGGCCCGAGTAGCAGCGCCTGTGTCCCGAGCCAGCAGAACTGCGGCCTGAGTAGCAGCGCCTGTGTCCCGAACTAGCAGAACCGCGGCCTGGGTAGCACCACGCGCGGCACGAGCGAGTAACTTGGGAGGACCAGCTGCGGTATCAGCGAATACAGGGTTAGATCATCTGCGTTAATATGTTCAATATGAAAAAGAATTCCATTATCATAATGGGGTTCTTTTTTTCTTCACAAAATATTAGCACATTTTGGCGGAATCAGTAGAAATTTAAGTTATACTAGATGGAGATTAATATTAAATAGGGGGCATAATAGTGAAACGAAGCAAAGATAGTTTAATCAAATTAATACCGCTTTTGTTAGGAGCATTTCTATTATTAATGGCAAGTCCTGTTTTAACTACTGCAGAGGAAACTTCCGATTTAGATTTTACGAACGGTGAAAATACATCTGCGCTGACAGATTCGAAAACAGTTTCTGTCGATAATGGAAAATTAAATTCCAGTGTTTCGATATTTGAAAATGGAAAAGAAGTTTTTTCTAAGGATCTTACTGCAATAAACGTGGACGGAATTGAAAAAGTTATGGTTGATGATCAGCAGTATGCGATTATTAAATATCGCTACAAGGGTTCATCCAACGCATTATATTTTGAAGTGCTCAAACTTAAAGAAACGGGTGCAGAGAGCATATACATATCTGATATTTACGAGAGATCACGTATCGATCTAAGCGAAAATCAAATCACTCTGGAGTACCCAGAATATAACGATGGAGATGTTAAAGTCGATCCATCTAACATTGTGAAACAAACTTTCTCTATTACAGGAGATAAAGTTATAAAAGAAGATAAATCGATTAAGTCAGATGAATTAATGAGAAGTGAGAAGAAGACAAATCGCACTCTTTCGGTAAATCAGCCAAATCCTTCCTACACGCAGATCAGTAAAGTGCTGACTGAAAAAGCGTTTGACGCGAACATTCCGCCTGAAATTGTAAAGGCAATAGCGTTCCAGGAAAGTGGCTGGAGGCAATATTGGGAAATAGTTCCTGAACGTGTCAAAGATTGTGAAATATACGACGGATCCAATGTTGTGATAGGCTCCGATTGTATTGGAATTGGTATCATGCAAGTTTCAGATTATAGAAGTTTACCAGAAGGACCTGAGAAAGAAGCATATATTAATAGATTGAAAACAGATATTGAATTTAATATCGAAGAAGGGTTGAAGATACTCAAAGATAAGTGGAACTTTGGTGGGAATATTATCCCTACTGTTAATGATAATGATTCACTTGTAATTGAAAATTGGTATTTTGCAATTTTGGCTTATAATGGCTTATTACCAAGGAATAACCCGTTAGAAAAGGCGTATACAGCTTACCAAGAGGATGTATTTCAACGAATAGAAGATTATAGCCTGCTTGATATTACACCATTCCCAACGTATAAGTTAAATCCTTATCAGACGGATAGCGGTCTTATGTTATTCGACAATCAAAATGTGCAAATGAATGGACCAATCCATCCGAGCAGCCAATCACTTGCAGAAGGTGATACAAGTTATGTAACAACTAATGGACTAACGCTGCGTGATGGTCCGAGTGGAAACAGGATAGGTTCACTGAATAAAGGTACAAAAGTCAGTGTTACGGGTTCATTTGTAGCAGATAATGCAAGAACCAATCATTATGTGTGGTACCCTGTCACGGCAAGTTCCGGTAAGAGCGGGTGGGTAGCTTCAAGTTATCTAAGTCCTGCTAGTGAATACTTAGATGTGTATGAATTGGAAGGAATTAACCGTTATGAAACAAGTATGAGTATAGCAAACTATGGATGGCATTGGGATCAACCAAGCTCCGTTATCATCGGACGAGGCGATGTTCCAATTGATGCGTTAACTGGTAGTATTCTGGCGTCAGCTCTCGACTCGCCTTTGCTATTAACAGAGAAAGATAAGCTAACGGAATCAGTTGAAAAAGAACTTGATCGATTAAATCCGGAAAACGTATATATACTTGGTGGATCTGAAGCAGCTATCTCATCGGAGGTTGAAGATACGTTGAATGCGAAGTTCGGTAGTAACAATGTGGTAAGAATCGCAGGAGATAATCGATATGAAACAGCATATCAAGTAGCGGCAGAAGTGCGTAAGTATGAACAACAAGATAAACTTTTTATTACAACCGGAGATGAATCATCTTCAGACGCACTAGCGATTGCGCCGTACGCAGGGGAACAAGGAATACCAGTATTGCTTTCCAGAACGGATAACTTGGATCTCAACATCCAAAATTATATAAACCAGTATGGGATTAATGAAGTTACCATTATTGGTGGTAAAAATGCTATATCATCAGAGGTGGAGTCAGAACTAAACAATTTACTTGGCGCAGGAAATGTTTCACGCGTTTCAGGTAATACACGGTATAGCACAAGTACAGCGATTGTGGAGGAATACTATGATACTAGTCTAATAGACGAGCTATTTATTTCACAAGGTCTGAAAATAGCGGATGCGCTATCGGCTTCCCCACTTGCTTCAAAACTAAGAGCACCAATCATTCTAACCAGAACAGAAAGAATCCCAAGTGAAACACATGACTGGTTAGAGAGCAATATTGCAATCAAACCGGACCCGTACTTCCTCGGTGGTCCAGCAGCAATTGCAGAAACAACTCGAACACAATTTATAGAAACCATTAAATAAAAAAAGCACGTCGCTTAGTTAATTAACTAAGCGACGTGCTTTTTAAATTGCTGGGTACTGCATAAATGCAACTGAGGCTTTCGGCTAGAATAAATAAACTTTATGTGCCCGACTGGGGCGCCAAAGCCGTAAACTCGGGCAGCAATTCAGCCAGCACGGGCCACAACTCAGCTAGATCGGGCCAAGGAAACTGCTACTCGGGCCGCAACTGTCGTCCGTCCCGAGTCTCACCACACGCGGCCCGCGACACCGCACATCACGCCCGAGCGAAACTTCACGCGGCCCGAGTTACACCACACGCGGCCCGAGTAGCACCACGCGCGGCCCGCGACACCGCACATCCCGCCCGAGCCGCAACACCGCACTACCAATCATCACCACGCAATTACGATGCCCCCACAAATCAAAAGAGAGGGTTTTCTGCGTCAGCAGAAAACCCTCTCTTCCAGACAATATTAACATTCTAGTATAAACGCTTATAACTATCGAAGTGCTTGCCCCAATAGTAGATATCATTAACATCATCAATCTCAACGCCGTCAGATCCTGCGTGGATGAACTTGCCATTTCCAAGGTAGATTCCCATGTGTGAAATACCTGCTTTATATGTATTCTCAAAGAATACTAGATCGCCAACCTGTGGCTTGTTCACATAGTAGGAACGGTTAAAGTAACCTGCACTTGATGTGCGAGTAATGTCCATTCCAGCTTGCTTGTACGCATAGTAGATGAATCCACTGCAATCAAATCCTGCTGGTGTAGTTCCGCCCCATGAATATGGTACGCCTTGCATACTCTTAGCCACGTTCACTAGCTTGTCTACATTGTAGTCGACATCCGCGCTTGGAGTCTCAACTGTTCCATCAGAAGATTTCTCCCCAATAGCAAGACGCTGGCCAACCAGAATCAGGCTGGAAGATAGGTTATTCCATTTCTTTAATGCGGCAACTGTTACATTTTCACTATGTGCAATTCCACTCAACGTGTCGCCTGAGCGAACGGTATAATAGGAAGTTGCTGTAGTTTCCTCTTCAACAGCTGGAGGAGTATCAGGCTTTGGAGCTGGTTTGCTCTCGACCGTACCACTCTTAGAAACGACAAATTTATCACCTGGATAAATTAAATAGTTATCTAAGTTGTTCCAGTCCATCAAATTAGATAAAGAAACGTCGTATTTTGCTGCGATTCCACTTAACGTGTCCCCGCGTTTTACTGTATATGTAGTGGATGTAGTAGAAGTAGTTGGTTTAGAAGCAACTTGTTCGTTACTTGAACTAGCATTATCTGTTTCTATTATTTGATTCGGATAGATCACGTCACTGGAAAGACTATTAATAGACTTTAATTGTGAAACACTGGTGTTATACTCGTGTGCAATACCCCATAATGAGTCACCGCTTTGTACTTTATACGATGCCGCCTCCGCCTGAGTTACTCCAAAAGCCGAAGCTAAAAATGCACCTGCTGTTACTGACATAACAATTTTCTTATTAGCCAATTAATATTCCCCTCTCACAAAAAAGTAATCTTACAATTTTTTATTATTATAGCACGAATACAGTATAATTGTGGTAATTATTACAAAATATAGTATAATAGTTGTTTTATTGTAATATAACTGTAATCTCCTCCATTTTCCTCACTAATCGACAAATTATCTGCCTATTTTTAAAAAAACTTAAACCGATTCAAATAAATGTGTTATAATTTCGATTGTATTGTCGATATAGTAAAAGTGATTTAATTTAAACTACAAGTCATCATTTAATAGTTATTTTAATTGGAGGTCTTTAAGAATGGAAGAAACGATATCCCTCAAGGAAATAGTTGAGGTTATGAAAAAGCGGCTGCTGATGATTATTTCATTAATAGTAGGAGCAGCACTAATCGCGGCGGTTGTGAGCTATTTTGTCCTTACACCTACATATCAGGCTACTTCACAATTTATTGTTAACAAGGAGCAACAGGATCCGGCGATTCAATATAGTGTGAATGACATTCAAACCAACGTTCAGCTGATCAATACCTACAATATAATACTCAAGAGTCCTGCAATTCTATCAGATGTTGTAGAAGAACTAGATTTGCCTTATTCAGCTGATCAATTGAAATCGAAAATTCAAGTGGCAAGTGAAGAATCCTCACAGGTCGTGACCGTAACTGCTACAGACACCGATCCTGCGCAAGCGGTTAAAATAGCAAATACGACGGTAGACATCTTCCAGGAAGAAATTCCTGATATTATGAGTGTAGATAATGTAAGTGTCCTGGCAGAGGCGGAGCTTTCAAATAATCCGGCTCAGGTTAGTCCGAAACCGTTACTCAACATTGCGATAGCGGTTGTGCTTGGTGCAATGGTCGGAGTCGGTCTTGCATTCTTACTCGAATATCTGGATAACACCATTCGTACAGAAGACGATATCGAGAAAGCTTTAGGTCTTCCGGTACTTGGAGTAATTACACATATTGACGACGAAGATGTACGCGATAATCGTATGAAAAAATCCAACAGAGTGAAACGGGGTGAATTCAGTGGCTCGCAGAAAAAAACAGTCTAACAACAGTAAAATCAGGCACCTAATAGCAGACTTAAATCCGCGTTCACCGATTTCAGAACAGTATCGTACGATTCGAACAAACCTTCAATTTTCATCAGTCGATTCGGACCTGAAAACGATTCTAGTTACATCATCCGGACCGAGTGAAGGGAAATCGATGACAACTGCTAATCTAGCAGTTGTGTATGCGCAAACCGGCAAAAAAGTACTGCTGATTGATACAGACTTACGCAAGCCAACAATCCACTATACATTTCGAATGGATAATCTAAAAGGTTTAAGTAATATATTAGTAGGTGATCAGGCGCTTGAAGATGTGATTACCGCAAGTGATATAGACAATCTTGATTTGATATCATGTGGACCAATACCACCGAACCCGTCAGAACTGCTGGCATCCAGGAAAATGGAAAAAATGATTGAGCAGGCGAGTAAATTATACGATATAATCTTATTTGATACACCACCGGTACTGGCAGTGACTGATGCACAGATAATGGCAAATGTTTGCGACGGTTCACTTTTAGTTGTTCGAAGCAAGAAAACAGAAGTGGAAGCTGCTAAGAAGGCGGTTGAAATCCTTAAACCGTCAAAAGCAAAACTTCTCGGGACTATCTTAAACGATCGTGAGAAAAAAGCTTCCGGCTATTATTATTATTACGGAACAGAATAAAAAAGCTTTCTGCTAATACTTAGCAGAAAGCTTTTTTCTATTTCGACATTCCCATTCGACAAAGTTATCTAAAATGTTTATACTTTTGCGTAAAGTAATTACTTTTATTTGTCTAAAATGACTTTTACATGACTTAATCCCTAAACTTTTACTGGTATACTAAATCAATAGATTAAATTACCTAGTGAATACCTCTATTTATGTGCGGAAGTTATAATTAAGAGAAAATTCGCATATATAAATAGAGAAAACTTAGTAATTGGGGGAGAGCTAAATGATAGATATTAATTGCCAGATCCTGCCTGGAATGAGTCAAGGGTCAAAGTCGTTGGCAGAGAGTTTACGTATGGCAACATTAGCAGAGCAGCAAGGAATCACACATATAATTGCGACACCACACCATGTGTATGGTGACGAAGAAACAGCAGCAGATCATATCGTCGGTGCAGTAGAGTATTTAAACGGAAAACTTTTTCAAGAAGGAATATCTCTAAAGGTTTTACCTGGACAAGAAACACGGGTTTATGGTGAAATTATTGATGGTATTACGTTTGGTGAAGTTCTGCCGTTGAATAAAACGAGTAAGTATGTTCTCATTGATCTACCAGCTACTGATGTGCCGAATTATCTCACACAACTGCAGTTTGATATGCAAATCGCAGGATACACGCCGATAATCACGCATCCAGAACATAATCAGGAACTGATGGATAATCCTGATAAACTCTACCGGCTCGTCAAGAATGGTGCATTGACTCAGATTGCAGCTGCGAGTTTAACAGGTAAGTCAGGGAAAAAAGTTCAGAAGTTTGTCAGGCAGCTGGTTGATTCGAATCTGACGCACTTTATTGCTTCTGAATCGAAGAGTAGTCAAAAGAAATCCTTTCTTCTTCAAGATGCTTACGATATTATTAAAAAGGACTTCGGCGCTGCCATCTATTATCAGTTCATGGAAAATAGTCAGTACGTGATCGAGAACCTAACCATACCAAAAGATCAACCATATCGAATAAAGGTAAAAAGAGGACTTTTTAAATAAATAAACTTAAGGATCTAGTGATCTGATTAGGTCCTTTTTTCACGAACAAAATAGGGAGATTTTTTACTTTTAGTAGGATTACTGATATAATTCATAGATTAATAGTTTTACAATTGCGAAATTTTAAAAAGACATAGGAAGTGATTGACATCATTGATATACATTGTCACATCTTACCTGGAATAGATGATGGTGCCCAAACCGAAACAGACAGTATCGCAATGGCGAAAGCTGCTGTGGAACAGGGGATACACACAATTGTGGCTACTCCGCATCATATGAATGGTAAGTATGAAAATAAGAAAACTGATATTGAGACACACGTAAAAGTGTTGAATGAATTATTGCAGGAAAATCAGATACCCTTAACTGTACTTCCTGGACAGGAAGTGCGTATGAATGGAGATATGATGGAAGAGCTGGAGACGAAGGTTATTCTGCCGATGAATAATACGAAATTCGTATTTGTGGAATTTCCGTCAAGCTCTGTACCGCGGTATGCAAGACAGATGTTGTTTGATATCCAGGTTTCGGGGTACAAGCCAATTATCGTTCACCCTGAGCGAAACAGTGAACTAGTGGAGAACCCTTCCAAACTATACGATTTTGTTCGGAAAGGTTCGCTATCACAAATAACTGCAGCAAGTTTATGCGGTAAGTTTGGAAAGAATCTGCAAAAGTTCTCGCACGAGCTGATCGAAGCGAATCTGACGCACTTTATTGCGACCGATGCACACAATACAACGAACCGTGGATTTGTATTGCAGGAAGCGTATAAGGAATTAACGGATAAGCATGGTATGGAAGCGCGCTATATGTTTATGGAAAATGCGCAGCTGCTAATTGATGGGAAAACGGTGAATCGGGCGGAGCCATCGATGATTAAGAAGAAAAAGTTTCTAGGGATTTTCTAAATCAAATATTCAGTAATGTAAAAGGTATACGTAAAATTGTATACCTTTTACATTAGGATTGAGACGTCGTGGTTCGTGATTGGGTATTTAGAACTATTATTGAAAGGGGTCAAGCTATGATTAATGTTCTGTTAGTGGAAGATCAGCGCTTATTTAGTGAAGGAATCAAAGCCCTAATCAATCAAGAGGATGACTTGCATGTAATAGGAATGGCCGAAAATATAAAAGAAGCAGAAGAAATAATTGACTCGAAACAACCGGATATTGTATTGATGAGTATTCATATACCGGAAATTGATGGTGTTAAAGCAACGTTTCAACTAAAAGAAAGCTATCCTAAGATAAAAGTGATACTGCTTACTGCAACAATGGAAGAAGAACTAATTGTTACAGGATTGAATGCAGGTGCAGACGGGTTCCTATATAAGAATTTAAACGCCACCAAGTTAGTAAATGCATTAAGGGATGTGTACCATGGTGAAATGGTTATCTCCGGAGAAGCGGCAAGAATCCTGGCGAGCCGAATTCAGGAATTTAAATACAACAAAAAACAAATTCTGGGACGAAAGCTGGATAATCTTTCTCTGTATTTATCCGAGCGAGAACTAGATATCTCTTATCTTATGATGGAAGGTAAATCAAATAAAATAATCGCACAACGCCTTTACTTGGGTGAAGGGACAGTTAAAAACTATGTAAGTGAGATTTACAGTAAAATAAAGATCAGAAGTCGAACGAATGCAATTGAATTCTTTAAAAAACTTGCAGAAAAAACGACTGATGACTGACAAAAAATGTAATTCCATTCAAATTGTGACATTTTCAGTAAAAAGTCACTAAAAAAATGACTTCCAGTTTAGTAAACTTATTCATGCACACTGTGAAACATATGTCGTTTAATTATGTGTGTGTAGATGACGTGAATAAACAGGCGGGAGTTTAGAAGCATGATAAAATTAGTTTGCGAAAGTAATTCAGATTATTTAGAAGCGATATCCATGCTGATTAATACGCAGAAGGACATGCGCGTGAATGATGTGACATCTACAGCGGATATCCTGCTTATCGATCTAGACGAATACTCACTTAATGAAGCAGCAAATCGAATCAGAAAAGCGCAGAAAGAATTAAACGATCCAAAAGTTGTAGCATTCACTTCACAACGTGTTGACCGTACATACATCGGAATAATTGGAGCAGGGGCAGACAGCATACTGTCGAAAGAGAATAAGCGAAACGTTATTCCGTCGCTCCGAAATACCGCTAAAGGCGAGTCGATTATTCCAACACACCTAGCACTTAAAGTTGCTGACGGAGTTGCTCAGCTGCGGACAGATGCTTCACAAGAATTCGCTGTGAAACTGAAAGAGAACGGCATTCATTTGACGCGACGTGAAGCAGATATCGCATATTTAATGAGAAGCGGGTTAAAAAACATAGAGATAGCTGAAAGGCTGAATCTTAAGCCAGGCACAGTGAAAGTGTACGTCAGTTTCATCTATCGCAAGGTTGGAAACAAGAACAGATCGCAAGTAATTGAACGATTTAATACTGTTTCAACGTAAATTAATTGACGAATCTTGTAAAAAATACGTAAATAGTCTTACATTTTCCAACAAAGTATGCAAAAATGAACTATAATAGAAACTAATGGAATAAAATACTAGTAAATGATTATTTGATGGATGGAAAATTGTCATTTACTAGTGTTTTATACGGATAAAATCATGAAAGGAGCAGGCATAGTGACGTACCGCAATAGACTGACATTATTAATCATCATGGATTCAATCATCGTAAGCACGGCTATTTTTGTTGCCTCCTGGATTGTATACCCGTATATACCAATCTCTAATTTACCTGCACTCATAATCAGTTCAATCGCGCTACTAATATTCCATCACTTATTTGCAGTCGTATACAATCTATATAACAAAGTCTGGTCATACGCCAGTGTTGGCGAGTTAATGGCAATTGTCAAAGCTGTTACGCTATCTATCATAGCAGCTGGAATTGTACAATATATTGCCAACGACTTCGCTATTTATAAACGATCGTTAGTAGTCACCTGGATGCTGCATATTATTTTAATAGGCGGCTCTCGTTTCGTGTGGCGAGTCTACCGTGATCAATACATAAACAATGCTGAAAATAAAAAGCGTACATTGATTATCGGAGCAGGTTCAGCTGGTGCCATGATCGCCAGACAATTGAAGAATCAAAACAACTCGGAGTTATTGCCTGTAGGCTTTATTGACGACGACCATAATAAACAAAAAATGCAATTATACAATTTACCAGTGTTAGGTCAGGCGAAAGATATTGAAATGGTTGTAAAAAACCATAGTATAGAACACATCGTTATTGCAATCCCCTCACTGCAAAACGGCGCTTTAAATAAACTGATACAGGAATGCAATAAGACAAAAGCAAAAACGCAGATGATTCCTAAAATAGAGGATTTGATGACCGGAAAAGTTTCCGTCAGCCAGCTAAAAAACGTCGAAGTAGAAGATTTACTTGGACGTGAACCGGTTGAGCTTGATATTGATAAGATATCCGAGTATGTTACTGGGAATACAGTGCTTGTTACGGGTGCTGGAGGTTCAATTGGATCGGAATTATGCCGGCAATTGATGCGTTTTACACCATCTAAAATTGTATTGTTAGGACACGGTGAATTTAGTATTTATACGATTGATATGGAGCTGCGTGAGAAATACGGAATGACAGAAGTGGAAATAGTACCTGTGATAGCTGATGTACAAGATCGGATGCGTATATTTGAGGTAGTGGAGAAACATAAACCTACTATTATATATCATGCAGCTGCGCATAAACATGTACCTTTAATGGAATATAATCCACACGAAGCGGTTAAGAACAATGTGATTGGAACGAGAAATGTTGCTGAAGCAGCGGATGCATTTGGAGTAAGAACATTTGTCATGGTCTCCACGGACAAAGCTGTAAACCCAACGAACGTCATGGGAGCTACTAAACGTGTGGCTGAAATGGTTGTACAGGACATGGCAAAACGAAGTAGTACTAAATTTGTTGCGGTTCGATTCGGTAATGTACTTGGTAGCCGTGGTAGTGTTATTCCGTTATTTAAGAAGCAAATCGAAAATGGTGGCCCAATAACCATTACCGATCCAGCCATGACTAGATACTTCATGACTATTCCGGAAGCGTCCAGACTCGTAATTCAAGCTGGAACTCTAGCAAAAGGTGGA
This sequence comes from Virgibacillus flavescens, assembly GCF_050574275.1. GTDB lineage: Bacteria > Bacillota > Bacilli > Bacillales > Amphibacillaceae > Virgibacillus_F > Virgibacillus_F flavescens. The sequence goes on from NZ_CP192260.1 coordinate 1,320,127, forward strand.
GAAATATTTGTCCTGGATATGGGTGAGCCGGTAAAAATAGTTGACTTAGCGAAGAATCTTATTAATCTATCTGGTTATACAGAGGAAGAAATTCCGATTAAATTTTCTGGAATTCGACCAGGAGAGAAGTTGTATGAAGAATTACTAGGCAAGGATGAGGTTCTACCTGGAGAAGTATATGATAAGATATACGTTGGGAGAACTGTTGAGGTTGACCGGGATATACTGCAGTATATAATTGACCGATTTGATACATTTACAACTTCAGATCTAAAAGAAGAATTAATGAAGATTGTATATATGGAGAAAACGATTATGGCAGTGAAGGGCAGCTAAATAACCCTTCAACAATTGCAAGGAGGAAACTACTTTGAAAACAGTTAAGAAAGCAATTATCCCAGCTGCGGGATTAGGTACTAGATTCTTACCAGCAACAAAAGCAATGCCTAAAGAGATGTTGCCAATTGTAGATAAACCTACCATTCAATACATCGTAGAAGAAGCGATTGAATCAGGAATTGAAGATATTATCATTGTGACAGGTAAAGGAAAACGGGCTATTGAGGATCATTTTGATCACAATTTTGAATTGGAAGATAATTTAATTAAGAAGGAAAAATATGATCTCTTAGAGAAAATAAACCATCCTTCTAACGTAGATATACACTACATCAGACAGAAAGAACCTAAAGGATTAGGTCATGCTGTTTGGTGTGCAAGAAAATTTATCGGAAACGAGCCATTCGCAGTATTACTTGGTGATGACATTGTGAAAGCAGAAACACCTTGTTTAAAGCAGTTAATTAACCAGTATGAAGAAACACAAAGCTCAGTTGTAGGCGTACAGCAGGTTTTAGATAGTGAAACACATCGTTACGGTATAGTTGATCCGAATACAATTGAAGGTAGACGATACAAAGTGAATAACTTTGTAGAAAAACCAAAACAAGGTACCGCCCCGTCAAACCTAGCAATAATGGGACGCTACATATTCACACCCGAAATATTTACGTTCTTGGATAAGCAGGAAATTGGAGCAGGTGGAGAAATACAACTTACTGATGCAATTCAAAAATTGAATGAATTGCAAAGCGTATATGCTTATGATTTTGAAGGCAAGCGGTATGATGTTGGTGAAAAGTTGGGGTTTGTAAAGACTACGATTGATATGGCTTTGGATAATGATGAAATTAAAGATGAGTTGTATAAGTATTTGATAGAGAAAGTAAAAGTTGGTATTACGAAAGAGTAACACTGATTTGCTAATAAATTTATTTTGGGGAGTGTAATTGATTATGTACTTGAAAGTAAAAAGACTAATAGATATTGTTCTTTCATTAATGGGTTTATTAGTTTTATCTCCAATATATTTAATACTTATTATAGCTATTAAACTGGATTCAAGAGGACCGGTGTTGTTCAGACAAAAACGTATTGGACTTAAAAAGACTCATTTTAATATGATGAAATTTCGTACGATGAGGATAGATACTCCAAAGGACACCCCAACACATCTCTTGGAAAATCCAGGGCAGTACATCACTAAGGTTGGAAAGTTTATGAGAAAAACTTCATTAGATGAACTGCCTCAAATCTGGAATATATTTGTTGGTCAGATGAGTGTTATTGGTCCAAGACCGGCTCTGTGGAATCAGTATGATCTTATAGAAGAAAGAGATAAATATAGTGCTAATGATGTACCACCAGGACTGACCGGATGGGCACAGATTAATGGTAGAGATGAACTGCCTATTGAGGTAAAGGCAGAATTGGATGGAGAGTACGCTGAGAGGATAAGTTTTTGGATGGATATAAAGTGCTTCTTTGGAACCATTATAAGTATCGCAAAGAGCGATGGAGTTGTTGAAGGTGGAACAGGATCGAAGGAGGAAATTGCAAGTACTAAGGAGACCTATTCTTCAAGTAAGTGATTAAACAGAGGTGAAGAAATGTTATTAATTACAGGAATTACGGGACATAGTGGTAAGTATTTCTTACAAGAGCTTATTAAAAACAAATACGAAGAGCCTATCCGCTGTATTGTTAGGGAGTCATCTGATACAACAATGTTAGATAATTGCGGGTTAAAAATTGAGAAAGTAATAGGCGATCTAAATGATGACAGATTTATTGAGGATGTAATGGTGGGTGTACATACAGTAATGCACATTTACAATATCCACCATTCCCCCTCGATTATAAAAGCCTCAATTAGTAATAATGTGAAAAGAGCAATTCTGGTTCATACTACAGGAATATACTCTCAATTTAAATACGCTTCTCAGGAGTATAAAGATATAGAGAAAAAGGTTTATAATCTTGTTGAGCAACCGGATAGTCAAACCTATATAACCATTCTAAGGCCCACGATGATATATGGAGATTTGTGCGATAGTAACATGAGTAAGTTTATAAAGATGGTTGATAAGCTTAGAATTATGCCAATCGTAAATAAAGGAAATAGTTTAATTCAACCAGTTAATGCTAGGGATTTGGGCAAGGCATTTTTTACCGTTTTAATATCTCCAGAAGCGACTAATGGTAAAGCTTATGACCTTTCTGGACAAAAACCAATAAAGTTAATAGATGTCTTAAAGTTAATTAGCAAGAAATTGAATAAAAAAACTCTATTCATTAGTGTCCCTTTAAGTTTAGCAGTATTTTTGGCAAAGGTTCTTAAAACTATAACTGTAATGAAAATTGATTATGTGGAAAAAGTTGAGAGAATGGGTGAAAACAGAAGTTACTCACGAAAAGATGCCACTACCGATTTTGGATATAATCCGATGAATTTTGAAGAAGGGATTGAAATTGAAGTTAAAGAATATCTGAGAGCAGGAGAAGATAAATGAAAAAAGTATTAATTTTGGCAAATCATTTTATAACAATATATGCATTTAGAAAAGAACTAGTTGAAGAATTATTAAAAAGTGGCAATGAAGTTTATCTTGCACTACCTGAGTCAGAAGAGAATGTTTTTTTTGAGAAGATCGGGTGTAAGGTCATAGACACGCCTATTGATAGGAGAGGAACAAATCCTATTGCTGACATAAAACTATTAATCAATTATGTTAAAATAATTAAGAATATAAAGCCCGATATCGTTATGACCTATACTATTAAACCAAACACTTATGGTGGGATTGCTGCTAGAATTTGTGGGGCAAAATCAATTCACACAGTTACAGGCTTAGGATCTGTGTATATTCAAAATATGTGGCAGAACAAAATTGCGATTTTGTTAAATAAAATAGCTTTTAAAAGTGCATCTCAAGTCGTTTTTTTGAACGAAGAAAATAAAGATTTTTATAAGCAGAGGAAGATGCTTACAGAAAACCAAAGTACTATGATAGTTCCGGGTTCAGGTGTGAACTTGTTAAATTTTAAAAACGAGAAGTTACCAAGTGACGGTAAAATTACTTTCACATTTATTGGCAGAGTCCTTCAAGATAAAGGAATTGAAGAGTACTTATTAGCTGCTGAGGAAATTGTGAGGAGTTATAACAATATAGAATTTGAAGTAGTTGGATTTGTTGATGACGAAAAATATATTGCGTTACTTGAAAAATATCAGGAAGAGGGAATTGTGAAATATTTAGGAAAAAGAAATGACATTCCTAAAATAATGGCGAACTCAAGTTGTATCGTTTTGCCTTCTTATGGGGAGGGAAGGGGTACTGTTCTACAAGAGGGTGCAGCGATTGGAAGACCGTTAATAACATGTGATATCTATGGATGCAAGGAAAATGTAGATGATGGTTTCAATGGTTTTCTATGTAAAGTGGCAGACGCTGTTTCTCTTAGAGAAACTTTAAGAAAATTCATTGAATTATCACAAGAGGAAAAAGAGTTGATGGGTAAAAGGAGTAGAGAAAAGGCTGAAAAAGAATTTGATCGAAAATATATAGTGCAGGATTATATTGTTCAAATTAATGAAATATCAGAAGGTGGGTTAGCGAAGTAATGACTTTATATAAAAAAATCTTTGATAAACATGAAAAAATTTCAGTGGTTGGACTGGGATATGTAGGTATGCCTATTGCAGTTGCATTTGCTAACAAAGTAGATGTAATTGGTTTTGATTTAAATGAAAGTAAAATAAATTTATATAAATCTGGTATTGACCCTACACATGAAGTGGGAAATGAAGTAATTGAAAAAACCAAGGTAGATTTTACATCAGATGAATCAAGACTTAAAGATGCAAAGTTCCATATTGTAGCTGTCCCTACACCTATAAATTCTGATAAAACACCTGACCTTACTCCCGTTGAAGGTGCTAGTTCAATCATTGGGCGCAACCTTACTAAAGGATCAATCGTTGTATATGAATCTACTGTCTATCCAGGAGTCACTGAAGATATTTGTGTTCCAATTTTAGAAAGGGAATCAGGCTTAAAATGCGGGGTAGATTTTAAGATTGGTTATTCACCAGAGCGAATCAATCCAGGTGATAAAGTTCACACTCTCCAAAAAATTGTGAAAATTGTTTCTGGTATGGACGATGAGAGTTTAGAGGATATAGCAAATGTATATGAATTAGTAATTGAAGCGGGTGTCCATAGAGCTAGCTCTATTAAAGTGGCTGAAGCGGCTAAAGTTGTAGAGAATAGTCAGCGTGATATAAATATTGCTTTTATGAATGAGCTTGCTATGGTATTTGATCGAATGGAAATTGACACGAATGATGTAGTGGAGGCTATGAACACAAAGTGGAATGCTTTAAAATTTTACCCTGGATTAGTAGGTGGACACTGTATTAGCATAGACCCTTACTATTTTGTGTACGAGGCTGAAAGATTGGGTTACCATAGCCAAATTGTCTTATCTGGAAGAAAAATCAACAACGGTATGGGTGAATTTATCGCTGATGCGATTATTAAAAAATTAATACTTGCTAATAAAGTTGTAAAACAAGCTAAGGTAGTTATACTTGGGATAACATTTAAAGAGAACTGTCCGGATACAAGAAATTCAAGGGTGGCAGATATTGTAACAAGACTTAATGAGTATGAGATAAACCCAATTGTGGTGGATCCACATGCTGATATCGGTGAAGCAAAACAAGAATATGGTATAGAATTAGTGCAGTTCGACGAAGTTGAAAATGCTGATTGTCTAGTTTTTTCAGTCGCACATGATGAATTTAAAAATATATCTCTTGATAAAATGGATGAATTGTTTAGAGATTGTTCAACTGAAGAGAAAGTAATAGTTGATGTGAAGAGTATATTAAACAAAAGGGACATCGAAAATGAAGGATACAGTTATTGGAGATTGTAAATCACGTGTATGAATACTCGTGATTTATATTATTAATAATTAATAGTATTAGAATATATCTAATTTATTATTATGTCTAGGATAGGGGATAAAAATGCTTGGTTTATTTGTACATGATCATAGATTTCCGCGTATAAAAAATGAATATTACCATTCCTATGGTTTTGATGAAGAATTCTTTAATAGATATTTATCAATCTTTGATGAACTGGAAGTTATCGGTCGTGAGTCAAAATTAAAATCATCATTGAAAGATAAAACAGAAAAGGTTTCACCAGAAATAAATTTTGTAACAATTAAAGATTTAAAACAACTTAAACATAAAAAAACAAGAAATATTATAAATGAAAGAATAAAAAGTTGTGATTATATAGTAATTCGAGTACCGAGTATCTTGGGTTTATATGCAGTAAGAATGGCAAAAATGCACAAGAAACCTTATTTAATTGAAGTTGTAGGTTGTTCTTGGGATGCTATTGCAAATAAAGGATTGACCAAGACATTGCCCGCTCTTTTAATCACTTATCTGACAAAAAAAGCTATTTATTCAGCTGAATATGTTGTCTACGTTACAGAAGAATTTTTGGAACGTAGATACCCAACTAAAGGTAAAAACATTGCTTGCTCAAATGTTACTTTAAATTCAGTTGAAGAAAGTTCACTTAACAACCGTTTGGAACGCATAAACAAGAAGAATTATAATGAGAAAGTTATTATCGGTACATGTGCAACAATAGACGTTATTTATAAGGGTCAACAAGATGTAATATCTGCTATATCAAAATTAAAAAAAGAAGGACATAACATTGAATACCAGTTGGTAGGTGGTGGAGACGCTTCATATCTTAAGGATATAGCAGAAAAGTATGGTGTAACAGACCAAGTAAAGTTTATCGGATCGTTGAGACATAGTGATGTTTTCAGATGGTTAGATGAAATTGATTTATACGTCCATCCTAGTAAGCAGGAAGGCTTATCAAGATCTATTATAGAAGCGATGAGTAGGGGACTTCCAATATTTAGTGCTGATGCTGGAGGAATACATGAGTTAATTGAAGATAATTATATTTTTGATAAAGGGAATGTACAACAAATATGTAATATTTACAAAAAATTTAACTTGGAAGTTATGAAAGAACAAGCAATTAAGAATCATAATAATTCAAAGAGTTATTTAAAATCAGTATTATATAAAAGAAGATTAAAGTTTTTTGGGAATTTTATAAATAGTTTTAAAAAATAATGGGTAGGAGTAGAAAATAATGAGATATGTAAAAATATTAATGAATTTTATATATCGTGATTTACCAATTCATCTAATTAATTTAATTACGGCATTACTTCCTAACCACCTTATTACTAATCGTATTCGTGGTGGATTGATGCGACCATTTTTTGGGAAATGCGGTAAAAGACTTCAAATAGGAAAAGGAGTAATCATAAATAACCCGGGCGGTTTAACTTTTGGTAATGATTGCTATATATCCCACTATTGTTATGTTCAAGCAAAAGGAATAGTGGAATTGGATGATAACGTAATTATTGGACCTATGTCTGTTATTGCTAGTAGTAACCATGTCTTTAAAAATGGTGTGGCAACAAATAAAGGAAGTAACGCACCTATAACTATTGGTAAGGGTACATGGTGCGGTGGTCATGTTGTTATCACTTCAGGTGTAAATATCTCCAGAAGTGTGGTAGTTGCTGCTGGAACTGTAATCACTAAAGATGTTGATTCTAATTTAATAATAGGAGGTGTACCGGCCAAAGTTTTAAAATCTATAATTCCTTCTTAGAAAAGTGTTTAACAAAATGAATACAATTAAGTGCTACTTAAAATAATTATCAAGGGGATTGTAAGATGGAAATAAAAATTAACAAAGATAATATATTGAAAACCCTTGTTATCTATATAAGTATTATATTAACATTTTTCATTATAATTATTACTGACAATATAATGGTACATGTTTTTTCTTTTCTTACGTTATCATTAATTTCTATCATAACTGTGAAGTTTGACTTTTATCATCCTTTTACATGGTATATACCATTCTTTGCAATGTATTCAATAGCACATCCTGTCTTATTATTAATTGGTGGGAATAGAATTAACACATATTCCAAAGAGCTAATGATTCTACAATTAGTGGGATTGACTACGTTCCTTATTGTTATCACACCTAAAAGGGTTGACGGTGATAAAATTAAATCAATTTTAGTGAAAATAGATGATCTAATCTACATAAATAAGTACATATATTTTTCATTGTATATATTATTAGTAGGTTCTTCGGTCTATATCTCACAATTGGGTCATGAAGGTAAAAATGAATTGTTTGCATTAGGAAATCCTGTAGTTTTTTTAACCTTTCGATTAATTTTATTATTTTTAGTAATTTACGTAATTGGTTTAATTAAAAGAAGTTTAAATGATAGTAAAAAATTCAATTATGTTGCAATTTCTTTGATTCCAGTGGTTCTATTATTTCTTTTTTCTGGTGAAAGAGATTTAATTCTAAGATTTATTTTATTGACTTTTTATGTTTTATATACATTTGATGTAATTATTAAAAAAAATAGTAATAAAAAGTATTTATTTTTCTCATTGGTTTCGCTTTTAGTACTTCCATTACTAGCAACTTTGAAATACATAGGTTTAGGTAGGGGAGTTAATGAAAAGTTTTTTGATGATTTTCTTGTAGGTTTTTTTAGAAGTGATTTTATTGCAGCTTCAACCAATTTACAGATATTAATAGATAATAATATGGATTCATATTTTTCGGGCTATACTTTTTACACTAACTTAATTAGAAGTATAGATATTTTTGGTTTTAAACTTGCTGGTGATTTTTCGTCTGGAAAATGGTTTAATGAATATTTTTACAGTCATAGAGATACTGGAATGGGCTTCACTCTTGTGGGTGATGGCTATATTAATTTTGGTGTCTTCGGCGTGTTTTTATTATTCTTATTTATCAGTTTTATAATTAGGGTTCTATATCATAAGAGTTCGAAAAACGTGATTTATTATTTAATATATTTATTTGCAATTCCCATATATATATATTCCATTCGAGGAGATCTATCAACTTTATTATCACCTTTGATAACTCAAATCATTTTAACAATATTATTTATTAAGTTGTTAAATTATATTGTTTCTCGTGGTGCAAAAAGACTGTAAATTTTATAACAATAGGTGAGTAGATTCGGAGTGGTATTATGAAGATTGGAAATAACAAAAGTAAATTGGTCAAAAATTCAACACTATCTTTGAGAAAGAATTTTTCCTGGACTATAGTAGGTAATTTAGTTGCTGCAATTTGTAAGTGGGGTATATTGGTTGTCTTGGCAAAATTCAGTTCACCGAAATTATTAGGTCAATTTACTTTAGCATATGCAATAGCAGCACCAATATTTATGTTTATGAATTTACAGCTCAGAGCAATACAAGCAACTGATGTTAAAAACCAATATAAGTTTAGCGACTACTTCAAACTTCGTACTATATCAAATACATTTGGTTTTGCTATGTTATCTTTTATTTTGTTATTAATTTTAAATTATGATACAGAAACTGTAATTATTATATTAGTGGTTGGTGTAATAAAATTATTTGAATCTATTAGTGATGTTTTTTATGGTCAAATGCAAAAAAAAGAGCGAATGGATCTTGTTTCTAAATCAATGATGTTCCGTGAAATAAGTGGTTTATTTACATTTGCTATAATTTTAATAATCACAAATAGTTTATTGTATTCTTTAATAGGTTTTTCAGTAGTTTTTTTACTAGTTGTTATTTATTATGATTTTTTTGCTTCTCTTAAGCTTGAAAGTCTAAACAAACAATATACTTATAAAAAGTATATTGTACTATTGCTAACAAAATGGGATATATTAACAATAAAAAAAATATTTCTCTTGGCTTTACCTTTGGGTTGTGGAGTATTTATAGGATCTCTCGTCACCAATATACCAAGGTATTTAGTAGATCATTTTCTAGGAAAGCAATCCTTGGGTTATTTTGCTGCAATAGGATACTTTGCTATTGGTTTTTCAACTCTTTTTAATGCAATAGGACAAGCAACAAGACCAAGATTGTCAAAATACTTTGAGAATAATTTTAACCTATACAAAAATTTACTTATTAAAATCATTTTATTAAGTGGCAGTTTTGGGCTTGCGTTTTTCTTGTTTTCGTTACTATTTGGTAAAGGTATGCTTAGTTTTGTATACTCAACTAGTTATAGTCAATATTGGAGCACATTAATTTGGATTTCAATAGCGGTGTTTTTCTTGTCTATAAATAGTATACTGCAAATTGCTATTCAATCAGCTCGAATTTTTAATGTTCAAATTTACATTTCTATAATTTCATTAGTTACAGTAACAATAGCCGGATTTTTTCTTATTCCTAAGTACGGTATAGAGGGTGGAGGATTTACCTTATTAGTTTATTCAATAATTAATACCTTAACAACTACTTTATTCTTTTTTAAATTTGTTTATTCAAAAAAATAAAATGGTTTACTATTCAAATTAGTGGTGTACTTAATACGAAGAGTTATTTCTTACTAAAATATAATTTTCATATTATATAGTTTAGTATTGATAGGATGTATAATTAAAAGAGTGAAGGATGGTCTGAGAATGAACAAAATAGCAGTAGCAGGAACTGGTTACGTTGGTTTAGTGGCCGGCGCATGTTTTGCAGAAACCGGCCACCAAGTAACCTGTGTAGATATTGATGAAGAAAAAGTAAATGTAATGAAGTCTGGCGTTTCTCCAATTTATGAAACAGGATTGGAAGATTTAATGCAGAAGAATTATGCTGCCGGAAGAATAGATTACACAACAGACTATAAATCGGCTTATAAGGATGCAGATGCAATTTTTATCGGTGTAGGTACACCAGAACAACCAGATGGATCAGCCAATCTTTCTTATATAGCAACTGTTGCAAGACAAATTGCAGAAACAATAGAAAAAGATTGTCTTATCGTTGTGAAATCCACTGTTCCAGTCGGTACAAACGATAAGGTAGAGCAGTTTATAAATGATTTTTTAGTGAATGATGTGAAAGTTGAAGTTGCATCAAATCCAGAATTCTTAGCGCAGGGTTCTGCCGTACATGATACGCTACATGCAGAAAGAATTATAATCGGTACAGAAAGTAAATGGGCTGAAGACAGATTAATGAAGATTTATGACCCATTTAACTTGCCTGTTGTTTCAGTGAATAGAAGGTCAGCAGAAATGGTTAAATACGCTTCTAATGATTTCCTCGCTCTTAAAATTTCCTATATGAATGATATTGCGAACCTTTGTGAACTTGTTGGCGCTGATATCCAGGATGTTGCGAAGGGTATGAGCTATGATGAGCGTATTGGAAGCAAGTTTTTAAATGCAGGGATTGGTTATGGTGGTTCCTGTTTCCCTAAGGATACAAAAGCATTGGAAAATCTGGCGATAGAAAATGGCTATGAATTAAAAACTGTTAAGGCAGCAATTGATGTGAACAAAGACCAAAAGACGAAATTGTATAAAAAAGCTAGCAAAAGACTCATCACTTTTAATGGTCTTAAAGTAGCTGTGCTAGGCTTGACGTTTAAGCCTGGGACTGACGATTTAAGAGAAGCCCCGGCACTTGAAAATGTACCATTATTATTAGAGCAAGGTGCAAATATTTATGCATATGATCCTGTTGGAGCTGACAACTTTGCCAAAGTGCATCCAGATGGTTCTAATGGAAAAGGTACTATCACCTATGTTGCAAACATAGAGGCTGCCTTGGAAGATGCAAATGTTTGCTTTATTTTTACTGAGTGGGGAGAAGTGAAAGAAATATCTCCTGCAACTTATAGTCAATTAATGAGAACACCTTTAGTATACGATGGCAGAAATATTTATGATATTGAGGCAATGCGAGAAGTAGGAATTGAGTACCACTCCATTGGTAGAAATAGTGTAGATAGACAATCTGCTATTGTTAAGAAGGAGTTGAATCAACATGAGTCTAGACCTCAACCAATTAGATAAATCGAAAACATACCTAGTTACTGGAGCTGCAGGTTTTATCGGATTCTTTTTATCTAAGAAACTACTTGAGGCTGATTGTCGAGTAGTTGGTATTGATAATCTAAATGACTATTATGATGTAAACCTTAAGCATGCTCGATTGGAGCAATTAACTCCAAATGATAAATTTACTTTTGTTAAAGGTGATTTATCAGATAAAGAAATTGTGTTGGAGACGTTTGAAGCGTACAAACCTAATATTGTCGTGAATTTGGCTGCACAAGCAGGGGTTAGGTATTCAATTGAAAATCCGGATGTCTATATGCAAAGTAATGTTATCGGATTTTACAACTTACTTGAAGCTTGTCGCCACAATCCAGTGGACCATCTGGTATATGCATCATCTAGTTCTGTATATGGCGCTAATAAAAAGGTTCCATTTGAAGAGACTGATGCGGTAGATAATCCAGTCTCATTATATGCGGCGACTAAGAAATCTAATGAACTGATGGCATATACGTATAGTCATCTTTATCAGATACCTGTGTCTGGACTAAGATTTTTCACCGTTTATGGTCCTATGGGCAGACCTGATATGGCATACTTTGGATTCGCTGATAAATACTTTAATGGAGATCCAATCAAGATATTTAATAACGGAGAATTTGAGAAGGATCTGTACAGGGATTTCACTTATATAGATGATATTGTCGAAGGAATCGAACGTCTTTTAAGTAATCCGCCAGTTGGTGATGTTCAACATAAAGTATTTAACATTGGAAATAACAGTCCAGTAAAGTTAATGACCTTTATTGAAACATTAGAGAAAACATTAAGTAAATCACTAGGTAAAGAAGTAGTGTTTGAAAAGCAGTTTGAACCGATTAAGCCAGGGGATGTACCTGCGACCTATGCGTCGACTGATAGACTGCAAGAAACGGTGGGATTTAAGCCAGAGACTCTATTGGAGGAAGGATTGCAGAAGTTTGCTAATTGGTATGTTAAATATTATAAGGTTGACTCTCGATCTAATTAGCTACTATATTTAAGTATAGAAAAAAATTGGAATTTGGCGGTTCTTGTGTTTAGTAAAATATTTAATGTCTTTTAGGATGATCAGATTAACCCGCTGAGATGGCTTAGCGGGTTAACTTTTTGTGCATATTTATATTTAAGTAGCTTTTTATATTGTGGTATTAATAGTTATTACGTACTTCTAGTTTGGTGTTATAATTGAGTTAATTGTTTTAATAGCGATACATAAACTGTTGAAAATTTAAACTTTCATCATTTTGTCAGTAATAGGTTATTATAGCATTATCTTAAGGGAAAATTATTAAATTCAGTTGGAAGTTAGTAAACTGGGTTAGGAGAGAAGTAAAATGAAATTTGCTATCGTAGGTTGTGGGAGAATTGCCAAGAGGCACATAGAAGCTATTATCAATACGAAAGAAGCTGAACTATATGCATTATGTGATAATAATAGAAATCGATTAGACGAGACTGCTTTTGTAAATAATCTAAAAAATAATTACGAGGATATAGAAGAAATGTTAAAAGACGAAAAAATTGATATTGTTAGCATATGCACACCAAATGCATCACATGCTGAACTAGCTATTAAAGCTATTAAAGCCGGTAAACATGTATTGCTTGAAAAGCCGATTGCTACAACTGTTGAGGATGCAGAACGTATTATTCAAGCCGCTCAAGATTATCATGTGAAAGTTACGGCAGTTCATCAAAATAGATTCAATGAAGCAATACAAAAAACTCGAAAAGCCTATGAAGATGGTAGATTTGGTAGAATGTCACACGGTGTAGCGAGTATACGCTGGAACCGAAATAAACCTTATTATGATCAGGACAGTTGGCGTGGAACGGCCAACCAACAAGATGGGATACTAATGAATCAAAGCATCCACAATATTGACTTATTATTATGGATGATGGGTCCTGTAAAGTCCGTAACCGGTAAGACAGCTACTAGATTTCGAGATATCGAAATGGAAGATGTTGGAGCAGCCATTTTAGAATTTGAAAGTGGGGCTCTTGGGATGATAGAAGGGGCTGGCACTATTTATCCCTCAAATCTTGAGGAAACACTTAATTTATTTGGGGATAAAGGAACAGTCTGCATTGGAGGTCTTGCGGTTAATAAAATAGAGAATTGGCGGTTTAGTGATGATTTTGCTGCAGAAGAAGCTAAAATTATCTCGGAACAACTACAGAATCCTCCAACTGTGTATGGATACGGTCACCAATTAATTGTTGAAGATATGATCGAATCTATACAAAAGGATCGCGAACCATACATATCCTTAGAAGATGGTAAATATGCAATTGAAGTGATATTGGCTATTTATGAGTCCTCGAGAACTGGAAAATCAATCAAAATTAGAAGTAAAGTTGCACGTTAACCGGAGGCTTCAAGTTTGAAACAGGAAACAAGTTGGTCTATCGCATTTAAAAGAACTCTACTGGGATTTCTATAGGAGCATATATAATGAACATATTAATAATCTCCCACATGTACCCCTCTAAAACGAAAGAAATAAATGGGGTATTTGTCCATGAACAGGTAAAGGAATTGATTAAGCAGGGACACAACGTCAAGGTAGTGTCCCCTGTTCCATTTGTACCATCTTTATTAAAGCAGCTGTCGCCAAAGTGGAAGAATTACGATGCCACACCCGCAACAGACGTGATAGATACGGTTGAGGTGCATTATCCTACATTTATAGCGCTGCCTAAACGAATTAACTTCCATAGATCAGGCCAGCGGATGTATCACGGTATTAAAAAGACGGTTGCCGATATCTATAAAGAATTTAAATTTGATGTCATTCATGCGCACGTCGCGTTACCAGACGGGGCAGCAGCAGTACAGCTGGCACAGGACTTTAACGTTCCTTTAATAACGACCATCCATGGTCAGGATTTACAGCATACGATTCACAAGGATCTAAAGTGCAGGAATCAGGTTACACAAGTCTTAACTGAATCTAGTAACACCATTCTAGTGAGTCATAAGCTAAATACTATCAGAAAGAAATTTTTCCCTGAGATAGAGGATGGAAAGTGTACTGTTATACATAATGGTGTAGCGCCTCTATTTCTGGAGCCGACGAAGCAGCCGGTTTCAACTACAAATCAAACAGATATTAAAATCCTTTGTGTGGCAAATCTATTACAGCCAAAAGGAATAGATTTTAGCATTAAAGCAATGGCGAAAATCGTTGAAAACTATCCAAACATGACGTACCAGATCATCGGCGTTGGACCTGAAGCGGATACATTATATCGACTCGTAAAAAAATTAGGACTAGAGAATAATGTAGTTTTCTTAGGAGCCAAATCAAGGGAAGAAGTTAGCAGATATATGAATGAATCTGATATATTTCTATTACCTAGCTGGAATGAAGCGTTCGGTGTTGTCTATATCGAGGCAATGGCGAGTGGAATCCCAGTGATTGGGTGTAAAGGTGAAGGTGTAGAAGATATAGTGGATTCAGGAGTGGATGGCTATTTAGTTGATCCGAAAGACGTTGATGATATTGTTAGAGTCACAACGGAATTAGTGGCTAATCCTACCATGAGGCTGGAAATGGGTAAAGCTGCAAGAATTAAAGTAGAAAATAATTTCACTTGGGAGAAATCAGCCGCGAAATTAATCGATGTGTATACAAAGTACGTATCGGACCAACGAGGGGAGGACATACGATGAGAAGAGTGAAAATGCTTGATTTGTCTGAACAGTATAAAGAAATGAAAGATGATATTCTCGATAAAATGGACGAGGTAATCAGTTCTTCCCAGTTTATTTTAGGCGACAATGTGAAGCAACTGGAAAACGATATCGCACAATTCAGCAACGTTACGCACGGTATTGGAGTAGGGAATGGATCAGATGCGATTCTTATAGCTCTGCAGGCTGCAGGCGTTAAACCAGGGGATGAAGTTATTACGACCCCGTTCACGTTCTTTGCAACAGCAGGTGCGATTGCACGGGCAGGTGCAACTCCAGTATTTGTTGATATTGAACTGGATACATTTGCAATCGATCCTGCTAAAATCGAAGCGGCGATAAACGATAAAACAACAGCAATTATTCCTGTCCACTTATACGGCCAGATGGCTGATATGGACGCCATTACTGAAATTGCCAATAAACATAACCTGGTAGTCATTGAAGACGCCGCGCAGGCAATAGGTTCGCAATACAAAGGTAAAAATCCAGGAGAAATTGGAACTGCCGCTACGTATAGCTTTTTTCCAACAAAAAACTTAGGTGCGTTTGGCGATGGCGGAATGATTGTTACATCAAATGATGAAGTAGCTAATCTCAGTAGAGTATTACGCGTTCATGGCAGTAAAGAGAAATACCATCATCATGTGCTTGGATACAATAGTAGACTGGATGAATTACAGGCAGCCATTTTGAACGTTAAATTTAAAAATCTACCGGAATATGGTGAACGGAGAAGAGAGAAAGCAGCGTTTTACTCAAGCGGCTTGCAGAAGTCTGTCTCTGATTTTGTTACAGTTCCGGTCGAAGCGGAAGGCAACTATCACGTGTACCACCAATATACCTTGCGGGTCGAGCGGCGAGACGAACTGAAATTATTTTTAAAAGAAAATGGTATCGATTCAATGGTTTACTATCCGTTGTCGCTGCATGCTCAGCCAGTGTTTAATTATTTACCCTATAAGCAAGGCGATTTTCCTAAGTCTGAGTTAGCGACTGAACAGGTAATATCGCTTCCTATCTATCCTGAGCTTAAGCAGGATGACCAAGTATATATAATAGAGAAAATAACTGAATTTTATAAAGGCGGATAATCTATGAAAATACTGCATATATGTTCCGGCTATCCAGATACTGGGTTGTATCAGAATTTGTTGGGTGAATTAGACGCTAACGGTATTCAACAGATTATGTATGTTCCGTACAAAACAAGCGAGATTAAAAATAAACGGATGCTTGAACATGCTGCACATGTATCATACGTCTTTTCAAGTCCGCACAATAAATTTGATAGATTAGTGTATTTCAGCAAGGTTAGGAAAATTACGAAAGACATAATTGATTCGATAGACTTAAGCGATATAGACCTTACGCACGCACACTTTTTGTTTTCTAATGGCGGAGCAGCGTATCGCTTAAAGAAGAAAATGGGAATAGATTATATCGTGGCAGTAAGAAATACCGATATCAATGTGTTTTTTAAATATGGCATACACCTTCGGAAACATGGGGTTGCTATCCTGAAAGAAGCTAAAAAGATCATTTTTCTTTCGCCAGCGTATAAGGATTACCTAATTGAACACTATATCCCGAGTCACTTAAAAGACCGTATCAGAGATAAATCGTACGTCGTTCCAAACGGAATCGATAATTTCTGGTTGGAGAATAGTTATGATACGAAAGAGTTAGCTGCGTTCTCCAAAACGATTCGACTCGTGTTTGTCGGGGAACTCAATCAGAATAAGAATGTTATGACAGCACTAGGGTCTGTTCTTAGATTAAAAGAAAAAGGCTTTGATGTTAGGTTTGATATTATTGGTACTGGTCCGCTTGAGAATGAGATAAAAACATACATAAAAACTAAACATATCCGATCGAATGTTACGTTGCATGGCTATGTGAATGATAAAAATCGATTACTAGCTATGTATAGAGAGGCTGATATTTTCCTGATGCCTTCCTTTCATGAAACCTTTGGATTGGTTTACATTGAGGCGATGACGCAGGGGCTGCCGGTTATCTATTCAAGGGGTCAGGGGATTGATGGCTATTTCGAAGAGGGCGAAGTTGGCTACGCCGTTAACCCAGCATCCAGTGAAGATATTTCCAGAAAGATAGAAACAATCATGGATAATTATGAAGCTATGAATCAACAGGTAATCAACGTTGTGGGCGAATTTAAATGGAGTAAGATAGCGAGTGTATATCAGGAACTCTATGAATCCAAGCAGGAGGTATAATCGATGAGTGAACCTCAAGTTGGTCAACATGCAGTTATAGAAGAAAACGTTACATTTGGTGAGAACGTCAGCGTAGGACATCACGTGATTATTTATGCCGGAACAAGTATTGGTGACAATGTCATGATACAGGATCATGCCGTAATCGGTAAGCAGCCAGTACGGGCTAAAGCGTCTACTTTACCTGATGTGAAGCAATTGGCGCCAGCCACAATTGGGTCAAATGTTACGATTGGAACTTCAGCAGTGCTGTATGCCAATTGTGACATTGCGGATCATGTGCTTATCGCAGATCTGGCAACGATTCGCGAGCGGGTTACCATTGGAGAGTCAACAATCGTTGGCCGGGGTGTTGCAGTAGAAAATGATTGCACGGTAGGCGAGAGATGCAAACTGGAAACGAATTGTTACATAACCGCTTACTCTACTTTAGGTGATGATGTATTTATTGCGCCGTGTGTTGTAACTACGAATGATAACTATATGGGTAGAAGTAAGGAACGGTTTGGTAAATTTAAAGGTGTCACGGTTAAAAATGGTGGGAGAATCGGAGCTAACGCTACGATCTTACCAGGAAAAACAATAGCCGAAGATGGAACGGTCGCAGCAGCAGCAGTTATAACGAAAGATGTAGATCAAGAAGACGTAGTGGCAGGAACACCCGCAAGAAAAGTAAGAAAAGTCCCGGATAATCAATTGTTACGAAATCAAGAAAGGTAGATTCCTTTGAAGATATGGATCTTTAATCATTATGCTACTGCTCCAAACCATGTTGGCGGAACGAGGCATTATGATTTAGCAGCACAATTAATAAGCAGAGGACATGAAGTAACCATTATTGCTTCATCGTTTAACCATGTGCAAAAACAGGAAATGTGTGCGTATGATAACCAATCCTCTGTTAAAAAGGAAACGATTAATGGTGTGAAGTATCTGTGGATCAAAACAGCAGCCTACTCTGGTAATCTCAAGCGGATAATCAATATCCTCGGCTATACAAAGCGAGCCTATCAAGCTGCAAAAAGGGAATTGAAGTCTGATAAACCTGATATTGTAATCGGTTCGAGTGTACATCCGCTTACTGCCTATATCGGTTATTTAATCGCAAAGAAAAGCAAGAGTCATTTTTACTTTGAGGAAAGAGATTTATGGCCACAGACGTTCGTTGATTTTGGGAAGCTGTCTGAGAACAGTCTGATCGCCAAAGCTTTATATAAATTCGAGAAATTTTTGTATACAAAAGCGAAGAAAATCATTGTTTTATTTGGCAATGCCCCAAATTATGTAACCTCACGAAACATTGATCGGGATAAAGTTATCTACTTGCCTAATGGAGTGAACATGGATAATTTCAAGGAGCCACAGAAAGTTCCGGAACTCACCCAGACGATGGAAAAGTATCGCTATACGGTGGTCTACACGGGATCACATGGGTTAGCGAATCATCTGGAGCCACTGATTGAGACGGCAGAATTGCTTCAGAACAAACACGGTAATACAGATATTCAATTTGTATTGATTGGACACGGACCTTTGAAAGAAAAACTGATTAATCTGGCTAAGCAATATCGATTAACCAATGTCACATTTCTGGATTCGATTACGAAAGATCAAATACCCTATTTTCTCAGCTTAGCGGATCTGTCGTTTATTTCGATTAAGAAGTCACCGCTCTATAAGTGGGGATTTAGCATGAACAAAATCTTTGACTATATGGCGGCCGGACTGCCAATCATGGTCTACTCGGATAAAGAAACTGCCGGAGAGCTAAACAGTGTGGAAGGTGCAGTGGTATCCGAGACACCTGAGGAGTTAGCTGACGCGGTTATGCAGTATATGTATAGTGATGATTCAGGACGGAGTGAAGCGCTCAAGCAATACGTTGCATCCACTTATTCCTGGGAGACACTTGCAGTTGAGCTGGAATCCCACATGCTGCGTGACATGGAGCAAGGAGAATAACATGGCCAGCAGTAATTTATTTAAAAAGTTTCTGACCTTTTCCTATGGAAGTATTATTGGGCTCGTTATCGGCTTCTTCACGACGTTATTATCTACTCATCTGCTCAGTCCGGAAGATTTCGGTAAAGCGTCCATGTTCACCCTCGCTGTTAATATTAGCGCGTTAGTAATCATATTCGGGACCGATCAATCGTTTATCCGATTTTTTTACGAAGAGAAAGAAGAAAACAGGGGCAAGCTGCTGTATAACTGTATTCGCTTGCCTATTGTTATGACATTTGCAGTAGGTATTCTATTTTTGTTGTTTCAGGAAAAATTGTCTTACTATCTGTTTGGGATAAACAGCAATTCGATTATCGGGCTTTTATTAATCGGCGTTGTAGCTCAGGTTATGCTCCGGTATGGCCAATCGGTTATTCGGATGCAGCAGAAGGGTAATATTTTCTCGATTATTCAGATTTTGAATCGAGTGCTGCAGCTTGTTTTTCTGGTACTGGTTTATTTGATAATTGGCCCGGAATTCGAAATTATCGTGTATTCAACGGTCATTACGCTGCTGTTATTAAGTATTGTTGCGATTGTCTTCGAAAGGAAATTCTGGTCGTTAAAGAACCTGTCGAATGAGAAGGTTAAGCATAGTAAAAATGAAATCTTTACGTATGGGTATCCGTTAGTAATCACGCTATTAATAACCTGGCTGTTCCAATCGTTTGATAAACTCGCGATTAGACAGTGGAGCAGTTTTGAAGAATTGGGTTTATACGCTGCTGCATTTAAAATTGTCGCTTTATTGACTGTGGTTCAAGGTGCGTTCACTACTTTCTGGACGCCTGTCTGTTACGAAAAATTTGAAAAAAATCCGGACGATAAAGAATTCTTCGCCAGGACGTCTAAACTCATTGCGTTAACGATGTTCTTTATCGCTATTGTAACTATTATGTTTAAAGATTTAATTATCATGATGCTGGGAGCGGATTTTTCCGGTGCAGGTGATATACTGCCGTTTCTTGTTTTCATCCCATTGCTATATACAATTTCAGAAACGACAGTGATTGGGATTAACTTTTATAAAAAACCAAAATGGCATATCGCTATAGCGGCCATAGCATGTATTGTAAATATTTTCGGAAACTGGTTACTGGTTCCACCTTATGGGGGGGCAGGAGCTGCTATCGCTACAGCAGGTTCATACATCGTATTTTTAGCTTTACGGACAGGTATTTCACAACTATACTACAAGGTGAACTATCGTTTAGTGAAGATGTATGTGATGATTTCGCTTGTAACGGTCTACGCATTTATTTCCATTACGATCGAATCAATTATTGTTAATGTTCTCATAGGCGCAGGCTTATTACTGGTAAATGCCTGGATTTATGTAAATGAACTGGTTGTAGTGTACAAGCAGGTAACCAATAGAAAGAAAGGATGATACCAATTAAAAAGTTAGTAGATTTTTTGGTAGCGCTTACTTGCCTAATCATTCTTTCGCCAATTCTGATCGTTTTCGCCGTTTTAGTTCGCTATAAGCTGGGAAAACCGATTATATTTAAACAAAAACGTCCTGGGCTGGGTGGAAAGCCGTTTTACGTTTATAAGTTTAGAACGATGACAGATGAAACAGACAGGAATGGAAACTTACTTCCAGACCATATGCGGTTAACCAAGTTTGGACAGTTCATCCGGAGATTAAGCATCGACGAGCTTCCGCAATTGTTTAATGTGGTAAAAGGGGATCTTAGTTTAGTAGGTCCGCGGCCATTGCTGATGGAATATCTTCCTTTATACACCAAAGAACAAGCGCGTCGACACGATGTCAAGCCTGGTATTACCGGGTGGGCTCAGGTGAATGGCAGAAATGCGATCAGCTGGGAAGAAAAATTTAAGCTTGATGTATGGTATGTAAATAACCAATCATTCGCCCTGGACATGAAGATCCTGTTTATGACGATTAGAAAAGTATTTAAATCAGAGGGAATCAATCAGGAAAAAGAAGTTACCATGGAGAAATTTAAGGGAACACGTAGGAGTGGATAACTATGCAGGATATTTATATATACGGATCGGGTGGATTTGCCAGAGAAGTGGCTATGCTGATTGAGCGTATTAACAAAACAGATAAACCTACCTGGAACATTCTTGGCTTTATCGATGACGATGTTACGAAGCGCGGAGAGATAATTAACGGTTATCAGGTAGTCGGCAATAGTGAAGTGCTAAAGGGTTACCAATTGATTTATGTAGTATTAGGCGTAGGCAGCCCGGCAGCAAAAGAAAGCATTATACATAACCTTTCCACATTTGAGCATGTTGTATTTCCGAATATCATTCATCCTGGCGTCGACTTGCACAAAACGAATAAACTCGGAAAAGGAAATATACTTTGTGCAGGTACTGTTATAACATGCAATATCGAAATGAAAGACTTTGTGACAGTAAATATAAGTACGACGATCGGGCATGATGTGACTCTACATTCTTATTCTACCATTTCACCAAATTCTTCCATATCTGGAAATGTAGTTCTTAAAAATGGCGTGGACTGTGGTACGAATGCTACAATTATTCAAGGTAAAGTAATTGGAAAACATACAATTATTGGCGCGGGAGCAACGGTAGTAAAAGACTTACCTGCTAATTGCACTGCAGTTGGATCTCCAGCGAAACCAATTAAATTTCACACTGAAAACTAGGTGGTAAAATGGACTCGAAAATCTTTCTTTCATCTCCCCATATGAGTGGAAATGAACAAAAATATATTCAGGATGCATTCGACTTAAATTGGATAGCGCCACTTGGAAATAATGTCGACGCGTTTGAGCGCGAAATTGCTGCATATAACTCGATTGAAGATGCAGCTGTCGTTATTTCTGGAACTGCAGCGATTCACTTGGCGTTAAGATTGCTGGACGTTGGACCGAGGGATACTGTATTCTGTTCTTCCTTCACTTTTGTAGCAAGTGTAAATCCAATTTTATACCAAGGTGCAACTCCTGTGTTAATAGATTCGGAAATGGATTCATGGAATATGTCTCCAGCTGCTTTGCAGCGTGCTTTCGACGATGCCAAAGCGGATGGGAAATTACCTAAAGCTGTAATCGTAGTAAATCTGTACGGTCAAAGTGCAAAGATGGATGAAATCGCAGACATTTGTGATTCATATGGCGTGCCTATTGTGGAGGATGCCGCAGAGTCGCTTGGCAGTAAGTATAAAGGCCAACCTAGTGGTACGTTTGGGACGTATGGGGTTTTCTCTTTTAACGGAAATAAAATTATTACCACATCTGGCGGTGGAGCACTTATCTCAAACGACGTGGAAGCAATTAAGAAATCCAGGTACCTCGCGACGCAGGCTCGGGATGCCACCGTGCATTATCAGCACAGTGAACTTGGATATAACTATCGAATGAGTAATATTGTGGCTGGGATTGGCCGTGGTCAGTTAGAAGTGTTGGACGACCGCGTAGAAAAGCGTCGGGCGATTTTTGAAACGTATCGAGAAGCGTTTGCTGATGCGCCTGGTTTTTGCTTTATGCCTGAATTGGAAGATTCCAGATCGAACAGATGGTTAACCGTCTTGACTGTCGACCCTGAAAAGGCAGGAATTTCAAGGTGTGAGATTATCGAAGCGTTGGATGAGAAAAACATTGAAGCGCGGCCGTTATGGATGCCGATGCACCTGCAGCCGCTGTTTGAAGGTGTGGAATATTATCCGCATGAAGAAGGCTTTAGTGTTTCTGATCAGTTATTTAAAGATGGGTTGTGTCTGCCTTCTGGTTCGAATATGACTGAGGAGCAGCAGAATAGGGTTATTGGTGAGATTAAGCGGTTGTTGGGGAAGTAAGATAAACTATACTATGCATTCTGCTGGAGCTGCTACAGTTCGGGCAACGGGTGCTGTAACTCGGGCGGGGAAACTGCTGACTCGGGCCGACTAATAGTCGCGGCCCGAGTTGGCGGTGTCCTCGCCCGAGTTGTTAGAGTCGCGGCCCGAGTCGCTTTGCTCATGGCCCGGGTTGTTAGAGTCCTCGCCCGAGTCGCTGTCCCCCGGCCCGACTTGGATAACTTCTAGCCCGAGTTGGGCATTAATTTTCCTTCCACGATACATATCATAATTCAGGTCTGGTTCTTTTTATAGTTGAGTGGCAATTTTTCTTGAGTTAAGAATGGTTTTCATTAACTAAGAATTTAATTCCAGAATGTACCATAAACCTATTAATCTATACTGTGAAATGTTAGAATAATAGAATATTATACTTAAATCAGGGGGAAATAATGAAAAAATTATGTGGTAATTTACTAGTAGTTGTATTAATCGTTGCCTTTTTTCCACAGCATTCGCTTGCAGTGGGGTCACCGGCAAAAAAAATATCCTTATTAGCAGCGGAAACGTATCCGTGTGCTGAGGCTGGAGCAAGGGTTACGTGCAGTGAAATTAATCAACTGTTAACCGAAAGTGCAATTGAGCATGGTATTCCACCAGAAGTTGCTAAGGCGGTGGCTTTTGAAGAATCAAACTGGCAGCAGTGGGATGACGCTACGCAAACTGATCCAAATGTTTCTGATGACGGCGGAATAGGTATTATGCAGGTCACGGATAGTGGTTATGATGATAATAGGTTAAAGAGTGATATCCAATTTAATATTAATACAGGGTTAGATATTTTGAATGAAAAGTGGCAGTTGGGTATTGATGGGGTTATTCCAACGTTTAATGGCAACTCAAGAGATGTTATTGAAAACTGGTACTTTGCTGTGATGGCATATAATGGCGTTGTTGAAAGTAATAGCCCTACGCTAAAAAGTGATGGTTCAACAAATGAGGAAGCTTATCAGGAGAGAGTTTTCAGAGCAATTGAGGTGTATAACAATAGAATTTCATTAGTAGATCTTCCATTTAGTAGAGAAGACTTTCAATATGATCGTGACGATGGCAGTGCAGCATTGAAGTTTAACAAACTGCATTACCAGGTTCCAGGACCACTAACGGAATCCAGACAGCTGTTTGCTGAAGGCGATAAAGTTTACACTGTTGCAAGTACTAATTTAAGAGATACGAAAAATGGTCAAGGTAATACGCCTTTGCCAGAGAGACATGTAGCTGAGATTTTGGAAGGGACAATTCAGTACGATACATCTGAACAATCACCTGGACGTCATTGGGTACGTTATGAAATCCAACTAGAAGATGGCAGAACAGGTTATGTAGCTTCAGGGGCAATCCAGCCGATTACTTCCAGAGTTTCCGGTACGGATCGTTTTGCAACTGCTGTCGAAATTTCGAAATCTGGTTGGCAAGATGGTGCAGATACTGTCGTACTGGCAAAGGGATATGATTTTCCTGATGCTTTGGCAGGCGCACCGTTAGCGTATAAGTACGACGCTCCAATTCTCTTAACACGTACGGATCATTTAACCGAAGTAACCAAACAAGAGATTAACAGACTTGGTGCTGACAAGGTAATTATATTAGGCAGTGAAGCTGCAGTCAGCAATGCGGTGGAAGCTGAACTAAATTCTATGAATCTTCAAGAGGTTGAGCGAATTGGTGGAAGTGACCGGTTTGAAACTGCGAAGTTGATTGCGGATAAATTAGATTCCAACTTGGATAAAGCAATTGTCGCTACTGGTCTTTCTTATCCGGATTCACTAGCGGTTGCTCCATATGCTGCTAGAAATGGGATACCGATATTGTTAACTAAAACTGATTCAACGTCCGATTTTACGAAGCAAGCATTAGAAGGGAAGTCGAAAACCTATGTTATCGGCGGACCAAATGCTGTGAGTGAATCAGTCGCGAAGAATTTGCCTGGCGATTTTGAAAGGATTTCAGGCGCTAATCGTTTCGAAACGGCGTCTGAAATTATTGAGACCTTTGATTTTGGTGATCAAGAAGCAATGGTCGCAACGGGTTATAACTTTGCTGATGCTTTGACTGGTTCAGTTCTGGCAGCAAAGAAAAATTCTCCGCTTTTGTTAGTAAGAGAAAATAATGTTACAGAGTCAATAGAAGATACTATTGTACAACGTGATATTCGTAAATTCACCCTATTCGGCGGCGCGGATGTTGTCGACGTTGATGATGAGTTAGCGAAGATAGCAGCTGGGGTTATTAATCCTTAAGAGTAGTTGGTATAGAGAGAAACTCGGGTTTTTTACGAATCCGAGTTTTTTTGTGTGTATTTGAAGAAAATTATTAAATAAATTACTACTACTTTATTTATTCGATTTACGGTATAATTTTGAATTAGTTAGTTTAATAGAATATTGGGGGAAAATTATGGAGAAGTTATTAGATAGTTTAGTTAGATCAAAGCAAGTGGCGTTAATGATATTGTTGGTGATGGTTGTAAATTTAGTCTCGACGCCGTTAGTGGTGTTAGCGGATGGTGATGGGGAGCCACCGGTCGTTGAGAGTTTGGAGGTGAGTCCAAATGAAGTGAGTGTAGGCGATACTGTTACAGTGAAAGCAGACGTAAGAGATAGTAATTCTGGAGTAGACACAGTTGGGGTATTCTTTGATTCCCCCTCAGGAAACAATGAAGAAGGTTTTTTTCTGGATTACAATGCTACAAGTGGTCTGTGGGAAGGGAAATATATAGTAACGGAAACAGATGAAGCGGGGAAGTGGGTATTTAATTTTATATCTGTTGAGGATAAAGCAGGAAACAGGAAATTTTATTATCCACAACAACTTCAATCTACTAATACATTGGACTTTCTGGTAATAAATCCAACTGGCGATGGAGAGCCACCAGTAGTTGAGAGTTTGGAGGTGAGTCCAAATGAGGTAAGTGTAGGCGATACTGTTACAGTGAAAGCAGACGTAAGAGATAGTAATTCTGGAGTAGACACAGTTGGGGTATTCTTTGATTCCCCCTCAGGAAACAGTGAAGAAGGTTTTTTTCTGGATTACAATGCTACAAGTGGTCTGTGGGAAGGGAAATATATAGTAACGGAAATAGATGAAGCGGGGAAGTGGGTATTTAATTTTATATCTGTTGAGGATAAAGCAGGAAACAGGAAATTTTATTATCCACAACAACTTCAATCTACTAATACATTGGACTTTCTGGTAATAAATCCAA
Source organism: Virgibacillus flavescens (assembly GCF_050574275.1). Classification (GTDB taxonomy): domain Bacteria; phylum Bacillota; class Bacilli; order Bacillales; family Amphibacillaceae; genus Virgibacillus_F; species Virgibacillus_F flavescens. Next base: position 1,346,469 of record NZ_CP192260.1, read on the forward strand.
CTGGCGATGGAGAGCCACCAGTAGTTGAGAGTTTAGAGGTGAGTCCAAAAGAAGTAGAAGTAGGAGATAGGGTTATAGTGAAAGCAGACGTAAGAGATAGTGATACTGGTGTAGACACAGTTGGGGTATTCTTTGATTCCCCCTCAGGAAACAGCGAAGAAGGTTTCTTTCTAAATTACAATGCTACAAGTGGTCTGTGGGAAGGGAAATACATAGTAACAGAAACTGATGAAGCAGGCCAATGGGTATTTGACTTTATATCTGTTGAAGATAAAGCTGGAAACAGTGAATTTTATTATCCGGGGGAGCTGTTGTTTAGTAATAATTTTAATTTTACTGTCATCCCCCCATCAGACTTAGGATTAGAACCATTACCACACTCCTATACTACATATGACGAAACATGGACACAAAAAACGATTGATGGAGACTTATACGTTGGTCCTGAATCCCAATTAACGATTAACGGGGATGTAACAATTACTGGGGACGTATACGTGTTTGGAACGATAAGAAATTATGGAGACCTTACGATTAACGGTACGCTAAATGCAAGACGAGTGTACTACGGAAGTTACTCTAATTCGCCAGGAACAGTAATGCATTTAGGTGGATCGAATCGCATACCTTCGACAAGTGTGTCAAACCAGGCATGGGATGTTCCGCTTGAAATATACAATGAAGATTTAACCGTGCAAGATGGAAAGATCATACTAGAAGGAGCTACTGTTCCAGTTACAGAACTGTATGTGGAGGATCAGAAAGTAGATGTCAGTTACTACGGAACATTTAGAGTTCCTCTGGAAAATGTAACTGCGGACAAAGTGACTTTTACGATGAAAGATGTCTTTGGATATTCGACTACTAAAGAAGTTAGTGTTATTGATACGATGGCGCCTGCTAAAGTAGCTGGTTTAAAAGTAGATAACACAAGCGCTTCAACTATCAATATTTCGTGGGATAAGAACAACGAAAGCGATCTTGATGGATATAATATATACCTTGATGGGGAAAATGTTGATTCCATTTCGTCGTCAGACAATGAATATAAGTTTACAGAACTTAAAGCAGCGTCTAGTTATGAAATGGCAGTTGAGGCGTTTGATAGAAGCAGTAATAAATCAGTTCAAACCGTTATTACTGCAGAAACGAAGCTTACTACACCAGTAGTTAATGATGTAAGTGATAAAGATGAAATGGTAACTGGTACAGCGGATCCAAGTGTAGACGTCAAGGTGTCCGACGGAGAGAAATTAATAGCTTCTGACCTATCCGAAGCGGATGGATCATTTGAAGTTCACATACCAAAGCAAATTGCTGGTAAAGTTTTATTTGTTCAATCGTTTAATCAAGATGGAAATAAAAGTGATAAAGTGCAACTAACAGTAGAAGACGTAACTGAACCTTCTTCACCGAGCGTAGATGAAATAACCGATAACAGTAAAATTGTTTCCGGTGAAGCAGAAGCAGGAACTTCTATAACGGTAACTGGGCAAGATGGAACACTAGGTACAGCGGATGTATCAAATGATGGAAGTTTTGAGGTTAACATTTCAGAACAAACTGCTGGTCAAAAAATAGAAGTTATTGCTACAGATGCAGCTGGTAATGTAAGCGAACCAACTGTTGTAATTGTTAGCGACGCAACTGCCCCAGCTAAACCGGAAATAGAGGAAGTAACGGATCAAAGTACTGAAGTTACTGGCTCAGCAGAAGCAGGAGCAACAATTACAGTAAGTATTTTGGAAAAAGAGATTGGAACAACTGAAGCAGATGTGGACGGAAAGTTTGCTTTAACTATTTCAAAAAGAAAAGCAGGAGAAGAACTTAGCGTTACTGCGACAGATGCTGCAGGTAATATAAGTGAGCCAACCATAGTGAAGGTTAAGGACATTACAGCTCCGACTTGGCCGGAAGCTGCAAAACTAACCGTATCCGATGTTGGTGAAAAGGAATTAACATTACATTGGACAGAAGCTTCGGACAATGCAGGAGTTTCTCAATATAGAATTTACCAGGATTCGAAATTAATAGAGACTGTAGATGGTTCGAAAACAAACGTAACGATTACTAATTTGCTGCCAGGACATACGTATCAGTTTAAGATCGAGGCTGGTGATGAATTAAATAATTGGACTACAGGACCATCCAGCAAGGCGAAAACGGTGGGTCAATCAATTGAAAGAATTGCAGGAGACTCTCGTTTTTCAACTGCAACGGAAATTTCTAATAGTGGATGGGACTCAGCGGAAACGGTATTATTAGCCAGAGGTTATGATTTCCCAGATGCGCTTGCGGGAACCCCATTGGCTTATCAGTTGGACGCTCCAATTTTGCTCACTCGTAAAGGGGAGCTATTAGAAGAAACGAAAAGCGAACTTAAGCGATTAGGTACTAGCAAAGTAATTATTTTGGGAGGACCTGGAGCGATTTCTGCTAAAGTAGAAGATTCTTTGAGAGGTCTAGGAATGACAACTGAAAGAATTGCAGGAGATAACCGTTTTGAAACTGCTGCAAAAATAGCAGAACGAATGGGTGGTGCGCCAAAGAAAGCGGTAGTAACGGATGGATTTAATTACCCGGATGCGCTCGCGATTGCCTCTTACGCAGCTTCCCAAGGTTATCCGATTCTATTGAGTAAACCGGATACATTACCGGTCGTGACTAAAAAAGCTTTAGAAGGTAAAGAAGAGACGTACGTAATTGGCGGACCAGCAGCAATTAGTAATGAAGTTGCTGCTGAAATACCTGCAGCTAATAGAATTAGTGGTATAAATCGCTTTGATACAGCTGTAAATATTATTAAGGAATTAAACCTTTCTACTGATAAGGTGTATGTTGCTACCGGATATTCGTTTGCAGATGCACTCACCGGGTCTATTTTAGCAGCAAAAAATAACGCACCATTATTATTAGTTCGAAAAGATAGACTTCCTTTAGAAATAGCCGAAATAATAGAACAAAAACAAATATCTGACTTCACTATTCTTGGAGGAGAAAGTGCCGTTAACGATGGTGTGCTGGAATAAGTAGATGTGCAGATTGATAGATTTTTATAATTATTTTTAATAGAAAAGGCGTATCCTTTACATCTAAAGGATACGCTAATTTTTTGCCTGAAAAGTATAATATTCCTTCGCCAGATTTCCCATTATTCTAACAAATTATGGTATACTGATTATTAACATTTATTGGTTAACTAAGCGTCTAAAGGAGAATATTCGTTGAAAAAACTAATTATCAGTACGCTGGCAGTTCTTGTAGTACTTGTAATAATTGTCGTGCTCCTTACTGGCAATAAAGAGCAGGAAAGTGTTCCGACTTCTAAGGGCGAGAAAGAGAGCGAAAATAATGAGGAAACACCTGTGAAAAGCAGTGAAAACAAGGAAGGTGTATATGCTACGGTTGAGTTAGAGAAAGGTTCTTCATCTAGTGAATCGAGGCTAGTCTATACCATCCATAATGATAGTGACAAAAAGATAACGTTACCTTTTTCAACAAGTCAAAAATATGACTTTCGGTTAAAAGATAAAACTGGGAAGGTAATTCAAGTTTACTCGAAAGGCAAAATGTTTATGCAGGTGACGTCTGAAAAAGAGGTGCTTCCTGGAAAGAAACTATCTAATAGTGTGAAATTGCCCAAATTGCAGGAGGGAACGTATACGATAGAAATGTGGCTAACCTCTTCATATAAGGATAAGTTTAAGCAAGAGTACCAATTTGAGATTGGCGATCAAGAGAAGTAACTACATATTTTTAACATAGAGAGGTGTTCATTGTTGCGTTTGGTTAAATTTATTATTCCGGTTCTATTCGCTTTTTTAGTTGTCAGTTTAAATCCCAATGTGTCGTTTGCGGATGAGGAAGTTAAGCTGATTGTAAAATATAAGGAAGGGGTCTCGCTTAAATCGAGTAAACGAGTAAGTGCTGATACCTCGATTCCTATTGATGCCATTTCGGTTGATAAGCAGAAAGTTAACAGTACGATCCGTTCCATGAAGTCTAATCCTGCTATCGAATACATAGAGGTAGATCATAAGGTGTATGGACAGGCAACTATTCCGAATGATGAAAAGTATGTGAATCAAAAGGAAATGTTTGACTCGATACATGCAGCTGCGGCATGGGAACAATATGACGCGAAAAGGCAAATCACTGTTGCTGTAATTGACTCAGGAGCTGACCTTGATCACCCAGATTTAGAAAGTAATCTAGTAAATGGGAAAAACATAATAAATCCAGATGAATACCCAGTTGATTTAGATGGTCATGGAACACATGTAGCCGGTTTAATCGGTGCTGTCACAGATAATCAAGTAGGGGTTGCATCGCTTGCAAAAGGTGTAAAGCTAATGCCGATTAAAGTTCTCGAGGACAATGAAGGGTACACGTCTGACGTAATTCTAGGTATTAACTATGCAGTCGAACACGGTGCCGATATTATTAATTTGAGTCTCGGTTCGAACGACAGCAGTAAATCGCTCAAAGAAGCAGTAGAGTTTGCGGTCGAAAACGATGTACTTGTCGTAGCGGCGGCGGGTAATAAAAATGCAAATAACGTTATTTATCCTGCTGCTTACGATCCTGTTTTAGCTGTTGGAAGTGTTGATACTGGAACGAATCAAAAGGCTTCTTTTTCTAACTATGGTTCATTTATCGACGTTGCTGCACCAGGTACAAATTTGTTAAGTACGTGGATGGACGGTGGCTATAAACAGATGGAAGGGACAAGCATGTCGACAGGGATTGTCAGTTCGTTGGCAGGCATGTTAATGAAAGACGCTCCTTATTTATCGAGTATGCAAGTGATGGAAATAATAAAGAAGTCTTCGTCAGCGATCGATGGCGAATATGACCTAGGCAATGGAGTAATAAACGCTCTGCAGGCATTCGAACAAGTGAAAACGAATAATCGGCTGCATGGAGCAACTTCGATTGATACCGCTATTGAAATTTCGCAGTATGGATGGAATAATCTATCAACTAAATCTATTAAATTAAATGAAGACGATGTAACAGGAAAGTTTGTAATCGTTGCGACAGCGAATCAATTTCCGGACAGTTTATCTGCAGCTCCATTAGCTACATACCTGGACAGCCCGATATTACTAGTTAATAGGGATTATTTATCTGATAACTTAGTGAATGAACTTAACCGGCTAAGCCCCTCGGACGTGATTATTATAGGTGGAGAATCCGCGGTATCAAACCAGCTGGAGGGTGAAATTGATACGATAGGTTATACAACTCATCGATTACAGGGAGCTAATCGCTATGAAACTTCCATTGCGGTGAACGAAGCAATTCCCTATGAATCGAATAAAGCGTTTGTCGTATCAGGTGAAAAATTTCCTGATGCATTGTCTGCAGCTCCATACAGCGGTATCTACAAATATCCAATTTTGTATACACGGCAAGATACTCTGCCTGAAACGGTGAGTAACTATATTGAAAATCAGGGAATCACAAAGTCGTATCTAGTTGGAGGAGAGACTGCGATATCCAATATAGTAGAGAATAAACTGCCTGCACCACTTCGAATTGCCGGCATTAACAGATACGATACAAATTATCAGATTCATAAATTTTTTGGTGAGAGTGAAACAAATTCTCTCTATTTTTCAACTGGTTCGACATTTCCTGATGCTTTAGCAGTTGCTCCGCTTGCTGCTAAGACGAGCAGTCCGGTTATTTTGGTGGATAATAGACATGAAGAAGCTTTGCAAAATAGTATTCAGTTATTTTCTAGTGAAAATTATAAAATCACCGGTGGAACTGAAGCAATAAGTATAGAACTTGCATGGAAAATAGATTCATATTTAATAAATTAAAAATAGTTAAATTAGCGAAACCCTAGTGGTGCACTAGGGTTTCTTTTATTTAAATTGGCTAATTACACACAATTTTTAAAAAATAAATTGACTTAAATGAATTATTCTACTAAACTATTAATTGGCAATACTTTGCAAAAAATGTAAAAAAAGGGGATGAGTTAAAGGGGTTTTTTTACAGGAAGAAAAATTTGGGGAGGTCACACATTTGGTTCGTAAAAAGCATGCATTTAAGAAAAAGGCACTGTCGGTAATTGCAAGTTCTGCAATTGTTGCTTCATCATTTGCTGGTGTTTCTACATACAGCCCGCTTGAGGCAAGCGCAGCTTTAAAGACTGCAAATCATCAATTGGAAAAAACAAAATTGTCACGTCTGACAAATTTGTCAGAGGTAACGTCGCTTGCAAATAGTGAAGAAGCGGTTCAGGAATTGATTATCGTCGGTGACGGAGAAACAAATGTATCCAAACAATTAACAAAATTAGGTGTTGAAGTTAAAATAAACCATAAGAATTACGTTTATTTAGCTGATGTACCAACAAATAAAATCTATGACGTAATAGACATGGATGGCGTAACAACGGTTGGGAAAAATGAAAAAGTTCAGCTGGATAAAGTCGATCCTGAAGAACTTAATGTCGAAGGACAAAATGAGGTTAAAAAGGACGCTGTAGTAACACCAGAGCAAATTGAAACACATCCGGAAACAGGCGTAACAGAATTCCATAAGAAGTATGATGGTTCTGGCGTAAGAGTTGGTATTATCGACTCAGGTCCTGATGCTGGTCACGAATCATTCACAGAGAAGCCTGAAGATTTTGAGCAAACTAGAAAATATGGTGAGTCTAAAATTGTTGGGGTTGGGGATTATACTATCTCTAGCCGCAGATTAGCTTATCCGATAGAAGATAGATACAAAGATTTCTTAGATGATTCGACAAATGAACTTTCTGAAGGTGACGTACTATTTGATGGAGGTCATGAAGAAGGAGATTCTATCACTGTTTCAAAGGAATCAGGTGATGTTTCATTCAACACTACGAATATTGATGCAGCAGATGATACTTTGTATTATGGTGAAACTGCATTTGAAGCGGATGCAGACCTTAACGGTGATGGTGTGCCGTATAAGGATGAAGATGATAAGTTAGTAGGAGAACGTGATAACTTCTCTGTATTACTCGCTGATGATCAAGTATATATTGATACTGACGCTGATAACGATTTTACAGATGAAACAGCGTATTCAAACGATGAGGCTGGTACATTTGATTATGATTTATCAAACGATACAGTAGGTGCAAACTTCCGGGTAAATGACTTAACCCGCGATTTCTTAGGCGCTGGTATTAAACTAGTAAACCTTTACACAGACCTAAATGGTCATGGATCTCACGTTGCTGGTATTACAGCAGCAGATGGACCACTAGTAGAAAATGAATTTGGCGCCGTTGCAGGACAAGGTGTTGCTCCTGGAGCTGAACTTGTTGGTCTGCGTGTATTCCAGGAAGAAGGCGGAGCTTTTAATTGGAGTATTCAAACTGCGATGGTTGACGCAGCACTGCCAGAATCTGAAGGCGGATTTGACGTTGATATTGCTAACTTAAGTCTTGGTTCATCTCCGGACTTAAATGATGGAACTGGTTCTTATGGAGAACTAATGACATTACTAACAAACAAATTTGATATTTCTTTTGTTACTTCAGCTGGTAATGCTGGACCAGGGATTGACACTGTAGGATCTCCAGGAGACGTTGATTCAAACATCACTGTGGGTGCTTCTATTGATGCTGATAACTGGGCGAAAGAATATAATTCGTACCCTTACGGGAAAAATGAAGATGGAACGCCTAAAGAAGGCAATGGACTATGGTACTTCTCTTCTGTTGGACCAAATGAAATTGGTGATCAGAAGCCAGAAATCGTAGCGCCAGGTTCTGCATTCGCTGCACATCCTGTTCACATGGGACCATATGTAGTAATGCAAGGAACTAGTATGTCATCACCTTATGTTGCAGGTGCAGTTGCACTATTAAAATCTGCTGCATTAAAAGATCGCGTACCATTTAACACTGAATTAGCAAAAGAAGCACTAGTTCAAACAGCTGACCCAATTGAAGGTTATAATCGTGCTCAGCAAGGTGGCGGATTAATTAATGTCCCAGCTGCTTACGAGTACTTAAAAGCTAACAATGATGCAGTTGTTAAAAAAGTTGAAGTAACTGTATTCCACGGCGAAAAAGTATCAGGCGGCCCTGGTTTATATGTACGAAACAAAGACATTCCTGAAACAGTTGAAGTATTAGTGGAAAACCCAACTGACGAAGCGAAGAATCTTTCTGTAAAAGCTTCTGAGGATTGGTTTACACCATCTGTTTCTAGTCTAAGTTTAGCAGCGGGTGAGAGTCAGTTAATCACAGTTTCTTATGACAAAGATAAGCTAGTAACTGGTGTGAACGCTGGAACATTAGTGTTTGATGATGCATCAACTTCTTATGTTGAAGCTCGTTCAGCTCAAACAATTGTTACTGGTTACGAATTCACAACTGAAAACGATCACCGTTTCAGTGTTACTGACGAAGTACAATCTTCTCAAACAAAAGGATACACATTTGATGTAGAATCTGGCGTTAGTGAAATTCGTTTCTCTCTTAGCGCATTAGTTGAGAATGACGAATATCAAGGACGTGTACGCATAATCGCTTTCGGTCCTGATGGTATTGAAGAGTACAATGAGTTTGCTGGCTATGCAGGTTACGGTGCAGAAGGGCTAAAATCGCATGACGTTGTTGTCCCTTCTCCAAAAGCTGGTGTATGGGAAGTTCATGTATACGGTACTTCTGATCCAGTTGAAGGAAAAGTGATGAACAAGTATCAATTAGAAGCCATTGCACAAGATGTGGTTGCTGCTCCAGGTAAAATTGATTTGGGTAAAACAGATTCTAAAGAAGTTACGAAATCTGTTTCATTCACAAACTACTTAAAGGATACGAAAGACGTTAAAGTAGTTGGTGTTCCATTTAGCGGAACAGAGTCAACCACTAAGGAAGTAGAAGTTCCTGGTAATAATCAGTATTACAAGCAGGAAATTAAAGTGAAAAATAATGTTTCACTATCTGTTCAAACGTCGAATCCGACTGTTGCAACTGACGACGTAGATTTGTACCTTAAGAATGAAGCTGGTGATATAGTAACATACTCAGCTGGTGCATCATCTGATGAGAAATTCTCAGTATCATCATTACCAGATGGAACATATACCATTGAAATTGAAGGATTTGCAACTGCAAACCCGACTACTACAGTAGATCTTGCTGTTAGTGAGTTCAGTGTATTATCTCCTGGTGAAGAAGGTAAAGGTAGTGTAGATGCTGATGCAACTAAAACGTTGCATGTAGGCGAATCAATGACTACAGATGTTTCGATTACAACACCGGAATCTTCTGAAGATAGCATTGCTGCTGTTTATTTGTTAGATGCTAAGACGGATGAAGTATTATCCTTAGTGCCTATCACAGTAGACGGAGACATTATCAACGTAGTATCAGGAGCTGACCGTGAAGAGACAGCAATTGCTGCTTCACACGAAATGTATCCTGAAGGTGGAGCTGATACGGTTGTAGTTACAACTGGTTATGACTTCCCGGATGCTTTGTCTGCTGGACCATTAGCATCACAATTCGATGCTCCAATTATTCCAGTTAGAGCAAATGGTGAATTATCGGATAAAGCATTAAATGAAATTGAGCGCTTAGGTGCTAAAAATGTTTATATCGTCGGTGGAGAAACAGCGGTGAAAGCTTCTGTTGTCAATCGATTAAATACGATTAGTATTTCTTCAGATAATATTGAACGTTTAGCTGGTGCCAATCGTTACGAAACTAACTTAGCGATCGTGAAAGAACTTCAAGACTTAGGAATGACTGGCAACGGAGTATTCCTTGCAACTGGTCAAACTTACGCTGATGCGTTAAGTGCAGCTTCTGTAGCTGGTGAAAAAGGTATGCCAATCGTATTAACTAACGGTAAAGACATATCTGAAGAAACATCTAAAGTACTTGAAGATGAAGATGTTTACGTATTAGGTGGGGAAACTGCCGTACCTGAAGAAGTTTTAGCAGAAGCGGATAAAGTTGCATTGTCTGTAACTCGTCTGGGTGGAGCCAATCGTTATGGAACATTGGTTGAAATCCTTAAAGAGTTTGACGTCAGCTCAGATAAATTATTTGCCGCTAGTGGTATGGACTATCCAGATGCACTTGCAGCAGCACCACTTGTAACACAGAAAAATGGTCTTCTATTACTTGTAGGACCAGATAAATTACCAAACGAAGTGGAAGCATATTTGACTAAGTATAACTATACTCATAATGTGAATTCAGTTACCGTATTAGGTGGCGACACTGCAGTTAGTCAAGATGTTAAAGACGCACTTCAAAAGAAATTAAAGTAATAGTTTTAACTTTGGAAGCCACTCACACGTGTGAGTGGCTTCTTTTTGGTTTGAGGGACAAAGGGACGGTTCTTCTGTCCCAGGGGGACAGAAGAACCGTCCCTTTGTCCCTTTCGAACACCAACTGTACATTTTTGCAAATTCACCCACTACAATTTATGTATAGTGAATCCCCTTACAATCCTTCTAATAAAGCATTATACTGTATTGTATAGAGTGACTAACCTACTCCTATATCTATATTTGCAAATTTGACTCTTTTGAAGGAGGGTCCTTCCATGATTTTGGATAAAAGACGTGCACATCTGTTATCCGTTATTCAACAATCGAGTAAACCGATTCATGCGAAACAATTGGTCGAAAAATTAGGGATTTCTCAACGGACCGTTTATTATGATTTGCAGCAAATTAATGATTGGCTCACTTCTCAGAAGCTTGAGCCAATAGAGAATATTCACGGGCAGGGTTATTGGTTATCGGATGCCTCGAAAGCGAAGATAAACCTGAAGGGATATCAGGTAGCTGAGGAGCAACTCTATCAATTCTCTGATAATGAACGCAAATTATTGATCATTGTAAAGTTATTAACAGAGGAATCAAATCTGACAATGAAATCCTTTATATCCGTAACCCAAATGAGCAGAGGTACGATTGTTAAGGATTTACAAAAAGTAAAAGAACAACTAGAAGAACATAAATTACAGCTTGAATATTCCAGGTCAGACGGGTATCACGTGACCGGAGCAGAAGAGGATAAGCGAAAATTACTTTCCAATCTGCTGTCCACGATCATGTTAAATAAAGAATGGGTGACCATCCGAACCAAAATTTATAATATGCTAGGGCAGATTCCTACAAGTGAAGAGGATTCTAAAATACCGGATCGCGAAAAAATTACGCAGTTAATCGTTAAAACGGAAAACGAACTTTTTCTTACGTTTACCGATGAAATGGTTGAGATGCTGGCATTGGAATTGCGGATAATTGTGAAAAGGGTAGTTGCTAAGCAATATGTAGAAATTGATGCGGAAGAGAAGATGGCGCTCGAGGAGACGCAACATTATCAGGCGGCTGAGATATTAATACAAAGGTTATCTGTTCTCTTTACTATTGAAATTCCGGAGAATGAAGTTAGCTTTTTAACGATGAACTTACTTGGTCTTAAGGTCCACCGAGATAATTTCAGCCAAGACTCAGAACGTGAAAAAACAGGGCTTCAACAAGTGATTCAGCGAATGATAGCTGATTTTCAGACGTATGCATGTGTCATTTTTGATGACAGAAAAGGTCTTGAAGTTAATCTTATGGCGCATATTAAGCCGATGTACTATCGCTTGAAATATAATGTAAAGACGTTGAACCACTTGGTGCCGAATATAAAGAAGAATTATCCGGAAATTTTTCATTTTACTAAACGAGTAATGATCCATATGGAGTACTATGTAGGCAGATCTGTTCCAGAAGAAGAAGTTGCTTATATCGCATTACACTTTGGCGGCTGGCTGCGCAGGGAAAATAAACAGGTCGATTATAAATTTCGAGCGATTATTGTTTGTCAAAACGGAATTGGTACGTCCAATATGTTAAAGACACAACTTGAAAGCCTGGTAGCTGGGTTAGAAGTGGTCACGATTCAATCGTTACGTGAGTATCATTCGAATGTTATGGATGCGGATGTTATTTTTTCGACAAGTCGTATAAAAGAAAATGAAATACCGATTATCCATGTACCAGCTATATTATCCAATACGGATAAACAGCAAATTCTCCAAAAGGTAAACGAGCTGTTTAGGCAGGAATACGAGGAAAAAAGTGAAGTAGATAAGATGCTCAGCATTATCGGCAACTATGCAACTGTTCATGATCCAAAAGGATTAAAACACGCTCTCCAGAATATGGGGAACGAGGACATAACTCACATAAAGGAGCTAAAGAAGCCAATGCTCAAAGAATTACTTACCGAAAAAACGATTCAATTAGAAGAACGTGTCTCCAATTGGGAGGAGGCAATTAAACTAGCAGCCCAACCATTACTAGCCGAACAGGTTATCAAAGAAGGATATATAGAGGCAATGATTGATAATGTGAAAGATTTAGGTCCATATATTGTCATTGCGCCAAATATTGCGCTGCCGCACGCTCGTCCAGAAACTGGGGTTGAGCGAGTAGGGATGAGTTTATTGCGGTTAACAGAACCTGTTTATTTTTCAGATAAAGAAAAACACCGTGCGCAACTAATAATTGTATTAGCTGCCACTGATAATCAATCACATCTCAAAGCGTTGTCACAACTTACGGAAATGTTATCAAATGAAGAAAATGTTCAGCACTTAATAGATTCAAAAAACAAACAAGATGTTCTGGCATTAATTAATCAGTAAAAATCAGGAGGAATTTAAAATGAAAAAAGTACTAGTTGTATGTGGAAATGGATTAGGAAGCAGTATGATCGTGGAAATGAATGTGAAAGCAATTCTTAAGGATATGGGGAAAGATGCGGAGGTTTCGCATACCGATTTATCAACTGCTAAGACTGAATCAGCTGATTTGTATTTGGGTGCTGAGGATATTGTCGAGCATTTAGAAGATGGTACTAGAAATATTGCAAAGCTTCAAAACATAATGGATAAAAAAGAACTTCGGGAGACGCTTGAAAAGAATTTTTAATAAGACGAAGGAGGGATAGCGATGATTGACTTAATCATGAAAGATATTTTAGGAACTCCGGCGATTTTAGTAGGTCTGTTTGCTTTATTCGGTCTACTATTTCAAAAGAAAAACATTGCAGACGTTATTTCAGGTACACTAAAAACAATAATGGGCTTTGTTATTCTTGGCGCCGGTGCGGCGGTAATTGTTCAATCACTTGGACAGTTCAGCAGCATGTTCAACGAAGCTTTCGCAATTGACGGAGTTATTCCTAACAATGAAGCAATTGTAGCACTGTCGCAGGAAGCTTTTGGAACGGAAACAGCGATGATTATGCTGTTCGGTATGGTTGTAAATATTGTATTAGCAAGGTTCACGCCATTTAAGTATATATTTTTAACAGGGCATCATACGATGTTTATGGCATGCTTAATCGCGGTTATCTTGACTACTGGCGGTATTACTGGATTAACGATGGTCATTCTTGGATCCATTATTCTTGGATCGTTAATGGTATTATCTCCTGCAATGCTCCAGCCATTTACAAGAAAAATTACAGGATCAGATGATTTTGCCGTTGGACACTTTGGTTCTGTAGGGTATCTTGTTTCCGCATTAGTAGGAAAAGCTGTAGGTAAAAACTCGAAATCAACAGAAGAAATTAAAGTTCCTAAGTCACTCGGCTTTTTACGTGACACATCTGTAGCAGTTTCATTAACAATGGTCATTCTGTTCTTTGTTGTCGCTGCATTTGCTGGACCGGCTTTTGTTCAATCCGAATTAAGTGGAGGGCAGAACTTTCTTGTCTTCGCATTTATGCAAGGTTTAACTTTCGCAGCTGGGGTTTATATAATTCTCGCTGGTGTACGGATGTTATTAGGGGAAATTGTCCCAGCGTTTAAAGGTATCGCTGATAAAGTTGTGCCAAATGCAAAACCAGCACTAGATTGCCCGGCGATATTTCCGTTCGCAGGTAACGCTGTAATTATTGGCTTCCTGTTTAGCTTTATAGCTGGATTAATTAGTATGTTTTTCCTTCCTTTATTAGGACTTAAAGTTATTGTGCCAGGATTAGTGCCACACTTCTTTACTGGTGCGGCTGCTGGGGTATTTGGGAATGCAACTGGTGGGCGCAGAGGAGCAATATTTGGCGCGATGGCTAATGGTGCCCTAATTAGTTTCCTTCCAGCATTATTGTTACCAGTATTGGGGTCATTAGGATTCGAAGGTACGACATTTGGAGACGCAGACTTCGGAGCAGTAGGAATTGTGCTCGGGAACTTAATCCGATTAGTAGAATCTAATGCGCTAGTAACTGGCTTGATATTGGTTATACTTGGTGGACTATTCGCGATAGGGTGGAAAGCAAGTTCGAAAATTACGAAGGACGAATCAGAAGTAGCATAGAGGGACAAGGGGGACGGTTCTTCTGTCCCGCCCGCTGGGGCGAGACAGAAGAACCGTCCCTCTGTCCCTCTAGACTAAACAAAGAACCTACACATGCTTTAAATAGCTTGTGTAGGTTTCTTTGTTTTATTTTTGAATTGGGACAGAAGAACCGTCCCTGTGTCCCTTATCTGACGATTAGGGCTTTTCTGCCTAGGTCGTTGAATACTGGATCCATTGTTGATTTGTGGACGGATCGTTCTAGTGACCATCCTACTGTATCTACGTAATGGTACTCGTTATTATCAAATCCGGATAATGCAATTACGTGGTATTCAGATGGTGCTTTTAATGTACCGTTATAGTACCAGTCCCAATTAACACGCTTGAAGTTATAAACCACCCATACAAGTACTGGGTTTCCCTTTTTAAGCTCTGCCTGAATTTGGCTGTGGGATATACCGTTAACAACCTCACTATTAGGTCGGTATTTTTTTGCTGTGCTAATCAGACCTTCTGGATAAATTAAGTTAGGGTGTCGCTGACCGTCGACATATTGGCCTTTCGACGGGTCTCCCACATATCCTTTGTATGGATCGTTTGAGCGGGGAACCTCTGCTACTAATGAGTTTCTTTGTAAATTTTCGCCTTTAAAGTTTAGAGATTCATTCAGTGATACAATTGCGCATCCCCATGGGTAACTTGGCGAACCAGTGTTTTGCATAATCTTTGGCAGATAGAGGTGCATATCCGCAACATGGTTCCAGTGATTGCCATATTTAGTTCCACTGTCAAATGTATATGTGCCAATTGTATTCTGAGAATATTGTTCCTTTAAGTAAGCCTTTTGCATATAGCCATAATCACTAAGATTAATGTAGAATTTAACGTTTGCCGATCGGTTGCTCATTGTCGTCTTCGGGTAATATTCAAAAGCCCGAATGATAGAGAATGAATTATTTCGGCGGGTTAACGAGTTCGTCATATACCCGCTTTCATCGTAGTTATACATATATCTTACTTTTGGCCCCTGGCTACCGTAATGAGCATTATCGTAGTACGTATAGCTTGTTTTCAAGTTCCTGGAATGAGGGTACCTTTCGATTGCGGATGAAATTTCTCCGTTATTTTTCAGGTAAAAAATATACTGAATGTTTATTCCGCGCTCATGATAAGAAGTATTGTTGTAATATTCATATCTTCTCAGTACATCTTTCGTGTTCTTCTCTCTTTTGGTAGCCACGGTAAGTTCTTCCTGGCTGTTCAAATCATAAATATACTCAATGTTCGATCCGTGATCACCGTAAACTGTGTTTGGATAATAATCGTATCGAGAAATAAAATCACGTGTGCCTTCTTCTCTCATACTAGCTTGATAGACATACCCAGCGCTGTTGAGATCGAAAACAAATTTAATTTTTGATCCATGTGCGCCATACTCAGCTCCCGGATAATATTGGTACCAGTTCGTCGTATCCCTGGTTCCTTTTTCGCGTTTAGCTGCTTGGTAGATATGCCCTGCACTATTTAGTTCAAAAACGTATTTAATGCTTGATCCGTGATCACCGTAAACAGCATTCGGATAATACTGATACCAGGAAACAATATCCTGCGAACCTTTTTCGCGTTGAGACGCTTCTACTACATATTTTCCGTTTTTAATATCAAAAACATATTTGATGTTATCCGCATGGTTGCCAAATTTAGTGCCTGAATAATATTGGTACCAGTTGGTAATAACTCCTGTCCCTTGCGCGCGTTTGGTAGCTTGGTAGATATTTCCGGAATCATTTATATCAAAAGCGTATTTGATGCTCGAACCATGTTCACCGTAAACGCTATTTGGATAATACTGATACTTACCAGTGATATCCTGCGAACCTTTTTCATGTTCTGTGGCTTCTGCTACATATTTTTCATTTTCAATGTCAAAAACATATTTGATATTTGCGCCATGTTTTCCGAATTCTGTACCTGGGTAATATTCGTACTGCTTGTTCACTTGCTGCGAATCGCGATCATGCCCGGTAGCACTGTGTACAAAACCTTCCGAATTAATATGGAAGATGTATTTCACTGAACTAGCTTGATTTTCGTAGCTTGTGCCCGAGAAATATTGCTTGTATGAAACTGTTACACCGTTTTGATCCATATGCTGTGAATAATCGATTGTATTATCGCTATTTATGTAGAAAATATTTTTTAGATTCTCGGCAGCAGTCTCTACTGTTGTGTTTGGAAAATATTCCATTACTTTTACAACTTTTTCATTTGAGAAAACTTCCGCATAAATAATATGTTTATTTTCATCTAGGTAATATTTTGTATTATCTATTTGAACTTCTTTATCGTTTGAAGAAGCTGCTGACTTGGTTGTTGATTCTTGTTCCTCCTGTTTCGTATCAGTAGGTGAATCCTCTTTTTTTGGATTGTCAGTTGTTTCGGTTTCCGAGTCCGTTGTATCTTCACCTTCAGGCGTATCTTCAGGCTTCTCCGGATCTGGTTGCTTATCTTCTTCTTTTGATACTTCATCGTCAACCGGATCTTTTACTGGATCTTCCAGCTCAGTATCTTTTTTATCGTCTTCGGTTGTTTCTTCTTCTTTTGTATCAGTTGTGGATGGATCTTCTGTTGGATTGTCCTCATTAAGCGTGTCACCCTGATCCTCTGTTTTTTCACCATCTTCATTGTCTTCTTTGGTTTGGTCTGTTTCCTGTGTATTCGTATCATCCTTGTTTGTGTCTACCTGTCCCTCAGCGTTAGCAACAATACCTAACTGGGATGAGACCATTACAAAAACGATCAACAAAACTAAAAGTCTTTTAGTCATTTAATTCTCCTCTCAACTCTAATAGTAATCCGTCTACTATTTTACTATAGTTCGAGAACCATTCATAGAAAATTTTGGTTTTTCAGCGCTAAATGTCGAAAATTGAGACAAATGGGGGACAGAAGAACCGTCCCTTTGTCCCAATCCTAACGTTAGCGTAGCGATGTGAAAAAGTTGTATAGTTGTATTTAAAGGAAAGGATGATTTTAGTGCAACAGCAAATAAAACTCGTAAAAAGACCAGTGGGTACTCCGGTAAAGGAAGACTTTGAATTTGCACAGGTGCCGATTAGTGAGCCAGCTGAAGGTGAAGTGCTTATTCGGACCAACTACATTTCTGTTGATCCATATTTAAGAGGCAGAATGAATGATGTGAAATCCTATATACCGCCATTCGAGCTGGATGCAGCAATCTCCAGTGGTGTTGTAGGTCAAGTAATGGAATCAAAATCATCGAGCTTTGAGAAAGGCGATATCGTAACTGGTATGCTTGGCTGGCAGGAATATTCGGTTGCGAAAGAGTCTGAGGTACGAAAAATCGATACGAAACTTGCGCCGGCATCTGCTTATTTGAGTGCGTTAGGGATGACTGGCTTAACCGCATATTTTGGACTGCTGGACATCGGGCAGCCAAAAGAAGGTGAAACGGTTGTGGTTTCTGGAGCGGCAGGTGCCGTTGGTTCCGTTGTAGGACAAATCGCAAAAATTAAAGGTGCACGAGTCGTTGGAATTGCGGGATCGGCTGAGAAAACAACTTTTCTAACAAATGAATTAGGATTCGATGCGGCGATCAATTATAAGACGCAGGATATTCCAACCGCATTGAGTGAAGCATGTCCGAATGGAATTGATGTCTACTATGAAAATGTTGGCGGTGAAATCGGTGATGCCGTTCTTCCGCTACTGAACAAATTTGCGCGTATCCCTGTGTGTGGAGCGATTTCTTCCTACAATAACAAGGAAGCTGATATTGGATTACGTGTCCAAGGCTACTTGATTAAATCGAGCGCTTTAATGAAAGGTTTCACAGTCGGTGATTATTCTTCTCGTTTCCAAGAAGGTTCTGAAGCGTTAGCTGGATGGCTGCGGGAAGGAAAAATACAGTACGAGGAAACAATCACAGATGGGTTTGATCATACGATTGATGCTTTTCTTGACCTGTTCAAAGGTGCAAACTTAGGGAAAGCGATTGTGAAAGTATCTGATATAGAATAGAAGAAGGGTGCGGTTCCGTGATGGGGCCGCACCTTTTTTTTATTAATTGATCGAATGATTCGTAATTTAAAGTATTGGGTGCCGTCCTGAACATGGTGGTTAATCGGTTAAAGATTAGACTGAGGCTGTCTTAACGATGTTTCGTCTTGAGCCCATTTTGTAATATTCAGGCAAGAGGCAATCACTTCAACAACTCTTCCACCTTTAACGACAGGATTCATTGACGCAACATATCTGATGCCATTCAATTCGGCTTCATAATATACATTTTTTTCGCCTTCCCATGCCCGCTGGTAATATTGAGCTTTCCTATCTGCTTCCTCAACCGGCTGGAAATCTTTTAGTTCATACCCAATAATTTGTTCAGGTGATAATCCTAGCTTGTAAACCAGTTCTCCATCACAAAGGGTATGTATAAATTTATCGTCTTCTTTGATAAATTTATACGTCATGCCATGCTGTCTTTTGAGTGTGTCCAAAAGTTCCTGACGTTCGCTCTGCAATGACTTTTCCAACCATTGCCGATTCTGTAAACTCTTCGGGATACCGTAGCGTTCAACTATCCTTCCCATTTCATCATATTGCTTCTCAAATTCATCTGGTGGCATCGGTTTACTGAACAGATAGCCTTGTGACACATCACATGCATTCTGCTGCAGAAAAATGAGCTGATCTCTTGTTTCTACGCCTTCAGCTATGACTTCCAGCTGCAACTGGTGCGACATGGCAATAATCGTTTTCACGATAGTTGCATCGTTGGCATCTATAGTACAGTTTCGTATAAACGATTGATCAATTTTCAGTTTGTCGATTGGAGATTCTTTCAAATAATGAAGGGAGCTAAAGCCTGTCCCGAAGTCATCTAAACTTATACTCACACCCAAATTTTTCAGGTTGCTGAGTACATTCATCACATGTCCGCTGTCTGCCATCATGCTCTCCGTAATTTCAAGCTCAAGGTATTTCGCTTCTAGACCTGTATCTTCTAATATTTCTTTAACAGCTTCGACTAAATCAGGCTGATAAATCTGGCGTATGGAAAGGTTGACAGACATCACAAACGCAGGAAGACCGGCATCCTGCCAATATTTTGTTTGTATGCACGCGGTGCGTAATACCCATTCTCCAATCGGGATAATCAGTCCAGTTTCTTCTGCTCTCGGGATGAATGACCCCGGTGAAATAATTCCTTTTTCCGGATGATTCCAGCGCAATAATGCTTCTGCACCTACTACTTCACCAGTAATAAGATGAAGTTTAGGCTGATAAGAAAGATGAAATTCTTGCTGCTCAAGCGCTTTATGCAAATCCATATCTACTTCAAATTTTTCATACGCATGTTCATCCTGATCCGAAAAATAATACTGGAAATTATTCGTGCCATTTCGTTTCGCTTTATACATGGCTGAATCTGCCTTTTTGATTAAGGCGTCTACGTCATTTCCATCTTGCGGAAACGTGCTGATGCCTATACTAGGTGTCGTGTACAGTTCATATTGATCAATGTAGAATGGCTTCGTAAAACAATGGAGGATTTTCTCTGCTACCATAGATACCTTTTCCTTTTTTTCATTAACAAGCGAGAAGAGGAATTCATCGCCGCCATTCCGGGATAATTCACCCAGATCGCCTATTTCTTCGGTGAGACGAACAGCAATTTGCTGCAGCAGCTGATCCCCGACATTATGTCCCATCGAATCATTTATGATCTTGAATCGATCTAAATCAAAGAAAATTACTGCAAGGCGCTTGGTAGTATCCTGATCCAGAATGGCTTTCAATT
This sequence comes from Virgibacillus flavescens, assembly GCF_050574275.1. Lineage (GTDB taxonomy): Bacteria > Bacillota > Bacilli > Bacillales > Amphibacillaceae > Virgibacillus_F > Virgibacillus_F flavescens. Next base: position 1,366,615 of record NZ_CP192260.1, read on the forward strand.
GATTGTAAAAAAATCGGCGGTTGGTTAACCCTGTTAATGCATCATGATAGGCCATGTACTCAATGGTGGCTTGTGCTTGCTTTTGATCCGTAACGTCTAATATTGCCCCGATAGCAGCGATTTCCCCTTTATACATCATTGTTGATCCATAGTTTTGAACATATAAGATTGTTTTATCTTTCTTCACCATACGATATTGATATTGCACGGCAGCAGAATCGCTAACTATCCGCTTCTTTATGTTTTCCATTACGATTTGGTGGTCGTCCGGATGAATACAATCCATGACATTTACCGCATATAGTTCATTTTCTTCATACCCTAACATTTCCAATAACTTTGGATTAGCGTAATTAAACTTTCCGGCCTGTGTAATATAAATGCCAACTAATGAGTTCTCCGATAAGTTACGATACTTTTCTTCGGCTTCTGTCAAAGCATACTTTGCTTTTTTATTTGCGGTAATATCTTTTAGAATAGCAAACACACCGATAACACGAGCGCTGACAATTGTAGGGATGTACGTCACAAATAGTTCATATCGTTCGCCATCCTTGCTAAATATAGCTGTGTCGAAACTTGTAGATTCCCCATTTAATGCTATATGAAAGTTTTCTAATGTCGTATCTATTTGGTCTGGAACGATATATGAAACAACAGATTGCTGCAGTAATTCTTCCTCAATATATCCATAAAACTCTGCAATTTTATTCGTGTTCAACAGTTTTCCGTCCGTGTCGAAGGTTAGAATTATATCCGGATTTTTCTTATAAAGCGATTGAAAAAATTGTTCGTTTTTCTTTGATTGATTCCGTTCTTCTTTTATCTTTTTTTCCGCCTGATGTCTTATTAATACAATTAAGAAAACGTTTATAATTACGATGATGGCAACTGTTAAGATTAGCATATGCTCCCCCCAAATCTATGTTTATCTTATGTAACCTATGTAGACAGAACTATTTTCAAGACTATATACCTAGTATACCTTAGCCGAAATAAATTTTCGAGCAATTTCGACAATTATTGGGACAAGGGGACGGTTCTTCTGTCCCGTCATAAGCTGTTAGAAGAAAAATGACATAAACACATGATGAAAAGAATATTCTTTTAACGAGTTCAACGATTAACAAAGTGAAATGGATTCAGAAGGGATGATGTGTTGTGGATAAAGGAACAATCATACGGACAATCGTTTTGGTGGTAGCGCTAATCAATCAAATGCTGGTCATGTGGGGAAGGAGCCCATTACCAATTGAGAATGATGACCTTGAATTACTTTTAACTGGTGTATTTACAGTAGTCGCTTCATTGGTTGCATGGTTTAAAAATAATTATGTGACTGCAAAGGGAGGCAAACAAAAAGAAGTATTAAAGAAATCGGGATTAACAAAAGCAAAGTAATGGTTGTTTTTTTTAACAGAGGATGGGACAAGGGGACGGTTCGAGATTGCTGAAAAAAGTACATGAATACGAATTTAGTGGATCTACGATCGCATCATCGAATTCACTTCGCTTTCCGTGGGCACGGCTTCAGCTTCCTCGGATAAGCAAAAACCGCTTTCCTGCTTAGATCTTCAGCTCGCGCTGTTCCCGCAGGAGTCTCGTGAATTCGATGATGTTAGACGGGGGCAATACGTAAATTTTTTAAAATCTAACACTTTTTCAGTGATCTCGGACGGTTCTTTTGTCTCGGCGGGACAGAAGAACCGTCCCCTTGTCCCGCTCCATAAAAAAAGCTCTTCTCATAGGAGAAGAGCTTTCAAAAATATTTAATTATATTTTTTCAACGTTTGCTGCTTGTGGTCCGCGGTTACCTTCTTCAACTTCAAAAGAAACTGCTTGGCCTTCGTCTAATGATTTGAAACCTTCGCCTTGAATTGCTGAGAAATGTACGAATACATCTTCTCCACCTTCAACCTCGATAAAACCGAAACCTTTGTCTGCGTTAAACCATTTTACTGTACCGTTACTCATAAGAAAATTCCTCCATGTGCTTTATAGCACGTATATTACTTTTTGGTCCAAGATAATAATTCAAGACGATGATAATCACTAGATAGTTATTACAAGAATCTTGTTTTGTTAAACGAACATCAATAAGTTAACCTTAGTGTAACACATGAAAAGGAATTTAAGCAACCTTTATTTAAAATACTTATGATGAAGGGTGCGAGGCATGTATTATAGCGGTTCCTATGACCTGCATATTCTTCAATCTTTTATTCATCATCTCGATATCAAAACTCCGGTAACCCTGACTTATTCCCCAGCTTTTCGTATGATTAAAATCAGGGTGCGTTGGGTTGGATCCGCCATAACCGCAAGAAATTGTTCATACCCGGGTTCGCCACCTATATCTTCAGGTGGTGCGTGCGGGACAGAGGGACGGTTCTCCTGTCCCTTCGCCCGCTGGACGGGACACAAGAACCGTCCCACTGTCCCGTCATGAAAAATGTATATTATATGTTGGATTTTTGTTATAATTACAAGAAATGACACGAAATACATTAAATTGAACTGAGGAATGTACGGATGACGAATCAAAAAAGATCAGAGATAAAAAAGAAACCGAAACGACTTTGGCTGAAAATTAGTTTGGCTGTAATTGCAGTAGTTGTTCTGGGGGTTGGTACGTACGTGTTTACTATATATAATGATGCAAAGCAAACAGTGAATAATAAAATCCATAAAAATGTTGAAACGATTGATACAAAGGTAACAAAAAAGAAAGTTAGTGAAGAGAAACCACTTAATATATTGTTGTTAGGTGTCGATCAGCGTCCTGGCGACAGTGGTCGTTCTGATGCTTTAATGGTTTTATCGTTGGATCCGAAGAACGATGAAATGCAATTGGTAAGTATTCCGCGGGATACTCGGACGCAGATTGTTGGTAAAGGATATAAAGATAAGATTAACCATGCCTACGCATTTGGCGGTGTCGACATGTCGATAGCTACGGTTGAGAATCTATTAGAAGTAGAGTTAGATTATTATGTGGAAATGAACATGGAAGGGCTAACGGAATTGGTTGGCGCTGTGAATGGTATTACTGTAAATAACACGCTGGACTGGTACGATGAGGGGATTTATAAGAAAGGCTATCATTATGAAAAAGGTGAGATAGCGCTTAATGGCCCTAAAACTATGGGGTATGTGCGCATGCGACACGAGGATCCAGATGGTGATTTCGGTCGTACGAAACGCCAGCGTAAAGTAATACAGGCAGTCATTGATAAGGGAGCAAGTGTTGCATCTGTGAACAAGATGGATAACATAATTGACGTGCTTGGAAATAACATGGCAACGAATATGGACTTTGCCGATATGAAGGATCTGCTGTTCAATTATAAGGATGTAAGGCAGGACGTTACAAGCTACATGATGCAAGGTGACGGCACGATGATAGATGGAGTATATTATATGCTTGTCTCAGATCAAGAAGTGGAAAAGGTACATGGAATGTTAGCTGAGGCAAAGTCATAGGAGAGAGCCTACACGTGAATGTGTAGGTTTTTTTGTGGGACAAGGGTGGGACAAAGGGACGGTTCTTCTGTCCCGCACCGGGACAGAAGAACCGTCCCTTTGTCCCTCTCACTTGGTGTACCGATTGGCATAACTGCTAGCGACCACAGCGTCCGGTTTAATTTTTGGCTCTAGTCCTAAGGATTCCATTCGTGAAACCATTTCGTTCACGAACACTCGGGTTTTATTTCTGCTGCCAGAACCGATATCGATATGCCCTTCGATGGTAAAAGAAGCCCCTTTATAAATATGAGGCAACACGATATCAATAAGCTGTTGCTTTCTTTCTTCTGAAAACAGGGAAACTACATTTTCCGTTAATGTTGTCTCATGTGATATACGTTCATGTAGGTTGGTCATCTTTCTTGGTATTTTTACTTTACGAATACAAGCCCATGCGCCTTTGCGTGCTCGGTGGATGACAATTCCTGTGATGAATAGGGTATTATCGGTATGGACCTGCGAGTCAGTTCCGAAAATCAATCGGTAATTCCCCGTTACATCCTTTTTCATATATTGAACAATGTTTTGAAATACTTCATCAAGCGTCATACTCGATTGACTTAAGTTTTGAAACACATAATCATCTGTCATTGCTCACAATTCCTCCCCATAATAGGTGGTAGTTTTTGTGGGATTTATAATATATATACTATTCATAAAAAGTTTATTTGCTCATGTTGTATTGGAGAGAGCGGACAAAGGGACGGTTCTTCTGTCCCGCCGGGACAGAAGAACCGTCCCTTTGTCCCTGTTTTTTTATTTTGTTGCCACCTTTTGAAAACTTGTTTCGATTATAGATAGTAGAGAGATATTTTTTAAAGGGTGGTTGACGATGAACTATATTAAACAGATAAACGAATTTTATTTTAAGATTGACTTGGAGCCGATTTCGGTGAATGCACGATCGCTTTGGCATACGTTAACGGATATCAATAATAAATTGTGCTGGCGCGAGGAATTTACGGTTGCGGCATCAAAGTTGTGTGATAAGGCTGGATTGACGGATAGTTGTTTTAAACGTGCGCGCAAAGAATTAGAAGAGAATGGGTATATTATTGTAACTTCCAGAGCTGGAAATCAGTCTGCGCTCTATCAAATGGTCCGTTTGTACGAGACAGTGAGTGATTCTGAACAGCAGGAAGAACGAAATGTGAACCACAAAGTGGACCACAACCTGGCCCCATTAATTAAACAGAAAAGTAAACAAAACAATACTGCTACTACAATAGACGCGATTGCATTTTTTCAGGATAATTTCGGTGCGATGATTCCATATGTTGCGAATGACATCATTCAATGGGTTACTGATTTAGGTGAACCTCTCGTTTTGCACGCGATGAAGCGGGCATTGGAACAGGGAAAAGGTAATTGGGGATATGTAAAAGGAATTCTGCAGGCATGGGCAAAAAAGGGGATCTCCGGCGTTGAAGCGGCACAGGCGGAAGAAGTGGAGTTTCGCGCTGGAAGTGTGCAAAAGAAGCGGTCGTATAGCGGTGGAGCTTCTGCGTCTGCATCTGCTGAAGTTGTTCCAGAGTGGTTCACGGAACAGAAACGAAAAAGGGAGTTGGAGCGTAAACAGGTGGCAATTGAAGAAGTGGAAATGGATCCGGCTGCTGAGATGGAGGAAATGGAACGACTGCTTGCAGCATGCAGAAGGTGAGTGGGGAGGGACAAAAGAACCGTCCCCTTGTCCCTCTTGTCCTGCTAGAAATAGTAATGTTACAATTAAACGATACATATCATCGAGAGGATTTTTATAATGAATAATTTATTTCAATTGAACGGAAAGGTTGCGGCTATAACAGGGACAACAAGAGGAATTGGCAAATCAATGGCTATGGCGCTAGCGGAGGCTGGAGCTGATATAGCGCTTTTAAATCGAAATCCTGAGCAGACCGATGTAAAAGAAGAAATTGAAGCAGCTACCGGCCGAAAGTGTACCATTGTTCCATGTGATTTAGATGACATAGATCAAGTTAAAGAAGCTATTCCAGAGGTAATCAAATCCTATGGTAAAATTGATATTTTAGTTAATTGTGCGGGAATACAGCGCCGGTCACCAGCTGTTGATTTCACAGAGGAAGATTGGGATGATGTGTTACATGTTAATCTGAAAACTGTGTGGATTTTATCTCAGCAAGCAGGACGTGCCATGGTAGAGCAAGGTAGCGGCAAAATTATAAATGTAGCGTCTTTACTTTCATTCCAAGGGGGTATAAATGTACCTGCTTATGCAGCTGCCAAAGGAGCAGTAGCTCAGTTAACCAAGGCTCTTTCAAATGAGTGGGCAAAGCAAAACGTGAATGTAAATGCAATTGTTCCTGGCTATATTGCAACAGGTATGAATACAGCTTTAATTGACGATCCAGTTAGAAGTAAGCAAATCCTGGACAGAATTCCTGCAGAACGTTGGGGAAGTCCGGAAGATTTTAAAGGCACCGTTGTGTTTCTTGCCTCAGACTCATCATCCTATATTCACGGTCATTTATTAGCAGTAGATGGAGGATGGCTGGGCCGTTAGACTTTTAGGTTGGGACATGGTGGGACATGGGGACGGTTCTTTTGTCCCGTTCCGGGACAGAAGAACCGTCCCTATGTCCCGCTAACGGCGCCATTCTTCTGGGAGCAGTTTCTGGTAGGTTGGCTGCAGGAACCGGTCATCGATTAGTGCGATGGTTCCCTTATCGGACTCGGACCTGATGAGTCGTCCGCCAGCTTGCAGAACTTTATTCATACCGGGAAAGACGTAGGCGTAATTGAAGCCGTTAAAGCCTTCGTTCGTGAAATAATCCTTAATGATATCCCGTTCGAATCCGATCTGCGGAAAGCCGACACCTACGACCATGACGCCGCAAAGGCGATCGCCTTTTAGATCGACGCCTTCTGAGAAAACGCCGCCAAGAACCGCAAATCCTACTAATCTTGCGTCTTCGTCTTCGTGGGCTTTGAAAGCGCTCAGGAAATTTTCGCGCAGCTCTTCCGACATGCCAGTTTCCTGGACAATGGTTTTTACATCTGGAGCTTCGGCTTTAAATGCCTCGAAGACTTTATTCATATAAATATAGGACGGGAAAAAAATCATGAAATTCCCTTTTTGCTTGTTGAGAACACCGAGCATAAACTGAACCATTGGCAAAATGGTGCGTTCCCGGTCACGATAGCGGGTCGACAAGGGCTCAATCAGAATATCTGCATTTTCATGAACAAATGGAGAAGGAATCGAGAGCACATAGTCTTCCTGGGTTCCTCCGAGCAAGTTTTTATAGTAATCTGCTGGTGTAAGAGTTGCCGAAAAGAAAACTTTAGAGCGGAAGCCCTTTCCCATTTGCTGCAGAAGGTACGATGGATCTAAACAAAAGAGCTTGATCATTACATCGTTCTCGTTTAATTCTACATAGGAGACGAAGCGTTTATCGTAAAGCCGGCAGATTTTTGCGAAGGTGCTGGCAGCAAAATATGTATCCACTAATTGCTCATCGGAATCCGCGCTTTGAATCAATTCTTCTTCTGCCACTTCTGTGAACTTTTCCACCAGAACTGCCAGGTCTTCATCGAGTTGTTTTTCTACGATATACTCTTCTTTTCGCTTTTCTGCGAGACTTACGTTGACGGCTTTCGCTGCTTTAGCAACTGCCGAATTTATATCTTTGTATTCCTTTTGCACCTGTAAAAACGATGATTTAAACAAAACCGCCGAGTACATTTCCCGAGCACGATCAACCAGGTTATGCGCTTCATCGACGAGCAGTACCGATTGTTTTTTCTGGTCTTCAATTAACCGTTTCAAAGACACTCTAGGGTCGTATATATAATTATAATCGCAGATGACCGCATCGGCAGTATAAGCAAGGTCGAGCGAAAATTCGAACGGACAAACCGTATGTTTCCGTGCGTATGCTTCAATTACTGGCCGGGTCATCAGTGATTCGTTTTGAAAAATATCCAGAATTGCTCCGTTAATCCGGTCATAATAACCATCTGCAAACGGACAGTGCTCAGCGTTGCAAATCGTTTCTTCCTGAAAACATATTTTAGCTTTTGCAGTAATGGTGACAACTTTTATCTTCAGGCCATTTTCAATTAACAACCGGAACGCGTCCTCGGCGGCGGTTCTGGTAATGGTTTTTGCAGTCAGGTAAAAAATGCGCTGGAGGGTGCCTTCTCCGATCGATTTAATTGCTGGGAAAACAGTGGAAATGGTTTTTCCGATGCCAGTTGCAGCCTTGGCAAACAAAACTTTTTTCTCGAGGATCGTTTTATAGACGGATCCCGCAAGCTTGTGCTGACCTTCCCGATATTCGCCGAATGGAAAGGCTAGCTCTTTACTGCTCAAATTTCTGTCCACTATATGCTGAGTCTTCGCTTTGGCGTATGAAGCGTACTGACTGACTACATCCATGATAAAGTTTTCAAGCTCTGTTAAGGTCATCGTGCGCCTAAACTGTTTCTGTTCTTCTGTTCTGATTTGTACATACGTCAGCTGAATGGTCATTTGCTCGCGCTCTTGATCTTTCGCATAAATATACGCATAAAAAATAGCTTGAGCCCAGTGTACCGGATAGGAATCCTCTGTAATCGCAGCAAGCGCGCGTGAAGTGGACTTGATTTCATCGACGATTACCGAGTCGTCCTCCTGTAAAAGCAATCCGTCTGCGCGACCGTCCACTTGCATGATTATATCTTCATGGGGAATCTCTGTTTTTAAGTAGACTTCCTTTTGGTCATTGCTGCTGTAAGTTTTTTGTATCTTCTGATGTGCTTTCGTACCATCTGTTAGCGGTGTCGACGAACGGAAGCCGCCAGACTCAATACTCCCACTTCGAAACACGTATTCCACCAGATGCCGCACCGATATTTTTACAACGTTTGTCATGTAATCACCCATTTTTTCTTCGTTCCTATAAGTTTAGCAGTTTAGCGGGGATTAGGGAAGAAGAGGGGACAGAGGGACGGTTCTTTTGTCCCATTGGTTGTCGATTTCTGTAAGTTGAAAACACATTATCAATGACATCTTAAATTTAGTCTTTACGTTAAAGTAACAGTATTTCCGGACTTACTGATTGAATGTAGGGGAACTGCAGGAAAAAGGGAAAGCGTCCCGCCTTGGTAACTATAATGCGGCCGTTAATTTGTTGAAATTGGTTGAGGGAGAAAAAATGAGAGATGGTTGCCTGTATAATTGGAGTTGTTACAGAAGGTCGAAACGAATGAGATGAAACGACTATGGAAAGAATGGATAAAAGGAAAGGGACAAGAGAACCGTCCCTCTGTCCCTTTATTCAGTAAATTTGCATTTTATTTGGAAATGAACTAAAGTAATTAGGTAATTAGTCCGATATAATGGGTGAAGGTGTATTTTGTGGAGATGGAGTGACGTACGATGATAAAAACTATGCTGTTTGACCAAACCAGTGTGTTATACGATAAATTGAAATTAGTAAAACAAAAAGATGTTGAATTTATTGGTCTGGTAACAGATGAAAACGTTATTCTATCGGAAATTACTCAAAAGAACCCATCTGTTGTCCTTTTATGTACGGGACAGAAAAATAATGTTAGCGGGCTTGTTGGTTTAGTGAAAAATTCGTTACCGGAAATCAAGCTAATTTATTTGATGGATACATACAATGAAGAACTAGTCATCGATGGAATTGAAAAAAATGTTGATGGATATCTGTTAACCTATTTTGATCAGGAAAAAATTATCACCGAAATTGTTCATGTCAGTAAAGGTCAGTTCGTCTTGGCAGGAGAAATAGCTAAAGTGCTGATTAATGAAATTCAATCCCGTTATTTATATAAGAAGCAATTATTGAAAATAAAATTGATAGATCAGGGTTTCGATATTAAAGATCGATATGTGGATATTCTTTTTCTGATTCTTCAAAAGCACAAAAACCATGAAATAGCTGCGAAGCTTAACCTGAGTGAGAAAACTATTCGGGACTATGTGAGTCATGTTTATACGTTGATCGGTATTCATAATCGGAAGAAGCTGGTTGTTTATTTGGAAGATCTGATGCGGGGTTAAGTGGGATTTTTTTATCGAACTTAAATCTTACATTAATACCATGCTCCTCCATTACTTCAGATATCTCATCTCTGAGTTTAGAATTGTCATTCAAATGCCAGGAACTTTTCAGGTGAGTGATAGACTCTAACCGCAGCTCCTCTAAGTTAGCTTTTGCTTTATCAATTTCCTTTTTACAATTTACGTATTTAAGGCAAAGCGTTACGGATATAACAGTAAGCATAATACGGTAGAAATCCCCGAAAAAATCAGATGTTATAAATAAAATGTTTCCAGACGGATGTATCCTAATAAAATATAATATAGCGACTATTAACATGGCGACAGAAACAATTGCTAATAATAGATAATTAGATTGTTTCCTGGTTAGTTCATTTATATTTTCTTTTAAATATATTAGTGATTCCAGCATCTTATAAGTGTCATTTGTAACACGATTTTTTAATCTCTCCATACAATATCACCTCTAAATAATGTGTATGACGCAGTTGAATAAATTAGGACAGAATGGTGGGACAAGAGAACCGTCCCTCTGTCCCTTTCATAAAAAAGAACAGTTGCTGCATGCAACTGTTCTTTTTTGTATGGGTTCCTTGTCCAACTTTATTGAGTGTGTTTATTGTGCTGCGGTTGTTCCTAGGTTCTGGAGTAAATTAGTTAGTACATTTCTTACTTGTTGTGTTTGTTCTTGTGTTAAGTCATTTGGGGAAGTTAATTTTAGACAAGGCAATTCTAATTGGAGCTCAAGTCCAAGTATTACAATACTAACCGGACATGGGATTGAAAGACAAAGTAACTCGTCACCTTGACAACAACCATCAGGACATTGGACTAAATCTTGTGCTTTCATGAAAAACACCTCCTTTCACGTGAGGTCACTCTTAATATATGAGCGTGAAGATTACTTGTATAAACTACTAGCACGGTATTCGAGCAAAATAAAGAAACAACCTATCTGGTTTGGGACGAGAGGGACGGTTCTTCTGTCCCGCACCGGGACAGAAGAACCGTCCCTGTGTCCCTAAAGCACAAGGTTGTACATAAACTGTTCGTTTGCTTGTGATGAAAACGCATTCATTTATGTTTTTTTGTTGATAGAATATTTAGTGAAGGAGCGATTACGAATGACGCTTACTTATCGTAATAAGAAAATTCTAGATGAAATTATAAGTAATCCTAATGTTTCCAGCGCTGCACTTGAGAAGAAGTACGACTTATCCCGCAGGCAGCTTGGTTACAGTGTTACAAAGATTAATGAGTGGTTTATGATCAATAATCTTCCTGTAATCGAAAGAACAAGACAAGGTCAGTTTATTATTAATCCATCGGTTTTCAGTCAGCTCAATCTAGACAAGACGGTTGACCTGGATAATGCTGTGATTCCGGAAAACGAACGGATTCAGCTTATTTTGATCATGCTCATTGGCTACAAAGAGGAATTAGCACTCAACGATTTTTCCAGTGAACTTGGAGTCAGCAAAAACACGGTCCTTGCCAATATGAAGCAAGCGCAGGCTTATGTAGATCCCTATAATTTAAGCATTCGTTATACCAGAAAGTCTGGTTATCTATTGGAAGGGAAAGAGTTTCAGGTTCGCAAGCTACTAATTCATATCATCTATCAATTGAGGCAAATGAATAACGGTTTAAGTATGGTTAAAAAGCTTGCAAACATTCAGGACAATGAAATAGCAGAATTTCATAATCGAATTGAAAATGTAGAAAACAGATTAAGTTTGAAGTTTACTGACGAGAAAATGGAAACGATGCCATATATTCTTCTATTAATACTTAGAAGAATTGAAAAGGGTAATTTCATTAATGATTTTTCTATCAAGTATGAAGAAGTTTCGGATACAAAAGAATACCTGGCAACAGAAGATATTTTATACGATTATGAAGAAATTCCACTTTTCGAGCGTTTATTCATAACGCTGCATTTATTAACAACTAATGTATATTACTCAGAAATCGAGCTGGATGAATCTATTAGCGATATCGTTCCGGCAATTGATCATATGCTGCAGATCTTTGAAAAAAGAGCATGTATTTATTTTCAGGAACGGGAGCAGCTGCTTGAGAAACTGCTTCAGCATATCAAACCTGCTTATTATCGTATTAAGTATCAATTAACCGTAACAACTAGTTTTCAGGATGGATTAACTAAAGAATTCACCGAATTGCATCACCTGCTCAAACAATCAACAGGACCGCTTGAAAAATTAATTGGCAGTGACATTCCGGAAAGCGAAACAACGTTCATCACGATGCTGGTCGGCGGCTGGATGAGTAAACAGGGTGACAGTATTGGGGAAAAGATAAAAGCAATTGTGGTATGTCCTCAAGGCGTATCGGTATCCAAGCTAATGTTTAATGAATTACGCAAGCTGTTTTCGGAATTTGTATTTCTCGACTCCCTGTCTGTTCGTGAGTTTTTGAATTATCAATTAGAATATGACATCGTATTTTCCACGTTATCGTTAGAAACGGAGAAGAAGCTGTTTATTTCAAAGGCATTTCTTGGAGATAAAGAAAAGCAGCAGTTAAGAAAACAGGTGATGATGGAGTTATATGGATATATTCCAAACGATATTGATGTGCCGCATTTATTGGAAATAATAAAGCGTCATGCAGAAATTCAGAATGAAAAAGCGTTGGCTGAGGATCTGCAGATGTATGTTAATCGAGATGAGTTAGTTTTAGGAGATCATCAAGAAGCCAATAAACCATTAAATTTAGACGAGCTTATTTTACCAGAACACATTACGGTTAGAAGTGCTGTGAAATCCTGGGACGAAGCGATTCGAATTGCTTCCCAGCCGTTAGTTCGCAGCGGCAAGATAACACAGGATTATATTGAAGCAATGATTACGAATAATGACCATGATCCATATATAGTAATCGGTCCGAACATAGCAATCCCGCATGCTGCTCCAGAAGATGGGGCAAGCGATGTGGGGATGAGCTTACTTCGTCTGACTGATGGTGTGCAGTTCACAACCGACTATACCATTAATTTAATCGTTGTAATTGCAGCTGTAGATAAACAACAACATATCCATGCTTTAATGCAGCTGCTGAAACTGGCGGCATCTGAGCAGGATCGAACGAACATAATTAGGAACAGTTCCATCAGAGATATTTATGAAACCATTCAATTATTTTCTGGTGAATAAATGAAAACAACGATATGAGGTGTGAATATGGGAGAGGTATTTTTTGACGAATCTGTCATTCTCTTAGATGTGGAAGGCAGCACGAAAGAAGATATTTTAACAGTAATGAGCAGGAATTTAGAAGAGAAAAAGCTGGTAAAGAGTAGTTTCACCCAAGCAATTATTGCCAGAGAAAATGAATTTGCAACTGGGCTGCCAACTGGAGGATGTTCCGTGGCAATTCCGCATACAGATTTTGAACATGTAAATCAAAAGGCAATCAGCATCGCAATTTTAAAAGAGCAGGTAGAATTCGGTGTTATGGGTGATGAAAGTGAAACAACGCCTGTGAAAGTTGTGTTCATGCTTGCGATGGATAAAGCGGATGAACAGCTGCCGTTATTGCAAAAATTAATGCAGGTTTTTCAGCATGCTGATACGTTGAAGTATTTGGCTAGTGAAAGAGATAAAACTGCGATTAAACAAGTAGTAAAAGATCGACTTGGTATCGCAGCACTTAAAGGAGGTGAGTAAGAATGAATAAAAAGAAGGTATTGGTAGCTTGTGGCGCAGGTGTTGCTACATCAACCGTTGTGAACGGTGCGATTGAAGATATGGCGAAAGAACACAACCTGAAACTAGACTTGGTTCAGATTAAAATAACAGAGGTAGGAAGCCATGTGGATACAGCGGATTTGCTAGTAACAACAGCAATGACGAAAAAAGAATATCCATTCCCTGTAATTAACGCTCGTTCATTTTTAACAGGTATTGGTGTTGAAGATACGAAGAAACAAATTCTTGAAGAGCTTCAAAAATAAGGTTTAAAAACTATGCTTGAATCTCGATTTTTCTTTATAAGGGAAATCGGGATTTACAGCTAAGGGGGAAGAAACGATGGAAGGTTTTGTTGAATTTATTCAAAGTTTCCTCGACTTAGGGGCAACTGTTATATTACCGATTGCAATTTTTCTATTAGGTTTGTTCTTCGGTCAAAAGCCAGGGAAAGCATTCAGATCGGGACTAACAATCGGGGTAGCATTTGTTGGTATTTTCCTAGTAATTGATCTACTCGTTAATAATCTTGGTCCAGCTGCTCAAGGTATGGTTGAACAAATGGGCGTAACGTTAAATGTCATCGATGTAGGGTGGCCAGCTTCCTCGTCAATCGCTTGGGCTTCAATTGTTGCCGCATTTATCATTCCTCTCGGTTTAGTAGTAAATGTTGTCATGCTATTTTCAAAGACGACCAAAACGATGAATGTGGATATTTGGAACTATTGGCATTATACATTTATGGCCGCAATGGTATATGCAATATCCGGAAGCATCGTTCAAGGATTAATAGCGGCAGTAATTTTCCAGGTAATCTGTCTGAAAGTTGCTGACTGGACTGCTCCGATGGTAAGTGAATTTTATGAACTACCTGGCGTTTCGATTGCAACTGGCAGTACGATTTCGTATGCACCAGGTATTTTCCTGGTAAAAGGTCTGCAAAAAATTCCTGGTATTCGAAATTGGAATGCGGATCCGGATACGATTCAGAAAAGGTTTGGTATTTTTGGTGAATCGATTTTCATCGGACTGTTTCTTGGAGCAGCTATTGGGTTCCTTGCAGGGTACAATGCAGGCGAGATAATCGAAATAGGTATGGCGATGGCTGCAGTTATGGTGTTAATGCCTCGTATGGTTAAAATTCTGATGGAAGGTTTAATGCCTGTATCGGAATCAGCACGTGAATGGTTAAACAAACGATTTGGTGACAGAGAAATTTATATTGGACTAGACGCGGCGGTTGCTCTTGGACATCCGGCTGTCATTTCAACAGCATTAATCCTTGTTCCAATAACGGTCGTATTGGCGGTTATCTTACCAGGTAATTCATTATTACCATTTGGTGACTTGGCAACGATACCATTTATTGTTGCGTTTATCGTTGGAGCAGCAAGAGGAAATATCGTTCATTCTGTCATTGCCGGAACGATTATGATTGCGATTTCCTTGTATATCGCGACAGATGTAGCTCCAATTTTCACAGAAATGGCAGTTAATGCTGACTTTAACATGCCTGAAGGATCTACAAAAATATCAAGTATTGATCAGGGTGGAAATATTATCAACTATTTAATCTTTAAACTGTTTAGTTTGTTTAATTAACGAATGATAGATTTCATTACACAGGAGGAGTTCCATATGAAAGCGTTAGTCAAAACAGAACTCGGATTTGGTAATTTGGAGGTTCTTGAAAGAGAAGAACCTCTTCCAGGTAAGAATCAGGTCAAAATTGAAGTGAAATATGCAGGAATCTGCGGATCTGATATTCATACGTATGAGGGACATTACAAAGTGGGTGTCCCTGTAACGTTAGGCCATGAATTTTCAGGTATTGTAGTTGAACTTGGAGAAGCAGTAACTTCATTCAAACTGGGAGATCGTGTAACTTCAGAAACTACTTTCTATATTTGTGGTGAATGCGAATATTGTCGAGCTGGGGACTACAATTTATGTAACCATCGGAAAGGGTTAGGAACACAGCAGAATGGAGGGTTTACAAAGTATTTGATCGCTCGTGAAGAAAGTGTTCATAAACTTCCTGAAAACGTAGATTATCAATCTGCTGCAATGACAGAACCGCTAGCATGTACGCACCATGCGGTTTCCAAAACAGAAATTAAGCCTGAAGATATCGTAGTCGTGATTGGACCGGGACCGATTGGGCTGTTCACTGCTCAGATTGCCAAAAGTCGCGGCGCAACAGTTATTGTAACTGGTCTAACGAATGACCAAGTTCGTCTTGATAAGGCAAAAGAATTAGGTGTCGATTATGTTGTGAATACGCAGGAGCAGGATCTTACCGAATTAATTAACCAGTTAACAGACGGCTACGGAGCAGATGTGGTTTTTGAGTGCTCTGGCGCGGTTCCTGCGGCAAAACAAGGACTCGATTTATTACGTAAGAAAGGTCAGTATGCGCAGGTTGGAATATTTGCGAAGTCTGAAATCCCTTTTGATTTAGAAAAAATCATTCAAAAAGAGATTAGTATTTTCGGAAGCAGAAGTCAAAAGCCTGCTGACTGGGAGCCGTCCCTTGAACTGATGAACAATGGCAGCGTAAATGCTAAAGCGATGGTCACACATGAATTTGATATTACGCAATGGGAAGCGGCTTACCAAGCAATCAAGAGCGGTGAGGCGATAAAAGTTCTGCTTACACCCGTTGAATAATGTTATGAAATGGTAGTGATTCGAGTGGATAAACTGGAATTAAATGTACATTTATAATAAAGAAGCGAGGTTGATAGCATGGTAGAGTCAATGTTGGGATTTATGCTCGGACCAATGGAAGTAATCGGAGATATTTATTTTGAATACCAGATATTTTTTAACACACTGGTAGTCGGATTCGCTTTATATAACCTTATTTTTCGCGGCAAAAACAAGGCTGATTCTGGAAGTTCGGCCAGCTGATCGAAGCGAAGGAGGAAGTGATTAAATGAGAACCCTGAACCTTTATGGCAAGCAGGATTTACGTTTTGAAGAGTCAGAAGCACCGACCATTGATACTGCAGACGATGTAATTATTAAGGTGAAAGCTGCAGGTATATGCGGATCGGACATTTCCAGATTTAATAAATTGGGACCATACGTGGAAGGAATGACATTTGGTCATGAATTTACCGGGGAAGTAGCGGAGGTTGGATCAGCAGTTGATTGCTTTAAGGCAGGTGATCGGGTTGTTGGATGTCCTACTTATAATTGTGGGCATTGCCCGAGCTGCTTGAAAGGCGAACTTGCCCGCTGTGAAAAACTAACGGTTATCGGTGCGCGCCATCCCGGGGCATATGCAGAATTCGTGAAATTACCAGCTCAAAACGTACTAGCGTTGCCGGACAGCGTAGACTTTGATACAGCAGCAATGGTTGAACCGTCGGCAGTTGTTGCGCACGGTTTTTATCGGACAACGATGCAGCCGGGAGCAGAAGTGGCTGTAATGGGCTGTGGAAATATTGGGTTACTTGCAATTCAATGGGCAAAAATTTTTGGAGCGAAGAAGGTATATGCCATAGACATTGATGATGCAAAGCTTGAAGCTGCTGGAGAATTAGGCGCAGATGTCCTGGTAAATTCATTGGTCAGCCCTGCTCATGAGCAAATCAGCCGCCATACAAGTGGACTGGGAGTAGATGTGGCCATAGAATCTGCGGGTTCACCAATAACCTCAGCGCAGGTATTTGCACTTCCTAAGAAAGGCGGGGAAGTAGTGTTTATGGGCATACCATATGCCGATATTAAAATCGAGCGGTTTTACTTTGAAAAAATAGTGCGTAATGAATTAACTGTACTGGGTTCGTGGAATGCTATCTCGTCGCCATTCCCAGGCAAAGAGTGGACCTCTACCATCCATTATATGAGTGTTGGACAACTAAATGTAGAACCGATCATATCCCACCGACTACATTTAGCACAAGGCCCCGCAACATTCGACGCCATCGTAAACAAAAAAGAAACCTTCGGCAAAGTCCTGTTTTACCCGGAGTTGGGGTGAGGGACAGCGGTTCTTCTGTCCCGCGCAGTTTGCCTGTATTCGTCTGGGCGTTAATTAAAAATTTCATTTCCACTTGTTGATCAATTGATAACCCTCGCCCAAAAGTTGTAAATTACTAACCTTCTTTATTAGATTGTAATTGAGATAAGTGGGTATTTTTTTCTTGTCTATAGGTGTATATATCCCCACATGATATACAAGTCAATTCAATTGCAGAATGAAACGGAAGACATTTTAATAATTCTATTGTTCTAGAAAATATAGAACTTACACAAAAATAAGCTGCCATTCACCCTATAAAATTAGGATGAAAGCAGCATAGTTTCTCTTTAGTCTCATACTTATGGGTCATTTAATGTTCCTGGCTATTCTTATGTATTGCTTTAAACCAGAGTTTCATTAAATGATTGAGACTACATCAAACATTTTGCTTCTTAGCATAGTTAATAGCTTCCCGGACATATCCATTACTATAACGGATTGCTTCCAGTGCCTCCTGGTATGCAACTCCTCCATTAATCATTACAATTGCTGGTTTAACCTCGTTATTAGTTAATTTCAATGTATTTTCTGCCTCAATGTACGAAACTCCAGTGATGTCAATGATAGTACGCTTCGCACGCTCCTTAAGTTTATAGTTGCTAGCGTGTACATCAACCATCAAGTTTTCATGAACTTTACCCAGTTTTATCATGGTTGTTGTACTAATCATATTCAAAATCATTTTGTGAGCTGTTGCTGCCTTCATCCGGGTTGATCCTGTTAGAACTTCAGGACCAACGACAACTTCTATTACGCTAGTGGAAAATTGACTGATTAATGAATTCTCATTACATGTTAGTGATACTGTGTATGCGCCAATTTCACGAGCGTATTTCAATGCACCAATCGGGTATGGTGTTCGACCGCTAGCGGTAATACCAATTACAACGTCTTTGCCTGAAAGTCTTTTCGCTTTTATATCCTCAGCGCCCTGTGTCTCATTGTCCTCTGACCCTTCAACAGCATTGAAAAATGCTTCATTTCCCCCGGCCATAACAGTTTGTACCATCTCTGGTGGTGTCATGAAAGTAGGGGGGCACTCAGATGCATCAATCACACCAAGACGACCACTTGTCCCAGCCCCTACATAGAAAAGGCGACCACCTTTTTTCAATGCTTTACATATCTGTTCAACAGATTCATTTATATTAGGGAGAACTTTTTCTACAGCCTCAGCTACCTTCTTATCTTCCTGATTTATGGTGGTTAAAATCTCCATTGTTGACATCTTGTCCAATTCCATACTATTTACGTTACGCTTTTCAGTAGTTAAACTCGAAAGTTCCATAGAATGTTAATCCCCTTACTTGAAATTATATATCGGCTATCTTCAAAATACTTATATGCATTGCAAAAATGCTAATATTTTTCAATGAAAGCTAAATTATTTTATTCACTTATATTCCTTTGTGTCATGCTAGATTGCTTAGTACTTTCGTAATATACCTGAATCAGATTTAACTATATCTAGGTCTAATTATATAAGTGACATGCCACCCAATGATTTGACTCAACTTCCCTGAAAATTGGTTTCTCTGTTGCACAATGGTCGTAAGCGTTCGGACATCTAAGTCTAAACGGACAGCCAGATGGTGGATTAGATGGATCAGGAACATCGCCTTGCAAAATAATTCGTTCTCTTTTTTCTGTAGGGTCTATTGATGGTATGGCTGATAGTAGTGACTTTGTATACGGATGTAAAGGATTACCATAAAGTGATGCAGTGCTGGCCATCTCCATCATTTGTCCAAGATACATTACCCCCACACGGTCACTCACATGCTTTACTACATTTAAGTCATGAGATATAAACACGTAAGTTAATTTTAAATCCTTTTGAAGATCAATTAAGAGGTTTAGTATTTGCGCTTGTATGGAAACATCTAAAGCCGATACAGCTTCATCAAGGATTACAATTTTTGGTTTTAAAATAAGTGCTCTGGCAATTCCTATCCGTTGACGCTGGCCACCACTAAATTCATGAGGGTGGCGGTTAATTTGTTCTTTAGTCAACCCTACTTTATCTACAATATCTATAATTCTTTCTGTTGCTTCCTTTTTTGAGCAAATATTATGAGTTAGAAGTGGTTCAAGCAAAAGATTTTTAACCGTCATTCTAGGGTTTAATGAACTATATGGGTCTTGGAATATCATCTGTAGGTCTTTTCTAATCTTTCGGAAATCTCTTTTAGTATAATCCAATATATTTTTCCCGCTATATAGAATTTCACCTGAGGTAGGTTCATGTAGTCTTAGAATAGAACGGCCAGTTGTAGATTTACCACAACCACTTTCACCAACTAGTGAAAATGTTTCCTCCTCATTTATTTCAAAGCTTACGCCATCCACAGCGCGAACATAGTTTTTAGTTCTGTTAAACATTCCTTCTTTTTTTGGAAAGTGTTTCTTTAAATCCTTTACTTTTAGTATTGCGTTACTTGTACTCATATGTGTTAACCTGCCTCTCCGTTGCATAAAGCCAGCATTTACTTGTATGGTCTTCTTTTACTGGGAATAATGGAGGGTCTTCCTGGTGACAAATATCCATTACATGTGGACATCGAGAAGCAAAACGACAACCAGACTTACTCAATTGATTTGGCGTCGGAATATTGCCCGGGATAGAGTATAACTTAGTCGTTCTATCGCCTAATGATTTTACAGAATCTAATAAACCTTTTGAATAAGGGTGAGTCGGATTATCGAATAATTCTATAACTGAAGCTTCCTCTACTATTTCCCCAGCGTACATTACTGCTACTCGCTCACACGTATCCGCAATTACTCCTAAGTCATGTGTGATCATTAATATAGAAGTGTTAAAATCCTCGGTTAACGTATTCATTAGTTCTAGAATTTGTGCTTGTATAGTCACATCCAAAGCTGTTGTTGGTTCATCTGCTATAATTAGTTTTGGTTTACAAATAAGCGCCATGGCAATCATTACTCTTTGTCTCATTCCACCTGATAGTTCGTGTGGGTAGTTTTTTAATAATTTCTCAGGCTTAGCGAAGCCTACCTTATCTAACATATCAATTATTAAACCCTGAGCCTGCTTCTTAGTATATTTTCCATGAAATCTCAGTACTTCTGCGATTTGATGTTCAATTGTAAACAGGGGATCTAACGCAGTCATTGGTTCTTGAAATATCATAGATACTTCATTTCCTCTAATTTTTAGCATTTCCTTCTTTGAGAGATTTGTTAGATTAGTTGTACCATTAAGAATGATTTCTCCATCCCCAACATTTAATGCATCGGGGAGTAAATTTAAGATGGATAAGGCTGTTAAACTCTTGCCACTTCCCGACTCACCAACTATGCCGTACTTTTGTTTCTTTTTAACAGACAAATTTATTTTATTTACTACATTAAACTTTCGCTTATCGATGTTTACATCTATTGTGAGATTTATAATTTCTAATATATTTTTCATTTTAACCCTCTCCTTGAAGAGTCCATACGATTAAATGCTTCGGGTTGAGTGTATGCAATTTTCCCCATTATTACTGGTCTATCAGATCCGGTTGCAGAAGGAATTTGGTTGTAATTCGCATGAATACACTGGTAGCCTAATATTGCAAAGGCTAAAGCTTCCTTGAAATCACTGGAGATATGAAATTGTTCATGCGTGTGAACCTCGGTGTTTGGCAAGTGATGTTTTAATCTCTCTAACAGATAAGAGTTATAGCTTCCGCCGCCACCAACTATTACTTCATCAATTTGGTAATCTGCTTTTTCTAAGAATTCTCTGTAACTATGCACAATTGACACAACTGTCCACTCACTAATCGTTGTCACTAAATCCTCAGGTTTTATATGGCTGAATTTGTTGAGAATATTATCAACATATGTTTTCCCAAATAATTCCCTTCCGGTGGTTTTTGGAGGGGCCAACGAAAAGTATTCATGTTCCATCAAGTTGTTCAATAACTCTTGATTAATAGTACCTAAGTATGCCATTTTGCCGTTTTTATCATAACTTTCATTGCCGCTTGTAATTCTTGAAATAATTTCATCAATTACCATGTTCCCTGGTCCTGTATCGAAAGAACGAATTGAGTCTTTGGAACTTTTCTTGGGTATATACGTAACGTTTCCTATTCCACCAATATTCTGTATGGCACGTGATTTTAAATTACTGCTAAATAGTAAATAATCCACGTACGAAACTAGTGGTGCTCCTTGACCGTTAACTGCCATATCAGCTGTACGGAAGTCCCCAACTACTGCTATCCCAGTTTCTTCTGAAAGTACAGATAAATCCCCAATTTGTAAGGTTCCGGGGACATCAACTTTGTCATCTCCTTGAAATGGATGATGATATATTGTTTGCCCGTGAGAACTAATAAAGTCCACTTCATTATTCGACACATTTGCTTTTTCTAATAACTCAAATACAGCTAGACTAAATTCACGCGCCAGAAATACATTCATGGAGCATATTTTTTGTAAGTCTGCTGTATCCGGCGAACATAACTTTAGTATCTCTTCACGAACTTCTTTAGAGTATTGTTTTGTTAAAGTATCGATGATTTTTGCATCTATATTGTCACCCGATCCTTCTAATTCAACGAGAACTGCGTCAATACCGTCTAGCGAAGTCCCAGACATTAAACCTATACCTATAGTCTTCTGCATTTATAAAACACCCCTATTTTACATAGTTTATTTAAGTTTTGGATCTAGTATATCTCTTAAACTATCACCAAATAAATTAAAACAAAATATAGTGAAAACTATAGCGACAGTGGGAAACAGAATAGTCCATGGTGCAAATTCCATATAAGCTCGGCTTGAATTAAGCATTACCCCCCAGGATGGATTTGGTGGTTGTACACCAAGTCCTAAAAAACTTAATGATGCTTCAGTTAAAATTGCTCCAGATAGTCCCAATGTAACTTGTACAATAAATGGAGCCATGATATTCGGCGTAATATGCTTAAATATAATTTTTATAGGTGAGACTCCAATTGCAACTGCATTGGTTATATATTCATTTTCATTAACACCAATTACTGTTCCTCTAACTATTCTTGTGAAGACTGGAGTGAAAACAATTCCAATGGCAATCATTGTATTTGTTACACTTGGTCCTAAAACAGCAACAATTGCTAGCGCAAGAAGAATGTCGGGGAAAGCAAAAAAGACATCCATTATTCGCATAATAATTTGATCTACCTTACCTTGGAAATATCCACTTATCAATCCAAATAACAAACCTAGAGACGCACCTATTCCAACGGCAATAAGCCCAACTTGGAGTGAAACTTGTGCGCCGTATACGATTCTAGAAAAAATATCTCTCCCAAATTCATCCGTACCAAAGATAAATTGAGCACTTGGGCTTTCCATAGCGTGTTTAGTAAACATTTGTTCAGGACTGTAGGGTGCTATTAATGGGGCTAACAATGCTATTAAAATTACTAAGGCGATTCCAATAGCTCCAAGTAATCCTACTTTATCTTGAATTAATTTTTTTAAGAACTGTTTCATAAAATCACTCTCTCTAAATAATAGGTTCTTATTTATAGCTTATTCTTGGATCTAAATAAGAGTAAAGAATATCTACAAGTAGATTAATCATGACAAACACAAATGCTATAAATAACACAGCCCCTTGAACAACTATAAAGTCTCTTTGAGTGATAGCTGTAAGTACCAATTGGCCAAGGCCGGGTAACGAGAAAATTTGTTCGATTATTACTGTCCCACCTAAAAGGGTCCCTATTTGTAATCCAATAATTGTTAAGATAGGGATCATGGCATTCTTTAGTGCATGTTGAAAGATAACTATCTTTTCTTTTGCACCTTTTGCTCTAATAGTACGAATAAAGTCTTGTCTCAAAATTTCTAATATAGAAGACCTTGTCATTCTCATTACTGCACCTGCCATCGAAGTTCCTAGGACGATAGAGGGTATTATCATAATTTCAAGATTTTTGAAAGGTTCTTCAAACAAACCAACGTACCCTACAGGTGGACTATAAGAAAATGTCAATGCTAAAACTAATATAATAACAGTTGCCAATGCGAAATTAGGTACTGATACGCCTAGTAACGAAATAATTCTCACTCCGAAGTCGATATTACTATTTCTTCTCATCGCTGCGATTATCCCTAAAGGTATAGCAATAATCCAGGAAATGAAAGCAGAAATCAGGGTTAATTCAAATGTCAATTTAAAACGGTTTAAGATATCTGGTAATACTGCTTTACCTGTTCTCATAGATTCTCCGAAATCTCCCGTCAATACGCCACCTATCCAATTAAGATATTGCTGGTATATTGGTAGATTAAGACCAAAATCTTTTCTAAGTTGTTCAACTGCTTCAGGCGTTGCGTCTGTTCCTAGAATTGTTAAAGCCAGATCTCCAGGGACAATTCGCATAATAAAAAAGATGAAAATTGATACACCGAACAGTACTGGGAATAACATTAATGTTCTTCTTAAAATATATGTATACACTTAGATTCACCCTTATTAAGAGAGTAGAGTGCTGCTTAAAGCAGCACTTCAATTTATTTTTTAGAAACGTTCGAGATATCTTCCCCATTATGTGGATAAGGTTTAAAGTTTTCTACAGAATTGCTAACCGCAACATACTTCATTGGAGAAACCAAAAACAAGTTTGGTGATAAATTAATTAACTTTCGTTGTGCTTCGTTATAAATTTCTTTGCGCTGTGCATGATCAAGTGTTTGCTTTCCCTTCTCTACCAATTGGTCAAATTTTGTATTTGAGAAATTCCATACGTTGGCAGAACCGTTTGTATGGAAGAAATAGTTTAAAGCCCTGTCTGGGTCAGTTCCAGATCCATTACGACCTATTAAAATATCAGCAGAAGTATTAGACCATGTATCTATATACTCGCCCCATTCAATTTGATTAATCGTTGCATCTACTCCAATTTCTTTCCACTGTTGTTGTAGCAATTGAGCAGTGTCAACCATATCTGCATATGTTGAAGCGGTGGTTATTTCTGTCTTAAAACCGTCTGGAAAACCTGCTTCTGCAAGTAATTTTTTTGCTTTTTCAATATCACGTTGATATAATTCTTCTTTAGCAACATCAATTGCCCAATCCCCCATGGAAGGAGCTACAGGTCCAGAAATAATTGCATCACCATCCCATACTATATCTGCAACGCTTTTACGGTCAGTTGCTAAACTTAATGCCTGCCTCACTTTTTCATTATTAAATGGTTCTTTTGCGACGTTGAAACCTACGTAACTATATTCTAAAGATTGATAATCAATAATATTCATATTTTTTTGATCTTTAAGTAAAGAAGCAGATTTTGCTGTCAAAGTAGTCATATCAATCTCGCCTGTTCGAATAGCAGATAATCTTGCTGCCTCTTCCTTCATGGTGTAATAGATAACTTCATCAAGTTTTGGTTGTCCGTCTATATAATAATTTTCATTTTTTTCAAGTGTTACGCTGTTATCCGGAACCCACTCAACAAACTTGAAAGGGCCTGTTCCAACAGCAACTTGTTGTAGGTCACCATTTTCTTCTACCACTTCTTTAGCAACCACTGCTGCACTAGAGTTAGTTAAATAATTTAGAAATGTTGCAGATGGTTCCTTTAATGTGAATTTAATTTTATAATCATCTACAACTTCTATTTTATCAACGTTAGAAAAGTAAGATTTTATATGGGAAGCAGTTTCTTCATTTAATATACGTTCAAAACTGTATAAAACATCTTCTGCTTTCATTTCACGTCCATTATGGAACTTTACACCCTCAACCAAGTTAAAAATATATGTTTTTTCATTTGGTTGGTCCCAACTCTTGGCTAATTGACCTTTAATTTCCATGTTCTTATCAAATGTTACTAGTCCTTCATAAACCTTGGAATATACCCGAACTGATGAGTGTGCAGGTGTTTTATGAGGATCTAGCCCGGCAGGTTCCTGGTCGTTGGCGATTTTTAACACTTGCTCTACGTCTTCACTTGAATCTCCATTTTCGTTATTGCTAGAACTACTTTCCTCTGAGCAAGCAGCTGTTACTAGAGTAATAGTAAGAACTACAAGAAATAAGAATACTTTTTTTAACATTTCAAATCTCCTTTTTCAATTTTATTTAGTATTTCTTTGAAAACCTTTTTACGGAAGGAGTTTATATTCTTAGGTGTCTCTACATGTAACCGATTTGTTAAAAGACCAACAACTAAATTTCTTTTTGGATCTAGCCATAATGCTGTTCCAGTGAATCCTGTGTGTCCAAATCCTTCTGGGTAAATATCAGATGACTCCCAGCCCAATCCTCGGTACTCTATCTGAGGTTTAAGCGATTCTTGGATTAATACTTTAGAAATAAATTCTTCCCCTAAATTAGTCCCTCCCTTCAAATATAATTCGCCCAATGTTACTAAATCTTCTACATTGGAAAACAAGCCTGCATGACCGGATTCTCCTCCAAAAAAGTAAAAGGCATTACCATCATTAACTTCACCAGAGATATTTTCGTATCGCCAATTATTAAAACTGAAATTTCCTTCCTTACACATTTTCATCTCAATTCTGTTGCCATGTTCTGTGGCAGCAATATTTCCGTTATTTACCGGGTTATATGTGAGTGTCTTTAGTTTCAATGGAATTGCAATATTTTCATTTATTATTTTTTGTAAACTTGTATTAAAATATCTTTTTAATACCTCTCCCAGCAAAATAAAATTTAAATCACTATACACAACTCTATCTGTTGAGTTATGAGTTAATTCAATATTATTTAAGATATAAAACAAATTTCCCTCTGGTAATTGGGAGTAGAATGGATACCATGCTTTTAGATTGCTACTATGTGTTAGCAATTGTTTTATTGTTATAGGTGATAAAATTTCATTTGAAGACACATTGGGTAGGCACTCTCCTAAACGTGTAGAGAGTGATAAGAAATTTTTAGTTATCATTTGCAGAATGACAGTTGTTGTTACAACTTTTGTAAGGCTTGCAATATCAAAAACAGTATCGAGCTCGCAAAGGATATTTTTATCCCTGTTCACTTTACCGTATGCTTGGTGAAAAAGTTTTTCGCCATTATGTGAAACAAAGCAAACGCCACCTGAAAAATAGTCAGCTTTAATATATTCATTAAAAATTGAATTAATATTATTAAAGGACACATGTATCACACTCCATTACTATTATCTACTTTGGATGACTTCTCGTGTCTTATCTAGGAAGTCCACTGACTGTTCGAAATTGAGGGAAGCTAACCCAGTAAACAAAATATCAATAATATTTAGTTGTGCTATCCTAGATGCTGTAGCTGCACTCCTTATACTGCTCTCTAGTGGAGAGGCATATAAGTTTATGTTAGATAACTTTTGAACTGAATTAACTCCGTAACCAGTTAATGAGATAATACTAGCCTTTTTTTGTTTTGCTATATTTATAGTATCTATGATTTCTTTTGTTTCACCTGAATAGGAAATAGCGACCACAACATCTTTTGAATCAAGGTGAACCGCAGAAGTAAGTTGTGTGTGACTATCAGTAAGTGCCTCGCACCACTTATTTATTCGCCGGCACTTTTGCTCAAAGTCTAAAGCTACTATTGCTGATGCGCCAACCCCTATTACTATTATTTTTCTTGCACTGTCCAAAAGTTTAATAGCGCTGCTAAATTCATTTTCATCAATTAATGGGAGAGTGCTCTTAATCGAACGGCAATTGTTATTTGAAACAAATTTAATTATTTCTGCTAAGGTCGCATCTGCTGAAATATCTTCGTATCTATCAGTGGCAACAATATCTTCATTTATCGATGCTGAGATACTTAATTTTAGTTCTCTAAACCCTTTAATTTGTAAAGATCTACACATCCTGATAATAGTAGCTTCACTAACAGAAGTTATGGATGCTAATCGAGCAATAGGCATACTCAATATTTCTTTTGGATTTTCTATTATGTATTGTGCAACCTTTTTTTCAGATGGTCTCAAGGTAGAACTCCCTTGTCGAACCCTCTCCATGCCATTGAACATAAGATCCACCTTTCTTTAATAAAAGGAAGTTTAACTACCTAATTTGAAAATATTAATGTATTTAAACTACATTTTAAGTTGTTTTATATGCAATGTCAACACAAGATTGATAATTTTCAAATAATTGAATGCGTTTTCATACTCAAAGGAGCATACCTGAAATTTTATAGTTGTGCTCTTTTCTGTTTGGAGGATGGGGACCACAAGGACAGTAGAACCGTCCCTGTGTCCCACCATTTTTTAACTTTATTGTTATTCTGGATTTTCGTAACAAGTATGTCGGGATTATTTGAATTCAATTCTAAGTAAAGTTGAATATGGGTGCGTGGTTATCTGTTAGAATAAAAAAGAGGTTTAACGTTTTTAAGTGAGGGGTCTTATATGCGTATTACAAAAGATTTGGGTCAAGAAATTATTAAGCGTTTATCTGAGTATATAGAAGTGGATATTAATATTATGGATCTGGAAGGTACGATAGTAGCAAGTACAGATTCCGAACGTATCGAACAGGTTCATAGCGGTGCCTTAAAAGTTATTAAAGCCAGTCAGCCAGTGATTTTAACGGAAGAAGATGTAACTAATTTTCCAGGAACTAAACAGGGTGTAAATTTGCCAATCATACATCAGCATAAACTTATGGGTGTAGTAGGAGTCAGTGGTAATCCTGATGAGATAAAACAAGTCACTGGTATTATTCGGGCATCGGTTGAAATAATTTTGGAGCAGATATACATTCAAAGGCAAGCCTATTTTGTTGAAAGGCAATGGAGTCACTGGATACATCAGTTGCTGCATCCGCTGGGCTTTGATAAGGAACGATTGGAAGAGGATGCAAAATATTCATTAAAGATTAGAACTAATCAATCTTGGAAGATGCTTGTGTTGATGGGAAAAGAATCTCAATCATACTTAGAATCAATTCAAAATGAGTTATATGGTAGGCAAATTCATTTTTTGTTTGTTTTGCCGTATCTAGAGGATGAGGTAATCATAGCAATTGACCCAATGTTCAATAGAATAGATAGCTTGATAAACAAGATAGTTAATCAAACGAAAAATAATTATCACGTCGGAGTAGGAAATGTGGCATTTGGCATAAAGGGGATCCGTGACTCTTATTTGCAGGCAAAACAAGCAATAGGTTTTGCAGAATCAAATAACCAAGTAACCTATATAGACAACTGGAAGCTGGAACGATTAATTGCAGCTATTCCAGAGAATAATTACATCGCTGTTTGCAAGGAGTATGAGACGTTACTTGATAACTTGGGAAGTGAATATCTCCATACAATTAACGTATATTTTTCTGCAAATCTATCAGTCAAGGAAACTGCAAATTTATTACACGTACATAGAAATACGTTACAATACCGACTGGAGCAAATTAAAGAAAAAGTGGGACTTGATCCACGGTCTCTTTATGATGCGTTCTTATTGCGTATTATTTTAAGAAAGAAAATATGACTGTGCATCTGCACAAATTTATTGATTTAATATCTGAAAAGTTTGGATAAACCAACAATTGAAAGCGCTGTCATTTACGGGTAAATTATAATAAAGACATGTACTAAAAGGAGAGCCATTATGAATATAGTTATTGCACCAGACTCTTTCAAAGGAAGTATAACAGCTAAAATTGCATCTGAAATAATGGCCAAAGCCGTGAAAGAGGTTTTAAACGATTGTACTGTAAAAATAATGCCCATGGCAGATGGCGGGGAGGGAACGCTTGAAACGTTACTCGTATCAGCTAGTGATTCCAGGCGTGTTCGAATTACATGTACTGGACCATTAGGGGAGAATATTGATACGTATTATGGAATTGTAAATGGAAAAACCGCAATTATTGAGTGTGCTTTAATTGCAGGTTTGACACAGGTCCCTGAAGAACATAGAAATCCTGAAGCAACAACGTCGTTTGGTATTGGTGAGGTAATAAAAGATGGGCTGGATAAAAATTGTACATCTTTTATTTTGGGACTCGGAGGCAGTGCTACTAATGATGGAGGATTAGGTATGCTGAAAGCACTTGGCATGGAAGTATGGGATCGAAATGATAAGCTTCTTGGGCCTTTTGGTGGTGACTTGTTTGAGGTTGAAAAGGTAAGTTTTGAAAAGCTAGATAGCAGGCTGGCTAACGTGGATTTCAGGGTGGCATGTGACGTGAAAAATCCGTTGTGTGGTAATAGTGGAGCAAGCAAAGTCTATGGACCACAAAAAGGTGCAACACCTGAACAAATTGTGCGATTTGATCAAGCATTGATGAAGTATGGGG
Source organism: Virgibacillus flavescens (assembly GCF_050574275.1). GTDB lineage: Bacteria > Bacillota > Bacilli > Bacillales > Amphibacillaceae > Virgibacillus_F > Virgibacillus_F flavescens. The sequence goes on from NZ_CP192260.1 coordinate 1,396,190, forward strand.
AGTTGATTGAAAAGGAGCTTGGTGGCTCATTCAGGAATATCCCAGGCGCTGGGGCAGCAGGTGGGCTGGGATTTGCCTTACTAGCCATGGGAGCAAAACTAGAGTCTGGGGCGAAGTTAATTGCAGATGCTAGCAATTTGGAAAAACACATCAAAGAAGCTGATCTGGTAGTAACCGGCGAAGGCCAAAGCGATGAACAAACGTTATATGGAAAAGCACCTGGATATGTTGCTGATCTAGCTGCAGAACATAGGGTCCCTGTATTACTTATATCAGGAAGCCTCTCAGGTAAAAAAGATGTGCTGCGCGAAAAATTTGCAGGATGTTTTTCGATAATACAAAGTCCGCTGACACTAGAGGAATGTTTCGTTAATGCAGAAAAAATGTTGTTTGAGCAAACAAAACAAGTTTTTCATTTAATAAATTCTATAAGTGAATTTAAGTTGTAATAAACGTTTAAAAGTTAATTAAAAAGGGGTGTAAGTATGGAGGGTTTTGGTCTTATATTATTAGTTGCTGCGGGTGTTTTGTTTATTATTTTTGCTACTGCTAAGTTAAAGTTACATCCGTTCCTGTCGTTATTGTTTGCAGCGTTTGGAATTGGAATTTTAGCTGGACTACCATTACCAACTGTTGTAGAGGCAGTTAATAATGGTTTTGGTGGTTTGATGGGTGGAATTGGTTTAGTCATTATTTTTGGTACAATTATTGGAGTGATTTTGGAGAAGTCTGGTGCAGCGCTGCGCATGGCTGAAGTAGTCTTAAGGATTGTTGGAGAAAAAAGGCCGCAATTAGCTATGAGTCTTATAGGTGCAATTGTTAGTATTCCAGTATTCTGTGACTCCGGTTATATTATTTTATCTTCATTGAAAAAAGCACTTGCAAAGCGTGCTAAAGTAACAATTGCTTCGATGGCAATTGCTTTATCAACGGGTTTATTTGCGACACATACTTTGGTGCCTCCTACGCCAGGACCTATTGCTGCTGCTGGTAATATTGGTGCTGAAGATTACCTTGGAACAATTATTTTAATGGGTATTATTGTTTCGATACCAGTAATTATTGCTGGTTATTTATGGGCAATGAGGGTAGGAACTAAAATAAAAGTTGAAGGTGAAGATGAAGAAAATCTTTCATATGACTATGACACGATACTAAAAGAATTTGGAGAAATGCCGTCTGCTGTTAAATCATTTGCACCAATCGTAATGCCTATCCTATTAATAGGATTTAGTTCTGTTATTACGTTTGCAGGGTGGACCGGAACAATTTTTGATATTTTACTGTTTCTTGGATCGCCTGTAGTTGCATTATTAATTGGTATACTGTTTGCATTCTTACTTCTGCCAAAGTATAACGAAGAGACATTAACAGAGTGGATTGGAATTGCTATTAAAGAATCAGCGCCAATTTTATTAATCACCGGTGCAGGCGGGGCTTTTGGTTCGGTTATAAAAGCTACTCCAATCGCAGACTTTATCCAGCAATTTGGAGATAGCGCATTTTTTACAGGAGCTATGTTTGTATTCATTCCTTTCTTAATTGCGGCAGCATTAAAAACAGCGCAAGGTTCATCCACTGCCGCATTGGTTATAACGTCTTCATTAATAGCTCCATTGTTAGTGGAGTTAGGGATAACAGGAGCTATTCCATTAGCTTTAGTTGTAATGGCGGTTGGTTCTGGAGCTATGGTTGTATCTCATGTGAATGATAGCTACTTCTGGGTCGTAAAGGAATTTAGTGGGATGTCCGTGACGCAAGCATACAAAGCTCAAACTGCCGCGACATTACTGCAAGGTACTGTTGCTATAATAGTAACGTTTATCTTGTGGATGGTTTTGGTATAACTAGAGTATGAAAGTAAATTTGGTGTAACCTCGTGTTAGCCAATTTGGAATTGAGTAGAGCACTCCTTAATTTTTTGAAGGTGTGCTCTTTTCTATGGACACAGGGACGGTTCTTCTGTCCCGGTGCGGGACAGAAGAACCGTCCCTGTGTCCCTTTTTTTGTAGGGAATTAGTCTGGAATTGTGCAAAAATAATAGGTAGAATTGTTTAAAAATTCGACTTATGATATAGTAAGGAATGTTGTATGTATCCACTATTTGGGGATGCATACATTTCCGTAAAAAGGGGGGGATCTCATGGAAGATTTTGCATTATCGGGTGCTACTTGGTTTTGGCTATTTGTTCCGATGCCAATATTACTTATTTTATCAACTATTACATTATTTACAGACAGGGGAGAAAAGTAAACAATGGATACAGCTACGTTAATAACATTTATAGTTTATTTACTGGGTATGCTCGCAATAGGAGTCGTATCTTATCGTTTAACAAGTAATTTATCAGATTATGTTCTTGGTGGAAGAGGGTTAGGACCAGGTGTTGCGGCATTAAGTGCTGGAGCATCAGATATGAGTAGTTGGTTACTACTTGGTTTACCAGGTGCTGTTTATGCTTCTGGATTAGGAGGAGCCTGGATTGGAGTAGGACTTGCAATCGGTGCCTATTTAAACTGGCAGTTCGTTGCTAAACGTTTAAGAGTTTATACGGAAGTATCGAACGACTCAATTACAATTCCGGACTTTTTAGAAAATCGTTTCCGCGATACATCCCATTCGTTACGTGTTATATCTGCGATTGTAACTTTAATTTTCTTCACTTTTTATACATCATCAGGTATGGTTGGTGGCGCAAAGTTATTTGAAGCGTCATTTGGTCTATCTTACGACCAAGCACTATGGATCGGCGCAGTAGTAATTGTATCTTATACATTTTTAGGCGGATTCCTAGCGGTAAGCTGGACAGACTTTGTTCAAGGTATTTTAATGTTCTTAGCATTGATCATCGTTCCAATTCGAGCAATTGCTGTTGTTGGTGGTTGGGATGCTACTATTGATGCAGTTGGTGAAATTTCACCAGGACATTTAAACATGGTTGCTGGTGTTGGTGCGATAAGTATATTATCCTCACTGGCTTGGGGTCTGGGTTATTTTGGACAGCCTCATATTCTTGTTCGTTTCATGGCTTTACGTTCACCTAAGGACGTACCAAAAGCACGCTTTATTGGTATGACTTGGATGATTCTGGGATTATACGGAGCAATATTTGTAGGACTTGCTGGTCTTGCTTTTATTAACACACAAGACGTTGGTGTATTATCACAGTTTGGTGTTAAGGTTGCTACTAATGATGCTGGTATTCAAATGCTGGCAGATCCTGAGAAGATCTTTATTGCATTTTCACAGATATTGTTTGACCCAATCATTGCAGGTATTTTATTAGCAGCGATTCTGTCTGCTATCATGAGTACAATTGACTCTCAATTACTCGTATCATCATCTGCAGTAGCGGAAGATTTCTATAAAGCTATCTTGCGTAAAAATGCATCTGATCGTGAACTAGTATGGGTTGGTAGATTAGCAGTTGGAGCTATTGCATTAATTGCTACGCTTCTTGCAACGAACCCGGAAAGTTCAGTTTTGGAGTTAGTTAGTTACGCATGGGCAGGATTTGGTGGCGCCTTTGGACCGATTATCCTTCTAGCTCTATTCTGGAAAGGTATTACAAGAAATGGAGCATTAGTAGGTATTATCGTTGGTGCAGTAACTGTTGTTGTATGGGGAGATTTCCTTTCAGGAGGAATTTTCGATCTGTATGAAATTGTTCCTGCCTTCTTCCTCAACTTGATTGTTGCGGTAGTAGTAAGTCTTATGGGCGAAAAACCATCTGCTGAAATTGAAGCAGAGTTTAATGAGACAACTAGTAGAATGAAAGCATAAAAATAAAATGATTAAGAAGAGCTCTTCCCGGTTGCGACTGGGAGGAGCTCTTTTTTTGGGACAAGGGGGGACAAGGGGACGGTTCTTCTGTCCCACACCGGGACAGAAGAACCGTCCCCTTGTCCCTTGAGTTTTGTGGTAAGGTAGAAGAATCTAAGAATCTATTAATTCGAAATTGGGTGATGGTCGAATGTTTAAGGTTTATATACTTTTATTGTTAGTAATGTTGATGTGGGGGTTAAATGTTTCTGCTTTAAAGGTTCTGGTTGAGGCGGTTGACCCAATGCTGCTGACGTCGTTTCGAATAATGACTGCTGGTATCGTAGTTTTGGTAGTTTGTTCGGTGATGGGTATTTTTAGACTTCCCTTTAAGCATGAGTGGCTGATCATTTTTTACATAGCTGTTTTTAACGTTATTTTACATCATTCGCTTGTGGCAGTAGGAATAAATATGACGACCGGGATAAACGCGGCACTGATTTTGGGAATGATGCCACTGGTTACGATGATGATGGCGGTGGTCATTCTGCGTCAGCGTGTTACATGGATAAGAGTGTCCGGGTTCGTATTAGGTTTTATAGGTGTAGTTGTTACGACGCTGACTGGAGCAGATGGACTGACTTCGGTATCGTCCGGTGATCTGATTATTTTTATCGGCGTTGTGGTGCAGGGATTCAGTTTTGTTTTAATCAGTAAGCTGAAGCCGACCTTTGATCCGCGTCTGGCAACTGGTTATATGCTTGTAATTGGATCGGTATTTATCTTTTTGTTAAGTCAGGCGTTTGGATCAGGAGTCCAGGAGATTACCTATTTGCTAGATTGGAAGCTTGGAGCGGTCTTTTTGTTTAGTGCTGTTTTAGCGTCTGCGTTTGGCCATATGACGTACAATTACGCCATTACCAAGGTGGGACCGGCAGAATCAGCCATTTTCATTAATCTGAACACACTGTTTGCCATTATCGGGGCATCTATTTTCTTAAACGAAATCATTACGATGTATCACGTGATTGGATTTATCCTGATATTGAGCGGCGTGTTTATCGGGACCGGAGCGGTTGAATACGTGTTAGCTAGGAAAAGGGGCTAGGAGGAGGGACAGAGGGACGGTTCTGTTGTCCCAATGGCGGGACAACAGAACCGTCCCTCTGTCCCGCTCTATTGGGTGCGTATGGCTGATCTGGCTAGTTTATCTGCGTTGGGGTTACTTTTTTCGGGTATCCACTTTATGAAGAAGTGGGGAAAGCTGCTTGTTGACTCTTTAATAATTGTGAGAAGCGGCAGGAAGCTTTTGTTTTTCGTGAAGTTTTTTTCTATCACATCTACAACGAGCTTCGAGTCAGACCTGAATGACAGTATTTCCCCTTGAAAATCGGCACGGCAAATTTCCAATGCTTTTATAACCGCGTGAAATTCTGCTTCGTGGTTGGACATCTCACCTAAAGGAAAACTGTATTCATAATTTTTTCCGTGTGCTTTGATATAAACCCCAGCGCCACTTATCCCAGGATTACCAATCGTTGCACCATCTGTGTATACTTCGATCACTGTATTTGCTCCTTTAATGAATGTTGTATTAAATTGTAACAAATTCCTCTCTGGCGGGACAAGAGAACCGTCCCGGTGTCCCGGAAAAATTATGTTGTGTTTGGGAGGGGTACGTGGTAAATTTTAAAAGTGTGAATTATCGGAGAAGCGGGACATGGGGACGGTTCTTGTGTCCCGTTGTTGAATTGAGGGGAACATATGAAATGGAAAGATTGGGACCGGAATTTAAAGGTCCGTTTGTATGGGGAATTTTTAACGAATGTTTTGTTCTGGATGTTTTTTCCGTTTATGGCGATTTATTTTTCGGAACATTTGGGTAAGGAACTTGCAGGTGTCCTGCTGATTGCTTCACAGCTGGTGGGAGTTTTCACGGGTTTAATTGGTGGGTATTGTGCGGATAAATTTGGCCGTAAAAAAATGATGACGATCTCGATGTTTGGTCAGGCAATTGCTTTTGTTTGTTTTGCACTCGTAAATTCACCGTGGATGGAGTCAGCTATCTTAAGCTTTGTCTGTTTTTCAGCATTGGGCTTTTTTGGTTCATTTTACTGGCCGGCAAGTCATGCGATGGTCGCCGATGTGGTGCCCGAAAAACATCGTACGGAAGTTTTTGCAGTGTTTTATACAGCGATCAATATATCTGTAGTGATCGGGCCAATTCTTGGTGGTATTTTATTCTTCGAGCATCGATTTGCTCTGCTTATAGCCAGTGCTGCGGTAAGTTTTTTGATGACTATTTTAATTCATAAATTAATTCGCGAAACCGCACCAGACTATATAGAAGAATTGACAGATGCAGAAGGGCTAAAAGGATTGCGTTTTGTAGTAAAAGAACAGCTGAGAAATTATAAAGTAATCATTAATGATAAGGCATTTCTGTTGTTCATCGTTGGCGGAATTTTTGCGGCGCAGGCTTTTATGCAAATGGATTTACTGCTTGCGGTGTTTATGAGTGAAAAAGTTCCGGTTCAGGAGCTGTTTGCCTTTGGTGATTTTTCGCTCCAAGTGGAAGGGGAAAAAGCGTTCGGCTGGATTATTGCGGAAAATGGATTGCTTGTAGCGCTCTTCACCGTGTTTATTTCGAAGTGGATGTCGAGGTACTATGAACGAAATGTATTTGTGCTGTCGTCGTGCTTTTATGGAATTTCCATGCTCGTATTCGGCTATACAACCAGTATTTGGGTAATTGCGTTTGGTATGTTTATCTTTACCGTCGCTGAGTTGATGGTTGTTGGTATTCAGGAGAGCTTTATTGCGAAAATTTCTCCGGAGCATATGCGGGGACAATATTTTGCAGCGGGCAGTCTGCGATTTGCAATCGGCCGCGCTATTGCACCGATAGCGATTCCGTTAACCGCCTGGGTTGGTTTTCAGTGGACGTTCAACATATTGTTTTTGCTAACCATAATTGGCGCTTTCATGTATGTCTGGACATTTAGAATCGTGGCACGAACAGACACAGAAGAACGCCTGAAAAACAGCATATAGGTGGGACAGAGTGGGACAGAGGGACGGTTCTTCTGTCCCTATTTTGCTTTGGGTGTTTAATGCAACAGATTTAGTGGTACACAATTACATAAGAAGAAATGCAAACACGTATATTTTATAAAATTAAAAAGGAGCTGACTATAATGGAAACACAAGAAAGAACACAAGGACAGACGAACGAGCAGACACAGGAAAAAAGTATATTTTTAAAAGGTGTAGCTATTGGCGCAATTGCCGGAGGAGCTGCAACGCTGCTTAGAAAAGGCACTCGAAGCAGAGCGAAACAAAACGTAAGCAATGCTCGAGGCACCGTAACTAGCATTACAACTAAAGTGAGAGAAAACCCGAAAGAAACCAAAGATGAAATGATGACTCGTGTTAAAGAAGCATCCAGTGTATTAAAGGATGCGGTCCAAAGCGTGCAAAAACTTTACGAAAAAGCAAACAAGGAAATTCGTGATGACGTAGGTAGTTTGAAAGAGGACTCGCGAATAGCAAAAGAAACGCTTAGTGAAGCAAAATCAGATTCTAAAGACGCAGTTGAAACAGCAAGCGAAGTTAAAAGTGATCTGAAAGAAGCTGGGAAAAAAATGAAACAAGCGAAAGAGGAAATAGTAAACGGCTCAAGCGAATCAAACACTGAAAGATAATAGATGATGTGCGGGACAAGGGGACGGTTCTCTTGTCCCGTTTTTATGGGACAGAAGAACCGTCCCCTTGTCCCAAATAAAGCAGCCTCCTGAAATTGCTTCGGGAGGCTGCTTTTAGTTTGATTTGTATTATCGTTCTTCTAGGCGTTTGATTCGTTCATCTAAATCCGGGTGAGATGAAAAGATTGACATCATCCCGCTTTTTCCGTTTATCTTCATTGTCTGGATCGCGGAATCATCCGTACGGTCTTTAAGTTTAGCGTGACCGACATGATTTTTCAACGAACGCAGGGCATGTGCCATTTTATCGCGACCTGCTAAATCGGCTCCGCCTCGGTCAGCATGATATTCACGGTGGCGTGAGTATGCGCTGACAACAATGCTTCCGAGAATCGAGAAGAGAATCTGGAAAATAATAATTGCCGCAAAACGGACAATCATTTCCATTTCTTCCCGAACAAAACGTGAAACAATTATTGCTGCGATACGTGAGAAGAAGACAACGAATGTGTTGACTATACCCTGCAGTAACGTCATGGTTACCATGTCACCATTGGCAACATGAGCTACCTCATGGGCGATAACTCCTTCAACAGCGTTATCATCCATATTGTTCAGGAGACCTGCTGATACCGCAATTAACGAGCGTTTCTTGGTAGGACCAGTCGCAAAAGCATTAACCTCGTGCGATTGATAGATTCCAACCTGTGGCATATGCATTAAACCTGCAGCACGTGAAAGGCGATGAACCTTCTCAACGACAGAACGTTCATGTGCAGATAAATTACCATCTGGATCCAATACTTTGACTTTCATCATTTTTATAGCAATCCAGCGTGAAATTGCCAGCGAGAAGAAGGATCCAATGAAGCCTACCAGTATACTGAAGACCATTAACGAACCATAATTTATCCCTAAACCAGTACCACTATTATTTTCAAAAGTTCCACTGATTCCTGTATATCGCGTAATTAGTGACCAAACGATAATAATCGTCGTCATCACTAGAATATTTGTTAATATAAAAAGCATAATACGTTTTCCCATTTACTAACCCCCATTATTATGTCTATAAGTTTATTTTAACATGGATTACCCTATAAAGGGTAGTAAGGCGGGACAAAAGAACCGTCCCTAAGTCCCTGCGGTGGGACAAGGGGACGGTTCTTTTGTCCCTATCTCCGAAATCGCTTCATCACAAGCGATGCGATTAACAGGACTAAGCAATAGACGGCGAAGAATGCGAGGAATCCCCACAGCCCCATGACGGCATCGGAGAATTCCATGCTGCCTCGATTAGTGATTGCCTGCTGCAATTCAATTGCGAATACCAAAATGATCATGATGGTAAAGGTGAATATGAATGATTGAATGGTAGTGCTCCATTTCATTTTCTCGACAAATTTGAAACATCCGTACACTACGAAAAAAGATAGAATGCCGATGATTCCAATTATCCAAAAGTGAAGTGCGTCGTCAGTCATTTCCATACCAAATCTATTGTTCAATTTATCATGTATATTATTTACGGTTTCTGCTAGTAGTAGAATAGCTTCGCGCATAATATTTCCTCCAATACATTAGGTTCCATTTCCTGGATTTTTAAGCATATGTGCTGCAATAACCTATTTTCTTCGTATTAAAACGTCGGGAGAGGATTTTGCCGGTGTGGTGGTGGGACAGAAGAACCGTCCCCAATGTCCCTCTCCCAAAACCGCCGGGACATAGGGACGGTTCTTCTGTCCCAAAATTGTTTTTCCTCCATCATCCAAAGGTACATTTTACAGTTTTAGCTTTGTTTACCCCCTGCAAATCTACGTATTTTGCTTCACGCCCCTCTGTAAAACGTCTTTTTCACAGGCATATGCCAGCTATACTTTTTTCTCATAATAGATTATTTTAGTTATATTAAATGCGGGACAGGAGAACCGTCCCGCTGTCCCGGAAGGTGAGTGGAGTATGCCGAGAAATGCTAGAAGGAAAAGTCGAAGTGGTATGTATCACATTATGGTGCGTGGGGTGAACAAACAAACTATTTTTGAGGACGATGAGGACAGGTTACGTTTGCTTGAACTCATCCAGAAATATAAAGCGATCAGTCAATTTAACTTGTACAGTTATTGTCTGATGAGTAATCACGTGCACCTCCTAATAAAAGAGTCCGATGAGTCCGTCTCCAAAACGATGCAGCGGATTAATGGAAGTTACGTGTCGTGGTTTAACAAAAAATATGAACGCAGCGGTCACCTGTTTCAGGATCGATTTAGAAGTGAAAATGTGGAGACTGCTCCCTCTTTCTTAAAAGTTCTCCGATATATCCACCAAAACCCTGTTAAGGCAGGACTTTCCCATAGTGTTTTAGACTGTAAATGGACCAGTATCAACGAATATGTAAGCCGGGCTAATCTGGTCGATATTGACTTAGCACTCAATATGTTTGGTTCGGATAAAAAAGTGGCCATCCCATTGTTTGCTGAATACATGCAAACCATAACGGATGACCAGTTTCTAGAAGATTATCATAAAAATTATCTTACTGACAGCGAAATTATCAGCCATTTAGTTTGCCTTGGTCTCTCTAACAGCAGCGCCCTGCAGCAATGTCAAAAAGACAGGAGAGATGCGATTATCCTGGAGCTAAAAACCTTAACAGGCGTGTCAGCAAGGCAGCTATCCAGAATAACCGGCATCTCCAAAAGCGTTATTGACCGAATCCGATAACTGCGAACTGGGACAAAAGAACCGTCCCCATGTCCCGCTCCAAACGGGACAGAAGAACCGTCCCTATGTCCCTAAGATGTTTTGTTCGAAGTTGCTGGCGGTTAGGGGGTGGCTGATGTAGTAGCCTTGGGCGAATTCGCAGTCTAGTTTGCTTACGAAATCGAGTTCTTGTTTGTTTTCGACGCCTTCTGCAACTACTTCCATGTGCAGGTTTTTTGCTATGGAAATTATGCTTTTTACGATTGCCAGGTTTTCGTGTTCTAGCTGGATATTTTTAATGAATGATTTGTCGATCTTTAAGCGGTCGACTGGATATTTGCGTAAATAGCTTAGCGATGAATAACCTTTTCCGAAATCGTCGATGGAAATACATATTCCATGCGAATGAAGTTCATTTAATTTTGATATAACGTTGTCTTCGCTTGTCATTTCAATGTTTTCTGTAATCTCAAGCTCTAAGAACGTTGGATCCAATCCGGTTTCATTCAAAATATCCAGGACTTTTTCGACGAAATTGTGTTCAGCAAATTGTCGGTAGGAAACGTTAACCGCAATGTTTAGCGGATCGTATCCATAAAGCTGCCATTCTCTAATTTGTCTGCAAGCCGTTCGTAAAACCCACTCACCGAGTGGCACAATCAAACCTGTTTCCTCTGCTAAAGGAATGAATTCTTCCGGCGTTACACTTCCGAGATCTTTATTCGTCCACCTGAGAAGCGCTTCTGCTCCAACTATTTTCTTTTTCTTTACATCTAATTGAGACTGGTAAAATAACTCAAACTCTTTATTCTGTTCCACAGCTTTCCGCAGCTCTTTTTCTAAAACCATATTGCGGTAGAACGAATGATTCATTTCCGGTGTATATATCTGATAGCCATTTTTCCCACGTTCTTTTATATGGTGCATGGCAGAATCCGCGTTGGTAATTAGTGTATTCGGATCCGTAGAGTCCTTTGGATAGGTACTGATACCAATGCTGGTCGTAATGAATAAACTATTTCCGTCAACCGTAAACGCCTTTTTAAAGCAATCGATAACTTGTTTTGCAAATGCAATCGCTTGCTGGCTGTTCGTGTTAGAAAGAATAAAGGTGAATTCGTCGCCGCCAATCCGGAACAAGGATGCATCAGGGAGATCGGTACATGACTTTAAGTGATTTGCAAATTGACGCAATAGCTCATCTCCACATTTATGTCCAAGCGTGTCATTGATATATTTAAATCGATCTAGATCCAGAAAAAGAATCGATAGGCATCCGTTTTTATGTTTTGCGATTTCCACTTTGCTGTATAGCTGTTCATTGAAATGTCTTCGATTCGACAATCCAGTCAGTTCATCATGAAAGGCAAGCCAGGATATTTCTTCCTGCTGTTTCTTGATGCTTGTAATATCAGTTGACACACTTAACATGCTTTCCTCATTGTTCGAGTTGATTGGCACTTTTACTGTTTTCAGCCATTTTTTATTTCCTTCAAAATCAATTGCTCGTTCTTCAGGAATCTCGGTTAAATTATTCGGGTCGTCCAGTTTGGAAAAATGAATATTTCTCCCGGTATACGCTTGGAATTCGGCCTCAGACTTACCTAATATTTCGTTAATCGATAAGCCAAAGAAATTAGCAAAACCGGTATTAACAAGCGTAAAGACTCCATTTGAGTTTAGTGAGTAAATAAGGTTAGGGTTTGCGTTGACAACGGTACTTAGAAATTGTTCTTTTTGTTCCAGCGTGATGTTCATTTTATTTATCGTGCTAGTGTGCATTCTGGTAACAAGTATTAAAATGGATATGGAGTAAATCATTACCGAAAAGCCGCTTGCAAATAATTTAGATTCAGGAAACATATTCAGGAAACCGATAAAAAATCCTACAGTTGTTGTAATTAGAAAATAAAGTAAAAACGATCGGATGTCCGCTGATTGCACTTTTGAAGATGCGATAAAACATACCACTATACAAAACAGACAGAGTAATAGATTAGCAGTGTAGATCCATGATAGATCTCCGTAAACAGGAAAAAGAAAATTAGGGTATGAGTACGATCGAACCGTTATAAAATGATTAATTCCAAGCTTACTCCATCCAATAATATAGACAGCACTGCTGAACACGAGTAAAAGCAGATTGGTTTTCTTATTAATTACGTACGACCACTTTGTTTTTTTACTGTCGGGAATCATTTCCTCCCAAATCACAAGGGCCACGTAAAATAAACTGGGTGTCAGCATAATTGTTCCGATACGGAAAAGTCTAAAGAGAATGTCTATTGTATCGGCCGACAGGTATTCACTGCCGTACAGTACAGCCACATCTAACTGCCATAAACTTGCAAAAAGTAAAAAATAAAAGAGTGCATACGATAATTTTGTTTTATCAAGTATGGAGATAATGATAATACCTGTAATAAATGAAATTACAGCAAAAAGTATCATTAGTAAAAAGAACATGGATGTCTCACTCCTTTATTGTTTTGTAATGAATAGACAGGTATTGTTTCCGCCATTACCATGTGTCGTAATCGCAACACTTTCAACCGGACTATATTCTGTTTGAAAGACAATCGGCAGTTCTTCAAAGCCGTCTCCAGCAGTTTTTAGTGTAGGGGGAATGAATCCATATTCCATAGAAATTAAAGATGAAATAGCCTGCATTGCTCCAATCGAACCAAACGTATGGCCAATCGATCCTTTAATAGAAGTAATCGGTACCGATGATCCAAATAAGTGATTATGGACCTTGCGTTCAACTTCATCATTGTCTGCAATTCCAAGTGCCTGACTGTTTACATAGGTAGGTTTCTTATCACCTAATACATGCTTCATTGCAGCTATCATACTGTGTTCAGAACTACTGGATTGCAATAATGGAGCAGGTTTGTTATTTGCGAAACCATTATCAATATGTCCCTTTATTGGAACACCTCTATTTGTTGCGTGACTTGCCCGTTCCAGTACTAAAATACCAGACCCTTCTGCCATTACGAAGCCTTTATGTTTTTTGGAAAAAGGTACGCCTGTTTCATGTATTTTTTGTCCGGTTTCGATTAATCTTAACTTTGAGAAGCCGAATATACTCCATTGGCTGATAGCAGAGTCAGATCCTCCAACAATACAAACATCAGCTTGACCGCTTTCCAGCAATAGTTTTCCGAGCAGAATAGCATCAGAGCTTGATGCACATCCAGTTGATAACGTGTAAGATGGTCCATTTGTACCTAAGTGATAAGCAATGGAAGACGAAAGTGTATGGCTGTCTGCTAAGGTAATTCCGTGTAAAGGGAACGTTTTATAGATATGTGATTGATCAGCGTAGTGTTCTATTTCAAGTAATCCGCCGACTGATGTTCCCATAATAACCGCGATCTTAGCGGGGTCAACACCCCTTAATTCCGCCATTTCCACCGCTTCATTAACCGCTGCTATCGCCATTCGGCTGACACGGGAATACCGTTTATAATTTTTGCCATTTATAGTCGTAAATGAATCTGCTATTCTGCCGCCGACTATACTTTTACCGTTTAGACCATCTTCATGAATGATTTCAGAAGTGCATGTACCATTTTCGAGTACATGCTTGTAATCTATTGAATTAGAGACACCTGGAGCTTTTATTCCATAGCCAGTTACCGCGATTTTATCCACTTAATCAATCCTTCAACGAAAAATACTATATACTATATATTACCCGTAAGACTGAAGGAGTTGCAACATTTTTTACCATTTAATGTCTGGTTTTGTCGAAAAACTCTTAGTGGGAGTTGAAAGACTGTTGTCGGGCTTGTAGACTTTAATTTAAATGCCGGTATAAGTCAAAATTCGGCATTCGCTATAATAGATGAAAAGGATGATAGAATTGCCGAATCAGATTTTAAAAAATGACTGGAAAGAATTGCTCGATCAAGAATTCACAAAACCTTATTATGTAAATTTACGAGCATTCTTAAAAGAAGAATACAGCAATTATACAATTTACCCGCAAATGGATGATATTTTCAACGCGCTTCATTATACGCCTTTTCAACAGGTGAAGGTCGTTATCCTTGGTCAGGACCCCTACCATGGACCGAATCAGGCGCACGGTCTGAGCTTTTCGGTGAAACCAGGGGTAACTGTGCCGCCGTCGCTCAAAAATATTTTCAAAGAAATGCACGCGGATATTGGAGCGGACATCCCTGATGATGGCTATTTGGTAGACTGGGCAAAGCAAGGTGTTCTGCTGCTCAACACCGTGCTGACTGTGCGGGACGGGCAAGCGCAATCCCACCGGAAGCAAGGCTGGGAGACGTTTACTGATCGGGTGATTACGTTATTAAACGAGAAAGAGACGCCGGTTGTGTATATCCTATGGGGACGTTCGGCGCAGGCTAAACAAGCGCTGATCGATACAACTAAACATTATGTGATTGAGGGGCCGCATCCAAGTCCGTTATCTGCTTATCGCGGATTCTTCGGCAGCAAACCATTCTCCCAAACCAACCAGCTCCTGAAAAACAGTGGACAAGCTGAGATTCGGTGGTAGGGACACGGGGACGGTTCTTTTGTCCCGCTTTGGCGGGACAAAAGAACCGTCCCCTCTGTCCCTTTTAGAAAGATTGTAAATTAAATTAATTAAATAGGTGTTAAAGTTGACAGATTTATATTATACTAGTGGTGAAAGCGCTTTAAATCATATTTTATAAACTAATACAATAGGGGTGTAGTGATGAAAAATTCGAAAAAATGGTTCGTGTTATTTCTAGTTTCAGCAATGGTATTATTACTTGCAGCTTGTAGTGGGGGAGAAGGGGAAGGCGAAGAAACTTCGTCAGGCGACAGTAAAACAATTTCTTTCTGGGCACCATTCTCTGGACCTGATGGACCAAAAATGAAGCAGATTGTTGACGAGTATAACGAGTCACAAGATGAATATACAGTAGATTTCCAGATTGTACCGCAGACAGAATACTATAAAACTGTCGATCTTGCTATTAATGGCGGGAAAACGATGCCAGACGTTATGATTATGCATGGTGACCAAATTTTTACATACTCTGAAAAGGGTGTTCTGAAGAAATTGAATGATATTGTGGGCGATGAAATTTCGAAAGAACAGTACCATGAAAAAGGTATTGAAGGCGCAACAGTGGACGGTGAACTTTACGGGTTCCCTTTGGATATTCACCCGTTAATGCTTTATTGGAATAAAGATATGTTCAAAGCTGCTGGTCTTGATCCGAATCAGCCACCAACTACTAGAGATGAATTTATTGAGTACGCACAAAAATTAACTGATAAAGATAAAAATCAGTGGGGCTATGTTGTTCCAACTTTATGGCCGCAACAATTTATTTTTCCAACAATCGTTGCTCAAAACGGTGGAGAACTGTATAAGGACGGAAAAGTAAACTTTACGGCTGAACCAGTTGCAGAAGCTCTTCAATTTGAAAGAGATTTAATTAAGAAGTACAATGTTTCTCCTGAGAACGTGCAACAGGACGGAGAAGTTACGTTATTTTTACAAGGGAAAAATGCGATGCAGTTAAATGGTCCGTGGATGCTTAAGCAATGGCAGGATGCAGGAATTAACTTTGGTGTTGCCCCTGTACCGCAGCTTGGAACAGAGCAGCAGGCAGTATTCGCAAACTCGCATAATTTCGTTATTCCAGAGAAAACAAAAGAGGGTAAGGTCGCTGGAATTACTGATTTCATTAAATATGTAGGAGACAACGGAATGGCATGGGCAGAGTCCGGTCAGGCGCCAGCGTCTAAAGCAGTTTTTGAAAGCAAAGAATTCCAGGAAGTAAATAAACAATCTCCACAAGTAGCGAAGCAGTTTGATAGTGTTGTATTTTCACCAGACGTTGAAAATTGGGGACTTGCAACAGACCCACTTATGGAAGCAATAAATCTAGCATTACTTGGTGAAAAAGAACCTAAAGCGGCACTCGAAGAAGCGCAAGAGAAAGCCGAAAAAGCATTGAAGGAATAATAGGCAGTAAATAAGATAAGCAGATCCTGGCATCTGCTTATCTTATTGCTCCTTACATATGTAAAAATAATAAGGGAAATGAGGTGAAGCAGCTTGAAGTCTCAAAACACAAAATCTAAAATTACATCGTTTTTATTTGTTGTTCCATACTTAATCATGTTTGTGTCCTTTTTACTTATACCACTCATTTATGGAATCTATATTAGTTTTCATGACTATAACCTGCTTTCCAGCGAGCACCCATTTCTGGGATTCGCAAACTATATAAATATTTTTAATCCTGATTCTGCTTTGAACACGTTATTCTTCGAAGGGCTATGGAAAACCTTCCAATTCGTGATTTATTCGGTACCTCTACTGGTTATTGTCGGACTCGGACTTGCCTTGTTATTAAATGGGTTACCACGCAAAATCAGAGGGATTTTCAGAACGATTTATTTTATGCCGTATGCCATTTCGGTTTCGGTAATATCAATTATTTTTCTATGGATTTTAGATACGAACTCTGGACTGTTAAATAATTATCTGATGAAGCTTGGATTCGATCCGATTCCATGGTTGACGGAGCTTCCGTATGCATGGATCTCAATTGTAGGTGCAACCGTATGGTGGACAATCGGTTTCAATATGATCATTTTTATCAATGCATTAAATGAAGTACCAGAGGAATTGTATGAATCAGCTTCAATTGATGGGGCAGGGTCGTGGAGAAAGTTCATAAGTATTACGTTACCGACCATTCGTCCAATTATGTTATTCGTTGTTGTTATTTCAACGATTGCCTCCTTTAATGTATATGGGCAGCCATATCTGATGACCAGAGGCGGCCCAGGTGATTCTACCGAAGTATTACTGATGGGAATTGTTGATCAAGCCTTTAACCAACGGGAGATTGGCTCGGCTTCAGCCATGGCAATATTAATGGCATTAATTATGATTATTGTTTCCATTGTTCAGTTCAAAGTTTCAAGTCCGCGTAAAGAAGGAGGGAAAAGATAATGAAGAATAGAAAGAAAAGTGCTTTTCTCATTATATTAGCTATCATTGTGGCAATTATTTTCCTGGTTCCGATTGCTTGGATGATCTCGACTTCGTTTAAAAATGATTATGAAGCAATCGCTGGTGGATTGAAATGGATACCGGACGATATTACGTTTGAAAATTATACGTATACATTGATGTCACAAGGTGTTAACGTTCCTATTTTCAAGTGGATGTTTAATTCAATATTTGTGGGAATTGCCGGTACGAGTATTATCGTGGCGGTAGATGCGATGGCAGCATATGCACTAGCAAGGCTTGATGTTCCATTTAAAAAAGTGCTGCTTCCATTGTTTATCAGTACGCTGATGATTCCATTTGTTATTACTTTCCTGCCGCTGTATATGCAGTTTAGTAATCTTGGATGGCTGGATACATATGCAGCATTGATTTTTCCATATACTGCAAATGCGTTTGGTGTATTCCTGCTCTATCAGTTCTTTAAAGGATTTCCGCTTGAACTTGAAGAGGCAGCACGCTTGGACGGTGCAAATAAGTGGCAGATCTTCATTCGCGTTGTTCTGCCTTCAGCACGACCAATTCTGTGGACGCTCGCTATTTTCTCATTCATGCAGATCTACAATGACTTCTTGTGGCCGCTCGTAGCTACGTCTTCGCCTGAGATGAGGACGATCACAACTGGTATTGCTGTCATGCAGCAGGGCAGCTTTGTTTCTTCTTATGGAAAGTTAATGGCGCTGACGACGATTGCAACCGTGCCGATCCTGATTATTTTCTTAATTGGGCAGAAGCAATTAATTAAAGGTATTACACAAACTGGTATTAAATAAAATAACGGGGGATTAACGCATGGCAAATTTAGATACGGAATATCCAAGACCGCAATTTCGCCGCGACAAGTGGATTAACTTAAATGGGACGTGGGATTTTGCGTTTGATGATGAAGAAGTGGGATTGACAGAAAAATGGTATCAGTCCTTTCCAGAACAAACTGAAATAAAGGTTCCATTTGCGTATCAAACAGAAAACAGCGGGATTGGTGATACTACATTTCATGATGTTGTATGGTACCATAAACAATTTTCTGTTCCAGAAGAATGGAATGATAAAGAAATCTTATTAAACTTCGGAGCGGTGGATTACCGTGCATGGGTTTATGTGAATGGAGAGCTTGTCCGGTTTCATGAAGGCGGTAATACGCCGTTTACTGTTGCAATTACGAGTGTATTAAAAGATGCTGCTAATAGTATCGTAGTCAGAGTGGAAGACCCGTCGGAAGATGTGACCATTCCACGTGGCAAGCAATACTGGCATGAAAAATCGGAGTCGATTTTTTATACACGGACCACGGGCATTTGGCAGACTGTTTGGCTGGAAGCGGTTGAAGCGAAGCGGATTGATTTCATTCGCTGGACACCACAAATTGACCGTGGCGATATTGACTTAGAGGCAGAATTCAAAGGTAAACTAACGGAAGGCATGGCGCTGAAAGTGGTTATATCGTTTAAAGGTCAGGAAGTTGCAGCTGAGACCGTTCAACTATATGATGCCTACGTGAAACGAAGCATTAATCTGCGTAACCGTTACACCGATCGAAGCAATATACATGGTGATGGCTGGTACTGGTCTCCAGAATGTCCTAATTTATTTGATGTGAAACTGGAATTGATTGAGGATGAAAAAAATCTTGATACGGTTCACAGCTATTTTGGAATGCGGAAAGTTTCCATCGAAAATGGGCGGTTTAAGTTAAATAATAAAGATTATTATCAAAAACTCGTGCTTGATCAGGGTTATTTTCCAGGTGGATTGTTAACGGCCAATTCAGATGATGATTTAAAAAAGGATATTGAGCTGTCGAAAGCAATGGGGTTTAATGGTGCGAGAAAACACCAAAAGATAGAGGATCCCCGCTACTTGTACTGGGCAGATACATTAGGATTTCTTGTTTGGGGAGAAATGGCGAACTGCTCTGAATATAGTGAAGCAGCCGCTCGTCGCATGAGTGCGGAATGGATTGAAGCGGTAAATCGTGATTATAATCATCCAAGCATCGTTGCATGGGTTCCGCTGAATGAAAGCTGGGGGATCTCCCGGGTTGCGCATGAAAAACAGCAGCAGGACCACTCGCTTGCGATGTATTACCTGACCAAGTCGATCGATACAACGCGTCCGGTGTTATCAAATGAAGGATGGGAGCATACCATTTCAGACATTTGTGGGATACACAACTATCGAACGCCTGAAGAAATGCAAGAGATGTACAAAACGGTTGAAACAGCAATTGAAAGCACGCCAGCCAATCGTCCGATTTATGCGCATGGCTTCAGCCACCGCGGCGAGCCAATAATGATAACCGAATATGGTGGAATCGCCTATAAAGCCGATCAGTCAGCGGGGTGGGGTTACTCGGCTGTGACTTCAAGCGAAGATTTGTTAACAGCATATGCCAACAACACCAATGCACTGCTGCGTTCGAGTGTGATTCAAGGTTTCTGTTATACACAGCTGACCGACGTCGAACAGGAAATCAACGGTTTGTTAACGTATAACCGCGAACCAAAATGTGACCTAAACGAAATACGTAAAATAAACGAAGGCTAGGGACACGGGGACGGTTCTTTTGTCCCGCTTTGGCGGGACAAGAGAACCGTCCCTCTGTCCCTCGTGCGGTGCGCGATTCTGGCGGGGTGGTGCGCGATAATAATGGTATGGCGCTCGAATCTGGCGGGTGGCTGCGCGATTTCAGCCTGTTAGCGAGCGATTCTGACCTGAGGTTGCGCGAATTCGGCCGGTCGATGCGCGATTCCAAACCAGGCAGACGTTAGCGCGCTTATCATATGGTATACTACAACTATAAAACAGGTATTAGTTACTTGGGGGTAAAAAAATGCAACGAGGTAGCTTTCAATGGATGAAGTCGCTTAATAAATCAATTATATTAAATAAGATACGGACGGATGGGCCAATTTCACGGGCGCAGATTGCGAAAGAAAGCAATTTAACTCCCCCAACAGTTGGCAGCATCGTAAAGGAATTAATTGCGCAGGGCATTGTGGTTGAAAGTGTACTGGGAGCGTCGCAGGGCGGCAGAAAACCAACCATGCTCTTAATTAATAATAGTGATTTTTATATTATCGGTATTGACGCCGGTCCGTTTGATATGCGGTTTATTTTATCAGATCTGTCTGGAAAAGTTCTGACACAGGACACGAAAGAAATTAAAATTCCTATTACAAAAGAGGAATTTTTGAATATGCTTAAAGGTGGCGTGCGTACACTTATTAGTGAAAATGTACATATTAAGGAAAAAATTATCGGGGTAGGCGTGGCGATGCACGGGGTTGTCGAGATAGAAACGGGAACCTCGCTGTATGCGCCAAACCTTGATCTGCGTGATATTCCAATTAAACAGGAATTGGAAAACACATTTGATTTCGAGGTGAAAGTTGAAAATGATGCGCGAGCGTTGGCGATGGCCGAGAAGTGGTTTGGCGGCAATGAAAATTCAAAGAATATGATGGTTGTCAATGTTGGCCGGGGAATCGGAGCCGGTCTGGTCATCAATGGGCAATTGTATCATGGCGAGTACGATATAGCTGGTGAGGTTGGCCATATGACGCTGGATGTGAACGGTGAAACATGTCAATGTGGCAATCGTGGCTGTCTTCAAACATTTGCATCCAGTACCGCAATTGCCAAGCGGGCTGTGCAATCGATCGATAAATCGCCCGTTTTATCTGAGATGGTTGGCGGGGATCTTGCTATGGTTAGTGGGAAGACTGTTTACGAAGCGGCTAAACAAGGTGATGAAAACTGTCAGCACATTATTAAGGAAGCTGGCCGGTACATTGGAATAGGTTTATGCAACCTAGTTCATATTGTGAATCCTGGAAAAATAATCATTAATGGTGGTGTTTCTAAAGCACAGGAGTTTCTACTGGAACCGATTAAAGCAGAGCTGCAGGCGCGGGCATTGACTCCAAAGGCTAAGCAGACTGAGGTTGTTGTTTCGACGCTTGGGGATCATGCGACGTCGCTTGGAGCGGTTTCATTGTTGCTGGTTGAGCTTTTTAATCCTGGTGTTATGGATAAATAACATGTAAATGCCTCAAAAGCTAAAGAGCTTTTGAGGCATTTTTTAATGTGGTATTCTCAAGGCTATTTTACAGTACCAAAGCAAAAAGTCGTCGTATAGCGATAAGCTTCGTTTGCTTCTAATACACACGAAGGAAATCCTTCATGGTGCAGGGAAGCGGGTGACGCCTGGGTTTCCAGACAAACACCGAGGTGCTGCCGAGAACGTCCGTGTGATAAGGCATTTGACGTATCCAGCACGTTCGACGTGTAGAGTACCATTCCGGGCTGGTCGGTGCGAATGTCAAGCTTACGTCCGCTTGTCTTATCTTCCACAGAAACATCTGCATCCCTTTTTTTGTCAAACACAAAGTAATGATCATACCCATTTTTAGCAACTTCATTTTGCGGGTTATCCGTGCCCACGCCATCTTTGATCTGCCTGCCGTTTCGAAAATCAAATGTGCTGTCGGCTACATTGTTGAGCTTTCCAGTTGGAATGAGATCCGAATCAAGCTCAACGAATTTGCTGCTTTCAAGCGTCACTTCATGATTTAAAATATCCGCTTTTAAGTTACCGCTTAAATTGAAGTAGGAGTGGTTGGTCATCGTGAACGCGGTCCGTTTATCCGAAACGGCTTCATAGGTAATAGAAAACTGATTGGAGTTATTCAGGTTATACGTTACCTTTACCTCCACATTTCCAGGGTATCCACCTAGACCATCCTGACTTCTATGTGTAAGAATCAGCCCAACGTTATCGGTATCCTGAAAAGTCTCGACATCCCAAATCACCTGATGAAATCCATCCGGTCCACCATGCAGGTGATTAGCGCCGTCGTTTGCTGGCAGGTCATAGGTTGTACCGTTCAGCTCAAAAGACGAGCCTTGAATTCGGCCAGCCACTCGTCCAATCAGTGCCCCGAAAAAATTAGGGTTGTCCAGATAATCCTTGTAATTTTCAAAGCCAAGCACAACGTTTTCGTATTCATTATTGTGATCCGGCACAATGACCCGTGTGATAATGCCGCCATAGTTTAGACAGCTGACACGCATATCATTGTCATTTATTAATGTGAATTCGTTCCACGTTTGTTCGTCATTTATCATGATTTCCTGCTTTTTTATATCCAACAACTATCACTCCTTACTGCTTATTTAACGCGTCGATAAACCGTTTGAACCCTTGCTGACCTTCTGAGGATTCTTTAAATACACCTGCGTCATGCAATACTTTGGTGAATTTCGCGCCTAACTCATCCTGCAGGACTGCGTCCACATTTTCGGCAGTGATAGTTTGCTTGTGTTTTCTTCGCAGCGCGTGTGTCCATTCCTCATGATACTCGGGAACGTCAACCTCTTTACCTAATAGCGCTGCTCGTACCGATTCCAGTTCATCATTCAGCCTTGGCGGTAAAACGGCCAGTCCCATTACTTCAATTAGCCCGATGTTTTCTTTCTTAATATGATGCACGTCTTCATGCGGGTGAAAAATTCCGTACGGATGCGCCTCGGACGTCCGGTTATTGCGAAGGACCAGATCGAGCTGCAGTTTGCCATTTTTCATTCTCGCGATCGGTGTAATTGTATTGTGTGGTATCTCGTTTGAAAAAGCTTGTAAATTCACGCTTGTGTCGCTGTATTTTTTCCAAAAACTTAAGATATGGTCTGCAGCATCAATCAAGTCTTTTCGTTCATCAGACTGAATCCGTATGACGGACATTGGCCATTTGACTACCGAAGCGTCGACTGTTGAAAATCCCCCCAGTGAAAAGTCAAAGCGTGCTTCGGCTTTATCCATCGCAAATTCGTAGTTTCCACCCTGGTAATGATCATGACTTAGAATAGAACCTCCGACTATAGGCAGGTCAGCATTTGACCCGACAAAATAATGAGGGAATTTCTGTACAAACTCTGTCAGTCGTTCGAATGTACTCTTGGAGATCACCATATTCCGGTGTTCCTCCGCAAGAATGATGCTGTGCTCATTGTAATATACGTACGGCGAATATTGCAGAAACCAGTTTTCGCCGCCTAACGGGACCTGGATAATTCGATGATTAGCCCGAGCGGGATGACCGACATGGCCAGGATATCCTTCGTTTTCTACGCATAAGAGACAAGCTGGATATTTCTTCTCCTGCTTCATTAATTTTTCCCGTTTGATTTGCTCCGGATCTTTCTCGGGTTTTGACAAGTTAATGGTAATATCCATCTCGCCGTATGGTGTGGCAGACTTGAAATGGATGTTTTTACTGATTCGTTTCAGTTGAATATAGTTGCTGTTTTTACTTAGATTGTAAAAATAGTTTGTTGCTGCTTCTGGTGATTTTGCATACTTTTGATTAAATCGTTCATTGATCTCGGAAGGCTTTGATAAAAAACAGTTCATGATGTTTGCCGACAGGATCTCTTTTTCTGCAAAAACGTTTTCAATAATTTCCTCGCTGACAGCGTAATCAATCAGATGATCCAGTATGTCAGGAATGGTTTCGTCGGATTGAAGTGAATGACCAGGGGTAATCTGTGTAAGCTTTAGGAGCCCCATTATCTGATTTTGAACATAAACCGCATCAGCGGGAACGATTAAATTGTTGGCCGTTCCTTTCTGAACCAGTGCTTGAATTAGCGAATCTATTTTCATCGTTTCGCATCCACATCCTTTTCGTATCCATTTGGATGGGATGAATGCCAGTTCCAGGCGTCTCGAATAATCGTCGTAATCGTACTTTTTTCAGGCTGCCAGTTTAAGATGTTTTTTGCTTTATCAGATGAGGCAATTAATACACTTGGATCACCAGCACGGCGTTCGCCAATATTTGTCGGGATCTCTTTTCCCGTAACTTCTTTTGCGGCAGTAATGATTTCTTTAACCGAGAATCCGTGACTGCTGCCAAGGTTGAAAATATTGCTTTCGCCGCCTTTGCGCAAGTAGTCAAGCGCCAATAAGTGTGCCGAAATTAAGTCCTCAACGTGGATGTAATCTCTGATGCAGCTTCCATCCGGTGTATCGTAATCCTCTCCATAAACCGTTATGGAATCGCGTTGTCCTAATGCGGTTTGGAGTACAATTGGCACAAGGTGTGATTCGGGATTATGATCTTCGCCAATTTCTCCCGTTTCGCGGGCACCAGCAACATTGAAATAACGCAGGGAAACATACTTCATTCCATATGCTGCGGCGCACCACTTCATCAATTTTTCCATAGTCAGCTTAGTTTCACCGTATGTATTGGTTGGATTGGTCTGCATCTCCTCCGTAATCGGAACGGATTCTGGTTCGCCATAGGTTGCAGCGGTAGAGGAGAAGACGATTTGGCTGATATTATTTTCCTTCATGACCTCGAGCAGAACCTGTGTCCCGTATACGTTGTTGTCAAAATATTTTAACGGATTTGTCATGGACTCGCCAACTAATGAATTTGCGGCAAAATGAATGACAGAATCGATTTTTTCGTTTGAAAAAACACTTGTGAGAAAATCTTTGTCCCGAATATCCCCTTCATAAAAAGTTGCGGAAGGATGGACTGCTTTTCGATGACCATTTTCCAGGTTATCCACGACAATTACGCTTGCGCCCTGTTCGATTAATTGATAGACCGCATGTGAGCCGATATATCCAGCTCCACCTAGTACTAATACACTCATTAAACCACTCCTTTTATTGTAATTTCCTTAGCTCCGTCCCCGATTGCGGCGGTATAATGTGTCACATCATAGCCGATTTTTTTGCGGTAGGTTTCAGAGATGTTTCGTTTAAAAATATCCACGTGATCCTTTGCGACGATTGCGATAGTGCAGCCGCCAAAACCGGCGCCGGTCATACGTGCTCCGATAACGCCTTCCTGTTTCCAGGCGGTTTCGACAATGGTATCCAGTTCGATTCCTGTAACTTCATAATCATACTGCAGCGATACATGTGATTCGTTCATCGCTTGACCGAATTCCGGTAATCGATTTTGCTTAAGTAATTCTAATGCACGAATCGTGCGGTGATTTTCATAGATAACATGTTTGGCACGCAAGCGGTCTGTGTCGTTTAGAATAACATGTTTGTTTGCTTCAAATGCTTCAATCGACAGATCGCATAAATTATCGATTTGGATTGTTTGCTGCAGGTCGGTAAGTGCGCGTTCACACTCGCTTCTTCTTTCATTATACTTTGAATCCGCAAGTTCGCGACGTTTGTTCGTGTTGGTAATAATAATGACGTATTCCTGAAGGGCGAGCGGTGCGTATTCGTACTGCAGGGTGTTGCAATTCAGCAGCATCGCATTGTTTTTCTTTGCCATGCCGACCGCAAATTGATCCATTATTCCACTGTTTACACCCATGTACTGATTTTCCACCAGCTGAGCAAGCTTTATCATGTCAATTTTATCAATTGTTAAATCAAACAGGTTCTCAAGCAGAACCCCCATGACCATTTCGATGGAAGCGGACGATGATAATCCAGCACCGTTCGGGATATTTCCATAAAAAAGAATATCCATACCAGTGCTGATCGTGTGACCGTTGTCCTGTAACAATTTTACCATGCCTTTTGGAAAATTGGCCCAATCATGGATTTTATTATAGGTAACATCGGTAAGCGAGCACGTTAAAATACCTTTATCTGGGAAATTTATCGAATAAAAGTTTAGTTTATGATCGGTCCTTTTACGTGCAATAGCGTACGTTCCATAAGAAATTGCAGCTGGGAACACATGCCCACCATTGTAGTCTGTATGTTCTCCGATTAAATTGATTCGTCCAGGTGCAAAAAACACGCGTGGATTGTCTGTTGTATCGAAAACGGAGTTAAATTTCTGTATCATTTGTTCGATTTGCACGGAGAAGCCCCCTAAAAGGAATTGAATTTATAGTAGGTGATGATGTGTACTTAATTAAATTAATTAAATATGTTACCCTCATCTTACTATTTCTAAGATGGGATTTCAATAGGGACAGAGGGACGGTTCTTCTGTCCCGCGTTGGCGGGACAAAAGAACCGTCCCTCTGTCCCTTTATCTGCGTGATTTTGCTCGTTGGTAAATCCATTCAAAGTGGTCGTTAACTTCTCTTACATCTTCCTGTGAAAGGATCGACCATTTTTCCATTTGCAGAAAGTTTGGCGTGTCGATTCCCATTTTTGAAAACAGGTTGACCAGTTGTATGTAGTTTTCACTTTTGCCAGCAGACGTATTGTGTTCTTTCCCAGTTATCAAGTAATCGGTAGTAGTTTCAAACAAGATGGATAGTTCTTTTACCGTTTCAATTGATGGAGTTCGTTCTCCGCGCTCGTATGATCCATAAACATTCTCGGAAAATCCAAGTTTACTGCTTACATCCTTTTTGTAAAAACCATGCTTCTCACGCAGATTCTCAAGACGCCTTCCTAAATCATTCATCGTTTCCACCCTCTCTATTGGGGTGAAAAATACCACAAAGCGTGTGGAATGAGGTAAAACCACACAAAACGTGTGTAAATTTATTTGCACACTAGAATTGTGTGTTTTTTTATAATTAGGACTAGGTTGAAAGTATATTATAAATAGTGGAACTTAACAGTTATTTGTCACTATTAAACGAGGTTTTGAGAGAGGGAAATGGAAATGGTGTCTGGTGTTAGTTTTGAAGAGATTTTTGAGCAGAATCTACGTATTGTGCAGTACTATAGAAGGGAGCGTACAGCTTCAATTGGCACATCGCTGCCTCCGCTGTGGTATTGGAGAAAGCCAAAAGTTGATAAAGGATATTTGTTTAGTTACTTTGATTTGATATTACGGATGCTAGTGGAGAATAAAGTGCGGTAGTAAAACTAAATAAGTAATGAAAAGTATCGACAAAATGAGGGGAATTTCATTTCATCGATACTTTTTTAATTTAGTTGCCACCAAATACGTTCTTTTTTCGATAATAATAGTGAGTAGTATTAATTTTGGTGGGGGAATGGAAAATGGAGGAAAAAAAGCAGTTTACGTTTGAAGAAATATATGAGCAGAATAATCGCAGAATTCATTACCATATACATAACTTGCATATTAATGATCCGCATCAGGAATTTTATCAGGAAGGGCTATTTGCGATGTGGAACGCATACAAAACATACGAACCGGACAAGGGTGTGATGTCCACTTACTTCAACTATACAATCAAAAATAGATTAATCGATTTAATGCGTAAGAAGTCAAGAGAGGAGTCAAATGAAAATTTATGTGTCCAGGAAATTGGTAACCGAACGTATAACAGTAATCGTATTCGAAAGAGTAATTCGCTTATTCCAGATATTTCGAACGGCTCAGCAGACGATTCTATCATGTGGGAGCATATAAAATCAGTGTTATCGGAGCGGCAGTGGAACTGGGTTTATCATTATATCATCCTAAATAAATCAATAAATGAAATAGCCGAAGAACAGGGCATGACCATAGACGCTGTCAAAAGCCTCGGCAAACACGTAAGGAAAAAGCTGCGCCAAATGGAAAAATTGTAAAAAATTGGATAATGTACCAGGTACGCCCCGGTTTTTGTCGAAAAACAGCGAGCTTAGGGTTAATATTTTTATAAGATGTTGGTTTTAATGCCCCGGAATAGGGAAATAGCCAATTATAGTAATGGAAATATTAAATAGTTATATGTCCTTTAAGTATAGAAAAATCCGCTAAAAAAGCGTTAATACAACAGATGAAGGAGAATTAATGTGGAAAAATTAATGCTGGATAGAATTATAAGCGAGATCGACTTCTATCATGTTATTCAACCAATAGTTGATTTAAAGAAACACAAAATATACGGATATGAAGTTCTAATACGAGCAGATTTATTTGACAGTCCTGAATCCTTATTTTCCTACGCAAGCAAAAAAAATAGGTTATTTGATCTGGATATGAAATCAATCTACATGGCATTTGTAACATTTAAGCGGGACACAAAATTCATGGAGGATGCCCCATTATTTATAAACGTATTCCCATCCACCTTAACCAACCCTTCTTTCACTAAAAATTTAGAGAAAATATTGAAGACGTTAAAGGTAGACCCTAAATCCATTGTATTTGAAATAAACAGAGCAGAAGAATTCAGTAATCTCTCTGAACTGAAAGTTATCGTATCAGAGCTGAGAGAGCAAGGATTTTCAATAGCGCTTGATGATGTTGGCAAAGGTGAATCCAACCTCCTTTCGCTGTTAGAGATCAGTCCTGACTACGCTAAAATAGACCTTTATTTTTCAAAGGATTTAGCAACGAACATCAAGAAGCAAAAGTTAATTAAATTGATGCAGGATTTACTGGGAGAAGATACAATAATGATTTTGGAAGGACTGGAAGAGGAAGAAGATTTAATTAAAGCAATGGACTTAGATGTTATATATGGTCAGGGTTATTTTCTGGGGAAACCGAAACCATTGTCTTACTATCTATAAGAAAACATGTTAAAGGCTTTCACCGATTTGTAATGGTGAAAGCCTTTGTTGGTTTTTTGACCTTGAACTCGCAAGGAATGATAGTTTTCGCAGCATCATGGACGTACTCGACTTCCAGGACAATGCCTTCGTTCTATCCTCGCTACCTACCTATCTATTTCAGATAATACGCGTTGTAAACTTTCAAAGAAGTAATCAATTTCCTCGAATGTATTGTAATGCACGAGACTGATTCGCAGGCCGGATCCGTTATAGTCGTGCGCTAGTCGTTTCATTAAATTGATAGCAAAATAGTCACCGGTTCTTGCTTCGATCGCAAGGTCATTTAACGCAACACCCATATCTTCGGCACGCAATTTTTTGATATTGAAAGAGAAGACTGGAACGCGTTGATCAATTTCATCTTCGCCTTTACCATATAGCACAACATCCGGGATGTTTTTCAGCTTTTGCAGAAAGTAACGGGACAGTTCTTTTTCATATTCATTTGCCCAGTACATGGCAGTGACTAATTCTCTGCGTTTTTCTGTCTGTGCAGTAGGGAGTAAAGCAGGGTCCATTTTTAGGCCGTTTTCTTCTGCATCTGATGCAAGCTTGGACAAGTACTCCATCGAACCAATAAATGCTTCGATTCCTTCATGATTTTGGGTACCAACTTCGAAAAAATACGCGTTTTCTTCTAATTCGTTTTTTATTCTATAGTCTTGTAACCGTTCTAAATTATCCCGATTGATATAGCAAAATCCCATATGCGGTCCAAAGATTTTATAAGTTGAAAATGCCACGAAATCTACGCCAGCGTCTTTTACATCAACAGGCATGTGACTTGCTGTCTGAACGCCGTCAGCAACAACAAGTGCACCTGCTGCATGTGCCATTTTTGTGATTTTTTTCATGTCATGAACGGTTCCTGTTGCGTTTGACGCCCAGCCAACTGCGACTATTTTTGGCGAGACTGATAATAACTTTTCATACTGCTTGAGATCTAAATTACCGTCATCGTCCACATTCCACAAATGAACATGAATGCCACGTTCTTCAAGCTCGACCCACGGATCGACGTTCGAACGGTGGTCTGCTTCGGTTACGATAATATGGTCTCCCTTATGTAAATCCCGTGCCAAGTGGTGGGCGAAAAGCTGGAATAAACTTGTGGCATTTAAACCGAATGCAATTTCTGTGTGGTCACGCGCACCGATTAAATCCGCAGCAACCTGCCGACCGTCAATAATCGTCTGCTGCATCTGCTCCGTCCGACTGAATATCGTCCCTTTTTGTGCATTACGGTTTGTATAAAAATCACTGACTCTATCAATTACAAAGTGCGATACCTGTGCGCCAGCAGAGTTATCAAAGAAAAAGGCTTTCTGGCCGGTGTAATTCTTATTTAAACTTGGAAAATAATTACGTGCTTCGATAAATGTTTTAATTAGGTTATTCATCTTATCATCCATCCTTATGTCACTATTAGATTTTCAATACTGTATTGAATTCATTTTAACATACTGCGATTTACTAGAGATGTGAGAGGATCGCTGGACTTTCGAAGATTGATATTTTTGGTGAATGCAATGAGCTTTCGTTCTTGTAGCACTTGAAATAGGTGAAAACAGGTTGCTAGTTACTCCGTCGTAGAAGATGTAAACAGCAATGTAACTAAAAAATATGTTGGATGCCCTGCGAACGCTGCGGAAAAATACTACGCTGCTATGAAGAATGTAAGAAATCATTTTTATGAATCAATGCATGAATTTCTCACAAATATGGCAGTTGTTTGAAGCGGAGGACCGTTGACTCCTGCGGGAACAGCACGAGTCTGAAGGTCCCGCAGAGAGGTTTAAAAGATGAAGGCAGACTAAAACCGTCCTTTGCTGACAACGTCGGCATACCCCTTGCCGGGGCAAGGAGACTGATGCCGTGCCCGCGAAAAGGAAATTAATTAATAATTTTAAATAATTTTGTCAATTAATTAAGAAATCCCTTAAACGTTAAAGGAAAATGTCGATATATAGGAAAGTTGACTAATTTATCTATTATTCAGAACAGGAGGTTAATGAAGCGTATATTTTAAAAAGATAAGAAACAATCAGGGGGAAGACGATGAAAAAACTAAGAATGATAAAGTACAAGCTGCCAATCTTTATGATGATTCTATTAATTATACCGCTAGCATTCGTATCATTTTTTTCCTATCAGCAAACAGCCATTCTGGAAAAAGCGGTACTTCAGAAAAAGGATATTGTGGAAATGTCATCGAAATCAGAAGAAATTTTCAATACATATGAAAACGGATTGAAGGACATCACGGGTCTCCCGGAAATGCAATATGAGACGTACAAGGTTGATGTGGACGGGCAGAACCAATTTACCAATATGCCTTCCGTAAATGATGCGGATAAAACTGTATTTTATCAATCATATTTTACAAATCTGTCCGAGAAGTATGATGAGTATTTGTTGAATTTGTATATGGCGACTGATTCTGGTGCGTTTTATTTAAATAACATACCGCCGGAGGAAGTAGATTTGAATGCGTATGATCCGCGCACAACGGAGTGGTACACCAAAGCGGCGGAAGCGAATGGGGAAGTCATCTGGACGAAACCGTATGTGGATACAGGGACAGGCAAGTCGACGATCACCTTGGCGACAACGCTGACAAATTCAGGCGGCGACGTGATTGGGGTTGTGGGAATGGATTTTGAAATGTCGAAGCTTGCTACGTTATTACGTAACGATATTCTGCAAACCACGATAATAACGGCTGCTGTGTCAATTGTTATTGGGTTATTAATTGTTTATCTATTTGTACGGAAATTTGTAGGGAACATTAAAATTATCCGGGAAGGCATGGAACAGATTGAACATGGTGACCTTACTGGTGCACCGGTAATAGTGAAAAGCAAGGATGAGTTGAGTGAACTGGCGCATTCGGTTAATGCCATGAAAGAAAATTTATATACGATTGTCAACCGGGTTACCCATGCCTCGAAGCGTGTTACGGGACAAAGCGTGCAACTGATTGAATCCTCTAACGAGGTGAAAGAGGGCAGTGAACAGATTGCTTCGACGATGCAGGAAGTATCATCGGGTGCTGAATCACAGGCAAACAGCGCTAACAGTTTAACGGAGCTGATGGAAAGATTCAGCAGTATCGTAGAGCAGACCCATGAAAATGGCATGGACGCTGCAAATTCGACAGATGTCGTTCTTTCGATGACGGACGAAGGCAATGTGCTGATGAAAAAGTCTGTTAAGCAAATGCAGAATATTGATGAGATCGTGAATGACGCACTTGCGAAAGTTAGAGGACTCGATGCACAATCCCAGGAGATTACGAAACTGGTTTCCGTAATAAAAGATGTAGCGGAACAGACGAATCTACTGGCACTGAATGCCGCGATTGAAGCTGCACGTGCTGGCGAACATGGTAAAGGATTTGCTGTGGTCGCTGATGAGGTTCGAAAACTTGCTGAGCAGGTTAGTAATTCAGTTGAAGAAATTACAACCATTGTAGGGAAAATCCAAACTGAGTCTAATGGTGTTGCGCTTTCGCTTGAAGAGGGTTATAAAGAAGTGAACGAAGGTTCCAAACAAATAAATGTTACCGGTGAAACGTTTGAAAAAATAAATCAATCTGTTACCGCTGTTGTAACAAAAATTCAAACCATCACAGGCAATTTGAAGGATATTTCGGAAAACAATACAGAGATGAGCAGGTCTATTGAGGAAATTGCTTCCGTTTCAGAGGAGACAGCTGCAGGAGTGGAAGAGGTGGCAGCCTCAGCAGAACAATCAAGCACCTCGATGGAAGAAGTATCCGCTAACGCAGACGAACTGGCTAAACTCGCAGACCAGCTAAACGAAGAAGTAGTCCGATTTAAGCTATAAAAAAACGGTACCTGGCACATTTTCCAGTTAATGGAAAATGTGCCAGGTACCTATTTAAGTTGCTGTTATCTGATCTGGCCATTACCATGCATTAAATACTTTACGGTGGTTAATGCTGGTAGTCCCATTGGTCCTCTTGCGTGCAGTTTTTGAGTGGAAATTCCAATCTCTGCACCGAATCCAAGGGCGCTGCCGTCAGTGAAACGAGTTGATGCATTGTGGTATAGTGCTGCAGCGTCAACTAGCTTCATAAACATAGTAGCCGTTTCTTTATTCTCGGTAATGATAGCTTCCGAGTGTTTAGTTCCATAAGTTTCAATATGCTCGACTGCTTCTGTTAAGTTTGAAACAGTTTTAATTGCTATATCTTTGCTCAGATACTCATTTGCCCAGTCAGCTTCTTCGGCTGCAACAGCGCCAGGGATCTGCTCGACAATCGTGCTGTCACCATGTACCTGAATGCCGTGTTCGCTTAGGGTTTCGATTAATGCTGATTTGTTAGCTTCCAGCCATTCTTCATGAATAATTGCTGTTTCGAGTGCATTACACACAGCAGGGCGGTCTGTTTTCGCATTGACTAAAATGGCTAACGCCTTGTCTGTATCTGCATCTTTATCAATATACAGGTGGCAATTTCCAACACCAGTTTCCAGTACCGGAACCGTGGCATTATTGACAACGGCTTTTATTAAAGATCCTCCGCCACGTGGAATCAGTACGTCGATGTGTTCTTTCATTGTAAATAGCTGCTGTGTTGCGGCACGGTCGGTGCTCGCAATAAATTGAACAGCTTCTTTTGGAATCTTTGTTTTTTCAAGTCCGCGATGAAGTACTTCCACTATTGCTTTATTGGAAGTGATTGCAGACGAACCACCTTTTAAGACAATCGCGTTACCTGATTTTAGCGCAAGACCAGTAGCGTCTACGGTTACATTCGGCCGAGCTTCATAAATCATGCCAATAACCCCAAGCGGGACAGTTATTTTTTGCACATTTAATCCATTCTCCAGCGTCCAGTCAGACTGAATGTCGCCAGTTGGATCTTCAAGCAGTGCTACTTCACGAAGTCCTTGCGCGAATTCTTCAATTCGTTCTTTTGTAAGCGTTAAGCGATCGATAAACGCGTCATCGTATCCTTGCGCATGGCCGTTTTTTAAGTCTTCTTCATTAGCTTTTAAAATAGTTTCGTATTCCTTATCAATGGTGTCTGCTACTATATTCAGTGCATCATTTTTCTCTTCTGTTGTTAAGATGGATAAAGTTTTAGCAGCTTTTTTTGCGTCTAAGGCTTGTTGTTCTACATTTACTTTTTCAGTCGTAATAGTCATCCAATCCCTCCAGGTTTATATGGTTGCTAAGCTGTCTACCGGTACTTCAGCGTCTAAATGGCAGACAAGGTGTTTATTTTCAATTGCTATTTTTTGATAGTTATCCATTTCAATATCAGGCTGGTTAATTAATTTATTCAATGCATCTGACGAGTAGTTTACGACTCCAAGGCCAATAACCTCGCCCTTCACATCGATAATGGTAACTACTGCGCCTTTATCAAATCTTCCACTTACGGTGTGCAGATCTGTAGGATCCAAGCTGATTTTATCGTTAATAATTGCTTCTCTAGTTGTATGGTTCACGGTAACTTTACCTTCTGGTCCTGAATTAAAGGCGATCCATTGTTTTTTCTGGTTTAAATTCTGGATATCGCTTTTCGGTTCAAAATATGATCCTTTGGCTTCGTTATGAACTGCGTCATACACGATGTTCTTTTTCGTTGCGTTTCCTAAGAAAGAAGAAATGCCGGATGC
The DNA here is from genome assembly GCF_050574275.1 of Virgibacillus flavescens. Classification (GTDB taxonomy): domain Bacteria; phylum Bacillota; class Bacilli; order Bacillales; family Amphibacillaceae; genus Virgibacillus_F; species Virgibacillus_F flavescens. The sequence continues at coordinate 1,430,523 of NZ_CP192260.1, forward strand.
CATCGTAATTTTAATCGCTTCAATCTTTGATTTCATTCCGCCTGTTCCGTTTTCACTGCCAGGTTCACCAGCCGCGTCTTCGATTTCAGGAGTTATTTCATTTACTTCTTTCAGCAGTTGCGCGTTCTCGTCTTTGCGAGGGTCTGCGTCATACAATCCATCAATATCAGAAAGTATGATTAACTTATCGGCGTCGACAAGTCCAGCAACTTTTGCTGAAAGCGTGTCGTTATCTCCGAATTTCAGGAAGTCCATGGAAATCGTGTCATTTTCATTTACGATAGGAACAATTCCACGCTCGAGCAGTACGTTAATGGTGTTTCGTGCATTGTTATAACGCTTCTCGTCGGAAAAATCATCGCGTGTGATCAATATTTGTGATGCGATATAGCCATGCGACATAAAGCTATCCGAATAGGATTCGATCAGCAGTCCCTGACCAACCGATGCGGATGCCTGCTTCTCCGGTAATGAATCAGGGCGATTCAGATATCCGAGTCGGCGATATCCCGCAGCGACAGCTCCTGACGATACGAGCAGGACCTGATGACCATCGTCTTTTAGTCGAACGACTTCTTCCACAAGCTTTTCCAGTTTTCTGCGACTTACTTCTCCATTCATACTTGTTAGAGAACTGCTGCCAATTTTAATTACAATGCGTTTTGCGTCTATTTCATGTGTCAAGATAAAACTCCTTCTACTATTAATATTACTAGTGTGTTTAATTGATAGTTTTTATTTGTCATTTCTCTACAAGCGACTATTGCTACGCTTTTGATTGATTTGATTGATTTACTGTTTGATTAACGTTAGTAATAATAACATCTAGCGGTAATACTTCAAGGGTTTTTCGGTAAGTGGGGTGCATATATGCGAGATAGTTATGGAAAGCGCTATCATTTGGAGATATATACTTAAAATGCGTACTCATCCGCTCTAACAATCTCAAATCAAGCTAAATCGCAACTCGAAAAATAGATATCCCACATTCGGTACCTGGTACATTTACCATAATTATCCATAAAAATGCCGGTACCTGGTACGACCCGAATTATGTCGAAATATGCAGAATGGCGAAATGATGCATTTACGGGGGTGTTTTTCTGGGTTATGATATTGTAAATGATTTTAAAGTAGGCGGTGGTAGGGGTAATGATTAGTGATCTGATTGTAAACATATCGTTGTTGATGTCCTTTACGTTTATATGGCATCAGGTATTCAGAAATAATCGGTTAACCATATCCTCACCTATTGTTATTAAAGTGATGGACGGTATGATAGCAGGAGTACTAGGAATTATATTAATGTACTACAGCATCAATGTTAATGATGTAACGATTCTCGATCTGCGTCACATTCCTGTGATATTAGTCGCTTTCTTTGGGGGAGCAATTCCTACATTTATAGCTGCCATTATTATCTCGCTTGGACGATTTGTGATTGACGTTAATATTTCATCGGTGACATCGCTTTTTATGATGATGCTCATAGCGGGCGGGGCAAGTCTGATAGCCCATTATGTTAAAAACAATGCTCTACTGAAATGGACATTTTTGCTGCTATACAGTCAAGCCATTTTCACGCTGGCGTTATATATGGTAGCTGAAGCAGATGCTGGTTTACTGAAAGTTGCAATCTACCATATAATCAGTGCATTTCTCGGAGGCTATTTCATTTATTATTTTGTGAATTACATTCGAATCAGCAGTGAAAACTATAGAAGGTATAAGGAAAATTCACAGCGGGATTCGTTGACTGGTCTTTATAATGTAAGGATGTTTGACCGGCTTTATAATGACATGCTGGAAAATACAAAGTTAGAGAACTCTCATTGTTCGTTGTGCTTAGTGGATGTGGATTTTTTTAAAAAGATTAATGATACGTATGGACATCAGGCAGGCGACGCGATATTAAAGGAACTAGCCAATTTGCTTACTGCTGGGCCTGATGCTAAAGGCAGTATTTCCAGGAATGGCGGGGAAGAGTTTTCTATCTTACTTCCGAATTGCAGTAAAGGTGAGGCGGTGGAGATAGCAGAAAGAGTAAGAGAAAATGTGGAGGATCATGGGTTTGAGGTACCACGTTCATCTAGCATTCATATCACAGTATCTATCGGGGTAGCTTCCACAAATGGAGAAGTATTTTCCCTTGACGATTTATTTAGTAATGCGGACAGTGCACTGTACTATGCAAAGAAAAATGGCCGTAATAAGGTTTGCTGTTATTCAGATATAACCGAGTAAATACGACACTAGATTACTATAGTAAGAAAAGCGCTGGTTTTTATATGACCAGCGCTTTTTTGGTGTCTTTTTTTCGGTACCTGGTACATTTTCCGTTTTTTTCCATCTGTTATATTTTTTTATTGTTGTTCACGGTTGCTCTAGTGTGGTCGATAGTAAGGGTGGAGGGGACATCATGAAAATAAAAAATCAGGCCATTATACTCTTTTTAGTAAGTATCACATTAATGTTATCACTCCTATTTTACGTAGTTCGCCCTATGCTGATAGAAGAAGCTAACAGTATTGATCGCATGATGATCAAGCAAAATATTGATCGAATTGATAATTTCATCGAGCTTGAAAAAGGCAGTCTCAAGCGTTTGAATCGTGATTGGGGATTCTGGGATGATACGTATCAATTTATAAATGGAGAAAATCCCGAGTACATCGAGAGTAACCTTGGAGATGAAACTTTTATTAATAATCAACTGGAATACATGATTTTCTTCGATAATCAGGAGAAAATTTTATTCCAGAAGGGGTACAATTATGAACAGCAATCGGACATGGTAGTCAGTCAGACGTTTACAGCAAATATATCTACCATTATGGAACGAAGAGATGCAGATGAAGATATTTTTCTAGTAAAAAACAATGCTGGCTTAGTAATAGTATCAGTTCTTTCAGTTCATCTAAGCGATGGCAGCGGGGAGTCACCCGGAAAAATAGTTATGGGTCGGATGGTAAATCAGGCATATGTGGATAAGATCGGTGAAGCGTTATCACTCGACTTGTCATTGCTGTTGCCATCATCCGACGCGGAGAACAGTATTACAATAATAGATGAGAATCAGATCAACGGAACGCTGATACTGAATGACGAATTTAATCAGAAGTCGGCTCAGATTATACTTACGAAGGATCGTACCTTTTATCAGGAAAAAATAGATAACGTACACACATTTCTATTTTATCTGACCATTTCTTTGTTTATCGTTTCATTTATGATCTTCGGTTTATTTCAGTATTTCTTTGTTCGACCAGTGTCACATTTAGCCTTGCAGACGAAAAAAATAAAGTTTGAAGACAATCTCTCGAATCGAGTGCAATCTAGGAGTACGCACAACAAAGAAATTAAAGAACTTGAAGGCTCCATCAACACCATGCTTACTACGCTTGAGCTGACACACGGCGAAGTCCTGGACCTTGCATACCACGATCAGTTAACCGGATTATCCAATCGGAGTTATTTATATAAGGAGTTTCCAGTGCTGGCAAAAGAAGTAAGTAATGATGTAGCTATTTTATTTTTTGATTTAGATGGATTTAAACGTGTGAACGATACGTGGGGACATGGCATAGGTGACCAATTGCTCAAGACTGTATCGAAGCGATTAAGAAAAATGATAAAGGCAGAAAACAGTATTATTTCCCGAATTGGCGGCGACGAGTTCGTCATTGTCTTGCCATTCGAAACAAGAGCTGATCTTGAAACGGTGGTAGTTTCGACTATGAAAGAATTGAACGTCGAGTATAGATTCGGCCACATTCACACGTTTGTTTCAACAAGTGTGGGAGTGAGTTTATATCCAACAGATAGTCCGGATTTTGAGAGTGCGCTAAAACATGCTGATATAGCAATGTACGAGGCAAAAGTTAAAGGGAAAAATCAAATTGTTTTTTACGAAGATCTCTCAAGTGAAAACGAATATCAAAATCTTTTAATGTTAAAAAATGATTTGATCTATTCATTGGAAAGGGACCAGCTTACACTGAACTACCAGCCAATAATGGATATGAACGGAGAATATATTTTAGGAGTAGAAGCGTTATTGCGCTGGAATCATCCTGAACATGGAATGGTGCCGCCTTCTGAATTTATTCCAATGATGGAAGAAGCAGATTTAATGGGAGAAGTAGGAATATGGGTGCTTCGTGAAGCAGTAACACAAGTGAAAAAGTGGCATCTAATGGGGGATGACAACCTTAGTCTCGCGATAAATTTCTCGAAAACGCAGCTTCGTAAATCAGATGATTTTTTACAAGAGATGGATAGATTACTTGCAGATACACTGTTCCCGCCAGAACGATTGCAAATAGAAATTACCGAAAGTGATATTTATGTATTCGATGAAGATGTCGTTAGTTTTGTCAAAGAGATTCAGAAACGCGGTGTGAAAATTTCGCTGGACGACTTTGGTGTGGGGACTTCATCGTTATATAGTCTGCGGGATATCCCGGTCGATATAGTGAAAATGGATCGGTCATTTATCAGTCGCATTCCTTCACAAAGCTTTGACATGAGCTTACTCATAGGGCTTTACAAGATTCTCCAGGACCTAAACATTGAGGTGATTACTGAAGGAATTGAAACGGTGGAACAATTGAATTTCGTAAAAAAGAACAGTCAGTCATTCCTTCAGGGTTATTACTTCAGTAAACCAATGCGTCCACTCGATTTAGAGAAACGAATAAAGAATGTGGTTTATTAATTTTTATCGGAATTTGTTAATTTTTATCTTTTTTTAGCCGATAAAGAAATAGGAACTATTGTCAAATACTTATTTTCTAATAACAAAATTGTCGATTCTTGAAGATTTTTATCCGGCAAAACGCTAACGGCAAACCATTCGAAAGGGTGGGACGCAAAGCTATAGGGTCTAAGGTGCTGGATGTGGAAATTCACCCGGCATCACGACAGCCTGGCTGCCAATTTCCAATCTTACTAGTAAAGCATATATTAAAATCTAGTGGCCGTTTAGTTGAACATGGAATAGTCAATTTTTTAATCACATGAATTTACTGCCTTAGAGGAGAGATTGGTCATGACAATCACGATAGAAAAAAGGAATAAATCGATAAAGGAATTGTTAAATGGAACGTACACTTCATTAAACACGGTCATCCCCATTGAACATGAAATTACGAAACCGCAATTGCTGAATAAGCTTTTACATATACAGTTTGGCGTGCTGATCGGTATTACGGGTGATGTGAATGGGAAAATTGTATTGTCTGGTGAGACGGAAATATTTGGTGCGATTGGCCAGTCGATGTTCGGTATGCCACTCGAAGGAGAAATGCTTTCCTCGTTCAGTGGTGAACTTGGGAATATGTTAGCCGGAAGTCTTTCCACGAGTATTGTAAAAGAAGGAATCAGCACGGATATCACCTCGCCGACTATTATTGAAGGCAACACAAAATTATCGGGATTTGCGCAGGCGATTCATGTAACGGTAACGTTCGAAGAGGTTGGTGAAATGGAAATATATTTATTACTAGATTGATAGCGAAAGGAAGTATTTGATGGATACAAATCAATACATTGAGGTGTTTCTGGACGAAAGCCGGGAACATTTACAGGCAGTGAATGATAACCTGCTGAAGCTTGAAAAACAGCCGAAGGATCTTAAAATTGTCGATGAAATTTTCAGGTCCGCTCATACGCTAAAAGGAATGTCAGCAACAATGGGGTTTGAAGATATTGCTTCGCTGACACATCAAATGGAAAACGTGCTGGACCAAATTCGCAACAGTAAACTAAACGTATCAGCTGCTGTAATTGACGTGACGTTTGAAGCAATTGAGTCGCTAGAGGAAATGGTAAGTGATGTCAGCGAGGGAGGCAAAGGAAAAAAGAATGTCTCTCACATCGTAAAACAGCTGGAACAAATCGAAAACGGTACAAGCGTTACGGTCCCAGCCGAAAAAACAGAAGCTGCCGTTAGTACCATTGAGCTGGATGAGTATCAGAACACAGTAGTTTCCCAGGCAATTGAACAAGGATACCAGGCTTTTGAGGTCAAAGTGCGTTTAACCGAAGACTGTATGCTGAAAGCTGCTCGTGTCTATATGGTTTTTGAAATAGTGAAGGACTTAGGTGAAGTGATTAAAACCGTTCCTTCAATAGAAGAACTGGAAGACGAAAACTTTGATCAGGAATTTGCGCTGATTCTATTATCCAATGATACTCCTGACGCTGTTCGCGCGCGAATACATAAAGTTTCAGAGATTGAATCCGTTGATGTGTGTGATTTTTCGGCAGATAAACAGCCAGCAGTGACGCAAACAGAAGAGTCAGAGCCTGCTGAACAAGAACAGGCTAAGGAAAAATCAAAGGGGACGAAAGGTTCTAAAACGATTCGGGTGAATAGCGAACGGATCGATGAATTAATGAACTTATTTGAAGAGGTAGTCATCGACCGAGGGCGTCTCGAGGACCTGGCAAAAAAATTGAAAAATCATGAATTGACTGACACTGTCGAACACATGTCGCGTGTTTCGGAAGACCTGCAGGGGTTAATTTTAAATATGCGCATGGTTCCAGTCGAACAGGTTTTCAATCGTTTCCCACGGATGGTGCGAGGCTTAGCGAAGGATTTAAATAAAAATATTAATCTCGAAATTATTGGTGCCGATACGGAGCTTGATAGAACGGTTATCGATGAAATCGGCGATCCTCTTGTTCATTTGATACGTAATTCGATCGATCACGGGATCGAATCACAACAAGTAAGGAAACAGTCCGGGAAGCCGGATGTGGGTCATTTGAAATTACAGGCATTTCATAGTGGAAACCACGTGTTTATTGAGATTGAGGATGACGGTGCTGGAATTAATAAGGAAAAAGTTATCGCGAAGGCAGTGGAAAATGGTTTATATACTGCCGAGCATGCCGAAACGCTGGCAGATCAGGAAGTCTTTCAGGCGATTATGGCGTCAGGATTCAGTACTGCCGACGAGGTTACCGATTTGTCTGGACGTGGGGTGGGACTGGATGTAGTCAGGAGCAAGATTGAGTCGCTTGGTGGCAGTATTTTTATCGAGTCAGAAGCAGGAAAAGGCAGCAAGTTTTCCATTCAATTACCATTGACGCTGTCTATTTTGGCAACGTTACTAGTGAAAGTTCAGACGGAAATATACGCTGTACCCCTTTCGTCCATTGTTGAGACAGTTTTACTTTCAAAAGAAGAAATCATGTATGCGCATGGCAAAAAATTAATGGACTTTAGAGGCGAAGTCGTGCCGCTGCTTTCCTTAACCGATATTTTCAACGTTCCGATCGAAACGGATTCAACTGATAAACACCACTCGATTGTAGTAGTGAAAAAAGGAAACAGAATGACAGGGCTGGTTGTGGACTCGTTAATTGGACAGCGGGAAATTGTTTTAAAATCGATGGGCAACTATCTGCAAAATATATTTGCGATTTCTGGAGCAACGATTCTGGGCGATGGACAAGTATCACTGATTATTGATCCGAATGCATTAATTAAGTAAAAAAGAGAGGAATTTGTACATGGAAGAACAAATGAAAGTCATTGTGTTTCAGCTGAAGGACCAGCAGTACGGAGTGGGAATTGAGCATGTTCGTTCGATTGAACGAGTCGCGGATGTAACAAGTGTACCAGGTACCTCAGATTTTATAAAAGGCGTTATTAACCTTCGTGGTGATATTACACCAATTGTGGACTTGAAGGAACGACTGCAGATAGGTGTAACGGAGTTCACCGAGGATACAAGAGTACTAATTGTCGAAGTAAACAATGTCCAAGTTGGTCTGATTGTGGATTCAGCTTCTGATGTTTTGGATATTGATCCGACTGTTGTTGAAGATGCTCCTCGTATTATTGGAGGAGTAAATGAAGCGTTCATTAAAGGCGTTGCAAAGCTTGAAAACCGACTATTAATACTATTAGATTTCGAATGTGTTCTCAATCTCGACGAAATCAACGAAGTACAAGCAGTAGCAGAAAAATAAATGGAAAAAACTGGGCAATGTACCAGGTACCGAACCGAATAGAAAGAGGGTAAAAAGGGTTATCATGAAAGGTTTATTGAAGTTTAAGCGTGTAAGGTCAAAGATATTGTTTGGATTCTCCATCGTCATTATATTCGTTCTTTTACTGGGAGTTTTTAATTTTATAGCGGTCCAAAAAATGAATAACGAAACGAAAGAAATTGTTGAGAAGCAGCTTCCGTTGTTACTTATAAATGAAAAGATTGCGTATAATATGGCAGAGCGTACAACACTTATACAGGGATATTTATTATCTGATGAGCGATCGTACAGACAAGAATTCGAAGCGGGTATTGAAGATAGCATTAAGATTGAAGAGGAATTATTAAAACAAACTGATTCTGCACAGGCGAAAGAGCTTATCGACAAGAAATTTCAGTGGGGCACCGCTACTGATCGTGTTTTTGCAGCTTATGACCAAGGGAACAGAGAGGAAGCGCTGACGATATTTTCTTCTGACGTTGAACCGCTAGGCAATGAAATTATGGACGGGTTCGAGGAAATGGCTGCGAGCAGAGAAGCGGTAATTGAAGAAGCTGGTGCCACTGTAAGTGATCACGGAAAGACAACTTCTCTTATTGGAATAGTTGTTTCTGTTATCGTCGTTATCGCATGTATTGTTATTGCTTTTGCTTCGGCGACCATGATTACAAAGCCGATTGTAAAGGTTATGCGAAGGATGAAGTTAATTGCAGGTGGCGATTTAAGCAGTGACGTTTTAGAAACTAAATCACACGATGAAATCGGTCAGCTTGTGGTGGCTACCAACGAAATGAGTGACAATACCCGGGATCTGCTGAGCAAAATAAACAGTGTCTCCGAAACCGTTACTGCTCAAAGCGAGGAGTTAACACAATCAGCTAATGAAGTGCGATCAGGTTCTGAGCAAATAGCGACAACGATGCATGAATTAGCATCAGGTTCTGAAACGCAGGCTAGCAGCGCCGGTGATCTTGCTTCCATTATGGCTTCTTTTGCAGCCAAGGTGGAAGATGCGAATAGCAACGGGCAGCGTGTTCAATTGTCGTCAGATGAAGTTCTTTCGATGACAAAAGAAGGCAGCAAGCTAATGGAATCGTCTACGAAGCAAATGGAAATGATTGATAAAATTGTTCAAAACGCTGTGCAAAAGGTGCAAGGACTGGATGTACAATCACAGGAAATTTCAAAGCTTGTCTCTGTTATTAAAGACATCGCCGATCAAACGAATTTGCTTGCGTTAAATGCTGCAATCGAAGCGGCTAGGGCTGGTGAACATGGTAAAGGGTTTGCGGTTGTAGCAGACGAAGTGCGCAAACTTGCCGAACAAGTTTCGGTATCTGTAACTGATATAACAGGTATTGTCGGAAACATTCAGAACGAGTCAAGTTCTGTGACGAATTCATTAAAAACCGGTTATGCCGAAGTTGAGCTTGGTTCGAGTCAGATTAAATCAACTGGCGAGACATTTAATGGTATTAATACAGCAGTTACGGAAATGGCAAGCAGTATCCGAACGATTTCGGATAACCTGTCAGATATCGCGGCAAGTAGTCAGGAAATGAGCGGGTCGATTGAAGAGATTGCTTCCATTTCTGAGGAATCAGCTGCAGGGATTGAAGAAACATCAGCATCATCCCAGCAAACAAGCAGCTCAATGGAAGAAGTATCAGCAAGCTCAGAACATCTGGCAAAACTAGCAGAAGAGCTAAACAGCCTCGTCCGTCAATTTAAACTATAAAACTAAAGTAACTAATGAATGGTAGTTCGTACTCAAACGAACTGCCATTTTTTATTGGTTTATTGGCGGAGGATGGGTGGATGGAAAAAACTGGGGAATGTACCAGGTACCAAAAAAGAGACCAAAATGCAAGTTAGCATAGGAATGGCAACTTTGGGTGTGACAAATTGGGTGTTAGTTTTGGTTGTTGTAGGTATGAGAGCGCAGTAAAATTAGTAATAAGGAATTATAAAATTAATTGATTAAGAGAGGATGTTTGTTATGGCGAAAAAAGGGTTTCGTGCTAAGATACAGCGTTTCGGCAGTTATTTAAGTGGAATGATTATGCCGAACATTGGTGCATTCATTGCATGGGGGATTATAACCGCATTATTTATCCCGGATGGCTATTTTCCGAATGAAAAACTAGGTGCAATGGTCGGTCCAATGATCACGTACTTATTACCACTGTTAATCGGTTTTACTGGTGGACGTATGGTTCACGGTGGCCGTGGTGGTGTCATTGGTGCGATTGCGACGATGGGTGTTATCGTCGGTGCTGAAGTTCCCATGTTTTTAGGTGCGATGATTATGGGTCCGTCAGCTGGTTATTTAATGAAGAAAATTGATGAAGTATTTGAGGGTAAAATTCGTTCTGGATTTGAAATGCTTTATAATAACTTTTCACTAGGAATTCTTGGTGCAATCTTAGCAAGTTTTGCAACCTTACTTATTGGCCCAATTGTAGAAGGATTGACGGATACTCTAGCAGCAGGTGTAGAAGTAATTGTGGATGCCGGCTTATTGCCACTGGCAAGTATTCTTATTGAGCCAGCGAAGGTATTGTTCTTAAATAATGCGATTAACCACGGTATCCTGACTCCGCTAGGACTTGAGCAGTCTTTAGAAACAGGTAAATCCATTTTATTCTTATTAGAGGCAAATCCTGGACCTGGTCTTGGAATTCTGCTTGCATTCTCGATATTTGGAAAAGGAATGGCAAAAAGTTCTGCGCCTGGTGCAGCAGTCATTCAATTTTTTGGTGGAATTCACGAGATTTATTTCCCGTATATTTTAATGAAGCCTTCCTTGATTTTAGCTGCTATTGGTGGCGGAGCAAGTGGAATATTTGTACTAACCGTATTTGATGCAGGTCTTCGGTCACCAGCTTCACCGGGTAGTATTTTTGCAGTAGGAGCAATGGCCGCGCCCGGTAGTTTATTCGGTATAATCGTAAGTGTGGCTGTTGCAGCAACGGTTTCATTCCTTATTGCATCGTTCATTTTAAAAGCCAGCAAGTCTGAAGATGAAGATTTATCAGCAGCTACTGGTAAAATGGAAGGTATGAAAGGTAAAAAGAGTTCGGTTTCAGGTACGTTGGATCAAACAGAAGAAACTGCTCCAGTGGAAAATAACCGGGCAGAAACTGTCGATAAAATCATTTTCGCTTGTGACGCAGGGATGGGTTCAAGCGCAATGGGGTCTTCGCTGCTGAAAAATAAATTTAAAAAAGCAGGGATTGACATGTTTGTAACGAATAAAGCTATCAATGAAATACCTGACGATGCAGATATCGTTATTACCCATAAAGATTTAACCGACCGGGCAAAGGAAAAACTACCATCTGCAGAGCACATTTCGGTGGAAAACTTCTTGAACAGTCCGAAGTATGATGAATTGGTAGAGCGTTTGAAATAAAGATAACTCGACTATCGCGGTTTATTTTTCACTTCGGAGATAGACTGCGATGTAACAGCAACGAGATTTCCGCAGATGGCAGTCGCTTTCCGCGGGCGGCTGGTGAGCCTCCTCGTGCTATTGAAGTGACCCCGAAAAGTTGGACAGATTTTTCGTTAAGCTGCTTGTTGGGAAAGAGTTCGGTATTGAATCGGACTCTTTCCTTTTAATTTTGTTTTTATTCGTTTGTTATTATAGTAATCCATATATTCTACTAGCTCTTGTTTGAAGTGATCTATGCTTTCAAATTGGTTGAGATAAAGAAATTCAGATTTCATAATTCCGAAGAAATTTTCAATAACGGCGTTGTCATAACAGTTTCCTTTTCGTGACATACTTTGTGTGATGCCACGTTCCTCTAGAGCTTGGCGGTATTTTTTCATCTGGTAGTGCCACCCCTGATCCGAGTGGATAATCAGTTCATCATTATCCGTGATGCGCTCCAAAGACGCTTCTAACATGTCGGAGACTAGGGAGTAGGTTGGTCTAGAACCAATCGTGTAGGAGATAATTTCGCCATTAAATAAATCAAGAACAGGAGATAAGTAAAGTTTCTCTCCGAATAATTTAAATTCTGTAATGTCGGTCACCCATTTTTCATTTGGTTTTTCCGCCTTGAAATCGCGATTTAAGATATTGGGAGCAGTCTTACCAACTTTGCCCTTATACGAACGGTATTTCTTTATGCGAACAAGGCTTTTCAAGCCTAACGCCTTCATTAATCGCTGCACTTTTTTGTGATTCACTAGGTATCCCTTATTTGCTAATTCTAATTGAATGCGACGATAGCCATACCGTCCATCATGTTCATGATAAATCGATTGGATCAATGACTTTAATGTGGTATCTTTGTCAGCTCGATTAAATGTTTTTACCCAGTAGTAGTAGGTACTCCGCGGAATACCTGCCAACTTTATAAGTTTTTTTACCGCGAATTCGACCCTTAGTTCATAGACTACTTTCGCTTTGTCTTGTTTGGTGATTTTTCCTTGTTTTGAACTAAGGCTCTCAACTTTTTTAGATAGGCATTCTCCATACGCAAGTGTTCCAGTTCTTTTTGCATTTCCTCTATAGGATCCTTAGCAGGTTTTTCATTCTTCGAATTTTTCTTTTGATGTGCTGTCATATGGGGATTCCCCTTCCGTGTTGGTTTAAGGGCATCGAATCCACCAGTCTCCCACTTTTTCTTCCACTTCCGAACCATAGCAGGATCAGGAATGTGGAAGATCGCCGATGCCTCTCGAAGAGAGAAATTCTTCTCTTCAATAAACGTAATTATATCTAGCTTAAAGGCTGGCGTATAGTTTGTATAGGGAAATTGAAAAGCTTGATTTCCATGATACTCATATAATTTTACCCAATAGCGTAATACAGATTCGTCAATCCCGCTTTCTTTCGCTAAGCCCCGATAACTATAACTCTCTTTTATATAACGTTGCACAACATCGTGTTTTTCCTTCTCTGTCATCTTTCTCATCCAGGCACCTCCTATTGTTAATTGGGTGTCCAACTATAGGGGTGCACTGCATATCGTACTCCGGGGTCTCACCGATGCCTTTCCTCCCGCAGGAGTCGACTGCCATCCGCTCCAATCTCTAGACGGAATATGGATGTCAAGTTATTAACTGTACACCTGATAGCACTTCTATTTCAACATGCATTAGTAGAAAAAAAATACAACGATATAAACAGCTTTACCAGTCCCGGTGAGTGGAGGGCGGTGACTCCTGCGGGAACAGCACGAGTCTGAAGGCCCCGCAGAGTGGGTTTCTCGAGGAGACTGAAGCCGTGCCCGCGGAAAGCATCCGCCTGCAACGATCCTGGACGGCAACAAGGAAATAAACCTAAAATTACGTCGCATTATCCATCAAATGCAACACTGTAATTCGCAGCATATTTAATATATAGCCATTTTTGAATTCGTGTCAAAAGCAGTATTTCAAGTCCCATAAGTACTTCATTTCATTCATTAAGAATGTACGAAAGTTAACTAAATATAAAATTCAATTTAGCAAGGAGGTGACAGTTTTGTATATTTCTGGTCGTGAACGAAAGTTAATTGAACTTCTGCTCGATGCTCAAGTAGACATTACCGTTAAGGAAATCGCTCGTTCACTAGAAGTTAGCGAGCGAACGGTTCATCGGGATTTGGGTAGTATTGAACATGTTATTTTTGAACATAACCTGGAGCTTTTTAAAAAGTCAGGTGTTGGTCTTCGGATAATCGGAAATGAGACGGATAAGCTGCAATTGAAGCAAACACTTTCCAAAGCAACATCATCCGATTATACATCGGAAGAAAGACAGACCATCATTCTGACAATGCTTCTCGAAGCGAAGGAACCTATGAAACTGTTCACCCTTGCACATGAATTGAATGTTACAAACGCGACAATCAGTCATGATTTGGATGATATTGAACGGGAGCTTGAAGGGTTTCAGATTGATTTAGTGAGGAAACGGGGATATGGGGTCAAAATAGAGGGGAAGGAAGCGAATAAACGTGCTTCCATCAGTTATTTAATTTCAAAGCATGTGGATCCATTTGATTTCGTGTCTATTTTAAAAGAAAACATTGAAAACAAACCACAAGCCTCGCTTAGTTTGATTTCGAACCGGCTGCTTGGTTTAGTAAATCCCGATACCCTGCACACGATTGAAAAAAGAGTTGAGCTTGCCAGAAGTGAACTGCCGCACGAATTGGCAGACAGCGCATTTATTGGACTGGTTGTGCATCTGGCGTTAGCAATTGAGCGTCTGCAAAAGGGAGAACACATTAAGTTCGATAAAGATTTTATGAAACAAATCGAAGGAACAACAGAATACGAAGTTGCTAGCAGAATGATACATGATTTGGAAGATTCATTTTCGATGACGATTCCAGATGACGAAATTGGATATATTACGATGCATTTGCTTGGAGCGAAACTGCGCGTGGATCACAATTATTTAATTGAGGATTCGAGTCTGGATATCGCGTATAAAACGAAAGAGCTGATCGATTTTGTCGGAAAAAATCTAGGTGTTGATTTATCGGATAATGCTTCGCTGTTTCAGGATTTAATTGCACATCTGAAGCCGACCATTTATCGGTTAAACCAGGGAATGAATATTACGAACCCACTGATTAAAGACATTACAAAGGATTATGCTGATCTGTTTCACCTTATTCAGGACGGTGTTGAAGAAATTTTTCCTGATATGGAGTTTCCGCGGGATGAAGCGGCGTATCTTGTGCTTCATTTTGCAGCTGCTTTATTGCATGGAAAAAAAAGCATTGAGCTGCGCGTACTGGTAATTTGCGCGAGTGGTATCGGTACAGCTAAAATGCTCGCGACCAATTTGATACAACGTATACCGGAAATAAATGAGGTAGAAAATAAATCATTATTTGATTTGAAAAATTTAGATTTGGATCAATTCGATATTATTGTATCGACAGTGCCGCTAAAGAACTTTTCTGCTGCGTACATTCAGATTTCGCCGATTTTAACGGAATCAGAAGTGCATCGTCTGAAGAAAGTAGTCCGACAAAAAAAGCTGACGGGTAATTCGCGGGCGGTGCAGAAAGCAGTCAAGCCTGAGACCGAAAGTCAAAGTATCATTCCTAAGCTGAAAGCGATGGAGCGATATTCAAAAGTAGTGTTAGATCTTTTAACATCTTTTTATGTAAAAAATATTACGGAAAAAAAGTCGACTGAATCACTGTTGTATATGATCTGTGAAAGTTTACAGCAAGAATCGTTAATTGAAAATAAGGATCAAGTCATGGAGCGACTATTAAAAAGAGAACAGATTGGGGGTCTTGGAATCCCAAAGACATCGCTTGCTCTTTTCCATACCAGGACGCCAGCTGTTGAAAAACCCAGCTTCACATTGTATTCGCTGGATTATCCAGTGACAGTTATGGGAATGGATTCAGAAGAGATGAAAATGGATACAATTTTACTGATGCTTGCACCAGAAAATGCACATCAGGAAATGCTTGAAGTACTCAGCTTTTTGAGTGGTACCATTATCCAGGAGAAAGATAGTATTTCATTGTTTGAATCTGCTGATGAAGAAAAGATTGAACAGTTTTTATCAGATCAGTTTCAGCAATTTCTGCAAGAAAAAAATTTTTAATTAAGGAGTGCATCATGCTATGACTAAAGACGTATTGAGTAAAGAATCGATTCAGTTGAACGAAACATTGAATAATAAAGAGGAAGCTATCCGCTATACAGGAGGAATTCTGGTAGACAACGGTTACGTAGAAGTAGCGTATGTCGATAAAATGCTGGAAAGAGAAGAAATGACTTCTACCTTTATGGGTAACCATGTAGCGATTCCCCACGGTACGGATGACGCTAAAAGCGCAGTGCTCCATACAGGAATTTCTGTTGTAACGGTTCCGCAAGGGGTAGATTTCGGTGATGGAAATATAGTGAAGGTGTTAATTGGCATCGCTGGAAAAGGTGACGAACATTTAGAGGTTTTATCTAAGATTGCGATTGTGTGTTCCGAAGAAGAGAACATCGATAAAATCGTTAACGCAGAAACAAAGGAAGAAATTATAGCATTATTTGAAGAGGTGGAGTAAATGTTAGCTGTACACTTCGGAGCAGGAAATATTGGCAGAGGATTTATTGGCCAGTTGCTTCATCAGTCCAATTACCATACCACATTTGTGGATGTAAATGATGCGGTCATAAAAGAAATCAATGAAAAGCAGCAATACAATGTCGTGTTGGCTTCCGAAAACAGCGAGTCATTAACAGTAAAGGATGTATCTGGAATCAATAGCATGCATAATCCGGATAAGGTGATTGATGCGATTGTCCGTGCAGATATTGTAACGACTGCTGTTGGACCAAACATCCTGGCAGTTATTGCAGAGTTGATTGCAAAAGGATTGCGCGCACGCACGAAGGATAATCGAAAGGCGCTTACGATTATTGCCTGTGAAAATATGATAGGCGGAAGTACGCTCTTAAAAGAAAGAGTATACGATCATTTGACAGAAGCTGAATGTACTTCTTTTGAGGAATTATATAGCTTTCCAGACGCAGCGGTTGACCGAATTGTACCGAACCAGGTGAACGATGATCCGCTTGAAGTATCTGTTGAGCCATATTACGAGTGGGTAGTGGAGGAATCCTCGATTAAAGGGGAGAAACCAGCGATTGAAGGCATTACGTATGTAACGGACTTGAAACCGTATATCGAGCGTAAATTATTTACAGTTAATACAGGGCACGCCGTAGCAGCATACGTTGGTTACTATATGGGCTATCATACAATTGATGAAGCGATGAAGGATAACAATGTCCTGGAAATCATCAATGGAGCATTGGCTGAATCCGGTGAAGCGCTTATTCAAACCTACCAATTTGATAGGCAGGAACATCAAACGTATATCAATAAGATTATTCAGCGATTCAAGAATCCATACATTTCAGATGAAGTGACGCGAGTTGGAAGAGGACCGATCAGAAAATTGGGGCCACAAGATCGGTTAATCCGTCCGGCAAGCTTGTATATGGAAGTAACCGGAAAGCCACCGTTATATCTCGCGAAAACAATCGCATCTGTTCTATCGTATGTAAATGAAAAAGATGACGAGGCAGTAAAACTTCAGCAGATGATTCGTGATGAAGGTTCTAAGTCAGCGTTACATTCAGTCACAGGACTACCTGAAGATCATCCGCTAATCGCCACAATCCTGGACGAAATGAGCCAAATAGAACCACTAAAAAAATAGAACCCAAAGGTTACAACCGGCCACCTAGCCAGTTGTAGCCTTTTTAATTTGCGGTTAAATGGGAATAACTGGAGAATGTACCAGGTACCTGGTCTTAAAAACTGGGAAAAACAGGGTATTGTACCAGGTACCTGGGCGGGGTGGGCCATATGGAAAAAAACTGGGCAATGTACCAGGTGCCGAATGTCCGCACGCGCGTGCAAACAGATTAATTGTGTAAGCTGGGTCTTGGTTAGTAAAATATATAGTATATAGTAGGAAATTAGATAGAGAATGGGAGGCTGCATTGGATGAAAGTCGTTTCGAATATAACAGAGTTAATGGGAGATACGCCGGTTGTGAAGTTGAACAAGATCGTACCGGAAGATGCGGCAGATGTTTTTGTTAAACTGGAATACTTCAACCCAAGCAGAAGCGTCAAAGATCGTGCTGCTGTTAACATGATCAGGGTCGCTGAAGAAGAGGGACTGTTGAAGCCTGGTGGAATGATTATTGAGCCTACCAGTGGAAACACAGGAATTGGCTTATCCATGGCTGCTGCAGCAAAGGGGTATCGGTCCATCATGATCATGCCTGATAACAGTACACAAGAAAGAAGAAATATTTTAAAAGCGTACGGAGCGGAAGTGGTATTAGTACCTAGTGCTGAAAAGATGCCAGGTGCTATAAAGAAGGCGATAGAATTACAGGCTGAGAACCCAGGAAGCTTTATCCCGCAACAATTTGAAAACCATGCGAATGCAGATGTACACCGTTTCACAACTGCGCTTGAAATAATGGATCAAATGGACGGTAAACTGGATGCGTTCGTGTGTACGGCTGGAACTGGCGGCACCGTAACAGGAACTGGTGAAGTATTAAAAGAAAAAATTCCCGGCCTTACGATTACTGTTGCAGAACCAAAGGGGTCACCTGTACTTTCAGGTGGAAAGCCAGGCAGCCATAAGCTTGTAGGGACTAGCCCAGGCTTTATTCCAGATATACTTAATACTTCGATTTACGACGAAATTTTACAGATTGAAGATGAAATTGCGGTCGAGATGTTTAAGCGACTGCCAAGAGAAGAAGGGCTGTTCGTCGGTTTGTCGGGTGCAGCGTCTATTTATACTGCAATCGAAGTTGCCAAAAAGCTCGGCAAAGGTAAACGTGTGCTTTGTATTGCCCCTGACAGTGGGGAGCGGTACTTGAGCATGAACTTGATTGATGAATAGCTTTTGATAAATAAGAAACCAGCCAGATGTGGCTGGTTTTCTTTTTGATTGGAAAGAATATCACGGATCGGCAGGGCGTGGTTCGAGCTGGATATCGATAAATTTCCTCCCGGGATCGATATTTTTGTTAACCGAGATGGATAAAAATTTTATCAAACTTGATAAGTTGAATCTCACCAGTGATAAAGAAAGTTTAGAGATCGATAAGATTAGTCTCGTCAGCGATATTATAACTGTTATTCTAAAAAAACAGTAGGAAAAAAATAAAATATACCATATAATATAAATTACGGCTTGGGGGCATTAGCTTATGGGTCACTGAAAAAGTTACATGTAGTAGGAAATATGTGGATCTACAATCGCATCTTCGAATATACTACGCTTTCCGCGAGCACGGCTTCAGCTTCCTCGGAATGCAAAAACCGCTGTTCCTCCGGGATCTTCAGCTCGCGCTGTTCCCGCTGGAGTCTTCGTATATTCGAGATGCTAGGTTAAGGTGGAATAATAAATTTTTAAAAAGCTACCACTTTTTCAGTGGCTTCTTAGCTCAGAGAGTGCTTGCACGGCATGCCTTACCAGAGATTTAAATTATTGGGGCCATGGTATAATGGGATTACACTTGAATGGCATTCAAGTAATCGGGGTTCAATTCCCCGTGGCTCCATACCTAAAAACTTGTAAAAACCAAAAAGATAGCCTGCGCAGAGAATTGCACAGGCTATCTTTTTAATTTGGAAGAATCAGGGAAGTACCAGGTACCACTAATTTGGAAAAAACTGGAGAAAGTACCAGGTACCTTTACATATCTTATAAATAGATTTCTATTTTATTTTCGTTTGGGGTTAGCAGCTTATCCAGACTAGCGCGCTCAACTATAAAGCCGCCGTCCCGATAAGGATTCGAAACGTAGTTGGTTTCTACGCTCTTACCGTTCACAACTACATGCTTATCGTCATGATTCAAGTGATAAATGAAAGTCACTTGATGATTCATAAATGTAAATTTAAACTGCAGTCCATTTAATTTAGCAGGTAATACCGGATCGATAATCAGGTTTCCAGCTTCCTGGCGAATTCCAAGCGAATTTGAGATTAACTGATTCATATAAATCCCTGGTCCACTTGAATAAATACGCCATCCACCCTTAACCGCAACAGAACCATCTCTTAATTTATCAAAGTTTTCCTGTGCTTCGTATCGCGTATTGAATTTCCCATCTGAACTACTGAAATAGCTATTGCTTTGACGAATTTCTGCGTTTGGCACAACGTCTCTGATCCCAATCGGGTTAATTACAGCCAATCCGCGCCACACTTCATCTTTTTGACCAAGCTTAGCCATTGCTTCCACATATCGAATATTGGCATGCACGTACTGCAGTCCAATTTCTCTTCCGAAGTTTGCAGCTTGTTCTGCTCGTTTAAAGTGCGTACTTACCCCACCGGTATACTTTGCTGGGCGATCCATTAGACGAACGCCGTCTGGGAAGTAGAGGTGTGTCTTAATTATTTCATCGTGCACTTTCGCATCTTCTGCTGTTAAAAGCTCACTAATTATACCTCGCATCATTGGCAATAACCGATAATTGATTCCGGTTTTTGAGTCTGTCGGATAGAGCATAAACTCTGCTTCACCCGGCTTTTCCATATAGACAAAGCCTGGAAGTACATCAGCATTATGGATATATCGCTTATAGTCGCGTTTAATACCAGCTGCTAAATCGTGTAATGCATCTGCTTCTTGCATGCTTGCTGCAGTCAGCGCTTTTGCCAGTTTATTAAGTACCTGGTACGTCAGTGCGACTGTCCAGCTTGAAACCATGAATTCCTTCAGCTGCGCGTTAGCTGGCTGCAGCGTATCATCCCAGTCCCCGTCCCCATAAGAGGATAGGTATGTCTCATGAATGAATTCCTCTTTTATATAGTCGATTGCTTTTTTGACATGCGCAAGGAGTGTATCAGTTTTGTCCGTAAATCCGAAACCTGTGCGCTCCGTATATGGAATTTTTTGCTCCAAAATAGCATAATCGTTTGTTGCTTCTAGGTAGTCAGCGACAACTTTTAATGGCCAAACAATGACATCGCCGTGACTTTCAGCTTGTTGAACAGAGCCATATTTATCAAACATAAACCATTGTGGCCAGTTGCCAGCATCCTCATATTGATGGGAGAAAACTTTTTCAATAATTTCTTTTACCGATTGATAGTTATGTGTAGCCATAAAGTACTCAGTTGGACCCTGACATACATCACGGGTTCCCCAGGCAGCACCAATATATTGTTCTAATCCACGTGGCACGGAAAAATGCACAAGCATATTGTGCGTGTACCACCATGCGGTAGCGTTCATTTTTTGAAGTTCTTCAGTTGGTGCAGCAGGGTTTGATAGTTCAAACCCTTTCATTACATCGCTAAAAAATGAGCGATAACGTTCGGTCTCTTTAGCAAAGTCTTTCTTCTCCCATGAACGATTCGCGCTATCTAGCAGCCCCTCTATTCCCATGACCCATTCACTGGAAGAGGAAACTTTTAAAATCACTAGGGAAGATTCATCGAGAGCATTTTCTGCTAAAAAATGTTCTTCCGCTAGTTGAATATCTGCTCCTTTTACATGCATTCGATAGGATAAATCAGGATAAATTTCAGAGCTGTCAGCAGCGGAATCTGCTGTAAACGTCAACGTATTGCCTGCTTTCTTCATTTGGAAAGGCTGTTCGTATTCATTGTTGTTCATCGTCACCTGGTTGGTTACCACGTAATTATATGCTTTACCACTAGCTGATTTTACTTGCAGCTGCACGTATGGCGTATCGACAGTTGTGAAATTCGTTATAATCAGCATGTCGTCATCAGTTTTGTAGTACCAGCGCGCATAATTAAATCCAAGCTCGAACATCGATGGCATCGTAAGCAGGTGGTAGGTGTTATCCAATTCGACATAGATTCTTT
Source organism: Virgibacillus flavescens (assembly GCF_050574275.1). Classification (GTDB taxonomy): domain Bacteria; phylum Bacillota; class Bacilli; order Bacillales; family Amphibacillaceae; genus Virgibacillus_F; species Virgibacillus_F flavescens. Next base: position 1,451,886 of record NZ_CP192260.1, read on the forward strand.
GACCAGAAGTTTTCATAATGTTTAACGGGTTTCGTACGTTTGACAGCATTTTATTCATTGAAGTATTGCCGATTGTCAGCTGTGAATTGAATATCCCATACATGAATGAAGTAGTCGTAATGGTGTCTTCCTTCAATTTATCATTTTGTCCGCTCATTAAAATATGTCCATGTGGACGTTCAACACGTTGTTCTTTTTCTTTTAAAATGACATGTTCATACGTATCTGTGAAAAAGGACAAGCGAGTTTCATCCTCGTATTCTTCCTGATGGCGGTCTGGGAAAAATTCGTTTATTTCTTCCTCTGTCATCGCCTTGGTTTGCAGGGTTGCTCCAATTGCTGAAGAAGTACGAATCTTATCAAGTTGCTGTTCAGGTTCGGTGCGTTGATTGTTTACTTCCGTCCATGCCTCCTGTACGTCTGTTTCGTACTCAAGTGACGTGACAGCAGAGGGGTGATCCGCTTTAAACAGTCCGTAAAATACAACTCTGTGGTGACCAGAAAGCGATAATCTTTCAGACTGCAGGGCAGTATATGCAAATTCATATTGATAGACTTCGCTTGCCAGATATTCGTTCGTCAATACTTCTGGTTGATTCGTGGTTTTAAAGGACTTCCCAAAAAATTGAAAGCCATCGGTAGAATAACTAGCTGTTTTGCTGAGGGACCCCTGCTGGATATAAAGATATCCGTCACTCATTGGCTGGTTTTGTCGCGTGCAGACAATATAACCTTTCTGTTTATCTTCAAAAATAGTATGGTCCATATACTGCGACATATATGCTTCATTGGAACGAACAGCTCCACGATCCGCAAGACCTAAATCCTGCCCGTAAATAATGTCAGCATTCGTATTTTCACCATTCAATTCAACATCCCAGAACCAGATACCTTTTGAAGATAGTCGGAATCTCACTTCATACTTCACGCCACATTCAGACCCCTGCCAGATAATACCGGAATCGTGCGTAGTTACGGTGCTGCTGGATTTCACTCCAAGTAATGGATAAACTTTTATCTCGCCTGATTCGAAAATGCGCAGGTAGATGTTATTTAATGCTCCGTCAATTTGATTGGACAGAACTTGATTGATCATTGTATGTTTATGGCTGATTTCATACAAATCACCACTGGATAAAAAGGTGAATTGCAAATCGTCTTCGTTAATTGTAAATTTTGCTTCAGACATACGGTATTCTCCTTCGGCTGTTTATTTTAATTCAAATGCAACTGCTTCTAAATCTCTGCTGTTCGATCCAATATAAGCAACAAATTTACCTGAGTCACTTGAAAAGGAAAGGTCTGCATGGTGATAGCGTAATTGTTCTTCTGTAATGGTAAATGTAGTTTCTTTTTCTTCACCTGGGAGCAGTGAAACTTTTTTAAAGCCTTTCAGTTCCTTTAATGGACGAACCACTTCGCCGACAAGGTCACGAATATACAGCTGAACAGTTTCATCCCCAGCGATATTGCCAGTATTCTTAACCGTTACACTCACTGTAATCGATTCATCAGCTGTCAATTCTGCAGATGAGATCTTCAGGTTCGTGTAGCTGAACGTTGTATAGCTCAGCCCGTATCCAAATGGAAATAGTGCCTCATTTGGAGCGTCCAGGTACTGTGAAACGTAGCGTTCCTGTGCGTCAGGAGCACCTTGTGGGCGACCTGTATTATGGTTGTTATAGTAAACAGGCACCTGTCCAACTGAATCCGGGAATGACATCGAGAGTTTTCCGGAAGGGTTTGCATCACCGAATAATAAGTCAGCGATTGCTGCTCCGCCTTCGGTACCTGGCTGCCAAGCTTCTAGTACCGCATCTGAATGTTCTAGAACACCATGTAAATCTAATGGTCGTCCATTAAATAGTACAGTTACAATTGGTTTATTCAGCTCTTTCATTTTCCTGATCAGATCAAGTTGTGCTTGTGGCAGTTTAATATCTGTCAGCGATCCAGCTTCACCGCTCATTTCGGAATCTTCGCCTAACGCTAACACAATAACATCTGCATCTTTTGCCGTGTTAAGTGCTTCACGCAGCTGATCCTCACTACTCGTTTCGACTTCACAGCCTTTGGAAATATAAAGGTTTGAAGAATCCATTTTCATTTTTAAGCCAGCATCCATTGTAGTGGCTTCTTCTTTTGAACCGAGCCATGACCATTGACCAAGAATGTCAGTGCTAGTGGCAAAAGGACCGATTAATGCTATCTTTTGATCTTTCTGTAATGGAAGGACTTCTTTATTTTTAAGTAAAACGGATGATTTAGTCGCAAGGTCTCTTGCAACTTTTCGATGTGCTTTACTCATAACGATTTCATTTTCAAGCTGCTCATTTGCTCCGCGATATGGATTTTCAAATAATCCAAGCTTTTCTTTTAGTTGTAAAATCCGTACTACGGCTTCATTCAGTATGCTTTCTTCGATATCTCCGTTTTCGATTAAGTCTTTTAAGTTATTAACATAACACGCAGTCATCATTTCAATATCGACGCCGGCTTTTATTGCTTTTAATGCGGCTTCTTTCTCATCAGCAGCAACACCGTGAGGGATTAATTCTTTTACAGCGCCCCAATCTGAAATAATAACTCCGTCAAAATTCCATTCGTCGCGAAGCAGGTCACGCATCAGTTGTTTATTTCCTGTTGCCGGAATGCCGTCAACTGTATTAAAAGCAGTCATTACCATTTCACAACCTGCATTTAGCGCAGCTTTATATGCTGGAAGATAGCTTTCACGAAGTTCGCGTTCAGACATATTAACCGTATTATAATCACGACCGCCTTCTGGAGCGCCGTACGCTGCAAAGTGTTTCACACAAGATGCAACGCGGAAATGGTCATTTGATAAATCACTCCCTTGAAACCCTCGAACCTGAGCTTCAGCAAATTGACTGTTTAAGTAGGAATCCTCACCGGTCGATTCCATAACTCTGCCCCAGCGTGGGTCGCGAACTAAATCAACCATTGGTGCAAATGTGACGTGGACACCTGATACCGCTGCCTCTTTTGCCGCAACTTCAGCACTTTTCTCTGCTAGTTCTAAATCCCACGAACAGCCAATTGCTAATGGAACAGGAAAGATTGTTTTATATCCATGAACAACATCGGACATAACTAACAGTGGAATTCCTAAACGATTATCCTTTAAATGTTCCTTTTGAATATTGATTACTTCTTTTGCTCCAGAAGCTCCAAGTACAGATCCGCTGTCGCGAACAACCGCATCGTTAATCCCCATACCGACCATTGGTCCAGTAATTTGTCCATTGTCAGCAGATCCTTTATAAAAAGGGGTAGCTAACTGCATAAGCTGCCCAATTTTTTCTTCTAACGTCATTTGTTTCATAAGAGATACTATAGTAGTAGTGTTCATTTGCGAAGCCTCCATGTCGAATGTAATATCAAAATAAGTGAAACGTTTCGATTAATGTATAATGGGATTATAAAGTTTATTTCAACAATGGTCAAACTTTTTATAATACTGTTTTACTTTGATATAAAAGGATAATACGCCTTTTACTTCGTATTGATTAAATAAAAAATAAAAAAATTCAAGAAAACAGTTGAAAGCGGATACAAGATTGATTATAATCAAATTATCGAAACGTTTCAATAGCGATGTAACTAAATAAACTAACAGGGGTGTTTTGCATTGAAGAAAACTAAGATATTATTTTTACTTTCGATTTTCGCTGTATTTGCAGTATTAAGTGCTTGTTCGGATGACAAAGGCAGTTCAGAAGGCGGCGGCAGTGATACAATTGAAGTATGGGCGATGGGTGAAGAAGGCAAGAAACTTGAAGAACTTACTAAGAAATTTGAAGAAGAAAATGAAGGTTTAAATGTAGAAGTACAAGCTATCCCTTGGGGTAATGCACACGATAAGTTATTAACGGCAGTCGCTTCTGGGAATGGTCCTGATGTACTTCAACTAGGTACAACGTGGGTTGCAGAATTTGCTGAGGCAGGTGCACTAAAGGATTTATCTGAGTATATGGATGAATATCCAGAATTTGCTCCTGAGAATTACTTTGAAGGTTCAAAAGCAGTTATGAAAAACGGAGAAGAAGTTGTAGGTATTCCATGGTACGTTGACACACGTGTTTTATACTATCGTACAGATATTTTAAAAGAAGCTGGATATGACAAGGCTCCTCAAACATGGGAAGAGTTAAAAGAAGCAGCTGCAACGCTTGCAGACCGTGGCGAAGATCAATATGGACTTGACATCGATCAAAACGATCAGATTACACCATTCATTTTTGCTTGGCAAAATGGATATGAAGCAGATTTAGAAAACAAAGATTTGAATTTTGATTCCCCTGAATTCATTGAGGCGATGGAGTACTATCATAGCTTCTTCAAAAAGGGTTACAGCCAAACGGAACAGGGTGGGGATATTGTACAAGCGTTTAGCAATGGCTCAAAACCTATGTTTTTCAGCGGTCCTTGGATGATTAATATTATTAATGATCAAGCTCCAGAAATTAAAGATAAATGGGCGACAGCTGTTATGCCTAAGAAGGAATCAAATACTTCCAGCATGGGTGGTTCAGTATTAACGGTCTTTAATTCCTCTGATAATGTAGATAATGCATTAAAGTTCATTTCTTATATGAACGAAGTGGAAACACAGATTGAATGGTTGGAAATTTCCAATACGCTACCAGCAAGAACGGAAGCATGGGAAGATCCGTTACTTACAGATAATCCTAACTACAAAGTGTTTGGTGAACAATTGAAAGATGCAAAAGCAGGAATTCAAATAGAAGAGTTCGAACGAATTGCTCAAGAACTGTTGAGTTCACTTGAACGTATTAATGCAGGTGGAGCGGATTTAGAGGAAGAAATGAAACAATTTAATAAAACAGCTCAGGAACTATTGGAAGAAGAATAAAATTAAAACAGGCTGTTGGTATATAGGTAAGAATGAATTGATATGGAGTCAATGAGCGGTTGCTTATACTCCATATTTCTTTTCAGATATATCATGTGCAATAATGATAGGTGGGTTAAAAATGATGGATATCGTTAAAAATAAATTTAAAAACAAGCATCCGTATATGTTTATTGCGCCTGCAGTAATTTTGCTGATGATATTTAGTGTAATCCCAATTATGATTGCATTTGTAATTAGTTTTACAGATCTTAATCTAAAAGGGTTAGCAGATTGGTCAAATATTAGCTTTATTGGCTTGGAAAATTATATCGAGCTTTTTAAAGATGATACTTTTTTAAAGTCTGCCTATAACACTGCATTCTATGTCATTATTGGTGTACCTCTTGTTATTTTCTTCTCATTAGGCATCGCGTTATTGCTGAATTATGGCAGCAATAAGCTATTCTCTTTTTTTAGATCTGTGTACTATATGCCTTCTATTACCAATATTATTGCGGTAGCTGTAATTTGGGGGTATTTATATAATACGGATTACGGACTTATAAACTACGTACTATCGCTTGTGAGTATAGATGAAGTACCATGGCTGCAGGAGCCAACGATTGCCAAAATATCATTAATTATTTTAGCAGTTTGGAAAGGTATAGGAATTAATATGATTATTTTCCTGGCAGCACTGCAAGGAATTCCTAAATCTTATTATGAAGCTGCTGAAATGGATGGTGCAAGCCGAATCAGAACACTGTTTCATATAACGTTACCGCTGTTGCGATATGCAACGTTCTTTGTAACGGTAACAACATTAATTGGATGGATGCAGTTCTTCGAGGAGCCTTATGTAATGACACAAGGTGGCCCATTAGACGGAACTATTTCAGTTGCCTTATTTATTTACCAGGAAGGCTTTCAGTTTAGTGAGTTCGGATACGCCGCTGCTGCTTCATTTATCTTATTTATTATGATAATTATTGTAACGTTAATTCAGTTTAAAGCGCGAAAATCAGATACAGAGTATTAAGGAAGGGTGAATCTAATGGCTACAGCTATGAAAAAAAGTAAAACAGAAATGCGAATTGTTACAACTATTATGGTGCTGGGCGGAGTCTTGGTTTCGATTCCCTTCTTATGGATGATCTCCAGTGCTTTTAAACCTGAAAATGAAGTGTTACAGCTTGTACCAACGTTGATTCCAGAGAATCCAACGTTAGATAATTTCATTAAATTATTTACGGAGTTAAATTTCCTTGTATACTTAAAGAATACATTAATCATCGTGTTCTTCTCGTTCATTGGATTACTATTTAACGCGATGGCGGGATATGGGTTTGCGAAATTTGAATTTAGAGGCAGAGAGAAACTATTCTATATTGTTTTGGCAACCATGATGATTCCTGGTCAAGTTACGATGATTCCTGTTTATTTATTACTGAATGAAATGGGACTTACGAACACGATGACAGGAATTGTATTACCAGGCTTAGCAGTTGCGTTCAGCATCTTTTTGTTCAGGCAATTTATGACAACTATTCCAACTGATTTAATAGAAGCGGCTCGCTTGGATGGAGCGGGAGAATTTTATATCTTTTTCCGCTTAATTATTCCGATCGCAAAACCGATATTTGCTGTACAGGGAATATTAACTTTTATTGCTGCATGGAACAGCTTCCTATGGCCGTTAATTATTGCAAACGATGAGAGTTTGTATACATTATCTGTCGGACTATCGTTGCTTCAAGGTCAATATGCGAATAACTTTGCATTGCAAATGGCTGGTGCAGCATTCATGGTTATCCCAATCATGATTATCTTTTCCTTTTTTCAAAAATATATTGTGGAAGGATTCACGATGTCCGGGATCAAGTAAAGGCTGTATTCGTAAAGTTTGGTGTTATTTCTATATATTGCGACGTAACATTAGGTTTATTATCTAAATACGTTCTAAAGCTGCCGTCCAGGATCGCTCCGGGCGGATGCGCACCTTAGGGCGCTGCTGGCAGTCGACTCCTGCGGGAGGCTCGCCAGCCACCCTAAGGTGCGCGAATGTCAGCAGCGGAAATCTCGTTGCTGTCACATTGAAGTTTGTCTCGGTAAAGTAGGTTACGTCGCAGTTTCACATCAACTACCTATTCATTTTATTATAAAAGCATCGTTCTATTTGAAGACAGACAAAGTAAAAAACGTATTGAAGAAGTTTATGGAGGAAGTTAATCATGGCAACGATAAAAGATGTAGCAAAGTTAGCAGGTGTGGCGATATCGACAGCTTCCTACGCATTAAATGACAGTGGTAAGGTCAGTCAATCGACGCGCGATAAAGTCGTGTTGGCAGCTAAAGAGCTGAACTATCAAAAGAATGGTTTTGCATCTGACTTAAAACGAACGAAAACGAATACAATCGCATTAATCTTGAGTGACTTGTCTGGACCTTATTATTCGGAGCTTATTAAGGGTGTGCAGGACGTTGCAACAGCAAATGGATATGATCTGATCGCCTGCAGTTCAATCGGTGGTCCGCAATCAACCGCAGTTAAATTTCTAAAAGAAAAACGGGTAGATGGTGTAATTATTCTAGCACATAATATTAGTGATGAAATTACATTGGAGTCGGCGAGAGAAGGCTTTCCACTTGTTGTGCTCGATCGTAAATTAAAAAATGAATATGTCGTTCATGTTGAAGTAGACAATCTTCAAGGTGGCTATACTGCGACAGATTATTTAATTAAGAAAGGCCATAAGCAAATTGCTTATATAAGTGGTCCGCTTAACTCGCATGATAATGAACTGCGATTTGAAGGGTTTTCTAATGCGTTAAAAGATAACGGATTAACCTATCAGTCTAAATGGAGATTGTCAGGTGATTTTACGCGTGAAGGTGGATACAGAGCAACGAAAATGCTGATTGCACAGCGTGACATACCAGAAGCGATTTTCTATGCGAATGATGAAATGGCAATAGGGGGCATGCAAGCATTTTACGAGAAGGGTATACGTGTTCCGGATGACATTTCTATTATTGGTTTTGATGATATACAACTGTCAGAGTATGTAACACCTTCTTTAACAACAATGAAACAGCCTAAATATGAAGCTGGAGCATTATCCATGCATCTCATTTTCCAAATGCTATCAGGTGAAAAAGTGAACCACAATTACAAGCTAGCAACAGAACTCGTTGAACGAAAATCAGTCAAATAAAAAGGGAAAATATGGGGAATGTACCAGGTACCGAAACAAATTAGAAAAAGATAGTCTGTGATTAAATTCACAGGCTATCTTTTTAAATTGGAAAAAAATGGGTAAAGTACCAGGTGCCGTTCTATCCGCCCTGGCTATTTAAAAATAGCGTTGGGCAGGAAGGCGGAGACGAGCATGTTTGGTATGTCGACGATTTCGCTGATGCGGAGGTCGACTGCGACGCTGCACAGCATGTAAGCTTCCTGATCGGACATCCCGTAAGTATCGACGATATGTTCAATCATATAGCGAATCGCATTCTTAGAGGCTTCGGTAAGGTTCTCACCATGCCCTGTCGTAACATAGTAACCTTTGCTGTCTGCTTCCGGTGTTGGTGGACCGGGAATTTCATAGCGCGGCTCAGCGATGGTCTTTCCTTTATGCAATTTGAAGCGGACTGTCGTTTCCATCGATGCTTCGATAGCTGTTCCGCATACTTCGCCATCTCCCTGTGCTGCATGCGTGTCGCCAATGGAAAATAATGCTCCGTCTACTCCAACTGGTAAATACAATTTTGTTCCCCGTGTCAGATGACGAATATCCATATTTCCACCATTTTTCCGCGGTGGCACTACACTAAAGTTTCCTTCTTCCGGCAATGCAACACCAATCGTTCCCGGGAAGGGCTTAATAAACAAATCAATACCCGGTAGAAATTCTGTCGTGTTGGAACGGGATAAGTCATAGGTTTTCAAAAAAGGTTCGTTGAATTCATCTGCAAGGAGTCCAAATCCAGGGATAATACCTGTCCAGCCCCATTCAAGCTGACGAAAGTTCAGCATTTCCACTTCGAGCGTATCTCCAGGCTTGGCACCTTTAACATAGATAGGACCAGCAACCGGATTAACTTTCGCAAAATCAAGATCGACCAAATCAGCGGAAGTGGATTTTTGAGAAAATTGACCACCTGAGCATTCGAGAATATCATAAGTGACGGTTTGACCCGAATCTACTTCTGCGATTGGCTCAATATCTTTGTCCCAGCCATAATGCATATGCGATTTCATATCATGAATAGTCATATGTGTATGATTATGATGGTGTATACTCATCTGAAATTCACGCTCCTAAACCAAATTGGAAAAAACTGGAGAAAGTACCAGGTACCGTTGAACTCCGTTGAACTAACTTAAAATCTTAAAGCTTATACCCTGTCCGGCTTTTAAACCGTTTTAGGAGTATGGAGCTTTCTACGCGTGTTATTCCTTCGACTGCGTATAATTCGTTATTTATGAATACCTCAAGCATTTTAAAGTCCTCTACCAGCACATGCATATGAAGCGTGCTCGGACCGGTCATCTGATACACACTTGCGACGCTTGGATTATCTGCGAGATTTTGTGCGACTTCCTGCAGCTGCTTCGGTTCGACGTCTACTTCAAAGAAAGCAGAGACGTTTTTCCCGAATTTTTCTGAGTTGATCACAACTGTAAAATTCTCGATCACGCCTGTTTCTTTAAGGTTTTCAATTCTGTCTTTCACTGCTACGCGCGAAAATCCGACTTTTTCTGCAAGTTCTACATAGGACAATCTTCCGTCCTCGATTAACTCTTCAATAATTTTTCGATCAATATCATCATATTTCATAGCTGCATTCTCCCGAAAATTTTTATTTGTTTGATTACTCTTTATATTATCAGAAAATGAGAGTGCAAACAAAAGATTTTTGGGTAAAATGTCTTATATCACTATGAACGTTTTACCATATCTATATATAATTGCTGATACGCTTTATGTTCATCGTTCATTCCAAGCTCGTCATAAAGCTTTGCAAGCCATTGGACAGGCTTTGGATCGTTTTCGCGGAGTTCCATGTCCCAGCTCATGCAGTCAATCGCTAACCGAGGCTGATGGAATTCATGATAAAGCTCCCCAAGACGCTGCTGTTGATTAGGATCATCTGTAATCTGAACCATTTCGTCAATCTTTGCGAAAGTTGGTTCCGTAATCTCGTTACGCAATGGCTTTGCCCATTCCTGAATATACGTCAGATTATGGTTGTCCATTAGTAAAGAAATAGTTTGATTCAGCGTATCTTCTACTTGTGGATCCTCTGATTTAGATAAAGTAAGGATCAACTTTTGCAATCCTTCTGGTGATATAGAATCTGAAGCTATTCCGTGCTGTTTCACCATATCAAGCAATTTCTGTGATTGCAGCGGCTCGAGTGTAAGGTCCTGTTCGTTTAGTAACGTCAAAATGCCTTCCAGTTTATCGTTCTCAATGCTTGCGTTTAGTAAATCGGAATGCAATTGTTTGATATGAAGGCCACGCGTGTATAAATCCTTCAGGAAATAGAACCGTTCTTCTCCATCAAAATGGTCATTCACCATGGATAAAAGTGATTGATAATCCTCGACTTTTTGCGTGTGGACTACTTGATCGATATAGATCGTAATCGCATCGACCCAGCGATTCTGTTCTAAATAAATAGCCAGCAGTTTCTGAAAAGGCTGCTCATTGTGCTTGGAGGAATATAGCTTTCTCTCAACAAAGATTTCGTCTCTTGCTAAGGTTTTAATATCGCTGTTCTTGTATAAGTCAGCGTATTTGGTAAATGCCATATCACCTGAAAAGGTAGTAACTACGGTATGATTTGGCGCGATTTCCTTAAGGAGCGTTAAAATACGATAACAGGAAAGCAGTTTTCCATCACGGCGTTCTTTATAGAACAACGTTTCGATAAAGTCAGCTATTTTATCTTTTTTTATGAAGGATTCAAAGTACTTAGCTATTAAAGCAGCTTCCTGAGGTGAGTATTGTTTCTGAATTTTTTTAAAGAGATCGGCATCTTCATGTTTCTTAAAGTGTGGATGTGGGGATACTATGGATACAATCAGTGGGTGAGGAGGATCCAATGTTATACCTTTTGTAAAACAATCAACCACATGCGAACGAGTGGGTGTTTTCTCAGGTATAAGATAGTTTAAAAACTGTTCCTTGTAAAAAAACAAGTAGTAGGTCTGGTCCTGTTCATCGGTTGCTTCTATAACTTTACTTTGTTTATAGACGCCCATTCGTTTAATTTCTAATTGGTTCGATTCCTGCTTATCGCGTACAATAATCGTTGGATTTAGCATAATCAACCTCCTTATCGTTACTTTAATGATAACATAAAACAGAGCGTGCAGGAGGAAATATCTTTACCAATTCGTGAGTTATGGCTTCTAAATCGCAAATTTGAGCATATACTAAAAAATGTGCTAAAATTAGCTTGAAGCTTACTTCCAAGGAGGTTCGTTATAATGCCAAGCGGAAAACATCAACGGAATATTGATATTCCTATTGAAAATGTTTGGAATTTTGTTAGTGACATGAACAATTGGGCACCACTCGTGCCAGGATATGTTGAGCATAAAATTCTCAATGAAAAACAATCAACATGGAAATTTAAAGGTGATTTAGGAATTGTAAAAAAAACAGTTAAACTGAAAATAGATATTACAGAATGGAACGAACCAACTACCGTGCGTTTTAAGCTGACGGGTTTGAATGAAAACTTCAAAGGTGACGGATATTTTGAAGCGGAAAAGTTAAGTGAAACGAATACGAACATGACCGGCAGTCTGACGATAAACGCAAAAGGTTTATCAGGACCGCTAATTAACTCGGTCCTCAAGTCATACGTTCCAAAGACAGCAACAGATTTCACCGACGCGGTTGCAGATAAAATTATAGAAGTTGAAACAGTTTCAAATTATTAAAAAGCACGAACACGGGCCTGTGCTGTTGGCCTGTGTTTTTCTTTACGTAACTTTCGCCCATTGAAAATTTAAGTTCTTGTAGATTCGTAATATATTTCTTGACACTTCGTATTTGATGGGAACTGCGAAATAACTTACCACTTTGGGAATACGGCGATATGACAGCAACGAGATTTCCGCAGATGGCAGTCGCGCACCTTAGGGCGGCTGGTGAGGCTCCTCGTGCTGTCACACTCCGGGGTCTCACCTATGCCTGTCCTCTTGGCCACTGAAAAAGGGTTAAATGTGGTACAAATATGTGCATCTACAGTCGCATCTTCGAATATACTTCGCTTTCCACGGGCACGGCTTCAGTCTCCTCGGATAAGCAAAGTTCGCTTTCCTGCGGGGCCTTCAGCTCGCGCTGTTCCCGTAGGAGTCTTCGTATATTCGAAGATGCTAAGTTAATGGTGAGAAATTAAATTTTATAAATCTACTGCTTTTCAGTCACCTTGTCTGTCTTCCCGCAGGAGTCGACTGCCATCCGCTCCATTCTCTAGATGAATGATGGATGTCACCGATTTTTTAACCTCACACCTGATAGCACGTCGGATGCCGAGTTTTGCTTATACCAAAAAATATAAAAGTTTGTAGAAAAAAGTATCGAAATTGTCTAAAATAATTGAAGATTCCCCCTGGTTCCTTTATACTTGCTTGAAATGAAAGCAGATAAAGGGAGGCATTATTCATGCAACGCTTAATGTGTAAAGGGAAGATTCATAGAGCTACAGTGACAGAAGCGGAACTTGATTATGTTGGAAGTATAACGATTGATTATAAGTTAATGGAAGAAGCGAATATTAAACCATACGAGATGGTGCAGATCACCAATCTGAAGGATGCTACCAGATGGAAAACGTATGCAATACCTGCTCCGGAAGGTTCTAATCGAATTTGTTTAAACGGTCCGCCGGCTCATTTATTCTCACCTGGGGATATGGTTATCATTTTGAGTCTTGGAATGATGACAGATGAGGAAATTGAGGACTTAAAGCCGAGAGTGGTATTTGTCGATGAAAATAACGAGATTACGAGTGTTGAAGAACATGATTTACACTGGCCGAAAGGTGTAAAAGTATAAATAAGTAATGTGAAAAAATCCAGCTGGTTTAGGAAACCAGCTGGATTTTTTTGTACAGCTTGTTTATCTTTTGAAAATAGCAAGGCGACGAGACACAGTACTGTGGTTTTGTGGCTGAAGGTAAAAGTAGTACAAAATAAGTGAATCTATGTTCGAAGAAGCGATCGTAGATTCACAGAATTAAATTCTTTAGTTTACTTTTTCAATAGTTACAAAATGACTTGTCGGTAACCAAGTTTTTTTGATTCTTCATGCTCATTCGACACCTCACCAAATAAAACAATTGTAGGTATATTCCGCCTATTTTCTTCTGCGAAAGGTTGTGACAAGGTTTTTCGATCATTCTATCCAATCAGGCAAACAATTTGATTGTAATACAGGCTAATCTTCGGTACTCTATTTTTAATATAATAACGTAAAGTAGGTGTTTTATGGAGCATCATTCAGTAACATCCCTCATGATTGTTGTGGGGATTGCATTCTTTATCCCAATTATTTTACAGAAATTTAATTTACGGTTTATTCCAGTGGTTATTGCCGAAATTATTGCTGGATTAATTATAGGAAAAAGCGGTTTTAATATCATTTTAGAAGATCCGATGCTTGAGTTACTCTCGCTGCTGGGCTTTATTTTTCTAATGTTTATCAGTGGGCTGGAAATTGACTTCGGCGTATTTAAAAAGAATAAAAGGAAGGTCGAAAACGCACCAAACCCTGTGAAGGTTTCGATGGTAATCTTTTCGTTAATTATCAGTGTATCATTTGCCTTATCCTATGTTTTGGTAATGATGGATCTGATTAAAGATCCATTCCTGATGACGCTGATTATTTCCACTATATCACTAGGTATTGTGGTGCCAGTTATAAGAGAGAAGAACCTAACAGATGGAGTTATTGGACAAATTATTCTGCTCGTAACTGTAATTGCAGATTTTACAACGATGATTCTTTTAACGGTATACGCCATGTTCATTGATCAGGAAGGGTTAAAGGTATTACTGTTATTAGTTCTGTTTATGGCTGTCTTTCTGGCTTACCGACTTATTAAAAAATACTTTAAATTTGAGTTGTTCGAAAATCTTCTTAAAGGCACAATACAGCTTGGAACGAGAGGAGTATTTGCATTAATCCTATTATTTGTTTCACTTTCAGAAACAATAGGTGCGGAAAATATTCTTGGCGCGTTTCTGGCAGGCGTGATTATTTCTTTACTTGCCCCGCGAAAAGAATTTATCCACCAGCTGGATTCTTTCGGGTTTGGATTTTTCATTCCCATATTTTTCGTAATGGTTGGTGCTAGGTTAGATATTTGGGCATTATTTGTAGACAGTAAAATTTTATTATTGATGCCGATTCTGCTCCTCTTTATGTATATCGCTAAAATAGTTCCAGTACTTGTACTGAAAAAGTGGTATTCCTGGAAAGAAGTCCTTGGAGTAGGGATTCTGACCACTTCGAAATTGAGTCTCGTTGTGGCGGCTTCATCGATAGCCTTAGAACTTGGCGTTATTAATGAGGTGCTTAATGGTGCCATTATTTTAGTATCCATTTTAACATGCTTAATTTCACCAATTACTTTCTCAAAAATATTCCCTGAAACGAAAACTGCTTCAAAGCAAATGGAGATTTCTATTATCGGCGCCACTCCTGCAACGTCATTGGTGGCAAGAGATAAGATGGAGGAAAAAGCAGTAGTACGCCTTTACAGTACCCAGGAAAAGAAAGATAACGAAAAAACGTTATTTCCTCACATATTTGTACATGAATTAACGATTGAACAGTTAGAGGAGCATAATGCTTTTAATGTAGATAAGATTGTAATTGCGACACGTGATGATGCAACCAATATGGAACTTGGGCGTCATGCAAAAGAGTACGGAATAGAAACAGTGATTATGCGAATTGAAAATAGATCGCTGCAGGATCAGTTAACCGATGAAGGGTTTACCGTGTACTCGACATTGTACTCAACGAGAACACTTTTAAAAGCACTCATCGATAACCCTGGTCTAGTTCGTCTAATTACGAATCATAATAAAACCATTAAAGAAATAGTAGTAAATAGTTCTACGTATAACCAGCAGCCGATTACGAATCTTTCCTTTTTAGGGGAATCCCTGATTTTACACATCTATCGACACGGTAAGGTGGTCATTCCGCATGGTAATACCAATTTGGAATACGGGGATCGACTGCTGATTAGTGGAACCACTGAAGATTTAAGTGAGATTCAAAGGGAGCTTGCATAATCGGAAATTTAATTTAACAACGAGGAGATCATGTGAATGAAGCGTTTTACCATGATAGGCCTAAGATTATCCATAACCTTCTATACGCTGCTGCACTTTATCACGTATTTTTATGAAGTCGACTATTTACTTTATGTGCTATCGGTAAGTGGACTGCTAACAGTGATTTTCACAGGACTAATGTTGACGATAAAGCAATTTAAATTACCATTTTTTCTGTTTCTTTCAGGTGTAACTGTTTTGATCTTAGCAGAGGGTTCGATTTTTACCGGCTTATATAAAGGGTTCCTGCAAATGCGCAGTATCATTGGTTTGCTGGTTATTGTCCCAATGATAGGATGGGTGCTGAGAGAAGAACCTTATATTGAAAAAGTTTTGGCATTCACCCATAAAGGAATAGATTCCAGTCGTAAATTCTATTTTGGAATTGTTTCGTTTACCCAAGTGATTTCCTATTTCTTACTATTTGGATCGATTCCAATGATGTATCAATTTATTACCACCATTTTAAAAAATCAACGTGGCGAAGCGTGGGAAAACTTTAAAGGTACTGCGCTGCTCCGTGCGTTTGCACTATCAACGCTTTGGGTTATCAGTATTCCGAGTTTTATATTTGCGGTGGAAACGATGGGGGCATCCCTGTGGGTCGCAGTTCTCCAGGGTTTTGGAATAGCTGTGTTAGGAACAGTGATAGCGGTTATTTTTTCTTATTTTCAGGAAAAGAAATATGGAATTAATTTAACTGCTGCACTGCAAGAGGAAATCAGCTCGGTGCTAAGCGATCATACCAACAAAAAAGAAGTAAAAAAGAAAGTAATAGAGTTTGCAATTCTGTTTGTTTCGTTGTTTGGAACGATCTTTTTGCTGCACGCTATTTATGCAACTAAACTTATGCTAACAATCCCGATTGTCGTTGTAATATGGACGTGTATTTATTATCTTATTAAAAAAAGAATGAAAAACTTAATGCTTGAAGGACGCGATCATTATACGAAAGGGATGGCTAATCAAGCATATCAGCTGTGTGTATTACTCTCAGCTGGTGTTGTGATTTATGCGCTGAATCAAACTGGATTCGGCGATGTTGTAATCAACGGGATACGCTATATACAGGAAATTTTCCCGTTTATTAATTTCCTTTATTTGCTGCCGTTCATCGTGATCATTCTCGGTTTCCTTGGGCTTGGTCCATTAACTGTAATGGTGCTGGTTGCCGGGCTGCTTGAATCGATTTCACTTCCGTATCCACCAGAACTAATCGTGCTGGCGATAACTTCCGGGAGCGTAATATCAATTCTGCTTTCTCCATTAATTATGCCTGTTATTGTATTGAGTGCATCGAATGGGCTGAGTTTGTTTAAAAATGGTATTCAGTTTAATCTGCGCTATTCGATTATTTTTTATATTGTTGTACAGGTATATGTACAGACTATGATCCATTTTTGGTAAGTGTATGGTTTTTAAAAAAGATGAGTGGGGAATAGTAGTGGTAGGAAGATTATGATGAAAGGATGAACTTTATGAAGAAACTCGAAGCGTACTACAGAACGGAAAGTAATGCGGAGACTGCGAAGGCAAAACTTGAAACGTTAAAAGTGGAGAATGTATTTGTAGAACGAATTCCTGAGATGGAACGAAGCGGCTTGATGGATATTATTAAGGATATGTTTACTGATAAAATGAAGGATAACCATGATCCTCAGGTGCTTTATGCTGATGTTGCGGAAGCGGATTTTGCAGAGGCAACGAGGATTGTTAAGGAAAGCGAAGGGCATGTTTCGATGAAATAACCTGCGCGCAAGCGATTACTTGGACTGCTGTCGTAGTTACTGAAAAGATAACTGTGTACAAAACTTGTAGATATACTATCGCATTTTCACTATACTGCGAAGTAACTTACCTTACCTGAAATAAACTGCGATGTATCAGCAACGAGATTTCTGCAGATGGCAGTCGCGCACCTTAGGGCGTCTGGTGAGCCTCCTCGTGCTGCGCGTTATGGCCACTGAAAAAGGTTCATGGAATACGAATTATGTGGATCTGCGATCGCATCATCGAATTCACTTCGCTTTCCGCGGGCACGGCTTCAGCTTCCTCGGATAAGCAAAAACCGCTTTCCTGCGGGATCTTCAGCTCGCGCTGTTCCCGCAGGAGTCTCGTGAATTCGAAGATGCTGTGTTTAGGTGCTAAAGTCAATTTTTTTAAAATCTACCACTTCTCCAGTGGCCATCTGCTCCAATCTCTAGTAAAAATATGGAAATCACAGATTTTTAAGTGCACACTCGATAGCTATGTCTATTTAAGAAGGCATTATTTGAAAGAATTAACAAATAATTATTAGGTGAATAGCTTTACCAGTCCAGGTGAGAGGAGGGCGGTGACTCCTGCGGGAACAGCACGAGTCTGAAGGCCCCGCAGTTTAAATGAGGAAGGCAAACTAAACCCGTCCTTTGCGGACAACGTTTGCATACCCCTTGTCGGGGCAAGGAGACTGAAGCCGTGCCCTAAGGTGCGCATCCGCCCGCAGCGATCCTGGACGGCAGCTTTAGAACATGTCTTTATTATTAAAGTTATTGCACGGGTTACAAGTATAAAAGTAAGTACACTTTTATATCATCCGCTCTACTTGAATTTCTCTGGTTCTTCTACATGCAATTCAAGAAAACCACAATTTGAACACACGTAACAAGGACTTATGTTACTCATCGTTTTTGCGGTTGGTTTTACGTCTGCTCTGTAAACTCTAAATGGATGACTGTCTATTTTAGCTTCAGTCATTACTGACCCGCATTTAGCACAATTTTTTTCCATTACTACACCCCCTGATAGTAGGCAAAATCTCCACAATTTACATTTCACTCATGTTTCGGTACCCAAATAAAAAGGCAGCATACTAAATCACGCGTGATTTAGTATGCTGAAAATAGTGCTATGTTACTTGCTTAGTCTCTAAAACGTAATAGGTCTCCGTAGATAATTTCATCTGATAGTTCGAGTTGCTTTCGGGCAATTTTTTCATATTGGAGACATTTTTTTCGTGCAATAACTTTTTTGGATTCCCTGCTGTAACAGAGGTTGTTGATATATGCATACTTGTTTGTAATTACACTTCCATCTCGAATAATGACAGGATCGTTATGATTTTTTACAAGTAAGTCGGTACCGAAAGTCATCGTGTTTTCAGTGGAAATGCCCAGTAAATGAAGCAAGGTGGTTCGAATATCGATTTGACCTCCAGTCGCTTCAATTACCTTTCCACCATCATGTCCAGGCACATGAATAATTAACGGAATCTGCTGCAATTCCAGATGGTTTAAGGCAGTGGCCTCCTGATTTAACAAGTCATGGACACCTTCTTCGTATTTTTTTGAAATACCGTAGTGATCGCCATACAGCACGAAGATTGTGTCTTCATACATGTTCTGTTCTTTTAGCATCTGGAAAAACTTCTTTAGTGACTCATCCATATACCGAACAGTAGTTACATATCGGTTAACAACGTCCACTTCAGTATCAGCGGGTGCAATAAATTGATCTTCATTATCTATTAAAAATGGAAAATGATTGGATAATGTAATGAATTTGGCAAAATAGGGTTCAGATAGATTTGCCAGTTCATCCATAGACTGCTCGAAAAAAGGTGTATCTTTAATTCCATAATTAATCGAGTTTTCTTCCGTGACATTATAATCTCGCTTTGAAAAATATTGGTCATAGCCTAATGATTTATACATTTGCTCACGATTCCAAAATTCCCGGTCGTTTCCGTGAAATGTAACGGATGTGTAGTCCCCATTTTTCTTTAAAATTTTAGGGAGGGAAATAAACGTATTTTCCGGTCGTCGTACATAGACCGAACCACTTGGAAGGGGGTACAGTCCGTTACCGATGATAAATTCTGCATCGGACGTTTTTCCTTGTGCTGCCTGATCATATATATTGGAGAAATAAAAACTATCATCGATTAAATCATTTAAGAACGGTGTTATTTCTTCACCATTAATACGCTTATTGATGACAAAGTTCTGTGTTGATTCCATGCTGATAAGCACCACATTTTTTCCTTCTGCTAGCCCGAATAATTCAGATTGCTTCGTATCATTATTATTAATGTACGCATCGACGAGTTCTTTCGCATCTTTTTCATCAGAGAAGGCTTTTTCGACAGGGGCCTTTACCCCATAAATGGCGTTAATAATTTGGTAATTGTAAAGACCAAACGATTTAACCAGCTGTTGCCTGTCGTAGGCTGTACTGAGCAAATGTGGGTTCTGGATGAGTCCTAACCCAATTGTAACAGCGATTAGAACAACCCCTGTTAACGCAAACTTCTTTTTAGCTGGCATATGAATGGCTTCGCGTTTTTTACGTTTAGTAATAACCACCCAGCCGATCACAAAAATATCGATAAAGATCAGGATATCCCATGGTGAGAGAAGTTCAGCTGTGCTAGCACCAAGTCCACCAACATTACTCAACTGCATCAGTACCGAGACCGTTACAAAATCGATATAAAAACGATAATACAGTAGGTTTGAGTACAAAAGGATTGTTACCAATATATAAATGACGAGAACAGCATATGGACGTACACGCTTGCTGAAAAAGAAGCTTAAGCCAATAAGCAGCATGAGTGTTCCAACAGGACCGATTAAAAGCAGCAGAATATCCAGAGCGTTTCCCGCCGTTAAACTAAACCCGATTAATGTCACGAGTACGGTTTTCAGCCATAGTGACACTATAGTTGTTTTGATTAGATTCTGAGAGATGTAACGCTTAATTTGATTCATTAATTTTTTACCTTCTCTTTGTGAATTTTTTCGAACTGTTCTCTAAGTATGTTTACAGCTTTCCATACATTCGACTCTATTTGTTTCCCCATCAGTGCTAATTGAAACCAGTTTCTCTCTAATAAATATGCACTTTCGTAACTAGTATGAATGCCATGTGATTTTAACCGGTTTCCAAAGTCCATTGAAGAAACTGATGGTGGAAGCTCAATTGTAATAATTCCTGGTGAATAATCATTTTTACTCAGTATGGTTAAGCCAGAGGACGCTAATTCCTGACTTATATTATCAGCCAACTCCTGATTAGCCGGTAATGGATGGCTAAGCGCCGTGTACAATGCGAATAACCCGTTGGAAGAGTGCGTAAATGGGACACTGTTTGTCTCCTGATAGCATGCGATATCCAGGTAAGCTGGGATGCTCTCATTAGGAGAAAGCGTATGCTGGTGGAAAATCACCGCAAGGCCAGGGTAGGATGCGAGTCCTTTTCCACTGACTGTGCTCGCTAAATAAACGGTTGATAGGTCAACAGGAATTACCCCCACGCTGCTGCACGCATCCAGACATAAGTTTACGTTATATTTTCGGCAAACCTCTTTTAGTTGTTCCAACGGATAGAGATATCCTGTTGATGTTTCACAATGAACGGTCCAAAGCCACCTTATATCAGGGTTACTCGCTAAAAATGCGTCGACCTCTTCGACTGTAAAAGGTTCATTCCAAGGCTTCTGAAAGGATTCGTATGGTAACTGCCATCTATTTGCCTGTTTGATTAATCTGTCACCGAACTCACCGTTCGCAAGAATTAATCCGCGTCCGGGATGGGAAGTCAACTGTGCAGCTATCATTTCATTTGCCATGGTCCCAGTTCCAACTGCTATTTCAACATGATTAGCTTTTGTTAAACGGCATAATTGTACGCGAACACGATCCATTATGTTTTGAAACGATTGTGCGCGATGGGATTCTGCTGGTCTTTGCCAAGCTTCTTGCACTTCTTTTACCATTTCAACTGGTCCAGGAAGGAAATTATGATATAGTTTTTTTTCTTTTCGTTCCATTAACCGCTTGAAAATCAGTGACGCTTTTTCGAAATTCTGCTTCGTTAAAAACATGGGCTGGTATGGAGCTTTTTCTGTTCCAACAAGTGGTCCAAATGGTTTAAAACCCATATGGCGGTATAGTTTAGCCTGCTGCAATGTTCCAGAAATCAGTGCAACCGTATAACCTGCGTCCAAGCAATAGGAAACAAGATGCTCACATAACCCATAAAAAATTCTGCTGCCACGGTACGCTTCTTTTATTGACAGTAATCTAACTTCGCACGGCACTGTACCTTCAGGCAAAAAATCATCCAGGTTGTCGATCTTTTTATCCAGCGAGAAGGGTCTGTTTTCATTAATGGAAATCATCCCAACCACTTCATCTTCTCTTTTAGCAATTATGTAAACACTTTTATTAATAAATGGATCTACTAAGGTTTGGTCATTATTTACTTCATGCTGTTGAATTTCTTCGACGAACGTCTGGTAATTCAACTTGTGAATTTGTGTAAATTCGTCTTTTGTTTCTGCAACTTTATATGTGATCATCGTCATATTTGTACACCTTTCTATGAGCTATTATAACAATAAGAAGCAAGGTCAGAAACACGAGAGTAAGTATATATTTCATCAAAATTATCAGCGTGAGAGGTATGGTGCTCAGTCCGATTAAGCCAACTATTGTAAAGTTATTTTTTATTTTCAGTCCCACTAATACTGTCAATCCAACGGCAATAAGTGTTAAGGGAGCAAGTGCTAATGCAGCCGCCAAGTAGACAACAACACCTTTCCCGCCACGAAATTTGAGTTGAAAGGGCCAGATATGCCCAAGTAATATGGAGATAGCGATGCAGCCTGAAAAAAGTACAGATGTATGTAAAAAATAGATCCCTAACAGAAGGGGAATAATTGTCTTGGATGCATCAATTATGACAGTGACGATGAATGCAGATCTTCCAAATATTCTGCCTGCATTTCTAGCTCCGGCATTGTGACTGCCTAGTGCTCGGATGTCCTGTTTTTTCACTACTTTCCCTAAATAGTACGCTCCATTTATGCATCCTAATAAATAGGATATGAATAATATAAATAGTTCATTCAGCGCTTCCACCCCGTTATTTTTAATTAATGTAATTATTTGTAATAAAGTATAACATTAACAGAAGGGCTAGTGAAGATAATGTATGGCCTATTTATGCTTAAGAATCTATGATAAAACTGTGTTAATATAATCGAAAGATTGATTTACTTGAGGGAGGCTTTAAAAATTGAAACAACTAACAAATAGTATATTAGAAATTACCAATAAAGCAGGAGGAACATGGGGGATTGCACTAGAAGACCTTGATTCACATGAAAGCTGGACTATCAATGGTGATGAGTTGTTCTACGCTGCAAGTGTAATTAAGGTGCCTATTTTAATAGCTGCTTTCACTTCTTTTGATAAAAATAAGTTTACGTTGAGTGATACGGTTGAATTGAAAAAGGAGCATCAGGTAGGAGGATCTGGCGTACTGCAATTTATGACACCTGGGGTTCGCATTACTATTTACGACATACTGACCTTAATGATTATTCAAAGTGACAACACTGCTACAAACATTGCAATTGATTTAGTAGGGAAGGAAAATGTCCGTCAAGTGATGAAAGATATGGGTATGGAAAAAAGTATGTTTTTTAACAAGTTAATGGTTGTTCCAGCAAACCTTATGGGCGTGAATCAAGTAACCGCTTCAGAAATGGCTTTCGCTTTAAAACAAATGGTAACTGGTAAACTCGTTTCCATGCATGCCTGTGAGCAAATGGTAGATATGCTGAAAAAACAGCAGCTTCAGAATTGTTTACCTGCAAAACTATCAGAGCTTGATTCACCAATTATCGGGGTTCCACATGAATGGGAACTAGCGCATAAAACTGGATCCATTTCAGGGATTTGTCACGATACTGGGGTATTTTATGTTGGTAACCGGACTATGATTGCTTCTGTTTTATCCAGAGGGTTGGATGATAAAAAGGCACCAGAAGTTATTTCTGATATAGGCTTGGAAATATATAATTATTTGAAGCGCTGAATATGGCAAAGTAACTATATTTAGGTAAAAAGAACTGCTTGTATAATTTACTGAAAACTATTATAATTTAAATTACATATTTTCAATTAAACGTTAGTTAATGGTGTTTACAAACATAAGGGGGAAGAACACGCATGAAATTTTCTAAATTTTCATTATTTTTATTGGTAGGTTTACTGCTTACCTTATTACTGGGAGCCTGCTCAAACGGCGGGGATGATGCTAGCAGTGATGAAAACAAGGATACAAGTAACGAAACGGAAGGTAGTGGCGATGTAGAGCAGCAATTCAATCTGGCTGCTTCTGACATTATTCCAACAATGGATTCCTCTATGGCGACGGACTTGTTGGCATTTCAGGCATTAAGTGGCACGAATGAGGGGCTTTACCGACTTGGTGAGAATGCTGAGATTGTTGACGGCATTGCAACCGATCATGAAGTAAGTGAAGATGCACTTACATGGACATTTACCTTACGTGAGGATGCGGTTTGGTCAAATGGAGCACCTGTAACGGCTCATGATTTTGTGTATGCTTGGCAACGAGCATTGGACCCTGATACTGGTTCTGAGTATGGTCCATACATGATGGGCGGCGTTCTGAAAAACGCTACAGCAGTCAGCAGTGGTGATATGGAAGTAGATCAACTTGGAGTGAAGGCAGATGGCGATTATAAGCTGGTTGTAACGCTTGAGAAACCAATTCCGTACTTTGAGTCACTAACAACGTTTGGTACATATTACCCATTAAATGAAAAGTTTGTTGAAGAACAAGGTGACAAGTATGCTACCAGTTCTGATACTTTATTAGCAAATGGCCCATTTAAATTAAAGGATTGGCAAAGCACTTCCGATTCATGGAGCCTGGTGAAAAATGAAGATTACTGGGACGCAGAAACAGTTTCACTTGAAAAATTAGCATATAATGTAGTGAAAGACCCGCAAGTTGGGGTTGATTTGTATGAAAAAGGTAAGCTTGATCGAACTAGTTTAGTTTCTGAACTTGTTGATGTGCATAGTGCTGATGAAGATTATGAGGTTTCACTCGGTACTGGCGTATACTACCTGAAAATGAATCAGACTACTTCAGATGCACTTGCTAATGTAAATATTCGTAAAGCAATTAGTGGTGCCTTTAATAAACAAGCACTAGTAGATGAAATTCTAAACGACGGATCAATTGTAGCAAAAGGATTTGTACCTAAGAATTTTGTTACAATGCCTGAATCAGGAGAGGATTTCCGTGAGGTAAGTGGTGAACTTTCCACATTCGATGCGGAAGCTGCTAAAGAGTCCTGGAAAAAGGGTCTAGAGGAGCTAGGTAAAGATACAGTCGAGATTGAATTTTTATCAAGTGACAGTGAAACATCCAAAGAAATGGGCGAATTCATTGCAAATCAATTGGAAACAAACCTGGAAGGCTTAAAAGTTACATTGAAACAGGTTCCATTTGAACAACGATTGGCGTTAGATGACAAGATGGATTACCAGCTGCAATTTTCTTCCTGGTTCCCGGATTACTTGGATCCATATACGTTTTTAAATCTGTTTATAACGGATGGCGGGAACAATATGATGGGGTATTCTAATCCAGCTTACGATAAATTATTAGATAAAACAGCAAATGAATTAGCATTAAAACCTGTTGAGCGTTATGAGGCATTTTTGGAAGCGGAAAAAATTCTGTTTGAAGACGCAGCAATTGCTCCAGTTTACCAAAGTGCAAGTGCACTTTTGGTATCTCCTAAGATGGAAGGTGTAGTTGAAAATAAATTCGGTGCACTTTATGACTACAAATGGGCGTCAGTAGCTAAGTAACTTAAATTGTAAGTAAACAAGCCGTTAGTTCCAAGTGAACTAGCGGTTTTTTTGCAGTAAGAAAATTTCTGCTGCATAGCTGCAACTAAGGCTTCCGACATTAGTGCTTTGCGATATGTCGAGTTTTCTAACGATTCCTGGAATAGATACTTCCTATAAAAATATAAATAAGATAGGACCAAACAATTGGATTATTTAGGAGTGTGTTTATGCCAGCTATAACTGGGGATGAATATGTTCGAAGGATTAACCAGATGAAAGCGAGTGTATGGATAGACGGGAAAGCAGTATCAGGTGACATTTCTGAGCACCCTTCATTTAAAGGCATTATAACAAGCCAGGCAGCTTTATATGATCTCCAGTATGATAAAAAACTATCAGACGTTATGACTTATCCATCGCCTTCGACTGGAAATCAGGTAGGTATCTCATATTTGCAGCCGAAAACACAAAATGACCTTGCAAAAAGACGGAAGATGATTCAGTACTGGGCGAAAGCAAGTAATGGAATGATGGGAAGAAGCCCGGACTACATGAACTCTGTCATAATGGCCATCGCTTCATCAGTAGGTTTATTAAAAGGAAAAGAAAATTGTTTCCCTGAAAATATAACAACATTTTATGAATATGCTCGTGAAAATGACTTGTCAATGACGCATACATTTATTGATCCACAAGTGAATCGAGCGCAATTTTATTTTGAAGATGATGATGAACCGATTGCTGCAAAAGTGGTAGAAAGAAACGAGAAAGGAATAATTATAAAAGGTGCTCGGCTTTTGGCAACACAAGGCGGAATAACAGATGAAGTACTCGTTTTTTCAGCAGGTGGAATCCTGGATAAAGCGAATGGCTTTGCCTTTTCCATCCCAAGCAATAGTCAAGGGCTTCGGTTTATTTGCCGTGAGTCATTTGTCGGTGGGGATTCATCGTTCAATTATCCGTTAAGTTCACGGTTTGAGGAAATGGATACGATTGTTGTGTTTGACGATGTACTGGTACCGTGGGAGCGCGTATTTTATTACGACAATATAGAAGTTTCTAATAGTTTTAAAAGTATTAGTTCATTTTTGCCATTCACTTTACATCAGGCGGTTTCCAGGCAAATTGTAAAAACAGAATTTATCCTTGGTGTCGTCGAGTCTATTATTGAAACGATAAACATTAGTGAATATCATCATGTTCAGGAAAAAGCATCTCAAATTATCGTTGCATTAGAAACAATGCGAGCATTGGTATTAAAATCTGAAGTGGAGGCTCAAATTGATGAGTGGGGGTACATGCGGCCAGACCGAAGCACACTGCAGGTTGCAATTAATGTATTTCCAACTGTTTATCCGAAATTCACCGAAATCATTCAGTTGTTAGGAGCAAGTGGACTCATGTCAATTCCGACTGAACTAACATTTCAATCCCAAGTCAGCAATGATTTAGATAAATATTTACAGTCTTATGCAAAAAACGCTAAAGATCGTGTTAAACTTTTCCGACTCGCCTGGGATTTAACGATGAGTTCGTTTGGTACGCGCGAAACGCTGTATGAGCGGTTTTTCTTTGGGGATCCGGTTAGAAATGCAAGCCAGCTTTATTTGTCGTATAACAAGGATTTGTACGTGAAGCGCGTAGAGGATTTTTTAGCAGATAAGAAAGTATAAATTCTTTCGTACTGTATAAGTACAACTAAGGCTTTCGCCATCAAGGCATGGCGATTAGCCAAGTTTTCTAACAATAAATTTGTAATTAGGAGGATATGCCCATGAAGCCACTAATCGGTGTAACGTCTTCAATGGAATTAAACGAATCAAACTACTATGTGAATGCGGATAATATAAAGGCAATAACAGCAGCTGGCGGACTTCCTGTTATCCTTCCTCATATGGAAGGTGAGGGCGCGATAACCCAAATTGCACAGAAGATTGATGGGCTGTATTTAACGGGTGGGTACGATATAGATCCAACCTTGTTCGGTGAAGAACCTCATCCAAACCTGGGAGTCATTATCCCTTCGAGGGACAAATTTGAATTGGTATTGATTAAAAAAATGATTGAACTCGGCAAACCAATTTTGGCAATCTGTCGAGGG
This sequence comes from Virgibacillus flavescens, assembly GCF_050574275.1. Taxonomy (GTDB): domain Bacteria; phylum Bacillota; class Bacilli; order Bacillales; family Amphibacillaceae; genus Virgibacillus_F; species Virgibacillus_F flavescens. The sequence continues at coordinate 1,478,897 of NZ_CP192260.1, forward strand.
TGTCAGATACTGAATATCGCTATGGGTGGTGATATGTATCAGGATATTTATGCCCAGACGAAACGCAGTAATCTACACCAGCACCAGCAGAATGCACCTGGTTACCATGGTTCACACTTTGTGTCGGTTGTTAAAGACAGCCTGCTGAATCGGCTGACCGGTCTTGAAAGATTTAAAGTTAACAGCTTTCATCACCAGGCAAACCGAGAAGTGACAGACCCGCTCATCATCAGTGGAAGAGCAAATGACGAGATAATTGAAGCGATCGAAAGCACGAAGCATTCGTTTGTACTTGGGTTGCAATGGCATCCTGAGAAGATGGTGAAATCTGGTGATATAACTTCATTGAAGATTTATCAAGGGTTTGTAGAATCATGCTAATCATTTCCCGGGAAATATCGACTTAATTTCTGTAGTGTAATGCAAAAAGTCACATGTTACGTGATTCATCCCGGTATTTGTTGAAAGGTGAATATATGAAAAAACCACCAATTAGACTAAGCCACTTAAAAAGTAACTTAGTCTAAAATCGGTAGATCTGACACTGCATCTTTGGATATGCGGAGCGCACCTTAGGGCGATTGGCGAGCCTCTTTAAAATGGCGTCTCACCGATCTCTTACTTCCTGTAGGATAAATATGGTTTCCCTGAAAAAATGTATTTCTTTTTCGGGGAGTCTCCTTATATTCAAGATTCTAGGTTTAGAGAAAAGGTGAATTTTTAATCAATCCTTTTTTCAGTGATCTACATAAATTGAGTGTGGCGATCTCGATTGAGTCCGTTGTGTTGCAAATTGGCTCTATTTTTTTCTGTTGTTAATAGACGAGACAGCAAGTTGTATAATGGTCATATCATCCATCGGCGGGTTATGGATTCCGGCGCGCACATCTCGATAGTAACGCTGCAATGGATTTTGCTTGGACAGGCTTCTGGCACCGGTTATCCGCATAGCTAAATCCACGATTTCAACTGCCTGATTTACAACCGACAGCTTGACAGCGCCAAGTTCTGGTTTCAGCTTTTGCCGGTCTTCCTTCGTGCTGGAATCCCATTGTTTAGCTACGGAATAGAGAAAATGCTGTGATTGCATGACACGTAATTCTATTTCTCCCAATTTTTGTTGGACGCTTGGTAAATCAGAGATAGTACCTTCAATGCTGTTTGGTGAATAATTTGTTGCGAAATCTATTGCGTACTCCTGCGCGGCACGAGCTATCCCTAAGTAACATGCAGGAATGTGAAGGAGCCAGCCAGAAGCTGGTTTATTGCCTGGTGTCAGATACTGAACAAGATCATCGTCCGCAATGTTAACATCTGTGAGCACAAGATCATGACTGCCAGTACCCTTCATCGCAATAGAGTCCCACGTTTCTTCAATTTTAACGCCGCTTCGATCACGCTTAATTAAAAAGTTGCCAACTTTATCTGAATTCTCGATGGACGCGCTCACGACAAAATAATCAAGAATTGGTGCGAGCGTAGTGAAGGTTTTTCTTCCATTTATAATCCAGCCATTTGGTGACTTTTTAGCTAATGTTTCGGGTCTTCCACCTCTTGTCGGACTCCCAGTCGCAGGTTCTGTTGCTGCATTATTTAAAAGTGCACCGGTATTGATTACATCTGTTGCAAATTCCTGATACTTTTCTTCAGTCCAAATCTGATTTTCTCCTAGGTATTTTGTAATACCCATATGCCAGCCAATCGAAAGAGCTGTTGAGCCGTCTGCTTTCGCAATTGTTTCCTGCATTTTTAGCATTTCAGATAGTGAAATACCCGATCCTCCATACTCTGCTGGTATTGTTAGTGCGGGATATCCAATCTCCTTTAAATCATTAAAGTTTTCATATGGGAAGCTCCCATCTTCATCATGTTTTTGCGCTCTGTCTTTAAAAGGATGCACTTGTTTTTCTAATGCCTCGATTCTTTCTTCGGCATTAGTAAGGTCAGTAAGTTTCATCATCAACCTCCTCGGATTATTCCTACAAAATTAGTCGGATTTATATGTATATTATTTCACTAATCGTTTAAAAGTGTAAAGAAATTAAGCTTTTTTAGTAAGTACCTGGTACCGCCCGAATTTTGTCGAAAGATAGTTGTGTTGTTTATAGAATGTTTATGCTTTTTTACGTGTTTGTTTATTTTTTCCTTGTATGGTTTAGTATAGCTACTAGTATAAATTGAAGGAGAATTGCTATGTCTATCCGTAAGCGTCTGTTTTTCTCGAATGCGGCCATGATCATCATGCCTGTCATCATAATCTTGTTTCTCGTATTTTTAGTTAAGGTCGTCTTTAGTGGTACGTCGCAATTTAACTTGCAGCAGCATTGGCAAAACGCCGATGCCTCGACATCTGAGTTGTATGAAACGTTAATAAAGACAGCATCCCTTCAGCAGAAAAAACTGCGTGACGAGGCGTATTTAGATTCTCTTTCAAATCAGCTGGATCCTGCACATGCGACTCTTTACATTCGCAAAAAGGAGAAAATCATTTATGCTTCAAGCAATGCGAATGATATTTCAGCAACGGATCTCCCTGCTTTTGGAAACGAAGGCAATAATCAAGCAGGTGTGAACAGTCAGCGCACGCATTCTTCCGTCAGGCAGCATGATTTTTATTTTCAAGACGGAAGTGAAGGCTCCATTCTATTGCTCAATGATTCTGCATCCTTTGTGAAATTTGCCCGTACTTTTTTCCCCATCATATTTATTAGTTTGATCGTCTTACTTGTTTTGACGAACTTGTTATTGTCCTACTTTATGTCACGAAGTATTTTGCGTCCAGTCAAGCAGCTATCTATCGCTTCCTCAAAAATTAGTAACGGTGATCTTGATTTTACCATTAAAGCAAAGGGGAAGGACGAGTTGGGAAGACTGGTTACAACGTTTGACTCCATGCGTCAGCAACTGAAAGAATCATTAGCGTTACGTGATCGGTATGAAAATAATCGCCGGGAATTAATTATGAATATTTCCCATGATTTAAAGACACCTGTTACCTCCATTCTAGGGTATGCAGAAGGGATAAATGACGGCGTGGCGAATTCAAAAGAAAAGCAAGAACGATATCTCCAGACAATTCACGCTAAGGCAACATACATGAACAGGCTAATTGACGAGCTAGCACTTTACTCCAAATTAGATGTTAAGAAACTCGAATTTGATTTTGAAGCTGTTGATATAATTTCATTCGTTCAGGATTATATTGAAGAAATAAGAGAAGAACTCAGTGAAAAAGGAATTCAGTTGTCACTTGATACAATCGAGATAAATGAAAATGTATTAATGGACAGAGATAAAGTGATCCGGGCAATGGAAAATGTTATCTACAATAGTGTGAAATACATGGACAAGAGCGATGGACGAATTTCCATTTCGCTAATCGATCAAAAGCAAATGATTAGGTTGACGGTACACGATAATGGTCCAGGGCTTTCAAACGATGAACTGCCAAAAATATTTAGTCGGTTTTATCGATCAGACCCAGCAAGAAGCAAGGGGGGGAGCGGTCTTGGTCTGGCAATCGCCTCCCAAATTATCGAGGCGCATGGTGGAGAAATTTGGGCAGAAAACGGACCGGACGGCGGCCTTATGGTTCACCTCACACTGAAAAAAGCAGAGGATGATGAACATGAGTAAACGAATATTAATCATTGAGGATGACTTGAGCATCGCGGAACTTGAGCGGGATTACTTGGAAATTGATGGATTTCAAACAGTAATTGCTACGGATGGAAGAGAAGGGCTCACAGAAGCACTTCAAAACCACTATGACTTGATATTGCTCGATTTAATGCTCCCTACAATAAATGGTTTTGACCTTTGTAAACAAATTCGAAACGAGTCTAATATTCCCATTCTCATGGTTACGGCTAAAAATGAGGATATTGATAAGGTGCGTGGATTTGGTATCGGAGCGGATGATTATATTGTGAAGCCGTTTAGTCCTAGTGAACTTGTTGCTAGAGTGAAGGCGCACATTACACGATATGAGCGACTTGTGCAGACACCTGATTTAAAGTCAGAAATTCACATACAAGGACTGCGTATCAATACATTATCGAGACAAGTTTATTTAAATGACAAGGAAATGGAGTTTACGACCAAAGAATTTGATTTGTTGACTTTCTTTGCGCGGAACCCAAATCAGGTGTTTTCTAAAGAACATATATTTGAAAAGATCTGGGGATTTGATGCAATAGGTGATTATGCCACCGTAACGGTTCATATCAAAAAAATTCGTAAAAAGATAGAAATCGATACGGCCAATCCACGATATATTCAAACCATCTGGGGATCTGGATATCGGTTTAATAATTAATACATGTAATAGCTGCCATTCGACAATACGTATATTGTTGGGTGGTTTTTTGTTTAGTGATTTTGGGTGATAAAAGTGCTTATGGATGTTTATAAAAAGTTTATACATCGTTTAGCAGGTGTTCATATCTACTTGATATAGTTAAACAGTGGAAGGGAGGTGATGGGAATGAAGCTTGCTATGAAGCCTAAGAGATGGTTAGTTACACTTCATATCTTATTTGCTGCCATTATGGTTGGTAACATGGTAACGTTTTTGATTTTAAGCATTACAGCAGCGACTTCAGCGTCTGATCAGCTAGTCACTAGCTGTTACCAAATCATGCATGTCCTAGCTGGGACATCCATTAGAGCCTCTACTATTGGAACGGCTATTACCGGGATTTTACTCGCTATATGGACGAAGTGGGGATTGTTCCAATTTTATTGGATAATTGTAAAACAAGCACTGACACTGCTGCTCATTGGTTTGAACTTGTGGGGACTGTATATCTGGACCTTGCAGGCGGTTGATTTATCAGCGGATAACCCTGCTATGAATTTAACCACTACCTATCTATGGACTGGTATTCTTCTGCAACTAGTTTCCCTTATCTTCCTGTATGTGATTTCTGTATTTAAACCTTGGGGGAAACGAAAAAGTCTGATTGTTAAGAAGGGGTGAGAAGTTTGAAAACAGAAAGTCTATCGATAGGAACAGCGATTATGCACAGTATTTTTACTACGCTTGCATTACTATTTTTGATCGGGGTAATCACCCAGATCTTCTCTTTGCTGGAATGGCGATCTTCATCGATAGTTCGAAATGGAGCCTTCATACGTCGTTTGTCACGTATATAGAATTCATACCTGTCATCATGTTAATTTTAGCCTCTGCTGGGAATTTGCCAAAATCATTGCGCTGGCAGTGTGTGGGTCTATATCTGATGATTGCCATCCAATATGTAACGGTTGAGCTGACCAGCGCCTTTCCATATCTAGCAGCAATGCATCCGTTAGTCGCCATGATTTTATTTTGGCGATCGCTTGTCATGGCTCGCTTAAGTATTCACATGTTTCGTATATAAAATATAAAAGGAGCTGATTCGTATGTACGTGGAACACTTTCATCCATTTGGATTTCTTTTCTTTTTTCTGATCGTGGGGTTATTAGTTACAAATCTAGTGTTATGGAAACGCCGAGGGAGCAGGCGTTTCCACAATCCATATCAGGCGAAAACAATTCTTGAAAATCGCCTAGCAAAAGGAGAAATAACAAGCGATTAATACAATCAAATAAAAGAAACACTCGAAAAATAAAAGAAGTAAAACGGGCGGTACCTGGTACCGCCCGTTTTCTGTCGAATTTTATTTTCGTTTACAGGTTAATATATTGTCCGAAAATGCCGATATAACTTATATATTAATTTTTATTTTTAAATTCGGGGGTCAGGTAATGGATAAGGCATCGATTATAGGTATTGTACTAGCAGCAGTTGCTGTAGGTGTAGGAATGTTTTTAAAGGGAGTTAGTCCAATTGCACTGGTGAACCCAGCAGCGTTGTTGATTATTTTTGGCGGAACTGCAGCAGCGGTTTGTATTGCATTTCCAATGAGTACGCTTAAAAAAGTTCCTGTTTTATTTAAAATCATTTTTAAGAGTGACAGCGAGAAAAAAATTCAAGAAGTTATTGAAATGTTTACTGAATGGGCTGAGCTAAGTCGCCGTGAAGGAGTACTTTCTCTGGAAAGTAGACTTGATGAAACAGACGATACATTTCTTTACTCAGGGATGCAATTAGTTGTTGATGGTCAGTCTCCAGATTTCATTCGGGATGTAATGTTGGAAAAGATCGACGCAATGGAAGGCAGACATCAAAAGGGTGTAGCGGTTTTCACGCAGGCTGGTACATACGCGCCAACTCTAGGTGTACTTGGAGCGGTAATTGGTTTGATTGCTGCACTAGGGAACCTGGAGGATACGGAAGTACTGGGACATGCCATTTCTGCAGCATTTGTGGCTACACTACTCGGAATTTTTTCCGGTTACATGCTGTGGCACCCTTTTGCAAATAAATTAAGACAAAAATCCAAGAACGAAGCACAGGTTAAATTCGTTATGGTAGAAGGGATTCTGTCGATAGCCAACGGGGAGTCTCCACAAATAATTAAGGATAAATTAGGTTCTTATCTTTCTCCAAGCGAATTAAGTAAAGCTAATCAGGAGGAGGAAACCGATGCGAAAGAAGAAGAAACAGCATGATGAAGGGCATATGGATGAATCATGGCTGCTCCCCTACGCTGATTTACTAACATTATTGCTGGCTTTATTTATCGTTTTATTTGCGATGAGCAGTGTTGACGCTGAAAAGTTTGAGGAGCTTGCTAAGGTTTTTGAAGGTGAATTTTCCGGTGGTGTGGGCATCCTGGAAAATAGTGAAAGTACAATAAAAAATCAGAATGAATCTACTGTTGAATTAGAAAAAGATGAAAAGAAAGATGAAGAACAACCTTTGAGTGATAAGGAAAAAGAACTAAATGAATTGGAAAAATTACAAGAAAAAATTAATACGTATATTGAGAAAAATAATTTATCCGGCGTTCTAAAGACATCGCTGAGTGAAGGTGGATTATTAATCTCAATTGTCAATGATGTTTTTTTCGATCCTGGAAGTGCTGAAGTAAAAGAAGCAGGGACTGAAATAGCAAACGAAATCTCTAACTTTCTTGTAACAGATCCACCAAGAAATATAGTAGTAAGCGGATATACAGATAACCGACCAATGAATAACGAGGAATTTGCTTCTAACTGGGAACTAAGCGCAATCCGCGCTGTTCACTTTATGACCTTGCTGCTTGAAAATAACCAGCTGGCGCCTGAAAAGTTCAGTTCGAAGGGATTTGGTGAATACCATCCAATCGTACCTAACGATACAGAAGCAAATAAAGCAAAAAACAGACGCGTGGAAGTCATGATTTTACCTAATTTTGAATAAGTAAATAGTATAGAAGAAAGCATACTGAGTAGTTGAACTGCTCAGTATTTTTAATTACTTAACTCACGAAGATTAATACTTTGACGAATGCAATAACTATAGTTTTTGTAGTACTTGAAAAAGATAACTTGACGAATTACTAATTTTTCTATTTCTAAAACATGTTGCTAGTTACTTTGTCGTAGTTGATAGTTGATGGAAACTGCGACGTAATTTACCACTTTGCTGCGATATGACAGCAACGAGATTTCCGCTGATGGCAGTCGCACACCTTAGGGCGGCTGGTGAGCCTCCTCGTGCTGTCGCACTCCGGGGTCTCACTTATGCCTGTCCTCCCGCAGGAGTCGACTGCCATCCGCTCCAATCTCTCGACAAAATATAGCCGTCGCAGGTTTATTAACTTTCTCCCTAATAGAACGTTTATTTCGACATAAACTAGTTGAGAAAAAACAAAGACGTAAAAGCTTTACCAGTCCTGCATCGTTCCGGGCGGTGACTCCTGCGGGAACAGCACGAGTCTGAAGGCCCCGCAGGAAAGCATTCTTAAGAGGATGGCCAACTAAAACCGTCCTTTGCGGACAACGTTGGCATACCCCTTGTCGGGGCAAGGAGACTGAGGCCGTGCCCGCGGAAAGCATCCGCCCGCAACGATCCTGGACGGCAGCTATGGAAATAAAACTAGAGTTAATTCGCAGTTTTGAGATATTGTGTCAACTACGACAATCTTAAACTCGCCCGGGTCTGACCAAGGCGCTTTTCTATCTCAAAATTGCTTTTTTAACCTAATGCCGATAGCATATAAATGAACGAGGAAGGGGTAGATGAATGAAAATAATTGATACACATTGCGATGCACTTAATAAACTGCAACTTTCAAAACGCGAGAAGGCATTTAAAGAAGGTTTACTGGATTATAAACATTCTTCCTATTTACATACAAACCTGAAAAGGTTAAAAGCCGGAGAATCAATGGCGCAATTTTTTGCCATATTTGTTCATCCGGATATCCCTCTAACCGAAATGTGGCAGCATGCATTAGAACAGGTTGATCTGTTTTATACAGAAATAATTGACAAAAATCCGGGAATGAAGCACATTAAATCCTGGAATGAATTTGATACGCTAAAGGAAGGCGAAATTGGTGCCGTATTGACACTGGAAGGTGCCGAAGCTATTGGTAATGATCTAAGTAAGCTGCGCCATTTATATCGCCTCGGTATTATGTCGATGGGCTTGACCTGGAATAATGCTAACTTGTGTGGGGACGGTGCAGAAGAACCGCGTGGTGGTGGGCTAACCCGATTAGGAAAGCAAATCGTTAAGCTTAATAACGAGAATCATGTTTTAACAGACGTGTCTCATCTGACAGATAAAGGGTTCTGGGATGTCATCGATTTAGCTGAGTTTCCTATCGCAAGTCATTCCAACACGCGCGCCTTATGCGATAATCCGCGAAACTTGACCGATGAACAAATTAAAGCATTGTTTGCAAAAAACGGGTCAATTCATGTCGTTTTTCATCCGCCATTTGTTCATGCGAATCCGGAAGATGTCACAATTCCAAATCTGGTGAAGCATATCGACCATTTATGCTCATTAGGTGGAGTGAAACAGGTTGGGTTTGGTTCTGATTTTGACGGGACTTCATCATTTGCAGGTCTTGATGATTTTTCGAAATACCAAAACCTTATCAATGAATTACTAAACCATTACACGGAAGATCAAGTGAAAGGCTTTGCCTATCAGAATTTCCTGGATAACCGTCCAGGAGTGAAGTAGCTTCTTAGATACCCCTTCAATCGGGGTATTTTTTTATGCCACTTTTCCGGCATTTTTTTTGAATGTAAGTACAAATCTACCTTTATTTCAGGTATACTGTAAACAATACCGGATTATCCGGTATATACACCGTTATACTGGATAATCCGGTATTGAAGGGGGTTGTGTAAATGGAGAAAAATAATGTGATTCATGCGGTATGCTTTACTGCAGATGTAATCGATTCTAGAAAAAATGGTAAGGAAGCAGTACTTGATGAAATTGCTGTATTGTTAAATGAGAAGCACAGTAAAACATGTCTTACACCATTTACGAAACGGGCAGGTGATGAGATTTTCGGGGTGGCTTCGACCTTTGCTGATGCGTACATAATTTTGAAAGATCTCTTCCAAATGTCGGAGAAAAAAGGGGTTCCGCTTTATGTTGGAGTGGGTTTAGGGACAGTTAAAGAAGAGAATGTTAAGGATCCCAACACAGTGAATGGCAGTGCCGTCTGGAACGCTGCGGACGCTTTGAAGCTGATTAAGGAAAACAGTTCCAAGGTGAAAAATTTTAGAAATGATGCTTCAACGTTTCGCTATTTTGTTTATGCAGATGAAGGTGATATTCCACATATGCTTGTGAATTACATGACTTCTCTCGTATTTGAAAAGATTGAGAAGCGAACTGCAAAACAAGCAGAGGTTATCGAAATCATGGAGTCATTTCCGAGTTTGTCTCTTGAAGCAGTAGGCAATAAAGTTGGCTACCAAAGAAACGCTTCAACAAACATAAGTAAATTGCTGCATCGTGCCGAATACCATGTAGTGCATGGAGCAGAAGTAGAACTAATAAATTTTTTAGCAGGTATGAAAGGATAAATCCTTTTTTAAGTGCAATTATGGCCAGGCGATAAGCCTGGTTTACTAAAATTCAAGGCAGGTGCAGGTAATGATTAAACTGTTTCTTCTATTAATATTGGCTCATCTGATTGCCGATTTCGTGACGCAGACAAATTATATCAATCGAAACAAGAAAATATTTTCACACGCCTTTTACAGTAAAGGGTTAATGCTTCACTGTGTCCATCATCTCGTATTATATCTTTCTTTCATTCTCGTACTTTTGGACTGGAAGACTATATTTATACCAATGCTTGTTGTAATCATTGTGCTGCATTATTTAGTCGACTTGGCAAAAATAACAATGGAAAAAAGGGTTGTCCAACGGTTGAGTGAAATAGATGAAGACAAGAAATTTCTGCTGCACGATGTCTTTGAAAAAAGATCTAGCTATTTTATTCTTGACCAGGTTATTCATTTATTGTGCATCTATCTAACACTGATGATCTTTAATCTGAGTCCATCCCTTCCGTCGCTTTATCAGATGCTGGTTGTTGACGGACAGGCACTGGATACAGATATAAAAGTCATTGCACTTAGCATTTTAATCGTGCTGATCACGTTTGGCAGTGGGTATTTCATTGCGGCGCTAATGTCTGATTTTCAGGAGAGTAAAAAGGAAATGGAGATAGCGGCAGCAGTTTCCGTTGATAACGAAACGATCGATCAGCTCCGAAAGAACCTTCGTCATGCCAACACGGATTTTGTTATTAACGAGGCATATCGGACCGATAATGAGGATTATACGCTTCAGCTTCAGTATCAGAAATACAATAATACGAGTAAGAATTCACGTGGCAAATACATCGGAATTTTTGAGCGGATACTAATTGCTGTTTTCATCGTAATCAATCAATATAGCGGACTTGCATTATTGATAGCCATGAAAACACTTGCCAGATTCAAACAATTTGAGGATAAGGATTTTGCTGAATACTATTTAATTGGAACATTATTAAGTCTAATAATGGGTGTAGGTATTGGTTTAGTAATTAACTGGATTATTTAGGCTGTGACAATTGCCCAATCGGTTGCATAAACTGACCATGGAGAAAACTTATCCGTGGAAGGATGGATTAAATTGTGTGGTATTACAGGTATCATTAACTGGCAGAAAGACTTGCGCTCGGAGCGGGGAATACTAAGAAGAATGACAGAAACATTATCGCTGAGAGGGCCAGATGATTCGCACATATGGATGACTTCACATGCAGCCTTTGGTCATAAGCGGCTCGCTGTTGTGGATCTTGAAGGCGGCATACAGCCCATGAGCAAGTCGTTTAATGGTGCGACGTACACGATTGTTTACAATGGTGAATTATATAATACGGCAGAGCTTCGGAATGACTTGCGTGCGAAAGGATATCGGTTTCGTACAGATTCAGACACAGAAGTGCTTTTGACCGCTTATATCGAGTGGCGGGAGAATTGTGTTCAATACTTAAATGGTATCTATGCGTTTGGGGTCTGGGACGAAGAAAAAGAACAGCTTTTTATGGCACGGGATCGATTGGGTGTAAAGCCGTTATTTTTCCTGGAAGGTGATGGTCGTTTCTTATTTGGTTCGGAGTTAAAAGCGATCCTGGCACACGATGATGTCCGTCCGGAAATTGGATATGACGGGCTGGCAGAAATTTTTGGATTGGGGCCGTCGAGAACGCCTGGACATGGCATATTTAAAGGATTTAAGGAATTGAAACCAGCGCATGCGTTAATTTTTTCAAAAGATGGATTACGCGTATGGCGGTACTGGAATATGGAAAGCAGGCAGCACACGGACAGCTTGGAAGAAACAGCTGATAAGGTCAGACATTTATTTATTGATGCTGTTCAGCGTCAGCTGGTTGCGGATGTTCCAGTCTCTACCTTTTTGTCAGGCGGGCTGGACTCGAGTGCGATTACCGCTATCGCGTCTACCTATTTTAAAAATATAGGAAAAGGGAAATTATCCACGTTTTCGATTGATTACGAGGGAAATGATAAACACTTCAAGTCGAGCAGCTTCCAGCCTTCCAGTGACAAGGAATGGATTGAGAAAGTCGTCAATTATTGCGGGACGGATCATCATGATGAAGTGATCAGTGGAGTTAAGCTTGCGGACTTATTAAAAGAAGCGGTTGAGGTGCGTGATCAGCCTGGGATGGCTGATATCGATTCCTCTTTATTATGGTTTTGCCGGCGGATAAAACAGCACACGACAGTAAGTCTTTCCGGTGAATGTGCAGATGAAATATTCGGAGGGTACCCTTGGTTTCATGCGCCGTCGACTGACAATACGGACGGATTCCCTTGGATGAAATCATTGGATTCCCGAATTGATTTGCTCCATCCCGAATGGCAAACTAAATTAAATTTGAAGTCGTATGTAAGGAACCGTTATCACGAGACGATTAGCGAAACACCTCGGTTAGAAAGCGAAGGTCCAGAAGATGCACGACGCAGGGAGTTATTCTACTTAAACATGCACTGGTTTATGGCACAACTTCTGGATCGAAAAGATCGCATGAGCATGGGAGCCAGTCTCGAAGTGAGAGTGCCATTCGCTGATCATAAGCTGGTAGAATACGTTTGGAATATACCGTGGGATATGAAAATGAATGACGGTCGGGAAAAGGGTATCCTGCGAAAAGCGATGGAAGGCTTATTACCAGATGACGTCCTGTATCGCAAAAAAAGCCCTTATCCGAAGACGTTTCAACCGGAGTACACCCGACAAGTTGTTGAATGGATGGAAGAAATTCTGGCGGATACGAGCTCACCTCTATTTCGTTTTATGAAGCGAGAGAAAGTTGAAGCGATCGTAAAAAGTGAAGGAAAAGAATTTACGGAACCGTGGTATGGCCAGTTGATGAAAGGACCCCAGCTCATTGCGCATTTGTGTCAAATCGACCATTGGCTGCGGGTGTATGATGTGAAGGTTAGTGAGTAATACGAATCATTTTTCGCTTAAAAATTGCAATTTTTGACAGGAAACTCTACCATATACCTTAAGAAATAAACGAGCGATATGGAGGGTTCCCATGACAAAAGAAAACACGTACAAAGAAAAACTTGCAAACTTTAATCCGGCGAAAGCTATTAAAGGCAGCCAAAAATATTTCTCTGAAAATAAATTTGGGGCAAAGATGGTTAAATACTCAAAAGAGTTGGGTACTAAATTAGCGTATTACAGTTTCCTGCTATACTATGCGTTTAAAAGTCCCAATACACCTAAATCTGCCAAACTAACAATTGCAGGTGCGCTCGGCTATTTAATATTACCGCTTGATGCAATTCCCGACTTCATCCCACTTGTTGGTTTAACAGATGACAGTGCAGTGATTGTTTATGCGCTGTATCGAATTTATTCCCACATTGATGAAGGAATAAAGGTGCAGGCAGACGAAAAAATGAAGAAATACTTCGGTGAAAACTATGATAAGCATGATATCGAAGACAAACTAGTAGTCAAAGAAGAAGAGTAGCGGTACCAGGTACGCCCCGGTTTTTGTCGAATAAAAAAAGCAGCGTGAAACTTCCACGCTACTTAATTCCATATGTTTTTAATACGGACTGGTACAGCACTTTAACGCCAGTCAGCATGGCAGTTTTATTAAATGTCATCGCCGGATGATGCAGACCAGGTTTAAGGTTGCATCCAAGGCCAACCATCGTTGCTTTCAGCGATGGTTTTTTCATTGTATAAAAATGGAAGTCATCTCCGCCAGGTGTCACGAGTGGAGGAGAAACCTTTCCGGCGCCAAGTGTATCGGTAATGGCATGCTTTACAATTCCAATTGCTTCTTTATTCGTTTTTGCAGCGACGACTCCACTGACTTCATCAACAGCAATCGAAATATCATATAACTCACTAATCGCATTAAAGATTCCCTGTACCTTTTTTTCCAGCAAATCAATTAAATCGTTGGTCTGGGCACGCATGTCCAGAGAAAATGCAGCACTTCCCGGAATGATATTAATACTCTTCCCTCCAGCATGAAAGGAAGTCATTTTCACCGTATGAGGAATTCGCGGATCAAGATGAATCTTGTTCATCATGTTCACTAATTGAGCGCCAATTTCGATTGCATTGTGATTCAGATGCGGGCGAGCGCCATGTGCGTCATGCCCTTTAATGGTAGCGCGGTATTTACGCGTTGCGCCGTGAACGATAACAGGGGTCGCGTAGCCCATTTGCGTTTCCTGAGCAGGTCGCAAATGAATCCCGAACAGATAGTCCACGTCATCGATTACGCCTTTTTCCACCATTTTCAATGCACCAGAGCTTTTTTCTTCAGCAGGCTGAAAAATAAATTTAACTGCTACCTGATCGTGAAGTTCCGGGTTAGCGTGCAGCGCCCATAGCAAACCGAGGACCATCGACATATGAGCGTCATGGCCGCACGAGTGATTCGCCTGAAATACGCCGTTGACCTCTTGCCAGAGCGCGTCCATATCTGCGCGAATGGCAACGACAGGGAGACCTTTTGTGAAATGGCCAAACTCGCCAATAACACCTGTACAGTCGTCGAATGTCGTTACTTTGCAGCCGCTTTCTTTCAATAAATGCGCAATGTAGGTAGTGGTGTTTATTTCTTCCCAGCTGATTTCCGCGTTTTCATGAAGATAGGTAAATGTGTCTTGAACTCGTTTATTGATTGTATTCCATTTCATGTCTTTCCATCCTTGTTAGTTAATGTACTACTATTATTATACGAAATTCCCGGTATAATAGCTTCAATTATTTTCAGACGTTTAAACTTAGTGATATACGGAAACACACTATATATACGAAAATAATCTCAAAGGAGTAGATATAGAATGAAAGTATTAGTAGCAGGAGCAAATGGAACAACAGGACGTTTACTAATTGAGAATTTGAAAAAAGACGGACATGAAGCATATGCAATGGTTCGAAAAGAAGAACAGAAGTCTGATATGGAAAAACTCGGTGGAATTCCGGTAGTTGCTGACCTTGAAAGTGATGTTGGTCATGCGGTGAAAGGAATGGATGTTGTTATGTTTGCAGCAGGATCCGGAAGCAAAACCGGTCCGGATAAAACAACTTCAGTTGACCGCGATGGTGCAATTAATCTAATGAAGTCTACTGAAAAATTCGGCATCAAGAAATTTGTTATCTTAAGCAGCTTTGGCGCTGGCCGCGAACTTGGCGAGCCTGAAGAAGGCAACGAAGGTATGCATCATTATTTAAAAATGAAAAAAGAAGCAGATGAATACCTGAAGAGCACAGAACTTGATTACACAATTGTTCGACCAGGTGGCCTGACTAATGATGCAAGCACTAGTAAAATTCAAGTCGGCGAAACGGTTGAACGTGGATCTATACCACGTGCAGACGTTGCAAAGACTATGATTGCAGCGATCCAGGAACCAAATGCTTACCATAAAGCATTTGAAATGATTTCCGGCGATGTACAAATCGAAGACGCATTGAAGAGTCTGTAAATATAAATTATATGAAAAAGCTGGATAGTTAACGCTATCCAGCTTTTTTTTGCGCGTTAAGATAGTGTAAATGTAAAATTTCCCTCTATTACAATGATTATCATTGTGGTATCTTTGTAGGCTTTATTAATAGGTGAGTATTTAGATAGGGATTGAGTTGGATATCGATAAATTTCGTCTCGGGATCGATATTTTTTTTTACGAAATCGATAAATTTTTTTTCAAGCGAGAAAAGCTGATTCTGGTCATCGATAAATATAAATGAAGATCGATAAGCTAAGTAACGCCATCGATAAAAAAGCACTAGGTAAAAAAAACTTTAAAAAAGCAAGAAAAAACCGGTGAGGCCACTGAAAAAGTTACATATAGTACAAAATAGGTGGATCTACCAACGCATCTTCGAATATACTGCGCTTTCCATGGGCGAGTGACGAGCCACCTCGGACTGGCGTCCTTCGGGGTCTCGCCGACCTCTTACTTCCCACAGGAGTCTCCGTATATTCGAGATGCTAAGTTAAGGTGAAACGTTAAATTTTTAAAATCCACCACTTTTTCAGTGGCCACGGACCAGTTGGTTTTTTTTATAGAAAATATATCCAAGCAATGGAAACGGTTCAAAACTCTAATGAGAACGGCAAGGCAGTCGATCCTCCAAAGTATAGTTTTGTGAATTAGACTTTTTTGAAAAAAATTAATGATTATAAAGTTATTAATTGAAATTAAATTTCAAGGCGTTATTGACAAATATTTACGGTAAATATAAGATAATATGTAATCGTTTTCATAAAATTTTAGCTGGAAGTAGGGGATCTCATGGCGAACATTCAAGAAGTGGCTCAAAGAGCAGGGGTTTCCGTTGCAACAGTTTCACGCGTTTTCAATAACAGCAGCACAGTTGCAGAAAAAACAAGGTTGAAAGTGGAAAAGGCAATAAACGAACTGAATTATGAGCCAAGCGTGTTGGGCCGAAACTTAAGGAATTCAGAAAGCAGACTGCTTCTTGTCTTAATCCCTAGCATTTCTAACCCCTTTTATTCAGATATCATCAATGGTATTGAAGATACAGCTATTGGCCTTGGCTACAATATCCTCCTTTGTGAGACAGACTCAAACCCGGACCGGGAAGCCATCTACTTTAACCTTATTCGAAATCGACTTGCCGACGGGATAATCTCCATGGATCCTTCAGTGAACAAAAAAAAGCTGGTGGAGCTTTCGAACCAATATCCAATTGTACAGTGCAGTGAGTTTGACGAAGATGCAAATATATCCTATGTGACCATTAACAATGAGCTTGCTGCCTACCACGCAGTGAAGCATTTAATAAAAATTGGACAGAAAAAAATTGCGCTGATTAATTCAGATGAAAAATTTCTCTATGCCCGGGAACGCCGGCGAGGTTACGAAAAAGCAATGCACGAGTTTGGTTTACCCATTAATAACGAATGGATCTATAATACAGATTCGCTCGACTTTGAAGATGGTAAGCGAGCTATGAACGTGCTGCTTAATTTGAAGGAACGGCCAACAGCAGTTTTTGCTGTTTCCGATATATTGGCTATTGGTGCATTAAAGGAAATTAATAATTCCGGTTTGAAGGTACCGCAGGATATTGCGCTGATCGGGTTTGATAAAATCGCTTTTTCAAATATGACACATCCTACGTTGACGACGATTGCACAGCCCATGTATCAGATGGGGTGTATTTCCGCCAATATGATTATAAATAAAATTAAAGGAAAAAAAGTAGAAAGTATTATTCTGGATCATGAATTAATAATTCGTGAATCCACTTAAGAGGTGATGCAGATGCAGGAAAAAATTGCAGTTGTAACGGGAGTCAGTCATGCGTATGGGATTGGCGCAGCTGCGTGTCGGAGGCTTGCTGCTGATGGTTGTGCCGTATTTTTCACATACTGGGAAGCAGACACTGGTTGGGCCGATCTTTTTCAAAAGGAAATGCTTGAGACAGGTGTTCGCTGTGCAAGTATCGAGTTGGATTTAGCTGAATCGGATGCACCGACGAAATTATTAAACGCAGTGGAAGCAAGGTTAGGTTTACCGTCAATTCTGGTGAATAATGCTGCCTTTTCGACGAGGGATGGCTACAAGAAGCTTGACGCTACTATGCTTGATAATCATTATGCAGTGAACATACGCGCTACCTTTTTGCTTAGTGTGGAATTCGCACGACGTTTTGAGCAGGCAGAAGGATCATCGGGGCGAATTATTAATATGACGTCCGGGCAGGCGCTTGGACCGATGCTTGAAGAATTAGCGTATGGTGCAACAAAAGCTGCTATTTCAGGATTCACCTTATCCTTATCGGCTGAAGTGGCACCGATTGGTATTACAGTAAATGCAGTAAACCCAGGACCGACCGACACAGGCTGGATGACGGAAGATTTGCATGAGGAGTTATCTGCGAAATTCAGGATGGGCCGGTCAGGTAAACCGGATGATGCTGCTCGATTAATCTCCTTTCTGGCAAGTGAAGAAGCGGAATGGATTACCGGCCAGGTCATTAATTCTGAAGGCGGATTTTTAAGAAATTAAGAGATCCCTAAAATAAAGACCAAACGTAAGCACAACGTACGCTTGGTCTTTATTTTGGTAAAAATTAGGAGAAAGTACCAGGTACCAGAATTTTAAAAATTATTATTGACATGGGATTTACTTATTGTATAATTAAGTCGAGATGTAATCGATTTCATTTTTTTGAAAATTGTATTATTCATTTTCGGAAAACAGTGGGGTCAAAACTATAAGGGGGAGTTAAATTGAAGATTTGGAAACATGGATTAATTAGTCTGTTCTTTATTGCATTAGTAGTTTTTTTAGCAGCATGTAACTCAGATTCATCTGAACCAAAAGAAGAGTCGGACAAGTCAAATGATGATACAACGACAGAAGAAGCAGGTGCAGAAGAGGAAGAAGTAACAATTGTATATGCACGTGGTGTTGATACAACTGGTGCCAATGAAAAGCTGGTTGCAGCTTTTGAAGAAGCGCATCCAAACATTAATGTAGAATATCGTGAAATGCCTGCAGATACAGGGGCGCAGCATGACCAATATGTAACCGCTTTCAGTGCACAAAGCGCTGAAATTGATGTTTTTGACGCTGACGTTATCTGGCCTGCTGAGTTTGCTCAAGCAGACTATGCACTAGAGCTTGATCGTTTTATCGAAAAAGACGGCATTGATATGAATAATTACTTTGAAGGTACTGTTGCTTCAGGTAAATTTAACGGAAAGCAATGGGCAATGCCTAAATTTACGGATGCTGGTGTATTGTACTACCGCTCCGATATCGTTGATACACCTCCAGCTACATGGGATGAATTAATCGAACAAGCAAACAGCCTGAAAGGTGAAGCTGGAACAGAATTTGGATACTTAATGCAAGCAGCACAATATGAAGGATTGGTTTGTAACGCTATCGAGTTCATCGCATCTTATGGTGGACAAATTATCGATGAGAACAATGAAGTAGTAGCAAACAGTCCGGAAACAATTAAAGCGATTGAAAAAATGCAAGAAATTGTAGGATCTGAATTTGTACCTGACAATATCTTAAACTTTATGGAAACAGAAACGGAAAATGCATTTATCGAAGGGAAATCAGTATTTGCACGTAACTGGCCTTACATGCAGGCGTCTGCTGCTGATGAGTCTCGTTCAAAAGTTGTTGGTAATGTAGAAATCACTACACTACCTAAAGGTGATGCTGGAAGTGCTTCAACGCTAGGTGGATGGATGACGATGATCAACCGTTATTCTGAGCATCCTGAAGCATCATGGGAATTCGTTAAATTCATGACTGGTGCTGAAGGTCAGAAAATCACTGCAACACAGGGTGGATCTGCGCCAACGCTTAAATCATTATACGAAGATGCAGAAGTAAAAGAAGCTAGTCCATTATTTGCAAATCCAGAGTTCGTTAAAGTATTGGAAAGTGCTGTATCTCGTCCAGTAACGCCAATCTACCCAGAAATCTCTGATATCCTGCAAATCGAACTTTCAAAAGCTTTAGCTGGCGAGCAAACTGCTGAAGAAGCTGCAAAGAACATGCAAACTAAGATGGAAGAAGCGGTAAACGGATAAGTCAAATACTATACTTACAGACCCCTAGGAGGAACTGATTTGAAGTTTTGGAAAAAAGGATTTGGTGTTCTGTGGATTGCGGTGCTGGTTCTAATACTGGCGGCTTGCAGCAATTCTGGAGGTAATGATGAATCGAAAGATGCTGCAACTGACGATTCATCCTCTGAAGCAGAGAAATCATCTGATGAAGAAGTTACTATTGTATATGCACGTAACGTTGATACTACAGGTGCGATTGATCTTGTGATTGAAGCATTTGAGAAAAAATTCCCGAATATAAATGTGAAATTTCGAGAGATGCCAGCAGACACTGGACAGACGCACGATCAATATGTAACTGCTCTTAGTTCACAAAGCGCAGAGATTGACGTGTTTAACGCCGATGTTATTTGGCCAGCAGAGTTTGCTCAAGCAGACTATGCGCTGGAGCTGGATCGTTTTATTGAAAAAGATAACATTGATATGGAAGCATACTTTCCTGGTACAGTATCTTCAGGAACTTTTAATGGTAAACAATGGGCGATGCCTAACTATACAGACGCCGGAGTTCTTTTTTACAGATCAGATATTGTGGAAGAACCTCCAAAAACATGGGATGAGTTAATTGAAATGGCAAGCAGTCTGCAAGGTGAGAAGGGAACTGAATTTGGTTACCTGATGCAGGCTGCACAGTACGAAGGTTTGGTTTGTAACGCGATTGAGTACATCGCTGCATATGGCGGGGGGATTATCGATGAGAACAACAAACCAGTAGCAAACAGTCCGGAAACGATTAAAGCAATTAAGAAAATGAAAGAAGTCGTAAATTCGGAGTTTGTCCCTGACAATATTTTGAACTTTAAAGAAACGGAAACAGAAAATGCTTTTATTGAAGGGAAATCGGTATTCGCCAGGAACTGGCCATACCTGCAGGCATCTGCAGCAGATGAGTCCCGTTCCAAGGTTGTTGGTAATGTAAAAATCACTACACTTCCAGCCGGTGATTCAGGCAGTGCTTCAGCATTAGGTGGATGGATGACGATGATTAACCGTTATTCTGAGCATCCTGAAGCTGCATGGGAGTTCGTGAAGTTTATGACGGGCCCTGAGGGACAAAAAATTACAGCAATTCATGGTGGCCGTGCACCTACAATCAAATCTTTATACGATGATCCAGAAGTAAAAGAAGCGAGTGAATTATTTGCTAACCCAGAGTTTAAAAAGGTTTTGGAGAGTGCTGTACCTCGTCCAGTAACACCAATTTACCCAGAGATCTCTGATATTTTGCAAATTGAACTCTCCAAAGCTTTAGCAGGTGAACAAACTGCCGAGGAAGCTGCAGAAAAAATGCAGTCAAAAATGGTAGAAGCTTTAGCAAAATAAAACCAAGATGATAAGAAAATAAGGCAAGATGGGAAAAAATCCTCATCTTGCCTTTTCTCTCAAAATGGTAGTACAAAGTTTTGATTTTTGTCTGTCTAGCTCCAGCGCCTAGCCCCTCGAGGATTTAAGTCAAATCTCTTTGTGATACAAACCATCACTAAGAGATTCGTCTTAAACTTGTCGGGTCTGAACAAGGCGCTTGCGCTTTTCTATACATATTACTAATTTTACAGGTGAGGAGGGCAATCATGGGTAATAAGAAGAAACGAAATTTCCAGCTGAACGAAAAACAGCTTGGTTATGCAATGGTTATACCTTCATTGATTCTAGTATTCGTCGTCATTCTATGGCCGGTTGCTCAGTCATTTTGGAACAGTTTGTTTGATTACAGACTAAATGACCCGGCACGTTCTGAAAGATTACTAGAGGCTAATATGGATCTTGAAAGCTATCTTGATAACTATTTTTATATTGAAAATCAACTGGAAGATTTAAAGAGTGCTTCGGATGATGGTGAAGTAAAGGAAACAGTTACTGCGATTGAAGAAGGAGTAACGGACTATCATAGTGAACTGCTCAGTGAGGACGGTGTTCAGGAAAAAGCAGATAAAATAAATGAAATGCTGCTGGCGTATGAACCTGTCTTAAAAAGTGAGTTAAAGTACCAGGAGATCGAAAATGAATTTGCAGTAGCGTATCGAGCTGCTCTTGATGCCTATCAGAAAGATTTAACACAAATCGCAGAATCGATTGACGATAAAGCGTTAAGTGAGCAATTCAAGCAGACGGCAGGGTTACTTGGTTCTACAAGTGACACGATATTAAAATCCAATTTTGTTGGGCTGGATAATTACATTAATTATTTTCAGGATCAGCGAATGTGGAGGTCACTTTGGAATACAACGTATTTCACCATTATTTCGGTAGCGTTTGAATTAGTATTTGGTCTGGCGATTGCACTGCTCATTAACCGTGCATTTAAAGGCCGAGGAATCATCCGGGCGTCCGTCTTAATTCCATGGGCAATCCCTACCGCAGTTGCTGCAATGATGTGGGGCTTTCTGTATGACGGACAATCTGGTATTGTCGCCCACTATTTAGAGGTGCTGCATATTATACCGGATGCTTCGTGGCTTTTGTCCACGGCAGACGGAGGAATGTTCTCGGTTATTTTAGCAGATATCTGGAAAACAACGCCGTACATGGCATTGCTGCTTTTGGCAGGTCTGCAAACTATTCCAGCGTCATTGTATGAGGCATCTGACGTTGATGGTGCAAATAAAATACAGCAATTCTGGAGTATTACATTACCGTTGCTGAAGTCGGCTATTCTGGTTGCGTTATTGTTCCGAACACTTGACGCTTTTCGTGTGTTCGACCTGATTTACGTATTAACTGGTGGTGGACCAGCCAACGCAACAGAATCTATCTCGATTTACGCGTATAAAACATTATTCGCTCAACAGAACTTCGGTGAAGGTTCAACACTGTCTGTTATCGTATTTTTATGTGTTGCCGTGATTAGTTTTATCTATGTAAAACTGATCGGCTCGGAGTTATTTGCAGGGCGTTCGAAATAAGGGGGGTATGAAATGAATAAGCGCGCAGGATTTGGATTTTACATCTTTTTAATTATCTTTGTTTTTCTTGTTATGTTTCCGTTTATCTGGGTGTTCTTAACATCAATCAAGCCTCCGGGTGAGATATTTTCATCGTTTAAATGGTTTACGACTAGCCCGTCATTTGATTCGTATACCGCTGCGATAACCAATCGGCCGTTGCTTCGGTATATGCTGAACAGTTTCGTTGTGGCATCGTTAACAACCGTCTTATCGTTAATGTTTGCAGCTTTTACCGCGTATGCGGTTACAAGACTTCCAATTAAGGGGAAAGGTCTTATACTGGGAATCGTTCTTGCTTCATCCATGTTTCCACAGATTGCGATTATCTCGCCTATGTTTAATCTGATAACAAGTCTTGATCTTCGTAACAGCTTTCTTGGTCTCGTGATTCCGTATATAACAATCAGTTTGCCACTATCCATCTGGATATTGTCAACGTTCTTTCAAAAGATCCCGTTTGAGCTTGAAGAATCTGCTAAGCTTGACGGTGCAAGCCCGTTTCAAACGTTCCGAAAAATTATTCTGCCACTCGCAGCACCTGGGATTTTTACCACAGGTATATTAGTATTTATTGCTGCCTGGAATGAATATTTGTTTGCATTAACGATAAACACCGCTGATCAATGGCGCACCGTGCCGGTCGGGATCTCGCTTTATCAAAGTCAGTACTCGATTCCATGGGGAGATATTTCAGCAGCAACCGTTATCGTAACAATTCCAATTGTTATTCTGGTTCTGTTATTCCAAAAACGGATTGTTTCTGGTCTAACTTCAGGTTCAGTTAAGGAATAGTACATGTAATTTCGAAGCAGGTAAGAAAGGATAAATCCTTTCATACTGCATAAGTGCAGCTTAGGCTTTCGCCATTAAGGCTTGGCGATAAGCCAAGTTTTCTAAATTATTTTAAAGGATGGATATAAAGATGAAAAAATTAAACGTAGCAATTATTGGTTGTGGAGGGATTGCGAACGGAAAGCACCTTCCAAGTTTGAAAAAAGTTGAGCAGGTTGAACTTGTCGCGTTCTGTGATATCGATGAGCAAAAAGCCGAAGTGGCAAAAGAAGAATATGGTTCTAAAGGTGCGAAGGTTTACAGCGATTATAAAGAATTGCTGAAAGATGAATCGATTGATGTGGTCCATGTGTGTACACCGAATATTTCCCATGCGGAAATCTCGATAGCTGCTATGCGTGCAGACAAACATGTCATGTGCGAGAAGCCGATGGCAAAAACTTCTGAGGAAGCTGAACAAATGATAGCTGCAGCAGAAGAAACTGGTAAAAAACTGACGATCGGCTATAACAATCGATTCAGACCGGATAGCCAGTATTTGCGTAAGGCTTGCCAGCGTGGCGATTTAGGCGAAGTATACTTTGCCAAAGCTCATGCGATTCGTCGCCGTGCCGTTCCAACCTGGGGAGTATTTTTAGACGAAGAGAAGCAGGGTGGTGGACCGCTGATTGATATTGGTACACACGCACTCGATTTAACGTTATGGATGATGGACAATTATAAGCCAAAATCTGTTATGGGTTCGACGTTCCATAAACTTGGCAAACATAAGGATGCCGCTAATGCGTGGGGCCCGTGGGATCCGGATAAGTTTAATGTTGAGGATTCAGCATTTGGATTTATTACGATGGAAAATGGAGCAACAATCGTATTGGAATCAAGCTGGGCGCTTAACTCACTGGAAGTTGACGAAGCTAAATGCTCGCTGAGTGGAACTGCTGGTGGTGCAGATATGAAAGACGGCTTGCGGATTAACGGTGAAGAGTTTGGTAAGCTTTATACAACCAATGTTGAGCTGGATAATAGTGGCGTTGCGTTTTACGATGGGGAATCAGAAAGTGATGCAGACCTTGAAGCAAGACTATGGATTGAAAGCTTGCTGAACGATACGGATGCAACGGTTAAACCACGGGAAGCACTGGTTGTCACCCAAATTCTGGAAGCTATTTATGAATCAGCTAAAACAGGCAAAGCAGTTTACTTTGACAGGTAAGAAAGCATAAGTATTAGTTCTTGTAGACTTGAAATATGTTACTTGACACGAAATACAAATACGTCTATTTCTAACACATGCTATTAATTACTTCTGTCGTATTTGATGGATACTGCGACTCTGGCCACTGAAAAAGGTAAATGGAATACGAATTAAGTGGATCTGCGATCGCATCATCGAATTTCACTTCGCGCACCTTAGGGCACGGCTTCAGCTTCCTCGGATAAGCAAAGAGCGCTTTCCTGCGGGATCTTCAGCTCGCGCTGTTCCCGCAGGAGTCTTGTGAATTCGATGATGCTGGGTTAAGGTGCTAAAGTCAAGATTTTTAAAATCCACCACTTTTTCAGTGGCTACTTCGCTTTCACAATTGAGTCGCCGCATTTTTCCGCTGCTGTGGTGAACGATAGAAATCATTTTTATGGATTAGCACACGAACTTTCCACAATTATTGCGGTTGTTTGGAGCGGAGGACCATTGACTCCTGCGGGAACAGCACGAGTCTGAAGGCCCCGCAGAGTGCTCTTCTCGAGGAGACTGAAGCCGTGCCCGCGGAAAGCAATGGTCCGCAGTGGAAAACAACCAGCTGTTATGTCGAAGTACATAGACCGTTTCATCTACCAAAATTGAGTTTTAAGCATAAAGGTTTAGAGCAAATGCCGGTATAAGAAAAACTTTGGAATTCGCCATTAAAGACTAGGCGATTGCTGAGTTTTTCTAAACTAATTAGAGGTGATTACTATTTTAAACGTTGCATTGTTAAGCAGATGGCATGTTCATGCAGATGATTATGCCCGTGAAGTGCTGGGAAATGAAAAATTAGCTATTTCGTTCGTATGGGACGAAGATAAAGCGCGAGGCGAAAAGTGGGCGGAGGAACTTGGGGTTCCATTTGAGAAAGACCTGGACACTGCGCTCAAAAGTCCTGAAATTGATGCTGTAATAGTAAGTACGCCGACGAACCTGCATAAAAAGGTGATTTTGGCTGCAGCACATAATAAAAAACATGTTTTTACCGAAAAAGTATTAGCGTTCTCTGCTGAGGATTGTGAAGAAATCTACCAGGCTATGAAGCAGAATGATGTGGAACTGATGGTTTCGCTGCCAAGGCTTGTCGAACAGGAATTTTTGCAGGCGCAGAAGGTTCTGGAGGAAGGTTTACTCGGAACATTAACGATGATCCGATGCCGCTTAGCGCATAATGGCGCAGTAATTCCGGCTGGTGAGTCAGAAGGATGGCTGCCTGCCCGCTTCTTTAATAAAGAAGAAACTGGTGGAGGCTCGTTAATTGATCTCGGGGCACACCCGATTTATTTAACGAATCGCTTGGCAGGAAAGGCAGAAGCAGTAACCGCACGATTAAGAATGGATGAAGGAAAAGGAGTCGATCAGAGCGCTGCAGTGATTGTGGATTATGCGTCTGGAGCACTTGGGATAATTGAAACAGGATTTATGTCCTATGGAAGCCCGTTTCAATTGGAGTTATACGGCACAGAAGGTACCTTAATGTGTAAAGATGGAGACATCCAGCTGAAAAGTATCCACCGTGGTGACGGAAGCTGGGTAACGCTTGCGGAAGAAAAATCAGTGCCTATGCCGATGGAACAATGGGTTGGGAAGATAGTTAATGGAAAAGAACCATCGATTACGAAAGAAGATGTCATGAATTTAACAATCATAAATGAAGCCGCTGCATTATCGCATCAGAATGGTCAGACTACTCAGGTCGGGAAAATTAAAGCGTAAATTTTTTTCATTAACCAAACGAGGGAGAATGATTTATGGGAAATGTTGGACTACAGTTGTATTCTGTTCGGGAGGCAGCGGCACAAAATTTTCTTGGAACTGTGCGCAACGTTGCGGATATCGGCTATGATGCTGTGCAATTTGCAGGATTTTTTGAAACACCTGCAAGTCAGGTGAAACAAGTATTAGACGAAAAGCAGCTTCGCGTGGCCGGAAGCCATACTGCAATTGATGTACTGCACGGTGACAAATTGAAGGAAACGATCGCGTATAATCAGGAAATTGATAATAAGCTGATTATCTGTCCGTACCTTCCTGAGAATAAACGGGATTCTGAGGACAGTTATAAACGAACTGCAGAAGAATTGAACAGAATCGGACAGGTTTGTCAGGAACATGGCATGACGTTTGGTTACCACAATCATGATTTTGAGTTTGACGCGCTTAATGAAACCACTGGATTTGATTTGATTTTTGAAAATACCGATCCGGAATTTGTTAAAATAGAACTGGATTGTTTCTGGGCGATTTATGCTGGTCACAATCCGGGAAAGATTATCGAAAAATATGAGAATCGCGTAGTTTCCTTACATATAAAGGACATGGTTGAAGTGGAGGGTAAAAGACGAAGCACTGAAATTGGGTTCGGCAAGCTTAATATGAAAGAATTTCTGAAGGTCGCGAAGAGCAGCTTTGTGGATTGGTTAGTCGTGGAGCAGGAAGACTTTGACCAGGATCCGATGGAGAGCGCGAAAATCAATCGGGATAACTTACATGCGTTACTAAATTTGAAGTAGGAGTGATGGCAAAATGAACGTAACAATCTGGAATGAAAATAGACACGAAAAGAAAAACCCTGTAGTTGCAGACATTTATCCGACAGGGATTCACGGAACAATTGAAGAATTTTTAAAAGAAGAAGGTCATGAAACACGTACGGCAACGCTGGACGAAGCAGAGCATGGCTTAACACAGGAAGTACTCGATAACACAGATGTACTGCTTTGGTGGGGCCACATTGCACACGAAGAAGTATCAGAGGAAGTTGCGGAGCTTGTGAAGGAACGTGTCCTGGATGGTATGGGACTTGTAGTACTGCACTCTGCTCACTTTTCAAAGGTATTTAAGAAGCTCATGGGTACAGGCTGTGATTTGAAGTGGCGTGAAGCGGATGAAAAAGAGCGTCTGTGGGTTGTGGATCCAAGTCATCCGATTACCGAAGGCATCGGGCAGTACATCGAGCTTGAAAAAGAAGAAATGTACGGCGAGCATTTTGATATTCCAGCACCAGATCAATTGGTGTTTGTCAGCTGGTTTGAAGGTGGCGAGGTATTCCGAAGCGGTGCTACATTCTCGAGGGGCAGAGGGAAAATCTTTTATTTCCGCCCAGGACATGAAACATATCCAACCTATCACAATAAGGAAATTCAGCAGGTTATTAAAAATGGTGTGAAATGGGCAAAAAATACAAACACATCCAAACATCAATACGGAAACGCTAAAGCCCTAGAAGAAATCAAACAGAAATAAAAAATGGGAAAAACTGGAGAAAGTACCAGGTACCGCAAGGAGGTTTTACAATGGTGAAATTGCGAATGGGGATTGTTGGTGCTGGTGGGATTGCACAGGACAGACATATCCCGGCTTATTTAGAGCTGCAGGATAAAGTGGAGATTGTGGCGCTGCAGGATTTAAATGTGGAGCGAGCGCAGGAAGCTGCGAATCGGTTTGGTATTTCGCAGGTTTTCCAGGAGTATACGGAACTGTTTGAAGTTGTTGACGCGGTAACAATCTGTACGCCGAATAAGTTTCATGCTGAGATTGCCGTTCAGGCATTGGAAGCTGGTGTCCACGTTTTATGTGAGAAGCCAATGGCAATCACTACGCAAGATTGCGAGGAAATGATTGCAGCGTCACAAAAGACGAATACGCAATTATCTATTGCTTATCATTATCGTCATACTCAGGAAGCGCGTGTTGCGAAACAGGCAATATTAAATGGGGAAATTGGCGACCCATTAGTAACGCGTGTTCAGGCTATGCGACGTCGCAAAGTACCAGGCTGGGGAGTCTTTACCAATAAGGACTTACAAGGTGGAGGCAGCTTAATTGACTGGGGCTGTCACTTTCTTGACTTAGCTATCTGGCTCCTTGGTGATCCAAAACCAGTCGAGGTAATGGGTACGACGTATAATCGATTGAGTAAAACGCCTAATCAGTTAAACGAATGGGGTACGTTCAATCATGAAACGTTTGACGTAGATGATCATGTAACGGGTTATATTACGTTTGAAAACGGGGTCTCCCTCATGCTTGAATGTTCGTGGGCCGCTAATATCAAGGAAGATACGACAAACTTAAGTATTTCAGGCGTAGATGGTGGACTGAATGTTTATCCGTTTGAACTCTATCAGGCTAAATACGGAACATTCTTTAGTGGAGAGGCAAAGTTTTCCGCGAAAGAAGATAATGCCGGCTTGCTGCAGGCAGAAAATTTTGTTTCCAGCTGTTTGGGTGAAGCGGAGTTAATCGTTAAGCCAGAACAGGCGCTGCAGGTAACTAAATTAATGGAAGCAATTTATACGAGCAGTGAAACAGGAAGAAGTGTTAGGTTAGACTAAAAAGTATAAAGGATGTAGGTGGTACATATGAAATTAGGTGTGTTTTCCGTATTATTTTCAGGTATGTCGTTTGAAGAAATGCTAGACCATGCAAAAGCTTCAGGTTTGCAGGCAGTCGAAATTGGAACAGGTGGGTACCCAGGAACTGCACATTGTAATATAGATGAGCTGCTGGAAAGCGAAGAAAAACGTACCGAGTATTTGAAAAAGGTTCACTCTCGTGGGCTGACGATCAGCGCATTTAGCTGTCACGGCAATCCAATATCGCCGGATAAACAGTTTGCTGCCGAGTCACATGAGGCGTTTGTGAAATCTGTAAAACTAGCAAAATTGATGGATGTTCCAGTAGTCAATACGTTCTCTGGAACTCCTGGTGACCATGAGGAAGCAAAATATCCAAACTGGCCGGTAACGCCATGGCCAGCGGAGTACTCGGATATTTTAAATTGGCAATGGGAACAAAAGCTGATTCCTTATTGGAAGGAACAAGGTCAGTTTGCCAAGGATCATAATGTGAAGGTCGGACTAGAGCTTCATGCAGGATTCCTTGTGCATACACCGTATACGATGCTGAAACTGCGCGAGGCAACGTGTGACGCAATAGGTGCAAACCTTGACCCAAGCCATTTATGGTGGCAGGGTATTGATCCAGTCGCAGCAATTAAAATTTTAGGAAAAGAAAATGCAATTCACCATTTCCATGCGAAGGATACGTATATCGATCAGGAAAATGTGAATATGTATGGCTTGACCGACATGCAGCCATACGGTGAAGTACAAACGCGCGCATGGAGTTTTCGTTCCGTCGGATATGGTCACGGTATCCAGGAATGGTCAAATATAATAAGCGCTTTGCGTACATTTGGGTATGACTATGTAGTAAGTATTGAACATGAAGACCCGATTATGTCGATTGACGAAGGGTTCAGCAAAGCAGTCGCTAACTTGAAAAGTGTTAATATAGCAGAGAAACCCGCTGAAATGTGGTGGGCTTAGGTTAGATAGTTAATGATAGTATAATCCGAACGAATCCTGTGATTTCGTTCGGATTATTTAAATTCATCTGCTGTGAAGCATCACTCCGTCAAAATACGTTCTCGCGCGCTAGTGCAAGGATTCAGTTCTTTAGAAAGCAAAGACCATTTCCCCCGGAATCCTCAGCGCATTGATACCGCAAGTCTGAGTGCAAATTAAAATTATCTCATAATGTTCGTCTTTGTTTTGATTCACTTCAGTTTTATCCTACTCTCCATACAATATGTTTCTATTAAGTATCTTTATTTAGGAAAAATATGTAAAATTTTTTTAATATTTCACTAGCAGATTAAATCATCTTCTAAGTCATGGGGGACCTGCATTCTGTGTTGATTAATTTTTTGTTGAATTATGTAAATTTGGATAATTCAACAAAATGCGCTATACAAAATTATCAGAATAATGGTATAGTAATCATTGTAGTTTTAAATCAGAAAAAAATAAAAGGGGGATTGGCCATGAAGTTGACAAAGATTTCATTGCTTTTAGCATTAGGTTTATTGCTAAGTATTTTCATGGTGGCATGCTCAGGTGATGAGGGCGGCGACGAAACTGGTTCTGAGGGGTCAGAAGGAGAAGATACGGCTGCAGAAGAAGGCGGAGAGGTAAAGCAGGTGCTGAATTTAATAGAAGGTGATGTTATTCCTTCTATGGATCCACAACTGTCTACTGATGCACTCGCAGCAGTTTATATCGCCGATACAATGGAAGGTCTGTACCGTAAGAAAGACGGCGAGATGACTCCAGGTATTGCAACTGATCATAAAGTTAGTGAAGATGGATTAACGTGGACATTTACATTGCGTGAAGATGCAAAATGGGCGAATGGAGATCCTGTAACAGCGCATGACTTTGTTTATGCTTGGCAGCGTGGAGTGGATCCTGACGTTGGGTCTGCATATGGTCCTTATATGATGGGCGGCGTAGTCAAAAATGCTACAAAAGTAAATGAAGGTGAATTGCCTGTTGAAGATCTAGGAGTGAAGGCTGATGGAGATTACACGTTTGTTGTGAATCTTGAAAAGCCGACACCGTATTTCCTTGAACTTGCAGCATTCTCAACTTTCTTTCCGGTAAATAAAAAATTTGCTGAAGAACATGGTGACAAATTCTCTACTAGTTCCGAAACATTATTATCAAATGGTCCGTTCAAGCTTGAAAATTGGAAGAGTACTTCACAGGAATGGTCTATGGTGAAAAATCCTGATTATTGGGATGCTGAATCTGTGACACTAGAGGAAATAAATTTTGATGTAGTAAAAGACCCTCAAGTAGGGGTGGATTTGTATGAAAAAGGTCAAGTGGATCGTGCAGGACTATCTGCAGATATTGTTGATCAATACGCATCACACGATGATTTTAAAGTAACACCTGAATCATCACTTTTCTGGCTGAAGTTTAACCAGACTACTTCCGACGCACTTGCGAACGTAAACATTCGTAAAGCAATTAGTAAGTCATTTAACAAAGAAGCATTAGTTGATGAAGTATTAAACGATGGATCCGTTGCTGCAACCGGATTTATTCCAGAAGAATTCGCTGCACATCCGGAAACTGAAAAAGATTTCCGTGAAATTAATGGCGACTTAGTAACTTTTGATGCAGAAGAAGCGAAAGAACTATGGGAAAAAGGGTTAGAAGAAATCGGAAAATCAAAAGTTACAATTGAGTTCCTCGGTCAAGATGGATCGACATCCAAACTAATGAACGAATACTTGGCTAGCCAAATGGAAGAGAATCTACCTGGTTTAACAGTTGAGTTGAAGCAAGTTCCGTTTGAGCAAAAGCTAGAACTTGATTCAACGATGGATTATCAAATCCAGTTTTCTGGCTGGCTCCCTGATTACCAGGATCCAAATACATGGTTAAATCTATGGGTAACAGATGGCGGAAATAACAAAATGGGGTATTCTAACCCTGAGTATGATAAGTTGATCAAAGACGCTAACGAAAAATATATCAAAGATCCAGTTAAGCGTTTTGAGGCATTCTTAGCTGCATCGAAAGTTCTGGCTGAAGATGCTGCAATCGCTCCAATTTACCAAAGCTCACGTGCTCAATTAATCTCACCTAAAATTCAAGGTGTTGTGTTAAACGCGACAAGCCCTGAATACGATTATAAGTGGGCATCGGTAGCACCAGCAGAATAGAAAACATTTTTAACAGGAGCACAGACCTCGTAAGGTCTGTGCTCCTGTTGTTTTTTTACTCAGGCATCCTATAATAATATGCCAGCAGTTTGCAGGGCCAGGCAGGCTGTTTCAATCTTTTCTTTTCTGTCTGCTTCCAAGGTATGCATATGGATTCCTTCTGTTAACGTGGATAGATATACTGCTTGGGTATCTTTGATTTTATTAATAAATTGTTCTACTTCATGGCGGTTGCTGATCATAAGCGAAGCAGTCAAGTCACCATAAACAGGATGCTCGACTGTAACATCCTTTACCGTAACACCGTGATCGACGATAATTGTTAGTTCTTCCTCTGTTTTTTCAGGGTTATGCCGGCACGCGATAATTTGTTGGTGTTCCAGCTCACCCGTTGGTTTATGTAAGTACATGTACCCTTGACTTGTCGCAATAATCGGCTCATTTTTTGCTTTTAAAATGGAGACATCCTGTACAATCACCTGTCTGCTGACATTCGCTTTCTCCGCGAATTCACTTCCGGTTATTGGACTGGATTCTTCCTTTAAGCTTTTTAAAATTAATTCCTGTCTCGCCGCAGATGAAAGCTTTGCACTGCTATCCATTCTAGTTCCTCCTTAGATGTGGAAATTTATCTGTTATTAATTCAAGTGTTTCCGCTGTTTTAGTCAACTCTTCTTCCGTTGTATGTCTGCCAAACGATAATCGTATAAATTGCTTCGACTCAGAGTCTGAACGTCCGAGGGCTTTCATCGTTCTTGAGGGATTTTGTTTTCCAACCTGACAGGCGCTACCTGTAGAAATGGCAATTCCGTAACGATTACACTCCAGCATTACATATTGACCCTCCATGCCTTCAATCCGTATGCCAAGTATATGTGGTAAATAATCAGTAGGATGACCCTCGACATGGACGGGCAACTGTAAATTTTTCAGTCTATCGATTAAAGCTATCCTCAATTGATCAATCCGCTTATATTCTTCTATTCTAACATCCGCTGCTAGTTTTGCAGAAGTAACAAAGGCTGCGATCCCTGGAACGTTAACTGTACCTGGCCGAAGTCCTTTTTCCTGACTCGTATTTGGAAAGGCAGCGGTCCATTTCACTTCCGGTCTAATATAGACCGCACCGACACCCTTTGGTCCGTAAAGCTTATGACTGGAAATCGAAAGACTATCAACCTTCGAATTATCTAGGTTAATGGGCAGTTTTCCAAACGTCTGCACGGTGTCGCAATGAAAAAGTACCTGGTACCGATGGAGCAAATCACCTATTGCGTCGATCGGCTGCACGGTTCCTATTTCGCCATTTCCATGATGAATCGAAGCCAGTATCGTCGTTTCCCGGATGGCACTTTTAAGATCATCCAGCCTGATTTGTCCATATTGATCAAGTGGTAAATACGTAACGCTATAGCCGGCTTTTTCCATTTGAGTAAAAAAATTATGAATAGAAGAATGCTCGGCAACAGTTGTAATCAGATGGTTACCCTTCGATTTGTTTGCCTCAATTAAAGCACTTAAAGCAAGGGTATTGGATTCAGAGCCACCGCTTGTAAAGTAAATACCACTTCGGCTGCAGTTCAACATTTCTGCCAGTTCATCCCGAGCGGATTCCAGCAGTTGAGAGGCACGTGACCCTTCGTCGTGCATACTGTTCGGATTTCCAAAAAAAGATGTGGATACTTTCGTAAAAATATCTAACGATTCCTTAGATATTGGCGTTGTAGCAGCATAATCCAAATAGATCATAGGAGCACTCCTCAAAATTATTGTAAAAAAACTCTTGTCAATAGTGTAAACTTGTGTAAATATAGGTGTCAAGACACATAAATATACATAATACAATTGAGGCGATCATTCAATGACTTTTAAGGATGTCATTATAATTGGAAGCGGCATTGCAGCCCTAACGGCTGCCAATAAATTAGCCATGGATAGAAATGTGATTATCTTCACAAAGTCGAATGTCACTGCAAGTAATTCTTTTCACGCCCAGGGTGGAATTGCTGCACCGATGCACCCTGATGATCACTGGAAAGATCATTTCCAGGATACCCAGTCAGCTGGTGGAATGCACAGTGATTTATCGAATTTGCACATCCTTATCCAGAAAAGCACCTCTCATTTGTACGATCTAATAACGAATGGATTGGAATTTGATAAGAATGAAAATGGTGAATGGAACCTCGGAAGAGAAGGTGGACATTTAAAACGGCGAATTCTCCATGCCGGTGGAGATGCCACAGGGAAGGCATTAATTACCTTCATGCTTCAGCAAGTTAGGAACAAGGTAACTATTGTAGAGAACGAAATGGTCGTTGATTTGATCGTTGCCCAGGATCGCTGCATTGGTGTAGAGGTGAAAAATACAAATGGACGTGTGTACAGTCATCATGCAAGTGCGGTAATTATGGCGACTGGCGGATGCGGTGAGCTATATGCGTACTCATCGAATGATGCAACAGCAACTGGCGACGGGATAGCGATGGCGTACCGCGCCGGCGTTCAATTAACAGATATGGAGTTTATTCAGTTTCACCCGACGCTGCTGTATAACGAGAAAAAAACGCTGGGGCTAGTGTCAGAAGCAGTTCGTGGGGAGGGTGCTTTTTTAGTAAATAGCGACGGGCACCTCATAATGGAAGGTGTTCATGAACTAAATGATCTTGCTCCACGTGATATCGTTGCCCGAACCATCTTACGCGATATACTTAGAGGGAAGCAGGTTTACTTGGACATATCGCCAGTGAAAAATTTTCAGCGTAGATTTCCGACCATCTATAAGTTGTGCAAGGAAAGTAGTATAGCGCTGAACGAAAACCTATTGCCAGTAGTACCCGGTGCACATTTTTTAATCGGTGGAATTAAAGCTGATCAGGACGGCCGAACTTCACTAAATGGACTGTACGCCGTCGGGGAAGCGGCGTGTACCGGTGTTCACGGAGCTAATCGAATTGCCAGTAATTCGCTGCTTGAAGGGATCGTGTTTGGCAACCTGACTGCACAAACTATACTGGCAGAGGAAACTAGGGCAGTAGACCCGAGTATGCGTATGGAGAAAGAGACGATGCGAATTACACTTCCGCTGAAGGATGAGATAAAGAGAAGAATGATGCGTGAAGTGGGGGTCATACGGAACAAAGAAGGGTTACTGAGGATGCAAAAATGGCTGGAGCAATATGATTTTTTACACGCTGATTTAACTATTCTATCAAACGAAGAGATCGAGATTGTCAATATGCTTACCACTGCATGGCTAATTACAACTTCAGCATTCATGCGAACGGAAAGCAGGGGTACGCATTTTCGGACGGATTATCCATTACCAAATGGAAGCAGGAGCCGGCAGGAAATAACACGGCAACGGGAAGTGAACGTGCCAGTATAGGAGATTAGAAGATGAATAAATTAAAATTACGCGCGATGCTGCAATCTTTTTTTATAGAAGATCTAGGGGATCAGGACTTAACCAGCAATGCTGTATTTCCGCCGGATCAATTCGGGAAAGGTGTGTTGGTTGCCAAAGCTGATG
This sequence comes from Virgibacillus flavescens, assembly GCF_050574275.1. GTDB lineage: Bacteria > Bacillota > Bacilli > Bacillales > Amphibacillaceae > Virgibacillus_F > Virgibacillus_F flavescens. The sequence continues at coordinate 1,514,470 of NZ_CP192260.1, forward strand.
GGATTATTTCCGGTCTTGCAATTATTCGTGAAGGGTATCAGTTATTGGATGAGCGAGTACAGATAGAGTGTTTTTATAAAGATGGGGATCATGTGAAAAGTGGGGATATTATAGCGGAAGCAGCCGGTCCAGTCGTCGCGATCCTTGGAGGTGAGCGTGTCATCTTAAATCTTGTGCAGCGAATGAGTGGTATAGCAAGTATGACTCGGACGTGTGTAGAAGCATTAAATGATAGCTCGATTCAGCTTTGCGACACACGAAAAACGACACCTGGACTGCGGATGCTGGAAAAATATGCTGTTGTAGCTGGTGGTGGAAAAAATCACCGGTCAGGGCTTTATGATGGTGTCATGATCAAGGATAACCATATTTCTTTCTGTGGTTCTATAACAGAAGCGGTTGAAGCGGTTCGGGGGACGGTCGGTCATATGGTAAAAGTGGAAGTGGAGACGGAAACGAGAGAAGAAGTACTGGAAGCGGTTGAAGCAGGTGTGGATGTAATTATGTTCGACAACCGGAGTCCTGATGAGGTCCGGGAGTTCGTTCCACTTGTTCCGAAACATATTATTACCGAGGCATCGGGTGGGATCACGCTTAATAATCTGTCAGGGTACGCGGGGACTGGAGTAGATTGTATTTCGCTTGGTTTTATTACGCATTCCGTGAAGTCGCTTGATATTAGTTTACTAGTTAGTCAGGAGGAAGAAAAATGAGTTTACTGGATTTAATTCAAAACAGTGGCCAGCAGATGCTACCTGATCATTATAAAACAATGTCGACAGTTGAAATGGAATCCCGAGTGAGGCAAATTAAGGAAAAGTTAGGGGAGAAGGTATTTATCCCTGGTCACCATTACCAAAAAGATGAAGTCATTCAATTTGCAGATGTGACAGGTGATTCGCTTCAGCTGGCGCAGGTTTCCGCACAAAACTCGCAGGCAGCGTATATCGTTTTTTGTGGTGTTCACTTTATGGCTGAAACAGCAGATATCCTAACAGGTGATGATCAAACAGTGATTCTGCCGGATATGCGGGCAGGCTGTTCGATGGCAGATATGGCAAATATTGAGCAAACAGAACGAGGCTGGAAGGAAATGGAGAAGGTTTTTGGCGACACGATCATACCGTTGACGTATGTAAACTCCACCGCAGCGATTAAAAGCTTTGTTGGCCGGAATGAAGGAGCAACCGTGACATCGTCGAACGCGAAAAAAATGCTGGAATGGGCGTTTAAACAAAAGGAACGAATTTTATTTTTACCTGATCAGCATCTAGGGCGAAATACTGCGTTTGATCTAGGAGTACCTCTCGATGAGATGGCTGTCTGGGATCCAATCCTGGAAAGATTTGAGTATGACGGCGACTTGGATCAAGTACGCGTGATTTTGTGGAAAGGTCACTGCTCGGTTCATGAGAACTTTACCGTTGCAAACATCGAGGATATTCGGGCGACGGACGCGGAAGTGAATATTATCGTGCATCCGGAATGCAGTCGGGAAGTAGTAGCAAAATCGGATTTTGCAGGTTCCACTAAATATATTATTGAGACAATCACGAACGCTGATGCGGGGACGAAATGGGCGGTCGGAACGGAAATGAACCTCGTAAATCGGCTGACGAAGCAACATCCGGATAAGGAAGTATTCTCGTTAAATCCCCAAATGTGTCCATGTCTGACCATGAACCGGATCGACCTGCCGCATTTATTATGGACAATGGAATCAATTGAAAAGGGCGACATTATGAATCAGATAAAAGTTAAACCAGAAATAGCCGAATGGGCCGAAACCGCCCTCAAGCGCATGCTGGAGAGAGCATAAACCAAAAGAGGCAGCCGCTAGAGCCGCCTCTTTATTATGGGGAAAACTGGATAATGTACCAGGTACCGCCCGAATTTTGTCGAATGAAAAAGTAATTTTGATTTTTGCTGATTGCTGCAGCTTAGAATTATGCTGGTTGATAACAGGAACTAAGTTTTATGGTTATTTATTAGCATCAAACAGGTGATTTCCCTAAGTTTTGGGTGATTATACCTTTTTGTCTTTTGGCTTGTTTTCCATTATTGTATGAAAAACGAAAGGAGCAAAAAAGATGCCACGAAAGCCTAGAATTTGGGTGCCGAATTCTTTTTATCATATTACTTGCAGAGGCAACCGGAAAGAAGCTTTATTTAAGGAGGAGGCTGACTATCGAACATTTCTCACGATCCTGCGTCAACTCCACGAAAGAGCCCCTTTTGAGATTGCCTCGTATTGTCTCATGTCAAACCATTACCACCTTCAGCTCCGTTCTAAAGATCACAATCTCGCAAAACTGATGTGGTATATGAACAAGAAATTTGCCACGTACTTTAACGCGAAATATAATCTTTCTGGCCATGTATTTGAAAATAGATATTTTGGCGAAGTGATTAACGATCGCGCTGGGATGCTTGCAGTCAGTCGATACATTCACAGGAATCCTGTAGACGCTGAAATGGTGAAATTGGCCGAGGATTACCCGTGGAGCAGCTACCATTTTTATAAAAATAACGAGAGAAATGTCCCGCCATATATGAATACCGAAATAATTTTAGATTTATTTTCAGGTGGGGATGGGAATCGCTCCATCTATTATCATGGTTTTGTTCAGACTCCATTACCTAGAAGAACCCCCAAAATCACATAAAGAATAGGTCTAATTTAACTTACCGAATAGGAGTTAAGAATGTACAATAATCATAGGGTAACAATAGTTGTTTATTTTTATGGAGGTGGTATGATGACGCAAAAAATTGCAGTGGCGTTTTTGCATGGTGCAGGCACTCCAGACAGAGATTTTGCAGAAGACATGTCCAATAAGATTAAAAACGGTTTTGCTGCGAATGCAGGCAGCGAATTTTGCGAGGATCTCGTGTTTGAACCTGTATTCTGGTCAGCGGTGTTTGAAACGGAAGAAGCAATTCTTTTGGAACGGTTAAAAAAGAACACTGATTTAGACTATCTCAGGCTGCGGAGATTTGTTGTAGAATTTCTGGCAGATGCCGTTGCCTATCAGCCAACAAAAGAGCGGAATAAGAACTATGATCGAGTAAATGCTTTGTTAGCTGCGTCGATTCAAGAGTTGAAGGGGAAGGCAGGAAAAACTGCACCATTGTGTGTAATCAGCCATAGTTTAGGATCAGTGGTCGCAAGCAACTACTTCTATGATTTGCAATTTAAACATGAAAATATCGGACCGGAAACAAACCAAGTCAAATCAAATGAGCCTATTGAGCAAGCAGAAACGCTAGCGCTTTTTTATACAATGGGAAGTCCGCTAGCGTTATGGTCCATGAGGTATGAGAACTTTGGCCGGCCAATTCGTGTACCATCTCCAGGCATAGAGAATATCCACCCGCGTATTCAAGGAGAGTGGCTGAACTTTTATGACAAAGATGACGTTCTGGCTTTTCCGCTAAAAGGATTGAACGAGTATTATGAAAAACAAGTAACGAGGGATGTACCAGTAAACGCGGGTGAGTGGCTGACCGGATGGACTCCACTATCCCATAACAACTACAATTCAGACAACGAAGTAATCCAGCCCATTGTAGATGGCCTAGTTCGAACATGGAAGCAAGTAAATGGAAAAAATTAGGAAAAAGTACCAGGTACCGCAAACGCAATGTTGACTTCTCTGGGTTTGATTTATATAATTATTCGAGTGCACGTACGTTTATATCTGTGATTGGCGAAAAAGAGGTTCTTAGCGTATAACCCTCTATAAAAAACTAAGGACAGATGATTTGTTTTATAAAACCATGTGCCTTAGCGCATGGTTTTTTTGTGCTCTTGTGTAATTGGTTCAATGGTCATGCATTAAAAATAAAGGAGGTTTTCACATGAAAGGCAGACGTGATGAGGATTTAACAGATTTGACGCTTTTGGGAAGTCAGGGGACTACGTATCAATTTGACTACACACCAGAAGTATTAGAAACATTTGATAACCAGCACGCGGGCAGGGATTATTTCGTTAAGCTCAATTGTCCGGAGTTTACAACACTGTGTCCAAAAACTGGACAGCCTGATTTTGGTGCTGTGTATATCAGCTATATTCCTGATATTAAAATGGTAGAAAGTAAATCATTGAAACTATATTTGTTCAGTTTCAGAAATCATGGAGATTTTCATGAAGACAGTATGAACATCATCATGAACGATTTAATAGATTTGATGGACCCACGATATATCGAAGTATGGGGAAAGTTCACACCACGTGGAGGAATCTCAATCGATCCTTATTGCAACTACGGAAAGGCTGGAACCAAATTCGAACAGATAGCCGACCACCGCATGATGAATCACGACATGTACCCAGAAACCATCACCAATCGCTAATAATTGGGAAAAAATGGGGAATGTACCAGGTACCTATGGAAAAAACTGGGCAAAGTACCAGGTACCGAATCCACCGAATCCAAAAAAAGCAACGGCAATTTCGCCGTTGCTTTTGTTCGTTTATTTTACGAGTCCCAACTCTTTTAGTCCGTTGAAAATTCCGGAATCGGATACGGTAGTTGTCCGTTTTGTTGCATAGGTGAATAAATCAGGATGCGCGTTTCCCATGGCAAATCCAGCTTCAACAACCTGCAGCATTTCCTTATCGTTCATTCCATCTCCAAAGGCAATCGTGCCTTCTTCAGAACGGTCCAACTTCTGCAATATCGCCTTTATTGCCTCACCTTTATTTACATTATTCCGAATAACATCATAACAGCTGCTGATTCCATTAACGTTTACCGGAGACATAAATAAATCATCTTCCGACGTGTATAACGCTATATCCTCCTCGTCCATATCAATTAATGTCATGCTGAGTATTTTATCGCTTATCGCATGTTCCGGTTTCAGCTGCTCATTTTCCTGAAGCTTAAAAGCAGTTACAAAAGCCTGCGTTGCATCACCATCGAGTGCCGTATAATAATTTTTTTCACCTGTATAAATAACCATTTCATGATTATGCTTGTCCGCAATCTCAAGAAATTTTTTAATCGTGTTCTGGTCCATTGGCTCGTCCACAATTCGCTTATTCTGATAAACTGCAAGCGCACCATTGTAGCCAATAAATGAGTTCACCTTCAGCTCTTCTGCCAGGCCGTAAATTTCATGAAGAGGACGTCCTGTCGCAATAAAAACATCCATTCCTTGTTCCTTCACCTGGTCAATAGCGTCTTTCGTCGAATCCATAACCGTGTGATCTGGTTTTAAAATAGTGCCGTCTATGTCTAAAAATAATGTATGGTATGGCATGTTGATCTCCTTTTCATCTACCTTTTTGTATGAAATGATTTTATCATATTTGTTAACTTTTCACATGAATGGAGGCTAGAACAAACATCTGGCAGGATTCTTTCTTTACAAATCAGCCTCCCACGTCTATTATTAGTAGCAATTATCCGAAAATGAGGTGGAACATGTGCACAGATTTGAACAGTCCGAGACATTGAAACGGCTTCCAGACCAGTTTTTTGCAAAGCTTGTAGGAAACGTACAGCAGCTGAAAAATGAAGGACATGACGTGATTAATCTGGGACAGGGAAATCCGGATTTACCGACCCCGGAGCATATAGTAAAGTCCTTGCAGGTAGCTGCTGAAGATCCTATTAATCATAAATATTCGCCATTTCAAGGATATCGCTATGCGAAACAAGCGATGGCTGATTTTTATCAGCGAGAATATGGGGTAACCCTCGATCCGGACACGGAGGTAGCTATTATGTTCGGCTCGAAAACAGGGCTTGTTGAGCTGAGTCAATGTCTGTTAAACCCTGGTGATTTGGCGTTGCTCCCGGATCCTGGCTATCCGGATTATATGTCTGGGATTGCGCTGGCAAATGCTGCGACAGAAATGATGCCACTGCTTGCGGAAAATGATTTTCTGCCTGATTATAGTAAGCTAAGCAACGAATCGCTGGACAATTCAAAGCTGATGTTCCTGAACTATCCAAACAACCCAACATCTGCAACTGCGACTAAAGATTTTTTCGACGAAACAGTTGCGGTCGCTAAAAAACATAATATCTGCGTGCTGCATGACTTTGCCTATGGAGCGATTGGTTTTGATGGTAAAAAACCGCAAAGCTTTCTGCAATCTGAAGGCGCAAGAGATATCGGAATCGAAATGTATACATTATCCAAAACCTATAACATGGCAGGATGGCGGGTCGCATTTGCGGTAGGGAATGAATCTGTCATTGAAAGCATAAATCTGATTCAGGATCATGTATATGTTAGTTTATTTGGCGGTATTCAGGCGGCAGCTGCGAGCGCTTTAAATGGCGATCAGGATTCTGTGAAAAAATTAGCAGCAACCTATGAATCCCGGCGCAATTGTTTTATTGAGAAAATTAATGAAATTGGCTGGGACGTGCAAGCTCCAAAAGGAACATTTTTTGCCTGGTTACCTGTTCCATCAGGGTATACATCAGAGGGATTGGCAGATTTGCTGCTGGAAAAAGCTCACGTTGTAGTTGCGCCTGGAAATGGTTTTGGTGAAAACGGTGAAGGCTACGTGCGCGTAGGTTTGCTTGCTGATGAAGATCGACTGACTGAGGCGGTACAACGAATTGGAAAGTTGAATCTTTTCAAAAAATAGTTGTTGACAAAAGTGGAAAACGGCTATAACATAAGTTTTAATATTTTAAAACAATTACATATCTTATCCAGAGTGACGGAGGGATCAGGCCCGCAGATGTCACAGCAACCTTCCGTTTCGGAGTGGTGCTACTTCCTGCAGAATGCGAGATTACCATTCTGAGAGATAAGGATTGAGTACACAATCAAACCCCTCTTTCATTATGGAAGAGGGGTTTTTCTATATGAAAAAGGAGGATGGTCCATGATTGAACTGCAGGAGATTGAAAAAGTTTTTCAGACAAAAAAAGAAAAGATTATTGGGGTGGACCGTGTTTCCTTACATGTCGACAAAGGTGAGATTTACGGAATTGTTGGATACAGCGGTGCAGGAAAAAGTACGCTGCTTCGCTGTATGAATATTTTGGAACGGCCAACCTCTGGGAGTGTGTTGGTTGATGGAGTAGACTTACTGGCTTTATCGCCAAAGGAGCTGCGGAAGGCCAGACAGTCGATTGGAATGATTTTTCAGGGATTCTATCTCGTCGCCTCAAAGACAGTGTTTGAAAATGTTGCATTTGCGTTGAAAGCCGCCGGACTAAGTAAAGAAGCACGGCACGAGAGGGTTGTGGAACTGCTGAACCTGGTAGGATTAGCCGATAAGATCAACCAGTATCCTGCGCAGCTTAGCGGCGGTCAGAAGCAGCGTGTGAGTATTGCAAGGGCGCTTGCAAACAATCCTAAAGTCCTGTTGTGCGATGAAGCTACATCAGCACTGGATCCAAGTACAACTAAATCGATCCTGGCATTATTAAAAAAGATAAATCTGGAGCTTGGGATTACGATAGCAGTAATTACGCACGAAATGGAAGTTGTCAAAGAAATATGTCACCGATGCGCGGTGATGCAGGATGGTCGTATCGTAGAAGAAGGGCCAGTATACGAGGTTTTTTCAGACCCGAAAGAAGCCTTGACGAAAAATTTCATTCAAACGGTATTACAATTTTCGTTGCCGCAAAAGCTGCTGGAAAGCTGCACAGGAACATTGGTGAAACTGCAGTTCCGCGGGAGGCTGGCTGAAGAAGCAATTGTATCTGATATGCTCCAGGGCTTTCAGGTCAGTGGCAATATCCTGCATGGGAAAGTGGAATACATTCAGGATGCACCGCTTGGAATTTTTATCATGGAGCTGAAGGGTGAGCGTGTTGAAGTGGATCAAGCACTTGCCTATCTGGAAGAGCGGATTAAACAAGTGGAGGTGATTCAATTTGGAACTCAGCCGACTGATTGATCTATTACCAGAATTGAATACAGCATTCTTTCAAACGCTCTACATGGTCGGTATCGCACTGCTGATTGCTTTAATAATCGGCATGCCACTTGGGATTTTGTTGTACGTGACAGACCGGGGGTTATTTTTGGAAAACAAGCTGGTGAAACGCATTGCAGGAATTGTGACCAATCTGATCCGGTCGGTTCCATTTATCATTTTACTCGTGTTCCTGCTGCCATTTACGAACACCTTACTTGGAACAACGATTGGTCCAACTGCAGCTGCGGTACCATTATCAGTAGCAGCCATTCCATTTTTTGCAAGAATAGTAGAGTCCGCTGCACGTGAAATTGATAAAGGCGTGATCGAAGCAGCCGTTTCTGTTGGTGCCTCCCCGTGGATGATTATAAAAGAAATCATACTGCCAGAGGCGAAACCAGGCATCATCAGTGGATTAACCATTACGACAATCAGCTTAATCGGCTACTCAGCGATGGCTGGAACGATAGGCGGCGGTGGTATTGGTGATTTAGCTATCCGATATGGTTATTACCGCTACGATGATTTGGTGATGTACACAACCGTAATTGTTTTAATTGTACTGGTACAGGTGATTCAATACGCAGGCGATTTTATTGCGAAAGCAGTCAACAAACGATAATCAGAGGAGGAATTTTACATGAAAAAAGGAATTGGAATTATTTTTGCATTATTAATTTTAGTAGTGTTAGCAGCTTGTGGAGATAGTGAAGCATCAAATGATTCTGGTGAAAAAAAGACAATTACATTTGGCGCAACGACAGGCCCGTACAGTGATATGGTGAACACAGCGCTAAAACCATTGCTTGAGGAAAAAGGATATACAGTCAAAAATGTGGAATTCAGCGATTACATTCAGCCGAATAAAGCGCTGCACAATGGCGATTTGGACGCGAATTTGTTTCAGCATAAAATTTACTTTGAAGCATTTGAAAAAGAACACGGCATGGATTTATCTGAAGTAAAGATTGTCCCTACTGCACCAATGGGCGTCTATTCGAGCAAATACGATTCGCTTGAAGCGATTGAAGATGGCAGCACAATTACGATAGCGAACGATCCAACCAACCTTGCACGCACCTTAATCATGCTGCAGGATGCTGGACTTATCACAATTAAGGATGAGATCGATCCGTTACGTGCCACGGTAGATGATATCGTAGAAAATCCAAAAAATCTTAATTTTCAACAGGTGGAAGCTGGCCAATTGCCGCGAACTGTTGAAAGTGAAGATCTGGCAGCTGTACCAGGGAACTATGCTTTAGCAGCAGGGCTTGATTTACTCAATGCATTAGTTCTTGAAAACATGCCTGACGATTACCGTAATCGGGTAGTGGTAAATACCAAGGATCTTGATACAAAATGGGCCAAGGATATCAAGGAAGTAATTGAATCACCGGAGTTTGAAAAAATTATTGACGAAGAGTTCAAAGGATTTGGTAAGCCGGAGTGGATGAAGTAAGCAAGCCTGTCGTGTATAATGAAACTACCTTTACAATAGAGAGGATCATTACGCATGACAATTGATGGAAGATATCGGGATCAGGTTCAGCCTGGACTTGAGGTTGATATTGTATTAAAGAAAGATCAGCGCACAGGTCAGCTGACGAATGGCGTAGTAAAAGATTTATTAACGAAATCATCGTTCCACCCGCACGGAATCAAGGTTCGCCTTGAAGATGGCCAGGTTGGACGTGTGAGTAACAAGTAGAAATAAGAGACTATTCGCCGAAATCATACCGGTGAATAGTCTCTGTTTTTTTTTTTTTTTTTTGGAAAAATAAAGTCTTCTAAAAGGGACGAGCTGTGGTTTCGTTATAATGCTTGATCGTCTACTGAGTCTAGCCATTCTTCGATCGAATCAATAACAGATTCAACGCAGCCTTCTTTAAATGGTGAACGAAGATTTGCTGTCTCTACCAGTCCAAGGAATGATTGTTTTCCTCCAAGTTTACAGAGCGCAAGATAATCTTTCCATGCATCTTCGTGGCTCTCCTGCGAGCGTTTCCAAAATTGGAATGCGCAAATTTGTGCAAGCGTATAGTCGATATAATAAAATGGTGCATCATAAATATGACCCTGACGCTGCCAGAATCTGCCCGACTCCAGATAGTCATTTCCGTCATAATCACGATGTGGCAAATAAGTCTGTTCAAGCTTCTTCCATGCTTCGTTACGCTCAGTTGGTGTCCATTCCGGATTCTCATATACAAGATGCTGAAATTCGTCTACTGCAACACCGTATGGAAGAAACTGAAGACCGTCAGCAAGGTGGGAATACTTGTATTTTTCCGTCTCGTCCTGGAAAAATAAATCCATCCATGGCCAAGTGAAAAATTCCATGCTCATCGAGTGGATTTCAGCAGCTTCATGTGTCGGCCAAATATATTCTGGTATTCCAATGTTCCTGCTTTCATAAACCTGGAAGGCGTGACCAGCTTCGTGTGTAAGCACATCCACATCTCCTGATGTACCATTAAAGTTCGCAAAAATGAACGGTGACTGGTAATCGTCAATAAATGTACAATAACCACCAGCTTCTTTTCCTTTTTTTGCAACTAAATCCATCAGGTTTCGATCCAGCATGTATTGGAAAAATTCATTGGTTTCCGTTGATAATTCCGCGTACATTTTCTTTCCGCTTTCAATAATCCACTCAGGGGTTCCCTTTGGTTTAGCGTTACCAGTTTTAAACTTGAATGACTCATCATAACTTTTCAGTTTTTCAACATTAATTCGTGCAGCCTGTTTTTCATAGAGTTTTGTTGCTAACGGTACGATAGATTCACGGACCTGTTTGCGGAAAACATCCACCATCTCTGCATCATAGTCAATCCGCAGCATGCGTATGTAGCCTAGCTCAACGAAGTTTTTGTAGCCTAACGTCGTAGCAATTTCATGACGAAGCTTTACCAGTTGATCATAAATGTCATCAAATTTTTCTTTATTCTGATCAAAAAATCCGGCACTCGCTGTCACCGCTTTTTTTCGCGTAGCACGGTTCGTATCCTGCGCATGGGGAGTAAGCTGTGCGAGTGTGAGTGTTTCTCCTTGAAATTCAACTTCAGCCGAAGCAACTAACTTAGAGTACTCAGACTGTAATCTATTTTCCTTTTGAAGTAACTGAATTACTTTCGGATCAAAGGATTTGATTTCGAAGTCAGCAATTTGAAATAGTTGTTTGCCCCATTGTTCTTCTAAATGGCTGCGATACGGAGATCTAACCAGCTCTTTGTAAAAATCAGTGTTAAGCGATTTAATCTCAGGTTCGATCTCATCAAAGAAGTCACGTTCGCTTTGATAGAATTCATCGTTCGTATTGATTGATGCACGGATATACACCAGATTAAAATGTGTAGATAACTTGTTTCGAAACGAATTGATTTCATTAATCGATTTGTTTGCCTCGTCAACGGATGAAGCATTTTTGAATGTGCTAAGTAAGTCTGCGAACGTACTTTTCTCTTTGTCTAAGTTTGGACGTTCGTATTGATAGTTTTCAAATGTCTGCATGTTGTATAAACCCTCCTCATATACATATTTATTTAATTTCGACAAAAAAATACAGATTCCTGCTTTCAGCTAAATTATTCAACTTTAGCTGAGTAAAATCTATATAATTGCGACGTAACTTAACTCACCGGAAAGGAACTGCGACATAACAGCAACGAGATTTCCGCAGATGGCAGTCGCTCCAATCTCTAGACAAGAAATAGATGTCAAGGATTTATTACCTGCACATCAAGTCTAACTCACAATTCTGTGGAAATAATGCTAAAGCTACATCGCATTTTACTTCAAGAACTATAGTTTACTGCATTCATCAAAAATATCTAGCTGCGAAAGTTGATTAAGTTATTGTTATACTAGTACTATCAATTTTTTAACACAAAGGAGCGGAACTTGAATGAAACCAAAATTTGAACTGACAAATGAGCAAAAAGATGAAATGGCTGGATTGATTCAACATTATTTTGAAACAGAAAGAGGGGAAGATATTGGTAATTTGGCATCGTTGCTGATATTGGATTTTTTCATAGAACAGCTAGCACCCCTATTCTACAACATTGGTGTGGAAAATGCCCAAGCTTATATGTCCAATAAGTTAGATGATATTTTTGAAATTCAAAAATAACTAGGTTTATAAAACATTTTAACGGGTAATTTAAAGGTATGCTCGAGTTAATTGAAGAATGAAAGGATGATTTGAATGTTACGTACTATTCTAATGGTAATTGGTGCAATTGTTGTAATTGGTTGGATTATTTCAATGCTATAATTTTTTATTAATATTTTTTAACATCCAGAATAAATTTAATGATCTGGGTGTTTTTTTATTGACTTTAACTAGAACATGTGTTTCTATTTAATAAATGATAAGAATTTTCTATATTTTGAAGCGGGACAAAAGGAGCGGTTTTTTTACCATGAAAAACATAGTAATTGCCCCAGATTCTTTTAAAGACAGTTTGACAGCGCTTACGGCAACAAAAATCATGAAACGTGCAGTAATTGAGGTTCTGCCCACTTGTCAGGTCGTACAAAAACCAATGGCAGATGGAGGGGAAGGAACCCTGGAAGCTTTATTGGAGTCCTCAAAAGGAGTCCGTGTACCGATACGGTGTAAGGGAGCTTTAGGTGAAGAAATTGAAGCAGCGTACGGAATTGTAAATGAAGGAACAGCAATTATTGATTGTGCAACAATTGCTGGACTAACCCAAATTCCGCTTGAAAAGAGAAACCCGGATTTCACTACATCCTATGGTGTCGGTGAGGCAATGCTGGATGCACTAGAAAAAGGGTGCACATCATTTATTTTTGGATTAGGAGGAAGCGCTACAAATGACGGTGGTATTGGGATGCTAGAGGCATTAGGGATGAAGGCATGGCGAAAAAATGGCTCTGAATTGAAGGGGTATGGTTCTGATCTCCTGGAAATACATAAGATAAGCCTAGATGGACTCGATTCAAGACTGCGTTCTGTTACTATTCAGGTTGCTTGTGATGTCGATAACCCGTTGTGCGGACTTAGGGGTGCCAGTGAAGTCTATGGACCTCAAAAGGGTGCAACAGCTGATCAGGTGAAAAAATATGATAGAGCGATGACTAATTTTGCAGATTTACTGGAAGATGAAGTGAAAGAATCATACCGAGATGTTGCAGGGGCAGGAGCGGCAGGAGGGCTTGGTTTCGCAATGTTAACCATTGGCGCCAGTTTAGTATCTGGTGCTAAGTTGATTGGTGACGCAGCAGGTCTTGAAAAAGCAATTAAACATGCAGACTTAGTAATTACCGGAGAGGGACAAAGTGATCAACAAACGCTTGATGGAAAAGCTCCTGGTTATATTGCAATGCTAGCTCAGAGTTATGGAGTTCCGATCGTGCTAATTTCGGGTAGTCTTTCTGGGAATTTAGATTTACTGCGGGCGCAATTTACAGGTTGTTTTTCCATAATTAATAAGCCTCTGTCACTTGAAGCGTGCATTGAGAACGCTGACGAATTACTTTTTGAACAAACAAAATCGGTTATTCATTTTATGAACGAATTATTGTAGAAGGGGGATAAGTTGTGGTTATAAAGAATGGTTCTACATTAAGTAAAGATTATTTTCGGTCCTATTTAAAGTTACGAATGAACACCCTTGATTGTTCGCTTGACGAAGCACGCGACCAGACAATCGATGAATTCTTTGCAGCAAATAATCAGCGATTTGGCAAATCAACATACACTAATTTTGTTGATGCCGTAGAGGAAATGAGAAATTAAAACAGTGAGGCACAAGTAGTACCTCACTGTTATTTCGATATATATTTATTTCCGGTTATCCAGAAACGCCATGGGTAATCGACTGCTTCAAGCGAATTATGTATCCCGATTCTGGGCCCTGCTGAAATGGAATCCTGATCTGGTTTGTAACCTTCTGTAATCCATAATGGGGACGAACCAAGCGGGTGCCCATAATCATCCATTGTAATGCCAAGCGCCTGTGTAAGTTTCCCGGGACCATTTGTCCACTGAATACGGCTCTTTGCTTTTGGACGTCTTTCTTCCATTAGTTCTGTACCATCGACTGGTTCTATAGCTCTAATCAGAATCGCTTCCGGATTATCCTTTTCGCCACTTACAACGTTAAATAGACGATGGGTGTGCATGGTGTACATATACGTTATCCCTGGTTCACCAAACATAATCTCAGTTCGTTTGGTGCGACGGTTACCAAAGCTATGTGCAGCTCTGTCGCCAGGTCCGATATATGCTTCTGTTTCCACGATGATCCCGGATGCAGTTCCTTCTGGTGTTTCTTTAAATAGCTTGCAGCCAAGCAGGGCCTTAGCTAGGTCGAGCGTGGGCTGGCTATAGAATTTTTTATCAAGTGGTTTAGCCATGGGGCATCTCCTTTACATATTTTGATGAACAAAAAAAGGCTGATTTCAGCCTTTTATTGAAGTTTATTTAAAAATTGTTTGGTTCTATCCTGTTGTGGGTTTTCAAAAATGTCTGCTGGCTTCCCACGTTCAATAATTACCCCATTATCCATGAATAAAACCTCGTCGGCAGCCTCTTTTGCGAATTTCATTTCATGGCTGACTACAACCATAGTCATGCCTTCATCAGCTAAGTCTTTCATAACTTTCAGTACTTCACCGACTAATTCTGGGTCTAACGCAGATGTTGGTTCATCGAATAATATGAGCTGTGGATCCATTGCAAGTGCACGTGCGATCCCAACACGCTGCTGCTGCCCACCTGAAAGCTGATAGGGATAGACATCAATTTTTTCAGCAAGGCCAACCTTGGTAAGCAACTCCTGCGCTACTTCTCGCGCATCGCTTTTTTTCATTTTTTTAACAGTAATGAGTCCTTCCATAACGTTTTCAGCAGCTGTAAAATGCGGAAAGAGGTTATGTGTCTGAAATACCATACCGGTCTGTTTTCGTAACTCACGAATTTCCTTTTTGCGCGGGTTAGTACTGAAATCTACTTGCCGGTCGTTAATCGTTACATGCCCCTTATTTGGCATCTCCAGTGCATTTAAACAGCGGAGGAAGGTGGTCTTACCGGAGCCCGATGGACCAATCATAACGATAACTTTTCCTTTATCTAGGTTTAAATCAATTCCTTTTAGTACTTCTAATTCACCAAATTGAATGTGTAAATCTTTAACAGCTAACATAGCAACCTCCTATTTTGCGATATATCGATCTAATTTTCGTTCGATTCGTCCTTGGAAGAAAGAAAGGATCATACATATCACCCAATAGATCAATGCTGCTTCTGAATAAACAAGTAAAAATTCATAGTTTAATGAAGCAATTTCCTGTGCTTTCCGAAACATCTCAGCAACGATAATAGTTGATGCGAGCGATGTGTCCTTTACCAGACTAATAAACGAGTTAGAGAGTGGTGGTATAGAAACACGTGCTGCCTGTGGCAAGATAACTCGCCGCAATGCCTGCGTATACGTCATACTAATGGAAAACCCTGCTTCCCACTGTCCTTTCGGTATTGATGAAAGAGCAGCACGAATGATTTCAGAGCCGTACGCTCCTACACTTAATGAAAAACCAATGATGGCTGCAGTAAAGGAATCAATCGTAATACCTACACTTGGCAGACCAAAGAATATAATAAATAATTGAACGAGTAACGGGGTTCCCCGCAGAACGGAAACGTAAAACCGTGCAATCCATTCTAAAGGTTTAATTCCGGACAGTCGTGCTAACGCAGTTAATACTGCCAGAATAAGACCAATCACAAATGTGATCAAGGCTAGTGGAATGGTATAGATTAAAGCTCCCTGGATTAACGGCCAAAGGGAGCTGATAAAAATATCTATTTTTTCTTGCGTATCCGGGCTGGTAAAAATATTACTTAGAAACATCTTCGCCAAACCACTTTTTAGAAATTTCCAGGTACGTGCCATCTTCCTTCATTTCAGTCAGTGCTTCATTGACAGCCTTAATCAATTTGTCACTGCCCTCACGAAAGGCAAATGCTGTTTGTGATGCATTTTTTTCCCGATCCACAATTTTAATTGGTGCATCTTTTTGTTTGTTTAAAAAGTCAAGAACAGATAATCGATCATTAATCGTTGCTTCAACACGTTTGGACGTAATCAGCTGTATCGATTCCTTGAAACCGTCGACTGGAGTAACGTCTGCTCCATGTTCTTTCGCAATGTCTGCATAGTTACTTGTAAGTGATTGTGCTGAAGGAACGCCTTCCAGGTCCTCAAAGCTTTTAATTTCCGTATTATCTTTATGTGTAACAAGTACTGCAGATGACGCAGTATATGGTTTTGAGAACTCATATTTTTCTTTGCGTTCAGGCGTCATTCCGACCTGATTTGCAATCATATCAAAACGTTCAGAGTTTAATCCGGCAAACATGGAATCCCATTTTGTTTCTTTGAAAACAGGTTCCACACCGATACGTTCAGCAACTTCGCGAGCGATATCAACATCAAATCCAGTTAATTCACCTTCATCGTTGTGGAAGGTAAAAGGTGGGTAAGTACCCTCTGTTCCAATAAGAATTTTACCATCTTCCTGGATGCTTTCGTATAAATTTTTATTGTCTGAACTTCCTTCGCTGTTACTTGCATTTTCTTCACTTGAACCGCAAGCAGCTAGAAATAGTATTAAGCTTAAAGTAAATACACTTATTAGTGCTTTTTTCATGTTGAATTCCTCCTAATTTGTATAACCTAGTATTTCTATATGAATTAGTGACTTTAACATAGTAAGTTATGTAGCGTAATTAGTCAAGAGTTGAAGCTTGATGTAAATTCGGTACAAGTTTTTCGATTACCCGAATACTGCTAATATCTCCTTATATACTTACTTTATCCAGTTGAATCAACAAAAAACACCTGCACATGGCAGGTGTTTGACAGATTATTTTTTTAAGTGGGTTTCCCCATCATGCTGTTCAATTTTTCCTTCTTTCATTAGTTTGCCAAGCGCTCGTTTAAATGCTGATTTACTAATGTTAAATGTTCCACGGATATCTTCAGCGTCACTCTTGTCTCCGAAAGGAATTACACCATCGTTATCCGCAAGTTCCTTGAGAATAATATCTGCGTCTTCATTCATTCCGTGCTGTTTTAACGGGCGAAGGGACATGTTCAAACTCCCGTCTCCTTTTACTTCGATAACTCGCGCAGAAACCATTTCACCGAGACGAGGTTCTGTTTTACGTTCGCTGTGATGGACAAATCCACGATAGCCTTCCTCTGTTAAGATGACAGAACCCTCTCTGCTGGTTCGATATACACGTCCATTAAGCGACTGATTTAAGACTTCTACGGGAGCTTCCACCCATTTCAAATCCATAATTCCTTCCGTTGCTGGAATGGCAAGCAACCGTCCTTTTTGGTCCGTGCCTAATGTAACATATAGTTTATCGCCAACTTTTGGCCAAACGCTTTCATAAAGCGGCAGATCATCTGTTGAAACAAGCATTTCTTTTGTTGTACCAATGTCAACAAACGCGCCTAGATTTTTGAGTACCTCTACTACCTCTGCCCAGCCGTATACATCTCGCTGAATTTCAGGAAGTTTAGCTGTAGCAATTAATTGACCTTTTTTGTCTGTGTATAAAAATACGTCTACTTCCTGTTCTTCCTCAAGTTCTTGCTCTGTTTCATTATGATGTAAAAGTATTTCTTCCGTGTCTTTTTTCAACACATAGCCAGTTTCAATTTTTCGCAATACCTCCATTGTATGGATAGTACCATTGATTATGTCGCTCATATTGTTTACCTTCTTTCCATTTTTTCTTTTATCTTGTACCAGGTTAGCTGGTCAATACGTGATTTACGAAAGAGCTAATTTCTTATGTATTGGAAAAGGGGCACCCTAATAGTAGAGTACCCCTCCGATTCTTCTTGTAACATAAAAAAGTATTGATCGTATTTTCCATCCCTTATATTGGGAGAATAATTTCCATTTGAAAGTATTTGCTTTCATTACCGCGGTAATTGTTCCACTAACTTAAGCAACGTAAACCCTACCTGCTTTTACGTCCTTGCGACCCCTTAGTCGCGCCAGTGTGAATAAGCTTTCTATATGCATTGCGTAGAATGCCAGTCTATCTTACTTTTATATTACAAAATCTAACTACCTCATTGTACACGATTTTTGAAAAAAGTCAAGTTTTCAGTTGGGAGGGTATGGAAAAGTTGCATGTAGTACATAGTTATTTTTCCATTGCCTCCCGGGCACTATGTGTTTTATTATTCGGCATTTCTGTTATTGTAGAGGAGAGTGGAGGGATAAAATGTGATGGTTAAAGGAGCAATTGATAACGAAACCAGATGTAAGCATTACCATTCGGAGATAGATCGGATTGCAATTAAATTTTATTGCTGTGGCGAGTATTTTTCGTGTTATGAATGCCATGCAGAACATGGCTGCGGAAACCCCGACACTTGGCCAAAAAACCAACAGAACGCGCGGGCAATTCTGTGCGGAGCATGCCAGGAAGAGCTCACGATTCAAGAATATTTGGGAAGTGCCGCGTCTTGTCCTCGATGCAGTGCATCATTTAATCCTGGGTGCAGCTTACATCACCATTTATATTTTGAATAGGGAAGGCACTATACTTGTAACGCGTGTCATTTCTGTTATTTAATAGGATAAGATCCACTTTAATCTGTTTGGCTCACGCACGAAGTTTGTGTTTGCAGCTGTTAATAAGGAGGGAAAAATATGGCTTTTGTTATTTTGGACCCATGTGGCCCGGAAAAATCTGCGGAATGCGTAAGTGTATGTCCGGTAGATTGTATTGAAGAAGGTAAGGATCAATTTTACATAGATCCTGATATTTGTATCGATTGTGGTGCATGTAAAGCAGTTTGCCCTGTTGATGCAATTGAGGAAGAGTATGATCTCTCTCCTGATCAGGAAAAATTTTTAGAAAAGGCCGAGGCGTTTTTTGCCAGTAAGTAAGCATAAATTCTTTCTTACTGCATAAGTGCAACTAAGGCTTTCGCCATTAATGCTTGGCGATAAGCCAAGTCTTCTAACCAATAAATGGAGATTCTCAGATCTGATTCCTTATTTCAATAAGTTATGATAAAGTATAATATGAGGTTTTAATTTACAGTCATCGATATGATGGCTGTTTTTAATTCGACAAATTTTTACATAATTCGGGTGGTACCTGGTACCGAAGAAGAATCGAGAAACGGGAGGATAATAATGACATCTCAAGAGGAAGAGTTAGCGCGCGCTGAAGGAAGTAAGCGCATTCAAAAGTTGGATTTTCATTTAGGTGCCTTTGGGGCAGCAGTTCCGCTCATATTTTTTGTTATTTGGGCGATAACTACGAGTGTCTTAAAACTTTCATCCGAAATTGGGCTTGTGATGGGCGCAATAATTGGTATTACACTAGGATTATTTTTCAGTAAAAGCAAGTGGGGAGATTATGCCCAAGGGTTGTTTGATGGATTAGCTCAACCGGTTGGTGTGGTAGCTATTGTAGCTTGGTTTTATGCTGGAATGTTTGCACAGATCCTTCAGGTTGGAGGACTTGTTGAGGGCTTAGTTTGGATTGGTGGAAGTACTGGTCTGACAGGCGGTTTATTTGTTGCTTTAACGTTCCTTCTTGCAGCAACTTTTTCAACAGCAGTAGGAACTGGATATGGAACAACAGTAGCATTTTGTACTTTGATGTATCCAGCTGGTGTTGCTGTTGGAGCAGAACCAGTTATGATGTTCGCCGCAATTTTAGCGGGTGCTGTTTTTGGTGATAACCTTGCACCAGTTTCAGATACAACAATTGTTTCAGCAACTACACAGGATGCTGACGTTCCGGGTGTTGTGCGGAGTCGACTTAAATATTCCATCACTGCGGCTATACCAACAGCGATCTTGTTCGCTATTTTTGGTGGTGCAGACGAGGCTGTCGGAAATGCTGGTTCGATGGGAAATA
Organism: Virgibacillus flavescens; assembly: GCF_050574275.1. Classification (GTDB taxonomy): domain Bacteria; phylum Bacillota; class Bacilli; order Bacillales; family Amphibacillaceae; genus Virgibacillus_F; species Virgibacillus_F flavescens. The sequence goes on from NZ_CP192260.1 coordinate 1,534,314, forward strand.
TTATGGGGCAAAGTGATCCACTTGGTCTAATTATGCTGTTACCATTTGCAATCGTACTTATTTTAGCTTTATCAGGTCACCATCTTATTACCTCATTAACATGGGGGATATTAGCAGCTATTCCAATAATCGTAATTACAAATCTGGGCGAGTTTTCTGCTATTATTAGTTTTGATCCTGATTCAGATACTGTAATTACCGGTGCACTGGTTGAAGGTGTAATGGGTTATATGAACATGGCAATCCTTATTTTGCTTATTGTTGCAGCGGCTCATTTACTGAAACTTGGTGGAACGATGGATGCGATCACAGGTACTTTGGTTAAATGGATCAAAAATTCTGTTCGTCGTGCCGAGCTCTCTATTTGGGGCATAGTTGCATTGCTTAATAGTGCGATTACCATTAACACGGCAGCTGAAATTGCTGCAGCTCCTTTCGTTAAAGAATTAGGTGAAAAATACAAAATTCACCGTTACAGAAGAGCGAATATGCTTGACGCGGTTACGTCAGCGTTAGGTTATATCTTTCCGTGGGGCGCACCAGTATTACTTGGCTGGTCCACAATAAAAATGATGACAGAAACCTATGAATGGTTACCAGTGGTTGCACCAACTGCTGTATTCCCTTTTGTATTCCAAGGCTGGTTCCTAGTAACTGTTATGCTGATTGCAGCAATTACAGGTTGGGGCTTACGTTTTGAAGGGAAAAATGGAGAAGAATTGAAAGAACGTCCTCGTGACTAATTAAGTAAGCTAGATAAGCTCGTCCACGTGCACAGAAGCTGCATGCGGACGAGCTTTTTTGCATAACTTCACTTTTGCAGACTGAAACAAGTTGGTGCTCTCTAAAAATAGTGGCATAAGCTTTTCATCTATTATTGTAGTTGACGCAAAATCTCTATACCGCGACGTAACTTTATTTCCAAGAAATGTTCTTAAGCTGTCGTCCAGGATCGCTGCGGGCGGATGCTTTCCGCGGGCACGGCTTCAGTCTCCTCGAGAAAAACCACTCTGCGGGGCCTTCAGACTCGTGCTGTTCCTGCAGGAGTCACCGCCCTCCACTCACCAGGACTGGTAAAGCTATTTACTAAAAAATTGTTTATTATTTCTTTCAACAAATACATTCTGAAGTAGACTTAGCTATCAAGTGTGAATTTAATAAATCCATGACTTCCATCTCTTTTCTAAAGATCGGAGCTGATGGCAATCGACTCTTGCGGGGAAAGCTTGGTCACTGAAAAAGTGGTGGATTGCAAAATTTATCTTTTCACCCTTACTTAGCATCTTCGAATATACGAAGACTCCTGTGGGAACAGCGCGAGCTGAAGATCCCGCAGGAAAGCGGTCTTTGCTTAACCGAGGAAGCTGAAGCCGTGCCCACGGAAAGCGAAGTATATTCGTAGATGCGAAAATAGATCCACATATTTCGTACCACAGCCAACTTGCTATTTATAACCAAGCGACTGCCGATGTTTTTAATACACGTGCTATTTTACTAGAATAATCAGTTCCTCGTACAAATCTTCAACTATAAAATATGCTACACTAGAACATATTTTACTTAATTGGAGATGTCATTATGGGGTTATTTTTTACAATAGTAGTACCAATTTTAGCAGTCTTTGGCGTTGGTTTCCTTCTGCAGCGGATACGCTTGCTAGATGTGAAGTCAATCGCTACTGTTTCCATTTATATTTTCCTGCCTGCACTTGTATTTACTTCCTTATATGAAGCTAAATACAATCAGGGATTTACAGTTATCATTTTATTTTCTATCATTCTATTATTTTTTATGATTGTAATTAATAAAATCCTGGCGCGGATTTTTAAATGGAATCGATCAGTGGAAAGCGCGACTATATTGACCACAGCATTTATGAACGGTGGTAATTATGGCGTACCAGTAATTCTTTACAGTGTTGGAAATGAAGCACTGCCTTACGCAATATTTTTTATGGTCGTCCAGTCGCTTGTTATGAACTTTTTTGGTGTGTACTATGCATCTAGAAGCACGAGCGGTTTTTCCAGAGCGCTGAAAACGATTTTCAAGATGCCTGCAACGTATGCTGCAGTTCTCGCGTTTGTGTTTCAAAAAATCCCTTGGGAAATTCCAGCACCGGTGTACTCGACTATGACAATGGTGGGGGACGCTGCTATCCCGCTTATGATGGTAATGCTTGGAATGCAGCTTGCGTCGATCACGTCACTGAAATTTAATTGGCAGATTCTATCTTCAGCGGTAATTGTGCGGATGGTTGTTTCACCTATAATTGCGTTGTTGTTTATTTTGGCATTTGATGTGAATACGTTAATTGGTTCCGTGCTGTTAATTGTTGCAGCGATGCCAAGTGCAGCTACGACGACCATGTATGCGATAGAATTCGATACGGAACCGGACCTTGTTTCAAGTATTACCTTAGTAACGACCCTAGTAAGCGTTGTTACCATAACTGTTTTATTAAACGTTATTATTTAACGTTCGACAATATATGACAAAAACCGGGCGGTACCTGGTACCGAACGGGTTGACGTTGTATATGAAATCATATATTATGAGACTATTATGATAAAAGAAAATAAGCAACAGAAGGCGTATCGGATTATTAAGTCGAGAATTATAGAACGTGTTTTTGTACCTGGGCAACGGATTGTCATTGATCAGATTGCAAAGGAGTTAGCGTCGAGCTCAATTCCTGTAAGAGAAGCAATTCGTCAGCTTGAATCTGAACGATTAATTTTGTACAAACAAAATGTTGGTCCAGTTGTCGCGCAAGTAGATGAATCTGCTTATTCAGATACACTACGCGTGTTAGCTGTACTTGATGGGTACGCGACAGCACTAAGCAGTGTTGATTTTCCCAAAGAAAAAATTGAACTGCTTAAAGAGCAGAATATGATGATGGAGGAGGCGCTGGAGGAGTTTGACATTCCTCTGTATGGAAAACTGAACTATGGGTTTCATCAAATTATATTTGAAGCGTGCAACAATCCGTTTTTGATCGAATCTATTAAAGATACTTGGTCAAGACTCGATTCCATTCGAGGCATTGGTTCTACCTTGTATTCTGTACGTGTCAAACAATCTATCAAGGAACATACGGAAATTATCGAAATGCTTGAAACGAAAGCGGATCCCACAGTCATCGATAACTTTATGCGCATGCATAAAATCAGAACGGCAGAGGATTTTGAACGGAGAAGGTTAAAACAATTGGAAATGATTGATACATAAAACTCTGTAAGATGGTTTAACAATCTATTACAGAGTTTTTTGTAAGGACAAAAGAAAGCGGTTACATTAATTCAGCAGGTAAGACAGTATAAATCCTTTCTTACTGCATAAGTGCAACTAAGGCTTTCGCCATTAAGGCTTGGCGATAAGCCAAGTTTTCTAATATTTTTTAACTGACGTCTAATCCAAGCAGGACAAGGAATTTCGAATTTATGTCGTTTTATCAGCATTGACATCATATTTGAAATCATATACGATTTAATTGTTCAGAAAATTAGAAAGAAAAACAAATAGAACGTTCAGGTATGTAAATTAAGCAAACGGGAGGAAATTATAGTGGGGTATGAAGAAGCGAAAAAGCGGTTCAGGGGATCCATTTCTCCAGTCATTACACCGTTTAATGAAGATGAAAGCATTGATTTCGATAAATTTAAAGAATTAATTAATTGGCATATTGAAGAAGGAAGTCATGGGATTTCGGTTACCGGCACGTCAGGTGAGCCAAGTTCGATGTCTGTTGAAGAACGTGAAAAAGTAATGGAGACAGCGTGTAAAACGGTTAATGGCCGCGTGCCGTTCATTCCAGGAACCGGATCGACGAATCATCAGGAAACGATGCGCATGACAAAAGCGGCACAGGAAATGGGTGCAGATGGGGCAATGGTCATTGTACCTTATTATAACAAACCGAATCAGCACGCATTATATAAGCATTTTAAAACCGTTGCAGATTCCGTTGATATTCCGATTATTTTATACAATATTCCTGGCCGTACCGCAGTTAACCTCGGGGCCGACACGATCGCCAGTCTGGCAAAGGACTGCTCGAATATTATTGGTGTCAAAGAAGCAAACAAGGATTTTGAGCATGTAAATAAAGTATTGCTTAAAGCAGGGCGCGATTTTAACCTGTATTCCGGTATTGAGGTGCTTTGCTATCCGATGCTTGCGATTGGTGGCGCCGGTCATATTAGTGCTACTGCCAACGTTGCACCGAGGGAAGTTGCTGATCTTTATAACAAGTGGGAAGCAGGGGACGTCAAGGGTGCTCAAAACCTGCATTATTCGTTAATGCCACTGAATGATGTGCTGTTCCGTGATACAAATCCAGCACCAGCAAAAGCTGCATTAGGTATGATGGGCAAAATCAAACCGGTCCTGCGCAAGCCGCTGGATATACCATCAGAGGCGATACAAAATGAAATTCGCGATACATTAAAAGCGTACAAATTACTATAAAGCAGGTGATATTTTTGGAACATAAAAAAGTGGATGATGTAAAACTATACATTAATGGTGAATTTACTGAAGCACATAATTCCGAATACTTCGACAACATGAATCCATTTACAAACAAGGTAACCAATCGGGTGGCCAAAGGCGAGAAGACTGATATCGAAAAAGCAGTTCAGGCAGCTGACGATGCTTTTAAGACTGGTCCATGGGGCAGTATGAAGCAAAAAGAACGCATGGCGTATATTGATCGAATTGCCGATCTAATTGATGAAGAAGTGGAAGAGATTGCTGTGCTCGAATCGCTTGATACCGGGCTGCCGATTAGTCAAACACGAAAAATGGTAGCGCGAGCTGCTGAAAATTTCAGGTTCTATTCGCGCATGGTACAGACGCGCATGCACGGAGATGCATACGCAGTGGACGAAGAATTTATCAATTACACCGTTTACAAGCCACTTGGAGCGGTCGGATTGATTACGCCATGGAACGCGCCATTTATGCTGACAACTTGGAAGGTGGCACCGGCGCTTGCAACTGGAAACACGGTTATTTTAAAGCCAGCAGAACTATCACCGCTTTCGGCAAACAAGCTGGCAGAAATAATTGATAAAGCAGAATTACCTAAAGGTGCATTTAACGTCGTTCATGGATTTGGTGAAACCGCTGGAGATGCGCTTGTTAAAAGCGAAAATGTGAAAGCGATTTCATTTACTGGTGAAACCGTTACTGGAAAAACAATTATTAAAAACAGTGCTGATTCATTGAAAAAAACATCGATGGAGCTTGGCGGGAAGTCACCTTTAATTGTTTTCGACGACGCGGACTTCGAGCGTGCGCTTGATGCGGCGGTTTGGGGAATCTTTTCCTTCAATGGAGAAAGATGTACCGCTAACTCACGGGTTTTTCTCCATAAAAATATCAAGGAACGTTTTGTGAAGGCGTTAAAGGACCGCGTTGAAAAAGTGAAGATTGGCGACCCAATGGAACCCGCCACACAGCTTGGCCCACTAATTCATAAAGGACATTTTGATAAAGTTACAAGCTATATCAATCTGGCAAAAGAAGAAGGATGCACAGTAGTTCAGGGGACTGTTCCTGAAGCGGTTAAGGCTGGAAATTTTGTACCGCCAACCCTATTACTAGAAGCAAAAAATGAAATGCGCGTCAGTCAGGAAGAAATATTTGGACCGGTCATGTCGGTGATTGAATTTGAAACGGAAGAAGAAGTAGTCCAGATGGCAAACGATGTGGACTATGGTCTTGCCGGATATGTCTGGACGAACGACATCAAGCGTGGGCACCGCGTAGCACAGGCGGTTGATTCTGGGATGCTTTGGATCAACGCACAAAATGTACGTGATCTGCGGATTCCATTCGGCGGCATGAAATCAAGTGGTATTGGACGTGAGGGCGGTCACTTTGCCATATTGGAATTTTATACAGAACCAAAAGCAATTCATGTAGCAATGAGCGACCACCATATCCCGCAATTTGGAAAGTAATTAAATATGAGGAGGGCAAAAAATGCCAGCAAAAACAGGTAAAGAGTATGTCGAACGACTAAAAAAAGCCAATAACAACGTATACATTCACGGGGAGCGTGTGGACGATGTAACAACCCATCCTTCTTTTAAAAATGTAATCAAATCGATGGCACATTTATACGATCTGCAATATGAAAAGAAAGAATCGATGCTGTATACATCGCCTACAAGTGGTGAGCAGGTGGGAATGACGTTCATGCAGCCGAAGACAATTGACGATTTACTCATGCGGCGTGATGCAATGCAGGAATGGGCACGTACATCAGGCGGTATGATGGGACGCTCGCCGGACTATCTGAACGCTGAGGTAATGGCGATGGGAATGAACAATGGTTTGTTCGCTGAGGCAGACCCGAAATTTGCAGAGAATGCTAGAAACTATTACGAGTATGCTAGAGAGAATGATATTAGCCTGACTCACACACTCATTCATCCACAAGTAAACCGTGCGAAAATGCAGTCGGAAATGAAGGACGGCAATGTAGCACTGCAGCTGGTGGAAGAGCTAGATGACGGAATTATTGTAAACGGTATTCGCCTGCTGGCAACACAGGGTGGTATTACCGATGAACTTCTCGTATTTCCATCCACCGTTAAAAAGGCTGGTGAAGAGGACGATCCATACTCACTAGCATTTGCAATTCCTAATAATACTAAAGGATTGAAGTTTATTTGCCGGGAATCATTTGATTACGGTAAGAACGAATGGGATCATCCGCTTGGCTCGCGTTTTGAAGAAAGTGATGCAATCGTCTCGTTTGAAAATGTTTTTGTACCATGGTCACGTGTGTTTGTATGTGGAAACTCTTCTGTTTGTAACCGTACGTTCCGGGAGACAAATGCTGTTGTTCATATGACACATCAAGTGGTTGCAAAAAACATCGTGAAGACAGAGTTTATTTTAGGTGTTGCTTTAAACATGATGGATGCAATCGGAATCGATCAGTTCCAGCATGTTAAGGACAAAGGTGCAGAAATTATGCTTGCGATCGAAACGATGAAATCGCATCTTTACCGCGCGGAGCATAATGCGAAGTTAGATGAATCTGGGACGATGACGCCTGATTTTGATGCATTAAATGCTGCACGAAACTGGTATCCGCGAATTTATCCGAGATTGGTAGAAATTATTCGTATACTTGGAGCTTCAGGGTTAATGGGAATCCCGACACAGGCAGACTTTATGCATGAAGAAATTGGACCAATTATTAAAAGCGGACTGCAGGGTAAAAACCTGGAAGGCGAAGACCGCGTACAATTGTTCCGCCTCGCATGGGACGTAACCATGAGTGCATTTGGTGCACGACAAGCGCACTATGAATACTATTTCTTCGGAGATCCAATCAAAATGGGAATGGCTTATTTTGATGGGTACGAAAAAGAGGAACCTAAAAAGTTTGTGAATGATTTCCTGAACCGAGCAGCTAAAGTGGAAGTGAACTAGTTTTCTAGAAATGAAGGGGGAGTACCGATGGATTTTTCTATCATTCGTTGTGCGCGAGCGATTTTACATGTGAAGGACCTTGACGTATCACGCAAGTTTTATGTGGATGCACTTGGATTTATTGAGACCGAATCAGATGACGAGCATATTTACCTGCGTGGGCTAGAAGAACATACACACCACAGCCTGGTTTTAAAAAAATCTGCTGAGCCAAATGTAGAGGTTCTGGGTTATAAAGTTTCCTGTGATGAGGATTTGACGGCCCTTGCAAAAATGTTTGAGCGGAAAGGGTATGAAACGAAGTGGATAAGTAAAGGTGAGCAGCATGCAATTGGCCGCACGCTTCGAGTTCAGGATTGTTCGGGACTGCCGCTTGAGTTTTTTGCAGAAATGGAGCCTGCTGAACGTTTGCTGCAGCGCTATGATTTATATAAAGGATCACGCATGCAGCGGATTGATCACTTTAACTGCAGCGTTCCAGACGTTGAAAAAGCACAAACGTTTTACCAGGAGGAGCTTGGGTTTGCTTGTTCGGAGTATACCGATACGCCAGAAGGAGATGTTTGGGCAACCTGGCTGCATCGCAAACAAACGGTACATGATCAGGCGTTTATGAACGGAGTCGGACCGCGATTGCATCATATCGGTTTTTGGCTGCCTGACCCATTAGCGCTGATTAATACGTGTGATGTATTGGCGTCACTCGGATACGGAGAAAATATAGAGCGGGGACCTGGCCGCCACGGACTGTCAAATGCGTTTTTTCTATATTTACGTGATCCTGATGGCCACCGGATTGAGTTATATAACGGAGACTATTTAACGAGCGATCCAGATTTCAAACCGGTTCGCTGGGATATCAATGATCCAATGCGCCAGACGTTTTGGGGGCACGCAGCACCGGACAGCTGGTTTAACGAAGCGTCCACCGTACTAAACGTCATTACAGGAAAGCAAGTCGAACAAAAACCAGGAAAACTCAAACAGCACAAACCAACATTTGTCATTTAAGGTACCAGGTACGGCCCGAATTATGTCGAATAATAGTTTGTCACAAAGAAAAGGAGTTGGAGCAAATGGATGATCGTACATTTCGAACGGCAATGGGGAGATTTGCAACCGGAGTTACTGTCATCACAACGAAACTTGGTGATGAGGTAAAGGGTATGACAGCAAATGCATTCATGTCGGTATCATTGGATCCAGCACTAGTGCTTATTTCAATAGGGGAAAATGCTCATATAAATAACTATGTAAAAGAATCCGGCAAGTTTGCGGTGAGTATATTAAATAGCGATCAGCAGGAAATTTCCGCATACTTTGCTGGCCAAATTAAAGAAGACAGAGAGATAGACTTTAATTGGTTCAATGGTATGCCGACGATAGAAGACTCACTTGTAAATCTAACATGTGACGTCCACAATTCTGTCGATGCAGGAGACCACACGTTATATATCGGTGAAGTTACGGACGTATGTATTGCAGATGGCAAACCGCTCGCATTTTACTCAGGAAAATACAACGAGCTGCACGCATGCGAAGAAGTCAGATAGATAAAATGGTAAAAACTGGATAAAGTACCAGGTACCATTATCCATTATTAATTGGGGGTTAAATCGATGAGGCAGCAGGTGGAGAATTCTACGTTGAATGCTGATATGTTTCAAAAGATTGCTGGGCATGAACAGGTTGTTTTCTGTAATGATCCGGCTTCAGGGCTGCAGGCGATTATCGCAATCCATAATACAACACTTGGACCAGCACTTGGCGGAACAAGAATGCGACCGTATGACTCCGTGGACGAAGCGCTTGAGGATGTACTTCGACTATCTAAGGGGATGACCTATAAATGCGCGGCAGCGGATTTAGATTTCGGTGGTGGAAAAGCGGTAATTATCGGTGATCCAGCATCAGATAAATCTTCGGCGTTATTTCGCGCATTTGGCCAGTATGTTGATTCATTAAACGGACGTTTTTATACAGGTACAGACATGGGAACAACGATGGATGATTTTGTCCACGCAATGAAGGAAACAAATTTCATTAATGGCATCCCAGAAGCATTTGGCGGTAGTGGCGATTCTTCTATCCCAACAGCGCAAGGGGTTATTTATGGATTAAAAGCTACTAGTCAGTTTCTTACCGGAAGCGACTATTTAGCTGATAAATCCTACTCGATTCAGGGACTTGGAAAAGTAGGTTTTAAGGTGGCAGAACACTTATTGCAAGCAGGTGCTACTGTTTACGTAACGGATATTAATAAGCAGGTATTAAGCTTAATTAAAGAAAAAGCTGCTGAAACGAACGGAACAGTTAAGGTGCTCGACAATGCTGAAATTTACCAGGTGGAAGCGGACGTGTTTATCCCGTGTGCCCTTGGCGGAATTATTAACGATCATACGGTTGAACAGCTGAAGGTTAAAGCTGTGGTTGGATCGGCAAATAATCAATTACTGGAAGCGAAGCATGGAAAAGCGTTGCACGATAAAGGAATTCTATATGCTCCGGATTATATTGTGAATGCAGGTGGTCTTATCCAGGTGGCAGATGAGCTTTATGGTCCTAATAAAGAGCGTGTTCTGGCTAAAACGAAAGCGATTTATACTTCGTTGCTGGAAATATACAAGGAAGCTGATCTTGACTCGATTACTACGGAGGAAGCTGCTAATCGAAAATGCGAAAAGCGGTTGGAGGAACAGCGTACTCGGAGTCATTTCTTTGCGAGAGATCGTCGTCCGAAATGGAATATTCGGGAGTAGGGCTAGGTTGCCGAAAAAGTTGCAATTGGTACGAAATAGGTGGATCTACAATCGCATCTTCTAATATACTTCGCTTTCCGCGGGCGAGTGTCGAGCCTCTTCGGACTGGCGTCCTTCAGGGTCTCGCCGATCTCTTGCTTCCCGCAGGAGTCTTCGTATATTCGAAGATGCTAGGTTAAGGTGAAGAAATAAATTTTCAATATCCACTGCTTTTTCAATGGCTTTTAAATATAAGTCGAGTAGATTTCGCACTGTTATCCCGGGTGGTGAAATAACTGCGGCAATTAGATGTTCAAATTTACAATCCTTCATAAACAATCTTGAAAACTAAAAATACTTTACAACTAAAGGTGTGAATTAGATGGAAGAGAATTACCCGCTTTTTCAAATTATCGATAAAAATGGGGAGGTATCAGCGGAGGAGCATCGCGATCTTCTGACCGAAGAACAAGCCAAAGATTATTACTATAACATGCTGCGAATCAGAACCTACGATCATAAAGGGATCGCACTGCAGCGCCAAGGCAGAATTGGTACCTATGTTCCTTTTGAAGGACAGGAAGCGTCCCAAGTTGGGAGCGCGCTTGCACTTCAGGACGATGACTGGCTTTTTCCAACGTATCGTGACCATGGGGCAACGTTGACCTTTGGAGCGGATTTAGACCGACTGCTCCTTCATTGGAACGGACGAATTGAAGGGTGTGTTCCTTCTTTAACAAAAAATATCTTCCCAGCGTCCATTCCAATTGCAACGCATCTTCCGCATGCAGCAGGTGCAGCCATGGCGGAAACGTATAAAGGAACGAAGAATGCAGCAATCGCTTATTTTGGCGATGGTGCTACATCTGAAGGTGATTTTCACGAAGGAATCAATATGGCGAGTGTATTTAAAGCACCGGTTGTATTTTTTAACCAAAATAATGGATTTGCGATATCACTTCCAATCAATAAACAAATGAATTCGGAAACAATCGCACAAAAGGCGGCAGCGTATGATATCCCGGGTGTTCGAGTTGATGGGATGGATGTGTTTGCGGTTAATTTTGTTGTGAACGAAGCGTTGGAACGCGCGCGAAACGGAGAGGGTCCGACGCTAATCGAAGCGGTAACTTGGCGTTTTGGTGCACATACAACTGCTGATGATCCGTCAAAATACCGGGATCAGAAAGCAAGTGACGCGACTCGTGAAGAAAAAGATCCGCTTCTGCGGTTAGAGAAATTTATGAAAAATGAAAACATGTGGAACGAAGGGTGGGTTGAATCGATTAAAGTAGACATTAAGAAAGAACTGGACCAAGCCGTCGCTGACATGGAGTCGTACGAAAAAGCGAATTCGGACGTTATGTTTGATTACGTATTTGAAGAACCAACCTGGACAATTGAGGAACAAAAGAAAAGCTTCAACGCACTAAAAGGGGGCGTCTCCTGATGACAACGACACAAAAAACAAATTCCTTAACCTTAATTCAAGCAGTCAATGATGGGTTACGGGTTATGTTGAAAGAGGATAAAAACACCTTAATTCTGGGGGAAGATATCGGAAAAAATGGCGGCGTATTCCGAGCAACGGTTGATCTGCAGGATGAATTTGGTGAAAATCGTGTGATTGATACGCCGCTAAGTGAAGCAGGGTTTACTGGCGCTGCAGTCGGGATGGCATTAAACGGATTACGACCGATTGTAGAAATTCAGTTTCTTGGCTTTATTTACCCGGCATTTGAACAAATTGCAACTCATGTAACCAGAACCCGCACACGTACAATGGGCCATTACAGTCTGCCGATGGTTATTCGTGCGCCATATGGTGCTGGTGTTCGTTCACCGGAAATTCATTCGGACAGTGTGGAAGCTCTTTTTACACATTTGCCAGGCATTAAAGTTGTTTGCCCTTCGAATGCTTACGATGCAAAGGGGTTAATGATCGCTTCTATTGAAGACCCGGATCCTGTATTATTTCTAGAGCCAATGCGCCTGTATCGAGGAGAACGCAATGATGTTCCGGAAGAAAAATATACCGTAGAGCTTGGAAAAGGTGCACGGGTACAAGAGGGTGAAGATGTTTCCATATTTGCATGGGGTGCCATGGTTCCTGTTGCGTTAAAAGCTGCTGAGGAAATGAAAAAGGACAATGTCTCATGTGACGTGATTGATCTTCGTACACTTTATCCACTTGATAAGGATATTATTGCTGATTCGGTACAAAAAACTGGCCGTGTGGTCATTGTGCATGAGGCACATGCAACCGGCGGAGTATCCGGGGAAATCATGTCGGTCATCAACGATACGTCGTTTTTATACTTACGGTCACCAATCGAACGTGTAACAGGTTTTGATGTACCTATTCCGCTGTTTGCTATAGAAAATGATTATCTGCCGACACCGGAACGAGTAGTTCATTCCATTAAAAAAGTAGTCAACTTTTAGGAGGTGAGACGATGGTAGAAGTTAAATTTCATGATATTGGTGAAGGAATGACGGAAGGCGAAATCATTCATTTTTTTGTGAGTGTTGGCGATGAAGTCACCGTTGACCAGCCGCTTGTTGAACTGCAGACAGATAAAATGGTGGCAGAAATTCCGTCACCCGCAGCTGGGAAGATCAGCAAGATTAATTTCAGCACAGGTGAAGTTGTAACGGTCGGCACTGCCATTATCGTAATCGATGATGGAAAAGAAACGGCACCTGCAGAAGAAACGAAACCTGCTGCACAAGCAGAAGAACAAGTTGAAATCAAACCGCAAACCAGCAATCAATCGATGAATCACAAACGTATTCTGGCTGCACCGTTCACCCGAAAAATTGCTCGGGATCATGATATTGATATCGAGCAAATTAGTGGATCTGGTCCAGCTGGAAGAGTAACCGATGATGACGTTTATGATTTCATCGATGGCGGTGACAAGTTAGAAGAGAGTGCTGAGACGAAACAGGTCGAACCTGAATCAGATACTATTCCTTATACCGGAATGCGTAAGCAGATTGGAAAAAAATTGACCGAAGCGGTTACGACTATCCCGCATGTTACTCATTTTGACGAAGCTGATTTGACGAATGTATTAGCATTCCGAAACGAATTAAAGCAGCAGGGAGAATCGATTTCTGTCGTAGCGTTTTTCCTGAAAGCAATTACGATTGCACTGAAGGAACATCGAATATTTAATGCGCATCTGGATGAAGCAAACAATGTCATCCACCTGGCTAAAAACTATCATATTGGACTGGCTACAGATACCGAAAAAGGACTGGTCGTTCCTGTCCTTCGTGATGTCGATAAAAAATCGATTCGTCAAATTAACACCGAAATGAAGGCATTGACGAAAAAAGCCCAGGACGGAAAACTTACTGCAAGTGATATGAAGCATGGTACATTTACGATCAGTAACGTTGGTCCGCTTGGTGGTACCGCAGCAACACCGATTATTAATGGAGACCAGTCAGCAATTATTGCATTTCATAAGACGAAAAAAACTCCAGTTGTGATGGATAACGATGATATTGCAATCCGCCAAATCATGACGATGTCCCTATCATTCGATCACCGTGTTGCCGATGGTGTGCAGTCGGTTAAGTTCACAAACCGTTTCATCGAACTAATGGAAGAGCCGAAAAAGCTAATATTGGAGATGGTGTAAATGGTTGTTGGAGAATTTGCTGAAAAACGGGACGTCATGATTATTGGTGGTGGACCTGGTGGTTACAATGCAGCAATTCGTGCAGCGCAGTTAGGGAAAACAGTAACCCTCATTGAAAAAGCTAAGCTTGGTGGCGTATGTTTGAATCAAGGCTGTGTACCATCGAAGGTTTTCACACATGCAGCTAAGCAATTGGCGTCTGTACCCGCAATGAACACAATGGGGATTGTGACAGCAGAGCCAACTGTTGATTTGGAAGCGTTGATTGCCTATAAGGAAAAAACGGTAAACCAGCTGCGCGGTGGTGTAGAATCACTTTGTAAAGCAAATAAAATCGAGATTATTGAAGGGGAAGCTAATTTCACTGGAGAAAATAAAATTGGGGTCGCGAATGGTCATCAGTTTGATGTGTATGAATTTGACTATGCGATTATCGCAACCGGCAGCTCATCAATCGTGCCTGACGGAGTTCCAGCTTCGCATGCCCGTGTACTTCTGCCTGAAACGGTCTATCAAATCGATGAAATTCCAGAATCACTAATCGTGTACGGCAGTGATTATATTTCACTTGAGGTTGCGTTCAGTTTTTCAAAACTTGGTAGTTCTGTATCTATTGTGCTTGATGGACACGAGGACTTTATTTTTGACGATACAATCAACAGAGAATTGAAACGCATTTTGAAAAAAGAAAAAATCAAGGTGCATCGCGGGTACAAACTTGAAGGTGTGGAAACTGCTGAAAAGGACCTGATAATCAGCGTGACCAAAGATAATGAAACAACAACGATGCAGGCAACACATACGTATATTGCTGCTCAAAAACAAGCTAACATTCAGGAGCTAGGTCTTGAGCGTCTTGGTGTTAAGGTAACAGACGCAGGCTTTGTTGAAACAGACGATACAATGAAAACGGCAGTGCCGAACATCTTTGCGGTAGGGGATATCACCATTGGTAAAGCAAGTGCTGTAAAAGCGATTAAACAAGGTAAGATTGCTGCCGAAACAATAGGTGGCATGAAGAGTGAGGTTGACCTTACCTTTATCCCAACCGTGGTACATAGCATCCCGCCAATTGCTACAGCTGGTTTAACTGAAAAAGAGGCAAAAGAACAAGGTTTTACAATTAAATCGAGTCAAACTTCGGTAAGTGGAAATAGTTATGCAATGATTTCTGGTGAAAAATCTGGTATAGTATCTGTCATTAAAGATGTAGATACAGATTTATTATTAGGCGTTCATATGATTGGTTCGGGTGCTGTTGAACTCATCAACACGGGTGTTACAGCTCTTGAGATGGTGGCGCGGGAAGAGGATCTTCGTTTTCCTTCGTATCCGCATCCGAGTATGAATGAGGTGTTTGTGGAAGCGATAGATGGGCTTTCTGATATGGCAATTCATACGCCGCCGAAGAAAAATAAGTAAAGAAGTTCATATTACCTTTTGCTCGTTAGCAGTAGTCACTGAAAAATTTACATGTGGTACGAAATAGGTGGATCTATGATCGCATCTGCGAATATACTTCGCTTTCCGCGGGCACGGCTTCAGTCTCCTCGAGAAAAGCACTCTGCGGGGCCTTCAGACTCGTGCTGTTCCCGCAGGAGTCTCGTATATTCGAAGATGCTAGGTTGAGGTGTAACATTAAATTTTATAAAATCCATTACTTTTTCAGTAGTCTTGAAGAAGCTACGTGAGACTCCACAAGCAAGTGTGTTTTACTGCTTTCTAATATGAACTAATGACAACATTCTTTTACTGAAAAGGCCTAATTAATAAATCGGTAACTACTGAAATTCTCTCTTGATGATAAAAACCAAATTTCGAAAACCACACCATGAAATAAAGGGGATTTTTGCTATGTACCGAATTAAAGCAGTTCAAAAACCATCATTGATGGAAGCGGTATTTATGACGGTTGCCGTTCTTTTGGTAATCAGTTTTGGAATTATTTATTTTGAAGCGGCACCGCATATTCCACTAGTGCTTGCCTTACTGTTGCTGGTCATTTATGGTCTGATCAAACGCCTGTCATATAAGACAATCGAAGAAGGAATCACAGAAGGTGCCAAAGCCGGGATGGGAGCCGTTTTCCTTTTCTTCTTTATTGGTATCCTGATTGCAGCCTGGATGATAGGCGGAACGATACCTTCACTGATTTACGCTGGATTTGAACTGGTAACACCGAATTTCTTTTTGGCAATCGTATTAATTGTGACATCAATCGTAGGGGTTTGCGTAGGCAGCTCTTTAACTACTGTCGCAACAGCTGGACTTGCGTTTATCGGAATTGCGACTGCTGCAGATATTTCACTGGCAGTTACTGCCGGTGCCATTGTTTCCGGTGCATTTTTTGGTGATAAAATGTCTCCACTTTCTGACACAACCAATATGGCATCATCGATTTTGAAAGTGGACCTGTTCGAGCATATTCGCAATATGTCGTGGACAACGATCCCGGCTTTCCTGATTACACTCGTAATCTTTCTCATTATTTCACCGGAAATTTCATCAGCTAGTTTTGCCCAAATGGAGACATTCCAGGAAGGGTTACGCTCAACAGGGCTTGTGACCTGGTATAACGGATTAATTCCAGTAGCTGTTTTGCTTGTTATGTCAATCATGAAGACACCTGCATTGTTAACCCTTGCGAGTGGTGCTGCCAGTGCGATTGTGATGGCATACATAAATGGGTTTATTCCAGTCAAAGATCTGCTTGGAGTCCTTTTTGGTGGATATGTATCAGAGACAGGAATTAAAGAAGTAGATGCGCTGTTATCGCGGGGCGGATTAAACAGTATGATGTTCACAATTGGAATTGTTCTGCTTGCCCTAAGCCTTGGCGGATTATTATTCAAGCTTGGTATTGTACCAAGATTGCTTGAGTCAATCGAGAGCCTGCTTAAGAAAGTAGGTTCCGTCATTGCAGCTTCTGCGCTAACAGCAGTGGGTATAAATGTACTGATTGGGGAGCAATACTTATCGATTCTGCTAACTGGAGAAGCGTATCAGTCCCGTTACGAAAAACTGGGGTTAGCTAACAAAAATTTATCCCGAGTAACCGAAGACGCTGGAACGGTTGTTAACCCGCTTGTGCCGTGGAGTGTTTGTGGTGCATTTATCACAACGACGCTTGGCGTATCGACATTGGCGTATCTGCCGTTTGCGTTTTTCTGTCTGTTATCACCAATTCTGACGATTGTATTTGGATTTACCGGTAAAACGTTAACATATATCGAAAAATAATAGATTGATGGTAAGGAGGAGTATTGTGTATCAAGCTAAAGCGAAATTCAATGGCTCTGCAAATTACGATGAAATCGAAATAGATTTTTCAGATAAAATTAAGTGGAATGGAAAGACCTATACTCACAGTGACGTTTCTTGGCAGTCACCTGTGTCCGGATCTGTTTATGGTACGTTATTAAACTTTCAGGGACAGCTCGATTTAATGAAAGACGAGCTGCACAATAAACCATATAACGAACCGCCTAAAAAACCGATCATGTACATTAAGCCAGCAAATACGCTAAATAACCATAACCAGTCTGTTGCAATACCTGAAGGCGAGAAAGCAGTTCAAGCAGGTGCAGCGCTCGGGGTTGTTTTTGGAAAGACTGCGACAAATGTATCGGAAGAAAACGTGATGGATTATATTGCAGGTTATACGGTGGTGAACGATGTCAGTATCCCACATGAAAGCTTTTACCGGCCGGATATTCGAAATAAAGTACGGGATGGATTTTGTCCTGTAGGTCCGTGGATTGTGGGTCAGGATGTTGTCGAAGATCCGAATAATTTAACAATCCGTGTTCAGGTAAATGGTGAACTCGTACAGGAAAATAATACGAAAAACATGGTGCGGTCGGTTCAGCAGTTAATATCGGAAGTAACTGACTTTATGACCTTCTATAAAGGGGATATGCTGCTTGTCGGTGTCCCGGAGAATGCCCCACTTGTGAAGAATGGGGATACGGTTCGAATTGAAATTTCGAATGTTGGATTTTTGGAAAATACATTTGTCACTGAAACAGCAATCGTTCCAGGAGGTGGTCATCGATGAAACATGCACGTGTAGCCTGTTTAGGTGGAATTCATGACGCAGAAGTAATGGATGATAAGCTGAAGCTTGCGGATGGAAGAATCGTTGATCAGAAAGATGTTAGCTGGATGACACCTGTTGAGCCTGGTACAGCCTTTGTACTTGGTTTAAACTATGCAGATCATGCCAGTGAAATAAGCTTTAAACCGCCTGAAGAACCGCTAGTATTTTTAAAAGGACCGAATGCATTTGTTGGGCATGATGGACAGACAAGACGTCCTAAGGATGCTACGCACATGCATTATGAATGTGAGCTGGCTGTAGTCATTGGCAAAACAGCCCGTAACGTCAAAGAGGAAGATGCGTATGAATATGTTAAAGGATATACCATTGCAAATGACTATGTAATTCGTGATTATCTGGAAAACTACTACCGTCCTAATCTGCGCGCGAAAAACAGAGATGGGTTAACTCCACTTGGCCCATGGTATGTCGACCGTGATGACATTGAAAATCCTATGAATCTAGGTTTGCGCACGTATGTAAATGGCGAGCTGAAACAGGATGGATCTACAAAGGATATGGTATTTGATATTCCACAACTAATCGAATACCTCAGCAGTTTTATGACGTTAAGCGAAAACGATATCATTTTAACTGGAACGCCTAAAGGTACAGTACATGTATACGAAGGGGACATAGTAGAAACAGAAATTGAAGGAATAGGATCACTGAAAAGCACAATTGTCGGTGATGAAATTTTTTCTCGTACGTAAAAAAATTTTATGTTTATCTGTCTAGCTCCAGTGCCTAGCCCCTCGAGGTTTTAAGTCAAATCTCAATGCGTGCAAAAACCATCACTAAGAGATTCGTCTTAAACTTGTCGGGAAAGAAAGTATAAATGCTTTCTTACTGCATAAGTGCAACTAAGGCTTTCGCCATTAAAGCTTGGCGATAAGCCAAGTTTTCTAATCGGGGCTGACCAAGGCGCTTGCGCTTTTCTGAATAGGAGGATTTGAATGCCACATATTACAGTTGAGTATACGGACAATATTGAAAAGGAAGCAAATATCCGTGATTTTTTAAAAAAGATTAATGAAACGCTGATTGCAGAAGGTGGTTCATTTAAACCAGGCGCAATACGGTCCCGTGCGATTAAACTAACCGAATACTTCGTGGCCGATGGAACCGGCGAAAATGACGCGTTTGTGCATGTCACGATGAAAATCGCATCTGGGAGAACGCCTGAAGTGAAGACTGCTGCGTGTGACCATTTATTCGAAATGATGCAAGCACACTTCCGTGAACTCTATGAAAATCGTTATCTGGCATTATCGCTTGAGTTATATGAGTTTGGCGAAGGCGGTACGTATAAACAGAATAATATTCATAAGCGGTATAATTAGAAATAGTGTCCAGCAAATTTGCTGGACGCTTTTTTTGGTTGGTGTGCGATTTATGTGAATGGGTGCGCGGAAAACTAGGATGTTGCGCGAAAACACGAGACATTGCGCGAAAACAGCCGGAGAGTGCGCGAAAATCTGGAACAGTGCGCGAATGTCAGATATGATGCGCGATTTTGTTCAGGTAGTGCGCGATAATGCTGGTGAGCCGCGCGAAAATAAGATCATTATGATCGAATTAAATACTTTCTTTCAAATTGCTAGATTCAACTTCCACAGGTTGTTGCTTCGTCATTAAACTAACCACTACTAACGCTATTGCGGAAAGCGGTAATGCGTAGAAAAGCGGATCTACAAATGTCCATGGGAAGCCGAGCAGCGTATCTTTACCAAATAGTGCTTTAGAGATTCCAAATGCGGAAGCTTCTTTTACATGGAAAAAGATAAAGCCGATGATACTTACCGCAAACCCCGTTATTGCGCTGGTAATAGCGCCTTGCTTTGTTGCTTTTTTCCAGAACAATGCTCCCATTAAAGAAGGTAAAAACCCGGCAGCACATATTCCAAACCAGAATGCAGTAGCTCGTGCAATAATGCCTGGAGGTAAGAGGTACGCTAAAACAACGGCGGCTATGATACCTATTAATACACCGATTCGGCTGGTATCTATACCTGCTAATTTTTTCACTCCAACATTCTTTAAAATATCTTCACCAAAAGCTGTTCCCTGCAGATGGATCAACGAGCTGATAGTCGATATTGTTGCTGAGAGCAGTGTCAGCGTAAACAAATAAATAAACCACTCAGGCATTAAATCATTAATGAACATAGGTATAACCAAGTCCACATTGCCTGCAGCAACTGTCATTGAAATATTTCCACCTTCCTGAAAAAAATAAAGGTTGGAAAGCGGACCAATCATAAATGCTGCACCTGTCATGAAAAAGATGAACACTCCACCAATTAGAACAGAACGATATAAGGATTTGTCACTATTAACGGTCATTGCGCGCATTGCCAGCTGTGGCTGTGCGAGAACGCCAATTCCCACTCCCATGATAATCGTACTGACAACGGTCCACCAAATTGGGGAACCAAACTCTGGCATAACTGTCCAGCCCCGATGGCCTTGATCAGCTAATCCTTCTGGTACCATATTGGCCATTGCTGCAAGGCCGCGATGCGCTGCCTCAACTCCACCGAGAACAGAATAGGTAGCTATCAGCAAAATAGCCATTCCAACAAACATAATAATAGCTCCAAACGCATCCGTGTACATTACTGCACGTATACCCCCACTAATTACATAGATACCAACAATAATCGCTAGGATAAATAATGCCAGGTCGTAATTAATGGCAAGCGATTCCTGCAAGAAGCGTCCGCCGCCAACCAGTACGATACTCGTGTACGCTGGCATAAACAGGAAAATCATGGAAGCGGTAAAGATAGTAAGGAATTTTGACTTGTATTTTTTCCCAAGCAGGTCGGGAAACGTATACGCATCAAGTGTCACCGATAATTTCCGTATCCTTGTCCCAAATACAGCGAAAGCAACCAGAACGCCAAGCGCTATATTCAGAAATGCGAGCCATAATAAACTGAATCCAAATAGTGAAGAAACTCCACCGAACCCTACGAGGGCTGAAGTACTGATAAATGTTGCGCCGTATGAAAGCGCCATAACAAATGGGCTGATATTTCGGCCGCCGACGAGGTAATCAGCTCGTGACTTGGTTTTTGTATAGCCATAATAGGCAAGACCAGACATAATCGCAATAAAAATCAGACATATAATAACGAGGACCATATAATTCATTAAAAATCTCCTTTCCACTAAAAATAATTATTAGGAATCACCTTTATTCCAAGTAAAAATTCCAAACACAACACAGCCAATAGCTGAAATGATCGTACCAAGCCAGGCAATGATAATCATCGGATCCGTTAGTCCAAACATTTTCCCCCTCCTATCCCAGCACTTCAGAAAGCGCTTTCATTTTGATGCATAACTTTCATTTATGTATTATCATAGTAATAAATTCTATATGATTTTGAATGAAATTTCAATATTATCTAAAAATTAAACAGGAAAAGAGGTTTTTAAATAATGGATCTTTTATTAAATGGGAAATCAGTTATTGTGACAGCTTCAAGTAAAGGACTAGGTAAGGCAATTGCTACTGAATTCGCACGGGAAGGAGCACATGTGCTGCTGGCAAGCAGAAGCGAGGAAACGCTGCAGAGAACGGTTGATTCTATTAAAGAAGAAACAGGAAATAAACATATTGATTATGCGGTATGTGACATGAAAGATCCGCATACAATTAAAGAAATGGTAGAGAAAGCAATTAAATGGAATGGAACAGTTGATGTACTCATTAACAATGCTGGGGGACCTCCTGCAGGTAAATTTTTCGACATGAGCGATGAAGACTGGTATCACACATTTGAACTGAACTTGCTTAGTTTTATTCGGACGATGCGAGAAGCGGTACCTGTTATGAAGAAACAGCAGCAAGGGCATATTGTTAACATTGCGTCGTCATCCATTAAACAAAGTCTTGATAACCTGATATTATCGAATACCATGCGTCCAGGGATTGTGGGGCTGGCAAAAAGTATGTCACAGGAATTAAGTGCAGATAATATCATGATTAATACTGTTGGACCGGGAACAATTGAAACAGATCGCATAAGTGAACTGAATCAGCGAAAAGCCGAGCAAACTGGAGAGTCCATGGAATCAATTAAAGCGAATGCTGAAAGCCAGATACCAATTGGCCGGTACGGAAAACCAGAAGAATTTGCTAAAGCAATTGTGTTTCTTGCTTCAGGGGCAAATACGTATATAACGGGCCAGTCACTGATTGTGGACGGGGGATTAGTGAAGGCGTTATAAAAAATAGTCATATGTTTGCCTCGCGCAAGAATCATGTGTATGGTTAAAAAGAAAGAAAGTTACTAATTTGGAGCGTGAGCGTATGATTGATTACTTAAGCACATTTGACCCTGTTGTATTAGCTCTATTTGCAACGCTGTTTACATGGGGAATGACGGCACTCGGTGCTGCACTTGTGTTCACACAAAAAAATATGAATCAAAAATTTTTAGATAGTATGCTTGGGTTCGCAGGAGGCGTAATGATCGCTGCAAGTTTCTGGTCACTGCTAGCTCCGGCGATTGATATGGCTGAAGATGGACCAGTTCCAGTTTGGGTTCCTGCTGCGGTTGGTTTTATGCTTGGAGGTCTTTTCTTGTGGGGTGTTGATAAAATTCTGCCTCATTTACATCCTGGTCAGAAAATTGATACTGCTGAAGGTATAAATCCAACCACCAAGAAGCGAAGTACATTACTGGTACTCGCAATCACATTACACAATATACCCGAAGGTCTTGCAGTCGGTGTGGCATTTGGAGCTGTTGCAGCTGGCTTTGATTCAGCTTCGATAGCCAGTGCAGTTGCGTTGGCTATCGGTATCGGTATTCAAAATTTTCCAGAGGGTGTAGCAGTTTCTATGCCATTACGCCGAGATGGAATGTCCCGCAGAAAAAGTTTTATGTATGGTCAAGCTTCAGGGTTAGTTGAACCAATTGCTGCAGTGTTTGGTGTCTTGGCCGTCACATTTATAGCGCCATTACTTCCTTACGCATTAAGCTTTGCCGCCGGTGCCATGATTTTTGTGGTAGTAGAAGAAGTTGTTCCAAGCTCACAGGAAAATGGCAACAAGGACTTAGCTTCCTTGACACTGATGATTGGATTTACCATCATGATGATTCTAGACGTAGCACTTGGATAAAAAGCAAACGTATATATTAAATGCTAATCCGAACGACCATTCGAAGTCGTTCGGATAATTTTCTGTATAAAACAATTAATCTATCAGAATTACAATAGATTAATAATTCCAAGGACGATTAAGAAAAAGGGGGATAGCAACGTTACTTGATATAAAGATTTGTTTTGCGCCAGTAACTCGCCAGCAATCAGTCCAGTATAAACAAATAATCCACTCATGAAAGCAATTAAACCAGCTGTAAACAGGGGAGCATAACCTAGCATCGCAGCTCCAAGCCCGGCACCAAATGCATCGAGAGCTAAAGCTGAGCCAAGCAGCAAAGCTTCTGAAGTAGAAATGGACCCTGACTGATCGAGATCCGCATGCTGGGGTTTCGACAGAACGCTGCCATACTTTTTTATCCTGTTCGCTTCGATTATTTTATGATGATCCTGCTTGTAGGTCTGCTCACTAATTTTGGTCCGAACAACGTTTACAAGACAGTATAACCCAATTGCAATCAGAATCGCCCCACCTAATCCTTCCGCTATCCCAGGTGAAATATACGAACTCAAATGCATTCCAATGGTCATAGAAATTAAGACAATGATTCCTGAGCACAACATGATAATAGCCAAGGCAACGAATGGAACACGAATCCTTCTCATACCATACGTAATTCCAACACCGAATCCATCCAGACTTACCGCAATTACCAAAAGGAATAATCCCATATAAAAAAACATTCGATATCAATCCTTTGTATAGGTTTTATTCATTGTATGAGGAGTGAGTCAGGATGTGATATAGGAATGGGCATTATTTAAAATATATATTCTCTTGAAGGAAGAGGAAATCAGTTTAGCTATGGACTTGCTGCAATTTTTTATTAGCCGGTGACACTCTGGAATTAATTAAAAGTATGATAAAATAAAGGCAGAGATAACGTACAGAAAGGAATTTTTTAATGAGTAAAACAGTCGTACTAGCAGAAAAACCTTCCGTGGGCCGTGATATTGCGCGTGTCCTGAATTGTACTAAAAAAGGTAATGGTTTTATGGAAGGGTCAAACTACATCGTAACCTGGGCGCTCGGCCATTTAGTTACACTTGCCGACCCGGAAATTTATGATGATAAATATAAAACATGGAAGCTGGATGATCTTCCGATGCTTCCAGAACATTTAAAATTAGTTGTAATGAAAAAAACCGGCAAACAGTTTAATGCGGTTAAAACGCAGCTTACCCGCAACGATGTAAAGGAAATTGTCATTGCAACGGACGCGGGGCGTGAAGGTGAACTTGTTGCCAGGTGGATATTGGAAAAAGCGCGGGTAAAGAAACCTGTGAAGCGGTTATGGATTTCTTCTGTTACAGATAAAGCGATTAGAGATGGCTTTAATCAGTTAAAGCCTGGGGATCGTTACCTGACGTTATATGATGCTGCAGTTGCCCGTTCAGAAGCAGACTGGTATGTGGGATTAAACGCTACACGTGCATTAACAACAAAATTTAACGCACAGCTGTCTGGTGGCCGGGTACAGACGCCAACACTTGCAATGATTCAAGCGCGTGAAAATGAAATCAAAGACTTTAAGCCGAAAAAGTTTTATGGTATTCAAGCAGTTACCGATAAAGGGCTGAAGTTCACTTGGGCAGATTCTAAAAATAACAGTCGCATATTTGATAAAGATAAGGCAGACTCTATTTTGAATGAACTAAAAAACAAACCTGCTGCGATTGTTTCTGTTGATAAAACACAGAAAAAGAAGCATCCTGCTCAGCTTTATGATCTAACCGAACTGCAGCGTGATGCAAACAGGATTTTTAATTTTTCCGGTAAGCAGACACTATCTGTCATGCAAAAACTGTATGAGCAGCATAAGGCGTTAACCTATCCAAGAACGGACTCAAAAGTAATTTCGTCTGATATTGTTCCTACACTGAAGGACCGTGTGAAAGCATGCGGTGTTGATCAGTATGCCCGCTTTGCGAGTAAAATTCTAAAGCGTGATTTTAAGCTATCAAAAGCAGTTGTGGATAATACTAAGGTTTCAGATCACCATGCGATTATCCCTACGGAAGAACCTGTAGAACTAGCCGATTTAAACGATAAAGAACAAAAAATATATGATTTGGTAGTGAAACGTTTTTTGGCAGTTTTATCTGATCCACATGAGTATGAACAAACGTCTGTGGAAGTTAAAATAGGAGATCAGCGATTCACTGCTCAAGGAAAACGTGTAACGAAACAAGGCTGGAAAGAAATTTATGACAAAGGATTTGATGATACAGAAGCAGTTCAAACATTGCCAAAGCTTGAAAAAGGCGATACGTTTGATTCTGTCAAAATATCTCAGACGAATGGCGAAACAAAGCCACCTGAACGATTTACAGAAGGTGGATTATTACAAGCGATGGAAAACCCGGTTCGCTACATGAGTTCTGACGAAAAGCACCTGGCAGGCAGCCTGACAAAAACGGGTGGCCTAGGAACAGTGGCAACGCGTGCGGACATCATCGAGAAGCTGTTTAACGGTCAATACATGGATCGAAAAGGAAAGCATTTATTTTTAACATCTAAAGGAAAACAGCTGCTGGATCTGGTTCCAGAAGACTTGCGATCTCCTGCGCTTACTGCCGAATGGGAACAGAAGCTTGGATTAATTGCCGAGGGTAAATTAAAACGAGCAGCGTTTATAACCGAGATGAAGGGCTATACAAAAGAAATTGTCCAGGAGATAAAAGGGAAAGAAGAAACATTTAAGCATGACAATATGACAGGTACCAAGTGTCCGGATTGCGGGAAACTCATGCTTGAAATTGATAACAAAAATGGACGAATGCTCGTCTGTCAGGATCGTGCATGTGGTCATAAGAAAAATATTGCGAAACGAACCAATGCCAGATGTCCGAACTGTCACAAGCGTCTGGAACTCCGCGGAGAAGGCGAAGGACAGATGTTCACATGTAAATGTGGGCACCGTGAAAAACTTTCTACGTTCAACAAACGCAAACAACAGGAGAAAAAGCATAAAGTATCGAAGCAGGATGTAAATAAATATTTAAAGAAACAGGATGATGACGGATTTAAGAATAGTGCATTGGCAGATGCGCTGTCGAAGCTGAAGAAGTAGTAAATTCTTTAGGATTTTATCATCTCTTCTCCAAAATACTAGACTCTCGTGGGATCTCCAGCTCGTGCTGTTACCGCGGGAGTCTATTTGACTATTCAACTTTCGCATCTAGATAATCATGAAGAATGAAGTAAACTGTTGTATTTGATGTAAACTGCGAAGTGACAGTATCGAGATTTCCGCTGATGGCAGTCGCGTACCTTAGGGCGGCTGTTGAGCCTCCTCGTGCTGACGCACTCCGGGGTCTTACCTATGCCTGTCCTCCCGGAGGAGTCGACTGCCATCCGCTCCAATCTCTAGATTAGAGATTGATGTCACGGTTTTATAAGAGTCACATTCGATAACTATATCTCTTTCAGAGTGCAATTGCTTACAGAAGAAACAAAGACGTAAACAGCTTTACCAGTTCAGGTGAGCGGAGGGCGGTGTCTACTGCGGGAACAGCAGGAATCTAAATGCCCAGCAGAGTTTTATTTTGGTCACCGAAAAAGTGGTGGATTATAAATTTTAATTATTCTACCGTAACTTAGCATCTTCGAATATACGAAGACTCCCGCGGAAAGCGAAGTATATTCGAAGATGCGACCGCAGATCCTCCTATTTCGTACCACATTCAACCCTTTTTCAGTGGCCAAGCAAGCGAAGAGCACTGAATATAATTATAAGTTAAATCGCAGTATAGAGATATTGTGTCAACTACATATTCTAGTCTGCGAAAGTTGAGTTATTAAATTATTAATACTATTATGTTATTATTATGTTGCATAACGAGTTAATTTTGTTGCTATTTAGAAGGGTTGTTGCAGCATACATATGAAAATGGTTAGCTTACAGACGAAAATACTTGGATTAATTATCACTCTCATTTTAGTAGTGACTATTTTACTGACAGGTATTATAGCTTATATAGAGTCAGAAGAAACGAAAGAAAATATAGGGGATCGAGCCTTGCATGTAGCAACTATTATTTCCTTTATGCCAAGTATTAAAGAAGCTTTCAATGCCGAGAAACCTGAAGAAAGAATACAGCCAATTGCTGAAAGAATTAGAGAAAAGGTCGGAGCGGAATTTATAGTAGTAGGAAATGCAGAAGGGGTAAGGTATTCGCATCCGAATGAATGGAAGTTAGGAAAACATATGGTGGGCGGAGATAATGAACGAGCGCTGATTCATGGTAAATACTATACTTCACAAGCAGTTGGGAGTCTTGGTCCCTCATTGCGTGGGAAGGCACCGGTTTTTAATGAAAATGGGAAAATCATAGGTCTGGTTTCAGTAGGGTTTATGGTGGAAGATATTAAAACAATAGTCTTCAAGAAACTTGTGAAAATTAGTAGTATATCTTTAATAGTTTTGTTCTTTGGGGTACTCGGAGGTATACTTTTAGCACGGAATATCCGAAAAGATACACTTGGACTGGAACCTTATGAAATTGCATCCTTGTTTCGTGATCGAAATGCCATTCTTCTTTCCATAAAGGAAGGAATTATCTCGATTGATAAACATGGTTATGTAACCATGATGAATCATTCAGCAAAAATGATATTAGGTTATACAGATGATCCGCGGATGGAAAAGATAGAAAACATTCTGCCTAATACTAAAATGTATGAAGTACTTAACACTGGTGTTAGTAGTAAGAAAGACGAAGAAATGTTTTTACGAGACCGTGCTGTTATTGTTAATCGAACGCCAATTAAGGAAAATGGAGAAGTTGTTGGTGTTGTAGCGAGTTTTCGGGACAAGACAGAAGTAAATGAGATGTTAAATGCACTTTCTGAAGTTCGAAGGTATTCAGAAGATTTACGAGCTCAGACGCATGAATTTACCAATAAATTATATGTTTTATCTGGATTACTGCAATTAGGACATTTTGATGAAGCAATTGAATTATTACAAAAAGAATCTTCCCTTCGTCTTAACCAAAATAAAGTAGTTATTGAGCAAATTAAAGATAAGACTGTTCAAGCAATTTTGCTAGGAAAGATTAGTAAGGCTTCTGAAAAAAAGGTGGATTTTCATATTGATGAAAATACCTCCCTAGATAGCGTTCCGAAGCATATTGATATGACGAAACTAATAACTATACTGGGAAATTTAATAGATAATGCTATAGAAGCTGTTGAACATAACCAAATCAAAAGCGTTACCTTTTTTTCTACAGATATTGGAGAAGATATCATATTTGATATTGCTGATAACGGCCCTGGTATAGAAGAAGATGTAATGGTTAATTTATTTAAAACCGGGTTTTCAACTAAGCAGGATCTTGATCGTGGATATGGATTAGCATCTGTAAAGGAGATTGTTGAGGATCTTCGAGGTGGGATAGAAGTCTATAATAAAAATGATGGTGGTGCCGTCTTTTCCATTTTTATACCAAAACAACCGAGTGGGTGATTAAATGATTCATGTAGTAATTGCAGAAGATGATTTTCGAGTAGCGGGTATTCATGAAGAATTTTTGTCAAAGATAAGTGATGTTAAGGTAGTAGGTAAGGCACTTAATGGAAAAGAAACCTTGCAGTTAGTTGAGAAGCATTCAATTGATTTAATTTTATTGGATATATATATGCCTGATATTCTAGGCACAGAATTGATAGGCGAAATCAGGAAGATAGACGGTTCGATAGATATTGTCATGATATCTGCAGCAACGGATAAATTAATGGTTGAAAGCACACTTAAAAATGGTGTTTTTGATTACATTATTAAGCCAGTAAAAATGGACCGCTTTATTGAAACGATTGAAAAATATAAACGCACCAAAAATTCACTGAATGATAAGTCGGAAATTGATCAATCTTTTTTAGATGATTATTTCGGCTATCAGCAAATAGAGAATCCCAGAACTGAACTTACTCCCAAAGGCATTGATCCTTTAACATTAAAAAAGATTAATGAAATCATAGAAAACAGTCATGGTGGACTTACAGCAGAAGAAATGGGTGTTGAAATAGGCGCTTCCAGAACAACGGCAAGGCGTTACCTGGAATATTTAATATCGATAGGAAAATGTACAGCGCAACTTGAGTATGGAATTGTTGGAAGACCGGAAAGGAAATATAAGAGTATTACACAAACATCCTGATTTTTTAATCCGGATGTTTTTTTCTTTTACTGTGAACAAAATGAACAAAATAGACGAAATGACCTTTTGTTATTTTATTTTGAAAACGGTTACATTTCTGAAAAATTGATTTACAGTTGTAGCTAGTACCAATGATGTGAAAAAGTCATTGGAAAAACGAGGGGGATATAAATTGAAAAAATTATTACCATTATTAGCATTTGTATTATTAATGATTTTTACGGCAGCATGTTCGGATAATGAAAAAGCAAGTAATAAGTCAGATGGGGAATGGACTCCAGATAGTTCGATTGAAATTGTGTCACCATCTGGAGCAGGTGGCGGTTGGGATACAACTGCAAGGATGGTAGGAAAAGTATTCAATGAAACAGGTATCATCGAACAGGATATTGGGATTGTTAACAAGCCAGGCGGTGGCGGAGCAGTTGGATGGGCTTCAATTCATGCGAAGAAAGGAAGTAACACTGACTTGTTCGTATCATCACCACCTATTTTATTAGTTCCGTTAAATGGTCAATCAGAATATGGACATGAGGATTTCACCCCGCTTTCTAATGTTATTGCAGACTATGCTGCATTTGCGGTAGCGGCTGATGCAAAATGGGATAACATGAATGAATTATTTGATGATATGAAGAAAGATCCATCAAGTATTACGGTTATCGGCGCTTCATCACCAGGAAGTATGGATCACATTCAGTTCGTTAAAATTGCAAAAGCAGCAGGTGTTGATGTTACAAAAATTAAATATGTATCAGATCAAGATGGTGGTGCTCTGACTGCGTTACTAAATGGAAGTGTTGACGTATATTCAACTGGTGTTGCTGAAACAGTAGAACAAGTCAAAGCAGGCAAAATCAAAGTATTAGGTGTTACATCTGAAGAACGTTTAGAAGGTGAAGTGTTGTCTGATTTCCCAACGGTTAAGGAACAGGGGATTGATGCTACTTTTGTGAACTGGCGTGGATTTTTTGGACCGCCAGACATGGATGAAGCTGCTGTTAAGTTCTATGAAGAGAAATTTAAAAAGTTAAGTGAATCAGAAGAGTTTGCTGAAATCCGCAAGAAGTTTGGATGGAGTGAAATGTATATGGATAGCCAGGAATACAAGAAATTCTTAGACAAAGAAAAGAAAGATATTAAAGCGTTGCTAGAAGAATTAGGGCTTGCAAAGTAAGACAAAACAGGTTAGCCAATGATTTCGGTCATTGGCTTTACTTTTTTACACATAAGGAAAGTATAAAAGTTTAGAGCAAATGCCGGTATAAGTAAAACTTCGGCATTCGCTATCAAAGACGAGGCGAATGCCGAGTTTTTCTAAACAGATAAGAAAGTATAAATCCTTTCTTGCTGCATAAGTGCAACTAAGGCTTTCGCCATAAAATGCTTGGCGAAAAGCCAAGTTTTCTAAGAAGAGGTGGTATAACCATGTTTCGTACATTAAATAAAAAGATTTCTGCTTTTTTAGTTGTTTTAGCTATCGGTTACCTGGTAATGAGTTTTAATTTACCTTCCTATAAATACGTTCCCATAGATTCTGATCTTGTGCCGATAGGACTAGGGTTTTTGTTATTGATTTTGTCGATTTCCCTTTATTTTACTAAGGATCAAAATAAAAAAGAAAATGATGATGATCATTTATCTAAAAGTGAACTAAAAATTGTACTGATAGTAATTGGTTTCATATTCCTTTATATATTTTTCCTTGAAATCATTGGCTTCATTATAACTACTGTATTATTTCTCTTTTTTTGTTCACTATTTCTCGGATTTAAAAGGCACGCGGTCAACGCGATTGTTTCACTAAGCGTCCCAATATTAATATATTTATTATTTGATTCATTTTTACAAGTACAGTTGCCTACAGGGATTTTACCTTTCTAAAAGCAATTGGGCATGTATGATCAGAAGGAGGTAACAGAATGGAAGTATTTCAAGGATTAGCACAGGGCTTTCAAGTAGCACTCAGCTTTCAAGGGTTAATGTTTGTATTTATTGGTGTTGTCGTAGGTACGGTTATAGGTATGATTCCAGGACTTGGTCCAATTACAGCAATCGCGGTAATGATTCCTATTACATATGGAATGGACCCAGCAATTGCGTTGTTATTAATGGCAGGTGTTTATTATGGTGCAGCCTACGGAGGTGCAGCGTCATCCATTTTGTTGAATGCTCCTGGCGTTTCTGAAGCGGTAGCTACAACATTTGATGGTTATCCTATGGCTAAACAAGGAAAAGCTGGAAAAGCCCTCGCCATAGCTGCAATTGGCTCATTCGTTGGAGGAACGATAGGTATCATTTTTCTAACTTTCTTAGCACCATTATTATCAAAAGTAGCGGTTTCTTTTGGACCTACCGAATATTTTGCTCTTATGCTACTGGGTTTGACCGCAATAGCCAGTCTCTCTGATGGTTCGACTATAAAAGCGCTGATCTCAGGCACGATTGGATTAATGATTGCAACAATTGGAATTGATGGACAAACTGGGACGCTTCGTTTTACGTTTGGAAGTCCGCACCTTTTGGAAGGAATAGATTTTCTAGTCATCGCGCTAGGTTTGTTTGCCCTTGCAGAGGTAACTTCGCTTATTAAAAATAGAAATGAAAAAATGAATAATATGCATAGTGTGGGTAGTCTTAAGCTTACAAAAAGTGAATATAAAGAGTTAGTTCCAACTATGGGAAGACAATCAGTGCTTGGTTTTCTAGTTGGAGTTCTTCCAGGTGCAGGTGGAACTATTTCATCTTTTCTGGGTTATATAAGTGAGAAGAAGATGTCGAAAAACGCTGACGAATTTGGTAAGGGTGCAATACGTGGTGTGGCAGCTCCTGAGACGGCTAATAATGCAGCATCAACTGGTGCGTTCGTTCCATTGCTAAGTCTGGGAATACCTGGTTCAGGAACAACTGCTGTAATGCTAGGGGCATTAATCGTTCTGGGAATTCAGCCCGGACCTTTATTAATGGCAGACCATCCAGATGTATTCTGGGGAGTAATCGCCAGTATGTATATTGGTAACGTACTGTTGCTCATATTGAATTTACCACTGATTCCGTATCTTTCACGTATTTTACTCGTTCCAAAACAATTGCTGATATCTTTAGTCATTGTGTTTTGTATTATCGGAGTTTATGCAATAAGTTTTAATACGTTTGATTTGTACCTGCTTTTGGCATTTGGAATTATTGGATATTTTATGCGAATAATTCAATTCCCTGCTGCTCCTTTATTACTTGCATTTATTCTTGGTGGCATGATGGAGCAGTCGTTTAGACAAGCTTTAACGATATCAAACGGAAGTTTATCTATTTTCGTAAGCAATCCAATTTCAGCAATCATGCTGTTAATTGCTTTCTTATCCTTTTTGATACCTCTTATTAAAAACCGAAAGTCTAAAACAAAATTCGAACAAAGTAAGTAGAGAAGGACCATGAAAGCTAAAATTATTTACTGCCTGTTAATAGTCGTATTCATTATATATATGAAGCAGCAATTTTTAAATGGGTTCACGATGGATCAACAGCTGACCATGGGTTTGTTGTTAGTTGCCGTCTACCTGTGGGTAGCAGTTCCAATCCCAAGCGGTGCATCCAGCATTCTACTACTTGCATGTATGCTGTTATTTGGACTGGTAGATAGTGTCGAGGAGGCGTTTAGTGGTTTTCTGTCTCCGGCACTGTACTTTATTCTAATGCTATCTCTTATAAGTTATTCACTAGTATTTGTAGGTATAGATAAAATGATTGCCAGATTTTTAGTAAAAGTCAGCAAAAAAGGACCTATCACGCTCGTGATGACGTTACCAATCTTTATTCTATTACTGCCAATTTTACTGCCTTCAGCAATTGCTAGATTTAAAATGCTGTCTCCTTTAATTACAAAGTTAAATCATTACTATGGATTTCAAAGTAGAAGTTTGTTCGAAAAGTTCTGTATGTATGTGATTGGAATGCTAAATCAAAAAGCTACAATGATTATTTTTACTGGTGGTGGATTCCCTATTCTGGCCTCTCAATTATTAAGAGACTATCATGTAGCGGATGTAGGCTGGTTAGATTGGTTATTACATATAGGTCCCCCATTATGGGCAGGGTGTTTACTAATTGTTATCTTTGTTTGGCAATATCTCAAAAAAACAAATCCGGAAGACGACTGGTTCAAGGAGGATAAATTAGTTAATTTTCCTGAAGAAGAAAATAAGGAGCAATATACTCCCGTCTTTTGGTTAGTGATAAGCACATTTTTATTAATGATACTAACATGGATTATCGCCGATCAAGATAAAGTACCATTGCTATTGCCTCCTATGATTTTAATTGTTCTGTATTCGTTTCCAGGAGTAAAGATAATAACAAATAAAGTGATTCGTAACTATGATTGGGAAAACTTCTTATTATTAGGGTCATCTTTTTCACTTGGTATGTTAATGGCGAGGAACGGAACTGCGGATGCATTGGCTAAAGAATTAATTAGCCTTGTATCACCAGATCAATCTTTTGTGATAAAAATTGTAACGATTGCTCTTTTTGTTTTTTTGATACGACTTTTATTTGTAGTTCCTTCTTCTGCAATGATCGTTATTTTTCCAATTGTTGTATCATATGCAGAAATCATGCATATTCAAGCTGAAAAACTTACATTTATGATTATCATGATTATCGGTGGTGTTATGATTTTGCCTATTCACTCACCGACTACATTTTTCGCATATGAAACTGGTGTTTTTACCAAAAAAGAGCAGTATATAATTGGAACTTTTTCAAGCTTCGTTATTATGTTTATGTCTATACTTGCTGCAATTTATTACTGGTAGGGGGAATTATATTGGAGAATAGTAAATTTGAAACTGACAGATTATTAGTAGAAATAGCTGACTATGTTAAAGATGGAAAAATTGATAATGATGATGCAGTGAAGACTGCTTCCTACGTTTTAATGGACACATTGGGATGTGGTTTTCTGGCATTACGTTATCCTGCCTGCACGAAACATCTTGGCCCTGTGGTACCTGGTACGCTCGTTCCGAATGGAAGCAGAGTTCCTGGTACACAATTCGAACTAGATCCAGTTCTTGCGGCATTTAATATTGGGACGATGATAAGATGGCTAGATTATAATGATACGTGGCTAGCAGCTGAATGGGGTCATCCATCTGATAATCTGGGAGGAATATTAGCAGTTGCTGATTATGTTAGTCGGAATAATACCGCTAAAGGTAAGGCCCCTCTAAAGATGGAAGATGTGTTAATTGCTACGGTTAAAGCCCATGAAATTCAAGGGGTTTTGGCACTTGAAAATAGCTTGAATCGAAAGGGTCTAGATCACGTTCTCTTTGTCAAAGTGGCTACAGCTGCTGTGGTAACAGAAATGTTAGGCGGTACAAAAGATGAAATTATTAATGCAGTTTCCAATGCATGGATTGATAACTCCAGCCTACGTACCTATCGTCATTTTCCAAACGCTGGTTCCAGAAAGTCCTGGGCAGCGGGTGATGCCACAAGTCGAGGCGTGCGTCTGGCATTAATGGCAGTAAATGGTGAAATGGGTTATAGAACAGCTTTGTCTGCAAAAGGCTGGGGATTTGAAGATGTTTTATTTGGCGGGGAAAAGCTAACAGTAAGCCAGCCTTTAGGTTCCTATGTAATGGAAAATATTCTGTTTAAGATATCTTATCCAGCAGAATTTCATGCCCAAACAGCTGCAGAATGTGCTGTGGATCTGCACCCTGAACTTTTAAATCGTATCGAAGCTATTGACAGGATTGTCATTACTACTCATGAATCCGCAATTCGAATCATCGATAAGACTGGGCCATTATTTAACCCAGCAGATCGTGACCATTGTCTGCAATACATAACAGCTATAGGATTACTCTTCGGAACCATTACAGCAGACCATTATGAGGAAGAAACAGCAAACAATCCACTTGTAGATCAGCTTCGTACTAAAATGGAAGTAGTTGAAGATAAACAATTCACCGCTGATTACTTGGACCCTGAAAAGCGTTCCATTGCAAATGCTGTCCAGGTATTCTTGCGCAACGGCACCACTACTGAAAAAATAGTACGGGAATATCCTTTAGGGCACCGCTTTCGTCGAGAAGAAGGAATTCCAAAACTCTTAACAAAATTTAAAGCAAATCTTGAAACCAGATTTCCAGAAAAACAGGCAACCGAAATTTATGCTCTATGTCAAGACTATTCTGGCTTAAAGAGTATGAGTGCTGATGATTTTATGAGCAGGTTTATTATTTAAAAAGGAGGGATGTAATGAGTTGGTTAACGCAAGAACATTCCACGCAAAAAGAGCTAGCCACTGACTTTTTGAGGATGGTCAACGAGAAGTCTATCTTAAAAGTACCAGGGGTTCACGATGGAATGGCAGCATTAATTGCGAAGCAAGCAGGATTTAGTGCTTTATACTTATCTGGTGCAGCCTATACAGCCAGCAAAGGTCTGCCTGATTTGGGAATAGTAAATTCAGAAGAAATTGCTTTGCGAGCAAAGGAAATTATTCGTGCCACAAATTTACCACTCCTAGTAGATATCGACACAGGCTATGGTGGTGTTTTAAATACAATTAAAACAGCGAAAGAGATGGTCGAAGTTAATGTTGCTGCTGTTCAGATTGAAGATCAGGAATTGCCTAAAAAATGTGGTCACTTAAATGGGAAAAAATTAGTTCCAAATGATGAAATGGTGCAAAAAATTAAAGCCATCAAAGAGGTCGCACCAACGTTAATCGTTATTGCTAGAACAGATGCAGTAGGTGTCGAAGGAATCGAAAGCGCACTCAAGAGAGCAAATGATTATGCTAAAGCTGGAGCAGACGTGATATTTTCAGAGGCGTTGACAAAAAAAGAAGAATTTGAACAGTTCAGGAATAATATTAGCGTTCCACTGCTCGCAAATATGACCGAATTCGGTAAAACACCATATTACAATGCGGAAGAATTTGAAAGTTATGGTTATAGTATGGTGATTTATCCAGTAACCTCCTTGCGTGTAGCTGCAAAAGCATATGAAAAAGTGTTTACCGAAATTCAGGAAAAAGGCACCCAAAAGGATTTCCTGGAAAATATGCAAACCCGTGAAGAGTTATATGAAGCTATAGATTACTATCGATATGAAGATTTAGATAAGAAAATTTCAAAGACAAATCTGCATGATAATTAATTACTCAAGGAGTTTAGAGATTCTTCCATAGGAGAATCTCTTTTTATTTTATAATCCTATGACCTGAAAAGTTCGGCAATCACATGTAGGATAGGAGTTGTGCTTAGGAGAAACGGAGGAATTATTATGGGAAATCAAATGATGGAACATATAGTAGTAACACGAAAAAATCTGCGGAAAGAAACAGTAAAGACTGCTCTGATGCAGTTTGATAAAGAATTAGTTGGATTGAATTATGAAGACCAGCAAAAAAAATACAGTAAAATGCTTGCCAATCCATTTCAGTTTTACCGTGGCAGTGCATTTTTATTTTATTATGATGCAACACTTTTACCGTTTGCTTATCATACACCTAGTGAAAAACCCACTTGGCTACAGGGTGATTTGCACTTTGAAAATTTTGGGGCTTTTAAAAATAAAGAAGGTAAAATGGTATACAACGCAAATGATTTCGACGAGGGATATCTTGGCTCGTATCTGTATGATGTGTACCGGATGGCTGTCAGTATTGCATTGTACAGCGAGGAATTGGGTTATTCTGAAGACGATCAAATAAAACTGATCCATGAGTATGTGAATGCATACTATAAACAGTTACAGTCGTTCGTCGATCGCGCGGAGATACCAGTAGATTTAACTTTTGAAAAACAGAATACCAAAGGGCCGGTTCATACGTTGCTAACAGGCTTACCGGAGCGGCAGGCAAATGCAGTACTGGAGGCAGTTACGACAGTAGATAGTGGTGAGCGTAGATTCCAGGAAACAGATGACTTAATGCATCTTACTGAAAATGAGCAGAAGGAGCTTGAAGATGCATGGCCGGATTATATTGCATCAATCGATCCATCAAACAAGCAGCGGGATGGTTTTTACGCGATTAAAGATGTCGTTAAAAAGTTGGGAGCAGGTACTGGTTCGATTGGTCTATTGCGTTATTATATACTGATCGATGGTCATGCAGATGGTGATGACGGAGACTTGGTTCTTGAGGCAAAAGAGGCGCGTACACCGGCACCAAATCATTTCTTCCCATATGATGAATTTTTTTCAGATGACTTCACGCATCAGGGAAAACGTGTAATTACTGCACAGAAAGCAATGCAGTATTTAGAAGACCCGTATCTTGGGTACTTCTCCTTAGGTGCGCATGATTTTTATGTTCGTGAGAATTCGCCGTTTGAAGATGAAGTTGATCCAAATGAACTGAATGATAAACAAAGCATCCTTTCGACTGTTGAGGTGATGGGCAAGGTAACAGCAAAA
Source organism: Virgibacillus flavescens (assembly GCF_050574275.1). GTDB lineage: Bacteria > Bacillota > Bacilli > Bacillales > Amphibacillaceae > Virgibacillus_F > Virgibacillus_F flavescens. Next base: position 1,572,044 of record NZ_CP192260.1, read on the forward strand.
GCTCATGCGCGTGCAGATGAAATGCAGTTTGACCATGAGAGTGAGGAAGAAATAATAAAAGCAATTGGAAATGAATATGAAGGATTCCTTTCGCAGCTAACTGCTGCATCGATCTTTTATAAAAATCAGGTCCATGACGACTACGAAATTTTCAAGGAATGGTGCAAGGAAGATTTCGAATTGGATGCAGATAAGTAAAAATGAACCAGATGCGTTAACACGTGTCTGGTTTTTTTATTCATCAACTATTGCACATAAAAAAATGAGTGCAAAAAACTGTATTTCTCGTAGACTTGAAAAATGCCTATTTCTAAACCATGATGCTAGTTAATTTTGTCGTATTTGATGTAAACTGCAACGTAACAGCAACGAGATTTCCGCTGCTGGCAGTCGCGCACCTTAGGGCGGCTGCTGAGCGGAGGGCGGTGACTCCTGCGGGAACAGCGCGAGTCTGAAGGCCCCGCAGAGTAAATAATGATGGCCAACTAAACCCGTCCTTTGCGGACAACGTTGACATACCCCTTGCCGGGGCAAGGAAGCTGAAGCCGTGCCCACGGAAAGCGAAGTGAATTCGATGATGCGATCGCAGATTTTCTTCATTAGTACTTCATGTAACTTTTTCAGTTTAGAGATTTTGTGTAATCTACAACAAATTGCTCTCTTATACAACTATTTTATAAAGAACACCCTATTTTATTTGTTTAGAAAAAATGTTACAAACACAGGAAAATACGATACACTACAACTAGAAGTATAAATGTAAGGAGCAGGTACATATGATATGGTTTCTGACCAGAGTATATCCAAAGCTTAACCAAGCTGGAAACATTAAAATATTTGCAATCGTTATTGCTATGCTAGTAATTAGTTCCTATTCTATCCACTTTATTGAACCGGAGACATTCCCGAATGCCTTTGAAGGATTCTGGTGGGTCATGACAACCGTTACGACAGTAGGGTATGGCGACGTATCACCTGTGACAGTGGAAGGGAAAATTTTCGCGATTGCATTGTATATCGTAGGAATAGGTCTCATGGGTGTAGTAATAGGTAAAATCGTAAATTTATTTTCGTTGTACCGGATATTAAAGGAGGAAGGGAAATTGCCATTTACTAAAGACGGTCATTATGTATTAGTTGGATGGAGTGATCGAACGAGAAATACATTGGAAGAGCTATTAAATGATGAGGATCTAAAACACATAGTCATTATTGCAGATATGCCGGAAACACCATACAGGCATGAACACGTAACCTTTATTCAGGGACATGCGGAAGATCGAGAGACATTAATTGATGCAAACGTTGCGAAAGCTTCGTCGGTACTTATCTTTTCAGACGACCGAATAGCGGACTCCTCTTTAGCCGATGGTAAAAGTCTATTAATCACATCTTCTATCGAAAAACTTGCCATTGAATTAGACACGATTATCTATACGATAGTTGAAATTCAGAAAGAAAAACATATTGATAACTTTAAGCACTCGAAAGTAGATGAGTTTGTAATCTCAGACGAAACGTTCTCCAGAATCATGGCAAAAGCTTCACGTTATCATGGATCGAGCACGATCTATACTAAATTAACAAGTGATGTTGAAGGCGAAAACATTTATCAAATCAATCCGGATCCGGGTTGGAACACGTACAGAGATGCTTTTATGGCACTGCTTGAAAAAGGTGCCACATTATTGGCAGACCGGAATGAAATGAACATTAATAAACGATTGGATGAAAACATCCCAGACGATGCAAAGCTGTTTATTGTTTGCAGTGTAGAAACATATAATCAAAATTGGAAATAAGCAGATATAACTAAAAACCTCGATGGCATGTCTAGTGCCATCGAGGTTTTTTCAATGTATAATGATAAAAAAATCTATTTCTCTGAATCTGTTTCTTCTTCCACTTTGGCTGCTATCTTACTGGCTATCCATCGTTTAGCAATGTCATCATCAATTTCGTATATTTTTCCTGCACGCAGGATTTCGCCATGGTAAGCGGTTTGAACATTCATTAAAACCTTTTGCAATCTAATTCCTCCTTCAGCCGGAACTCCCGTTTTCATTTTAGCAGATAAGAAAGTATAAATCCTTTCTTACTGCATAAGTGCAACTAAGGTTTGGCGATAAGGCAAGTTTTTCTAAACATTTTCGTTTAAAAATGCTGACCCTTCAGCAGAGTCAGCATGCAACTGTTACCTTTTGTGGAAAACTCGTTCACCTTTACTCCAGGTCTCGATAACTTCGATATTGTTTAAATCGCTTGATTTGATTTCTTTAGGATGTTCGGAAAGCAATACAAGGTCTGCCTGTTGACCAGGTTCGATTCTTCCTTTTTCATTCTCGCGGAATTCAAGCTCCGCGCCGCTTTGTGAATACCCTTGGAAACTTCGGTCGATCGACAGCTTTTCATTTGGTATCCAGCCACCTTCAGGATTACCACCTGTATCTGTTCGGTTAACGGCTGCGAAAATCCCTGTTAACGGAGACAATGGGCCGATTGGCGTATCCGAACTAAGCGTAAATGGTATTTCCATTCTATCTACTGTGTTCCATGGATTACAGTACTTTTCCTGATCCTCACCAACCCATTTTACGGTTTGCGAGTGTTCATCCATCATAAATCCAGGTTGTGTTTCAATATATGGCTTCACTTCCTGAAGTCTTTCCAATAAGTCTGGAGCAAGTACCTGTGCATGAATAATGCGGTGTCTCAGACTTTTCGTATCGACTTTTTCAAGTGCATTTAATGCCTCTTCCACTGCTCGATCACCAATTGCGTGCATGGCCACCTGCATCCCATTGTCATGCGCAGTTTTAACCATTTCATTCAGTTCTTCCTGCTTATAAATCAGGTTACCGCTCGTCTCGGGTTTATCATGATAAGCCTGTCTTAATGCGGAAGTATGCAGCCGTTGTGTGCCATCCAAAAAGATTTTAACTGAACCTACTTTAACACGTTCACTACCGTCACCCGTTCGTTTGTCGTTGGTACGAAGCAAGTTCTTCAGATCATCATTATTAAAAATATAATGATGGAGATGAACGTCAAGGCTTAAATGTCCATCTTTTTCCAGATCAAGATACGTCTGCCAGAGTCGATCATAGTTACCAACAAAATTTAAATCATCCGTATGAGCCGAAGTAATTCCGCTTTTGTTTAAGTGTGGTACTGCATCTCGAACAGCCTCATAAATTTCAGATTCATCTTTTTGACGAAAATTAAATTTGATGAAGTGTACAGCAGTATCCTTAAAGCGACCGGTCCAATTCCCGTTATCGTCCATTTCTATGAAGGTCTCGTGATTTTTTAAAAGATTAGGTTCCTGTTTGAGGATTTTGATTGCCTCATGGTTCACGACACATTCATGTCCATCATCATGTAAAAAGAAAACCGGCTTGTTATACTCCAGTTCATCTAAATCATCAGCGGTAAGTGGACAATCAATGTCGGTTAGCTGGCTGTCAATCAGACCACGTCCGACAACCCATTCGTTCTCTTCCATTTTTTCTTCGGTATACCGATTGGATATCAGATCCTTCATTTCTTGATAGGATGTAACCTCACGAAAGTCAAGTTCCTTCTTCATTAAACCATAGCGCAGCAAGTGCATATGTGTGTCATTAAACCCTGCAGCAGCAACACGTCTTTCACAATCAACCACGTGTGCGCCCTGTTCAGAAGTTAATCCATTATTAATAGATTTTATTTTCCCCTCATTCAATTCGATATGAAAAATATCCTCCGATGACTCGCTCTCAAAAGGTCTAAACAACCGTACATTATTTAAGATTTTCAATTTCCAGTTCCCTCCCGTTGTTTTGCTTTACTAGGACTTTACCCGGAAATTCGCAACACGTAACATAGTACTGATTACCTGCTCACTTCTAATATTTTGAAACCATACGCTGCTAATTTATCTGATCTTGAAACGGAGCTCGTGCAGTCTTCTAATAGGTTATGGTCTGTAACAGATTTATCATCTGTACCGATCCATTGATCTAAATCTAGTTCAACTGCGGTATCTCTGTTGTTCAGGATGAAAATATATCGTATATCAGCTGATGTTCTTTCATAGACCAATAGTTCGGATGAATCTTCTCTATCCAGAAAGCGAAATTCACCGGCGTGGGACAGATTGGTTTTTCTGAATTGTATTAAACGTTGAATATATTGAAACAGCTCCCTATCCTGTTCTTTTTCATCCCATATCATACAAGCGCGGCATTCCGGATCTTCGCCACCATCCATTCCGATTTCATCACCATAATAAATGCAGGGTGATCCAGTGAAGGTAAGCTGAAACAGGTACATAAGTTTAACCCTCTCAGCGTTCCCTTCCGCTAATGTCAGGATTCGCGATGTATCATGACTGTCCAGTAAATTAAACGACACTTCATTAACGTTTTTTGGGTACATATGGTTTACTTCATTTATCATGTGAGTGAAGGTATCAGTTTGAATGGTATGCTTTCCGAAGTAGTCGATAACAGCGTTAGTAAATGGATAATTCATTACAGCATCAAACTGGTCACCTTCAAGCCATGGCATGGAGTCATGCCAGATTTCCCCTAATATATATGTGTCGGGTTTAATTTCTTTAACAACCCTGCGAAAGTCACGCCAGAATGCATGGTCGACCTCATTTGCGACGTCAAGACGCCACCCGTCAATATCAAACTCTTTCGTCCAGTAACGTGCAACGTCTAAAAGGTATTTTTTTACTTTTGGATGCTCAGTATTTAATTTGGGCATCGAAGGGACGAAAGCAAACGTATCGTAATTTGGCCGAGGTTCAGTGACTAATGGAAAATCCCATATATGAAACCACTCTTTATATTTTGATTTCTCCTGATTTTTCAATACGTCTTGGAATGGCTCGAAAAAATATCCACTATGATTAAAAACCGCGTCAAGCATGACACGAATACCCCGGGCATGACATTCTTTTACTAGTAATCGGAACGTTTCTTTGTCACCAAACTGCGGATCGATCTCCATGTAGTCAATGGTGTCGTATTTATGGTTGGAATTCGCCTTAAATATCGGCGTGAAATAGATTCCATTGACTCCAAGTTCCCTGAGGTGATCCAGGTGATCAATAACCCCTTGAAAGTCTCCTCCAAACATATTAGCAGGCGTTGGCTCAGCACTCCCCCACGGTAAAGCCCCAGCAGGATCGTTGGTTGAATCACCATTTGCAAACCGTTCTGGAAAGATCTGATACCAGATTGTATCTTTTACCCAGGAAGGGGGAGTGAACACATCGATGCTATTTATAAAAGGGAAGCAGAAATAGTTCGCAATATCTTCAGGTACGAAAGAAAAAATTCCTTTCTCCGTGTAAAAACATGATTCACTTAAATCAGAACAGTGAAAGGCATACCGCATTCGTTTAAATTCCGGTTTTACTTCAGCAAACCAAAAGTCATGAAGGGCAGTCGATCCGGATTTAGTCATAGCTAGCGATTCCTTTTTCCACGTCTTATCAATCCATTCGTAGGGATCACCATAAATAAGATTGGCGGATTTCAAATCATTCTTTTTTGTTTGCAGAACAATATGGAGAGTCTCCTGATTGTATGCGTAAGCAAAATTATTAATAGGGCGATGATAGAGAGATTCTTTATGCATTTTATTCGCAGCTCCTTTGTACAAACGTTTGTATTTTATTGTCCGTAATAATGAAAGAAAGCATGTATTTGTCAAATAATGTATACCATCATTATAGCAGTTATTAAAATAAATGTAAGCGCTATACGATTTATATACTAAGGTTTTTAAGAATAAAAATAATTGTTGAAATTTTCAAGGAACCGTGTATAATAATATTAAATCTTGTGCAAACGTTTTCACAAATCATGCGCAAGCAATACATTTGGGAGGTCAAATTAGATGAAGAAATGGTTAAGCACTATTTTAGGAATGTTGCTTTTAATAGGTTTACTAGCTGCATGTGGGCCGGAAGAGACGAAATCAACAGATAAAGGTTCTGACAGTGAGGGTGATAAGGCTTCACAGGAGATGCCTGAAAAACCTGAAAAGCTTACGTTGTGGGTGAATGCTGAAGAAAAGCAGGAAAAAGCAGTTAAAGAAATCACTGAAAAATATACAGAAGAAAAGGGAATTGAAGTGGAGATAGTTCCAATAGATATGCTTGATCAAGTGGAAAAACTGGACGTTGAAGGACCCGCTGGAAATGGACCGGATATTATTTTCCAGCCACATGATCGCATTGGAGACCTTGTACTTCGTGGGTTGGTTGCACCAGTTGAATTAGGTGATACAAAATCAGGATATACAGATACAGCTTTACAGGCCGTACAATATGATGGGGATTACTGGGGATACCCAGCAGTTATTGAAACATACGCAATGTATTATAATAAATCTTTAGTAGATGATGCACCAGCAACAATGGATGATTTAATGGCCATTGCAGAAAGTGATACAAAGCCAAGTGAAGATAAATTCGGATTTCTTATGGAAGCTGCCAATTTCTATTTTGTCTATCCATTCTTTTCAGGTAATGGCGCTTATGCATTTGCAAATGAAAACGGAAATTACGACATCACTGATATTGGTCTAGCAAATGAAGGAGCAGTAGAAGGGGGTAAATTGGTACAATCTTGGTTTGAGAAAGATTATATTCCACAAGATTTAACACCGGATATTATGAATGGTTTATTTAAAGAAGGAAAGGTTTCAACTGTAATTAACGGACCATGGATGGTTCGTGAATATAGTGATGCGTTAGGTGAAGACTTAGCAGCAGCTCCATTACCTAAACTAAGTAATGGAGAAGTTCCAAAGTCATTTGTGGGAGTAAAATCCTATATGCAATCGTATTACTCTGAAAATCCAGAGTGGTCACAGGATCTGATGGCTTATTTAACAAATAAAGAGAATGCAATGACATATTATGACATGGCTGGAGAAATTCCACCACGTAAAGATGTTATGGAAAGCTCAGTTATTGCAGAAGATCCAATTTACTCTGCTTTTGCCGAGCAAACAACATACGGTGAGCCAATGCCTAGTGTGCCAGCTATGCAACAAGTATGGGAACCAATCAACAATGCACTTTCGTTTATATCAAAAGGTGAACCTGTAGAGCCTGTACTGGAAGAAGCAGTTAAAACTATTAAAAATCAAATTGAAGCTTCAGGAGCTACTACAGAATAAAAAATAAACATATCTGATATATGGAAGGCACTGCCTTCCATATATCCTTTTAAAGATACATTTTAGTAGGGGGTTAAACAAATGTCAGAACGTCAGTCAAAGCAAAAAACAGGATTAGGTCAGCCCCGTAACATTGCTACTCTTTTATCTATCATCGTTCCTGGATTAGGACAAATATACAGCAGAAGAATACTTAAAGGTATTTTGTTCCTGATCATTACGACATCTTTCTTAGTAACTACATGGCATTACATAGATATTGGTATCTGGGGATTATTTACACTCGGTACGATACCCCGTGAACATCATTCTATCCAGCTTTTGATTCAAGGACTGATTTCGGTTATTGTTCTCACGTTTGGATTAGCAATATACATATTTAATATAAAGGATGCACGGCGGGATGCTATCGCACGGGAAGAAGGAAAACCTAAACCATCTTTCTTAAGCGGTATGACAAGCTTTTATGATCGTGGATTTCCTTATTTTATGATTCTGCCTGGGCTGACGATGCTGATCTTCGTTGTTGTTTTGCCATTATTATTCATGATTAGCTTAGCTTTCACAAATTATAACCAGTATAATTCACCACCACGAAAATTATTAGATTGGGTAGGTTTTGACAATTTCGCTGCCCTATTTGATGTGGGGATTTGGCAGGATACCTTTCTAAATGTATTTACATGGACGATCGTATGGACAATCGTTGCTACAACACTTCAAATAGTTCTAGGGCTATTTCTAGCATTACTGGTTAATGATAAACGGATTAAATTCAAACGCACGTTACGAACTGTTTTGATTTTACCGTGGGCAGTTCCAGCGTTCGTATCTATATTAATTTTCTCGGCGCTGTTTAACCCAACCTTTGGGGCGATTAACCGAGATATATTGAGTCAATTCAATATGATGATACCTTGGATGTCGGATCCTTTCTGGGCAAAAACAGCACTAATTATGATTCAAACATGGCTTGGATTCCCATTTGTATTCGCGTTGTTCACCGGAGTACTGCAAAGTGTCCCTGCCGATATGTATGAAGCGGCTGATGTGGATGGAGGAAGCCGTTTTCAAAAGCTGCGGTTCATAACGCTGCCGCATGTATTGTTTGCAACTGCACCACTCTTGATTATGCAGTATGCTGGTAACTTTAATAACTTTAATATTATTTATTTGTTTAATGAAGGTGGTCCAGCGGTACGGGGACAAAATGCTGGAGGGACTGACATTTTAATTTCATGGGTTTATAAGCTAACCTTTGAAACGAATAACTACAATATGGCAGCTGCTATTACAATTATAATGGGATTGATTATTTCGATCTTTGCATTTTTCCAGTTCAGAAAAACAGCGGCATTTAAAGAGGAGGGACGTTACTAATGGCTATGAATTCAAAAACAAAATCCAAAATAGAGGTAACGTTCATCTATTTATTCTTCTTAATTATGTTTATCATTATTGGTTATCCATTATTCTGGGCAGTGATGATGAGTGTAAATCCTGGTTCTAATATGCTTGTAACTGATCTGTTTCCCGACAGGCCAACTCTTGAACATTACGTCTGGTTATTTACCGATCCGGGTAGTGACTATGTAACATGGTATAAAAATAGTCTTTACGTAGCAGTTGTTAACTCCGTGTTATCGATTGTGATTACTTCACTTATCGCTTATGCCTTCTCCAGATATAATTTCTTTGGACGTAAGTATGGATTATATTTATTCCTTTTATTACAGATGTTCCCAGCTTTAATGGGGATGGTCGCATTGTATATTCTGTTGAACACAATTGGATTAACGGATTCCTTATATGGTTTAATGCTGATATATATTGGTGGTCAAATACCATTTAATGCATGGCTTGTGAAAGGGTACCTGGATACGATTCCTAAAGAACTGGATGAAGCAGCAAAAATTGATGGTGCAGGACATTTAAAGATTTTCTGGACAATTATTTTACCACTCGCGAAACCAATTTTAGCTGTAGTAGCTCTGTTTAATTTCATGGCACCGTTTATGGACTTCCTATTGCCGCGTATTGTACTGACAAGCCCAGAAAACTATACATTAGCGCTTGGGTTGTATAATTTTATTAATGATCAGTTTTCAACTAACTTCACCCGATTTGCTGCTGGATCCATATTAATTGCAATTCCAATTGCACTAGTATTCTTACTGTTGCAACGATACTTAATTTCAGGGTTAACCAGTGGTGCAACAAAAGGATAACTAATTTTAGTGTTTATCGAAACGAAACGAGGAGGCTTACCAATGCTTGAGGATACTAGTTTTGCTATTCATCCAGATAAAGAAAAAAATACTAAAACTGCAGGGTACCGCGATATTGGACCGGTAGTGAGCTATAAAAAAAATGAATCCAGCTTTGCGTTTGATTGTGAGCACGGATACGTTAATATTCAATTCTTCACGCCTTCCATTGTTAGGATTGTAATGAATCCCGGGCAGGTACCAGTTCTGGACAATTCAAAGGCTGTAATTGCTCCACCAGCAGCTGTAGAGGTTTTTGAAAAAAAGGAATCGGATTCGGTAATACTGAAAACGAGTCAACTGGAGCTTGTGATTAATCAAACACCATTCCGCGTAACTGTTATGGATGAAAACGGAATAGTGATTCTTGACGAAGGAGAACGGGGACTGAGTCATATGGTTTCTGGTGAAGTGATTGCCCATAAAGTAATGCATACTGATGATCATTTCTACGGGTTTGGCGAGAAATCAGGCTTTCTGGATAAACGTGGCGAAAAATATACCATGTGGAATACAGATGTTTATGCACCGCACAATCCGGAGACAGATCCCTTATATGAATCGATTCCATATTTCATGACACTACGGAACGGTCGGGCACACGGGGTGTTTTTTGATAATACATTTCGAACAGTTTTTGATATGAAGACTTCTGAAGATACATATGGGTTTATGGCAGAAGGCGGCCAGTTGGATTACTATGTTTTAGCTGGTCCAACCCCAAAAGCAGTTTTGCAGCAGTATACCGAGCTGACTGGAAGAATGCCTGTTCCGCCAAAGTGGGCACTCGGTTATCATCAGTCGCGGTACAGCTATGGATCCGAAGCTGAGGTACGTGCGCTTGCAGAAAATTTTGTGGATCGTGATATACCGGTGGATGTTATTCATTTAGATATACATTATATGGATGGGTACCGTGTTTTTACATTTGATAAGGAGAAATTCCCCAACCCGGAAAAGATGATTGCTGATTTACGGGAAATGGGTATCCGAATAGTTCCAATAGTTGACCCTGGCGTAAAGAAAGATTCAGAGTACCGGACTTATCAAGAAGGAGTTCGGGGAGATCATTTTTGTAAATATATTGAGGGCGAAATGTATTATGGGGATGTATGGCCAGGCAAAAGTGCATTTCCGGACTTTACAGAAGAAAAAGTCCGGAAGTGGTGGGGCGAGAAACATGCCTATTATACGGATATGGGCATCGAAGGAATATGGAATGACATGAACGAACCAGCAGTATTTAATGAAACTAAAACGATGGATGTAGCTGTAATGCATCGTAATGATGGTAACCCAGCTACTCATCGAGAATTGCATAATGTCTATGGACTGCTGATGGGCAAAGCAACATATGAAGGCATGAAGGAGAAGCTGAATGGAAAACGTCCATTCTTGTTAACCCGCGCTGGTTATGCTGGTGTTCAACGGTATGCTTCAGTGTGGACTGGTGATAATCGCAGCTTCTGGGAACACCTGCAAATGTCTTTACCTATGTGCATGAACTTAGGATTATCCGGAATCCCGTTCACGGGACCGGACGTCGGTGGATTTGCTCATGACACAAACGCAGAACTGTTGGTGCGGTGGACCCAGGTGGGTGCATTTACGCCATACTTCCGAAATCATTCAGCTATTGGAACACATTACCAGGAGCCATGGCAATTTGGTCGAGATAATGAAGCAATAATGAAAAAATATATCCAGATGCGTTACGAGTGGATGCCTCAGCTATATTCGTTATTTTATCAGGCAAGTGAAACAGGTTTGCCAATTATGCGTCCGTTACTTATGGAATTCCCGAAGGACACAAAAACATATAACTTGAACGATCAATTTATGATTGGGGATAATGTAATCGTAGCACCTATTCTTGCCCCGGGTGCAACAGATCGAGCAGTTTACCTGCCTGAAGGTCAATGGGTTGATTTTGCAAATGAAACAGTATATCCAGGAAATCAGGTTCACTTAGTTCATGCTGAGCTCTCGGAACTTCCTATTTTCGTAAAAAAAGGAACAGCGCTTTTGCAGGGGGAATGGACATCAAACGCAGATAAACTTCCACATACAGTTTCCATGAATGTTTTTGCAGGCTCGGACGGAGAACGATATGAGTTTACTCATTATGATGATGACGGTGAAACCTTTGCTTATGAAAACGGTGCTTATATAAAACTCAAGGTGGAAATACTATCTAAAAAAGATGCTATACAAGTTAATCTGGTGAGCCGGGAAGGAGACTTCATCCCCTCATACCGTACAATTGATATAAAGCTGTTTGGTTTATCTGATGGGCAGGAAGTTTTAGTGAATGGTGAAGTAGTTCGTGACAAAAGACGCATACATTTAGTAGAATAGAATTCAAACGAGATTCTAAATCAGGTAAAGTAGAGGGTGGAATAAGTGAGTGTAACAATTAAAGATGTAGCAATAGCAACAGGTGTCTCGCCCTCTACCGTATCACGGGTAATTGCAGATAACCCGAGAATCAGTCCGGAAACAAAAAAACGCGTTCGAAAAGCAATGAAAAGTCTTGGGTACCATCCGAATATCAACGCCCGGAATCTTGTGGCGAAATCAACTAAGACAATCGGCGTAGTCATGCCATCGTCTGCCAATAAAGCGTTACAAAACCCATTTTTCCCGGAAATTATCCGTGGAATAGGTTCGTACATTCATGATGTGCAGTATTCGCTGGTTTTGTCTACAGGTGAAACAGAAGAAGAAATTTTTAATGAAGTTCAGCGAATGGTCCATGGAAGTTATGTAGATGGAGTAATTTTATTGTACTCCCGCAAAAATGACCGCTTAACCCATTTTTTGAAAGAGCAAGAATTCCCTTTCGTTATTGTAGGAAGACCGCACGAATTTGAAAACGAAATTACCTATGTGGACAATGACAACTTTGCAGCTGGTAAGGAAAACACGGAACTGCTGATTGAATTGGGTCATGAAAAGATTGCCTTCATTGGCGGATCAAAAGAGTTACTTGTGACAACCGACCGTGAAGCAGGCTATGAAAATGCGATGAAAGAAGCAGGGATATCTGTTTCGCCACATTATAAGTTTCATGCTGAGTTTTTACAATCTGGTGGAAGAGAAGCAGTACAACATTTATTTTCGCTTGAAAAACCTCCGACAGGGCTTGTTATCAGTGACGATCTCATGAGCTTTGGTGTGATAAGCATGCTGGAAGAGTGTGGACGTACTGTTCCAAATGATATCTCCATCGTAAGTTTTAATAATGTTTATTTATCCGAAATTATCCGACCTGCACTGACAACGGTTGAAGTTCATATTCATACATTAGGCGAGCAGTCTGCTAAAGCTTTAATTGAAAAAACAATGCACAAAGATGAACCGGCAAAACGGATTATTATACCGCATTTGATCGTTCAGCGCGATTCAGCCAGTAAACTAAATAAAGAGGGAAGAAAGCCAATTCAATAGGCTTTCTTTTTTTGACACATTTAAAACGCAATACTGTTTAAAGCAGCGCTATTAATTGAATATCACCACTCCAATCCATTAAACTAAGATGAGAAGCGTTAAAACACGGAGGGAATCTGCATGAGCAAAATTTTAATCGCGTATGCCAGTGTTACTGGTAATACAGAAGAAATAGCTGTAGCAATCGGTGAAATGCTGCAGAAATATAACCATGAAATCACGATCAAAACATTCGATGAAGACGCAATAGATGTTGAAGAGTTTGATGCTTATGATGCGATATTGATTGGAACATATTCTTGGGACGACGGCGCAATGCCATACGAAGTAGAAGATTTTTACGATGAACTGGAAGATGCTAATCTTGCTGGTAAATTAACCGGCGTTTTTGGTTCTGGAGATACATTTTACGCGACATTTGGCGGAGCTATTGATTTACTTGGTAATCGGTTTCTGGAATTAGGTGCAGACGTTATGCCAGATTGGATAAAGGTCGATTTAGAGCCAGATAAAGCTGATTTCGAACGATGCCAGAAACTTGTTGAAGATTTGAACGCGCGCCTACAGGAAGAAGTTAAATCTGATTAACAGTCTAAGCAAGGAGGCAGAAAAATGGTCATGTCAGTTCGGAAAATAATTCTGCATAAATTAGAAATGCGCTTGAAATTTCCTTTCCAGACGAGTTTTGGCACGATTCAGGATAAACCGTTGTTTATTATCGAAGCAATTGATGATAACGGTAATAGTGGATTTGGCGAATCGGTTGCCTTTTCGACTCCATGGTACACAGAAGAAACGGTAGCTACTAATGAGCACATGATGAAGGATTTTCTAATTCCATTGCTTGAGGCTAATTCGATTAATCATCCATCTGATATTACAGATATTTTTAAATCAATTAAGCGAAATAACATGGCCAAAGCCGCAATCGAAGGGGCAATCTGGGATCTTTATGCTAAACAGAGCGGTATATCACTGGCTGCAGCGTTAGGTGGGTCAAAGAATCAAATTGATGTTGGGGTAAGTCTCGGAATCCAGCCTACGATTGATGCTTTGTTAAAGCAAGTTGGTGATCATGTAGAACAGGGTTATAAACGAATAAAAGTGAAAATTAAACCAGGTTGGGATTTGCATGTGCTGCGTGAGATTCGCAAGGAGTTTCCAACCATACCACTAATGGCCGATGCAAATTCGGCGTATACCCTGGATGACATTGAACATCTGAAGAAGTTTGACGAGTTTGATTTAATGATGATTGAACAGCCGCTGGGACATGACGACATCATGGACCATGCTAAATTACAGCGCCAAATTAAAACCCCCATCTGTCTTGATGAAAGCATTCATTCATATGATGATGCGCGGTTCGCAATTGAACTGGGCAGCTGCAAAATAATTAATGTGAAAATCGGACGAGTCGGCGGACTAACTGAAGCGAAGCGTATTCACGATTTATGTATGAAAAAAAACATACCAGTCTGGTGTGGCGGAATGCTTGAAGCTGGCGTCGGTCGCGCACATAATATCGCCCTAACGACATTGTCGAATTTTACCATGCCTGGGGATACAGCTGGCTCGTCGAGATACTGGGAAAAAGATATTATTAAGCCTGAGGTTGTAGTGAAGGATGGCGTGATTGACGTGCCTGATGCATCAGGAATTGGTTACGAGATAGACCGCAGCGCCCTCGAGCAGTTTTGCGTTGACCGATGGGAGTGTGAATTATAGTTTGGATCCTGGAAGCGTCAATCTGGGGTCTTTTTTTTGCGATTTTGGCGAAATCCTGATAAAACAGCGGAAATCCCGATAAAATGCCGGAAATCCTGATAAAACAACCGAAAACCCGATAAACCGGTGGGAATTCCCGATATACCAGGAAAAATCCTGATATAAATGCTGGCAAACAATGAGCAGCGTGGGCTGGGCGCGCGTCAGTCCAGGGTCTTTTTTTGCGTGCGAAATTGTGAAATCCTGAAAAATCGGTGAGAATCCTGATAAAATGCCAGAATTCTTGATAAAACGAATGGAAATCCCGATAAACTGCTAAAAATCCCCGGTAAAACAGCAAAAATCCTGATATAAAAACCGGCAAACAAAGAGCCAGCCAGATAGAAACGAGCAGTGTGTTCGTGTATGATATAAAAAGAAAGGACGTGGATAAATGATCATGAAAGAACAGGAAAAATCAAAATATGCTTTTCAGCTGGAGGCGTTAAACAGAAGATTATCGCCGTTGCACAAGCAAAAGCTGCTCGTTTTAGATGCGCTCAAAAAAGAACTAAGCGGCTTGAAGGGGCAAAACGCACTGAATTTCTACCTCGGATTTTTACCCCAAGAGGAATACCTCATTATCCATAACCTCCGACTGCAGGACGCCAACGATTTTTTTGAAATAGATACGCTGATCCTTTGCGAACGATACATTTTATTAATAGAAAGCAAGAACTGGTATGGGACGCTGCATGTCGATGGCGAGAAACAGGTTATCCGAGTGGGCGATGATGGCAGGGAAGAAGGTTTTCCTAACCCCATACCGCAAGTGAAAACACAACGGCATCGACTGCAAAAATGGTTAAATCAAAACTGCCTGCCTGACATTCCGCTCTTATATCTCGTTGTCATCAGCTTCCCAAGCACAATCCTCAAACCGTTATACCCAAATGAGCCGATCCCACCAGCAATCATCCACAGTAACTCATTATTTTTTAAAATAATCGAACTAAACAACGAGCATACCAAAAAAATAATTGATACAGAGGCACTTAAGCAACTTGCCCTTGAGTTGGTTAATGCACATCATCCACGAGAAGTTCAAGTACTGCAGAAGTTCGGAATAAAAAAGGACGAACTAGTAAATGGCGTCTTCTGTCCTGAGTGCGGTGCTGTTCGCATGCAACGTCTCCATAGCAAATGGTATTGTTCAGCATGCAGCCACGTTTCGAAAAATGCGCACGTTGCTGCACTGCAGGATTACAAAGCACTTGTCGGCGATTGCATTACCAACCGTGAGGCAAGAGCGTTTTTGCTGGTGGAATCTTCAGATGTGGTAAAGGAATTGTTGAAAAATATCAGCAAACCGTCTGGGAAAAGAAAAGCGCGGAAATACGAAATCCTGATAAAAAGCCAAATATCCTGATAAATACTTGAAATTCCCGATAAACACCACGAATACCTGATAAACCAGCAAAATCCCCGATATACCGCAGAAAATCCTGATAAACTGCTGTGCTCACCGCAAGCGCCACCGTCACCGCAAGCGCCACCCAAACCGGCCCATAAAACCTTGTGTGCCAAGTGCCGTCAGCAACCCCGCTTCATCGGATAAAATCCACAAAAAGAGACCTTGACGTCTCATAAAGGGGAGTGTCAAGGTTAAATCTTTTAATGTAACTGGTGAATGTAATCGGGGAGGGACTCATTCACCTAGTTAGTAATTATGTTATGTATTAACTATAACGCGCTTTCAACCGAACGTACATGCGGCTAACGTCCCGAAAAAGTTGGGAAACATTGTAGAATGGTGTCTAAAGGTGGGGGTAATTAGTAATTGATTTTCACCAAATTTTTCTTAAAAATGGAAGGATATTCTAAAAAATGATACCGATTTGACTCATTGACACATCTACATGCCCAAGTCCGGAAATGTAATATTATGTTATGTTCGTCTCGTGATAATTGATAAAAGATTTCACGAAAACAATTGTTTATCCCGAACTTGTTATATAGAATATACGTTAAGATTCTAAAATAGTTTGATTGAGGATGAATGTATATGAAACATGTGATAGGAATCGATGGTGGAGGGACAAAAACCGAAGCTTTGATGGCTAATGAAGAAGGTATAATTATAGCGAGATCCAATGCTGGTCCTTCAAATCCAAACGCGTTGTCTGCAGATGAACTTCAACAAACGCTTGCAGGTCTACTGACAGAATTACGTGAACAAGTTCCCGGTCAATTTGGTAATACCACACATTTATTTGCTGGAATAGCTGGTACAGGCGAGACAAAAAATCGGGAAACGACACGACGTATTTTAAAAAAAATGTTACCAGACGAAACTATTGTTGATGTATTTCCAGATACGATAAATGCGCTCTATTCCGGAACGTTTGGTAAACCTGGAATTGTACAGATCGCAGGAACAGGTTCCATTACATATGGAATCAATAATGAATCACACCATGATCGAGTAGGTGGGTGGGGATATTTATTTGGGGATGAAGGCAGTGGGTTTGATATCGGAAAGCAAGCAATTGTATCTTCACTCAAAGCTATTGACGGGCGGGGACGTGAGACGCTGCTGCTGGACATGCTTTATGATCATTTTAACGTGTCAGACGGGCAAGCGTTAATTACAGAAATCTATTCCTCGCCAACGCCGAAAAGCAGGATCGCGCCAATAAGTAAACTAGTTTTTCAAGCGTATTATAAGCATGATCCAGTAGCAACAGAGATTATCCAGTATGCGGCAGATGAACTAACAACTAGTATTTTGACATTACATAAGAAACTGTTTAAACGAGATGAGTCGGTACCTGTAGTACTTTGTGGCGGTGTATTCAATGATCGTGAACTTCTGCCGCTTCTGATAAAAAAAGAACTAGCCGCTTACTCTCCATTAGTAAGCCTTGTAATTCCAGAAATATCACCTGTTTGTGGTTCGTTAATTGGAGCTTATATAGCTGGAAATATGCTGAACGATAAACTAGTCATAAATATAAAAAACAACATGAGAAAGGGAGATGATTTTATTTGTCACACGTAAAAGGCGGGCTCGTCATACTAAATGAAATGGTTACTAGCTTACCACCATCAGAGAAAAAAATAGCTGACTATATTTTAACAAACCCGGAAGAATCAATTTTATTAACTTCGCTTGCATTAGCAGAAAAAAGCAACACGAGCAGCGCTGCCGTCATACGATTATGTAAGTCGCTAGGGTTCACAGGCTTCCAGGAACTTAAAATCCGGGTGGCGGGGGACTTGCAGGCAGAAGCGGTGAATGGCTACCGGGATATTGAACCAAACGAGAATTACAGAAATATAATTGAAAAGGTAACCTCTAATACGGTGCAAACGTTAAAGGAAACAATCGATATTATGAACATCGATAACTTAAAAAAAGCAGTGGACACGCTGCTTCACGCAAAATCAATTTTATTTGTTGGATTTGGAGCATCTCATATTGCTGCAAAAGATGCTGAACAAAAATTTCAGCGGATTAATAAAAATGCACTGGCAATTTCAGATGTACATATGGCTGCCACTTCCATTGCGAACAAAGGGCCAGAAGATGTTGTGGTCGGCATTTCATTTTCAGGAAAGACGTTTGAAGTGATTAAGCTGTTGGAATTGGCAAAACAAAAGAATACGAAAACAATCAGCATTACTAAGTATGGAAATTCACCAGTTACCAATTTTTCTGATATACAATTATTCACATCTGCAGCAAAAGAAGCTACGTTCCGGAGTGGTGCTACATCATCACGGATTGCCCAGCTGCACGTAATTGATATTTTATTTATGTGCCTGGCTTCAGAAGAATATGATGAAACTGTAAAGCATCTGGACGAGACAAGAGATGCAATTGCTTTTATCAAAGAAGATTATTCCAAAGCTAAGAAGAACGGCATTCGCACGTCGTAAAGGGGCAAATCAACTTTTTCGGCTAGTTTATGGATCAACTGAAATATCATTACTATAAATGTGACATTTTATTGACAAAATAATTCAATCGGATTATACTAAAACCAACTTCACAAGGTTAAGATAATTTCAACAATTCTTTGAAAGCGCTTAACCGATGGTAAGGAGACAAATATGCCGATGAAATTATCTGCTTTAACAACGGAACAACGAAACGAAAAAAGTATGACGCTCGATCAGATGTCAACGATTGATATATTGCAGACAATTAATCAAGAGGATCAAAAAGTAGCAAAAGCAGTGGAATTGGTGCTGCCGAAAATCGAATTAGCTACCGAGCAGATATATCAGGCATTAGCAAACGGTGGTCGTCTATTTTATGTCGGAGCAGGTACTAGTGGAAGACTTGGTGTAATCGATGCATCTGAATGTCCACCAACGTTTATGACCCCGCCGGAAATGGTCCAAACCGTCATGGCAGGAGGAACGAATGCCTTTTTCCATGCAGTTGAAGGCTCTGAGGACGATGAACAGCAGGGCGCAACGGATTTAAAAGCACGAAATTTCACTGCAAAAGATGTGGTGATTGGAATTACAGCGAGTGGTCGTACGCCTTATCCTATCGGCGCACTGAAATTCGCACGTGAGCTTGGTGCATATACAGTGAGTCTTTCGTGTAATGAAAATTCTTTGATCAGTCAATTTGCAGCATGCGAAATCGAAGTCGTCGTTGGCCCTGAGGTACTGACAGGATCTACCAGAATGAAAGCCGCTACGGCGCATAAGATGATTCTCAATATGATTAGTACGACAACAATGGTAAAGCTTGGAAAAGTCTACGAAAATCTCATGGTCGATGTACATGCCAGTAACTATAAACTGCTGGAAAGAGCAAAACATACCATCATGGAAATAACGCAAGCCAGCTATCCTGAAGCCGAAAATGCACTTAGGTTAACAAATAATGAAGTGAAGCCGGCTATCGTGATGATTAAAAGCGGAGTGACTGTTACGGAAGCGCAGGATGCGATTAAGCAAAATAATGGATACACAAGAAGAGCAATTGACGATTTAATAGATCGTCAATCCTAACATTGGAAGTGACATTGATAGACTCATTAACTATTAATGTGTTTCATATAATGATAGTAAATCAAAGGGGGAAAATAGCTTGAAAAAATTGTTTAAAGGTCCAGTATTGCTCGCGTTAATGATTATGTTGATGCTTGCATTTGTTGTTGGTTGTAACAATGAGGATGATGGTGGAAATGAATCAGAAGGAAATAAGAGCAGTGATGGAGAAGTTTCCGGGAAACTAGAAGTCCAATATTTTGTTGGCGGATACGGAGATGCATGGTGGAAAGAAGTTATCAAGGGATACAAAGAGAAGTATCCTGATGTAGAAGTTGTAGAGCATGCAGGACCAAATATTAACGAAGAAATGAAAACCCGATGGATTTCTGGTAACCCGCCAGATGTCGTGTACATAGACGGGGCGGGGTCAAGTGAAACGCAAATGGTGGAAGACGATCAGTTAATGGACCTTACTGAATGGGTAGATACAATTGAACTTGAAGATGGTACACCACTTATGGACAGCTTTATTGTTCCTCCTAGTGATTACGATGGAAAGATTTATAGTTTACCATTAGTTTTTGATACGTGGGGAACTTGGTACGACAAAGCAATGTTTGAAGAAGGCGGTTATGAAGTACCATCTGACTTCGAAAGCTGGATGACTTCAATGGGTGAAATTAAGGATAAAGAAGGAATTGATCCGTTTGTAACTACTGGTCAATACCCATATTATTTCTTAAGAGGCGTATTGTACCCAGCATTCGCTTCAGCTGGTGGGGATGAGTTATTAGCATCAGTCATCAAAGGTGAAGAAGGTGCATGGTCAAGTGATGCTGTTCTTGAAGTAATGAAGAAGGTGGAGAAAATGCAGGAAGAAGGATATATCGATCCTGGTTTTGCAGCACTTAATCATACGCAATCACAAATGAATTTTATACTTGGAAAAAATGCTTATATTCCAGTTGGATTCTGGTTGCCAAACGAAATGTCAAAAGATATACCGGAAGACTTTGAATTTGGGTTCATTCCTTCTCCAATGAACGAAGCTGGAGAACCAATGGTAGTAGTACCAGATTTACGTCCATTAGCAATCGCTAAAGATGCTAATAATCCAGAGGCTGCAAAAGCGTTTGTAGAATTCGCTTATCAGAAAGAATATGCTTCAAAATTCGCTGAGTTAACAGGAGCTTTGTTGAATATGAAAGGTGTAGACATCGCCAGCAATGAAAATGTACCAGCGTATTTAAAGGATGCTAACGAAATGATTAACGATCCTGAACAGGTGTCCATTCACCACAAGCCTCATCCAATGAGTGCGGACTTGGAAACGCCAATCAGTGATGCATTAGTCGCACTGATGCTGGGTGACATTGACGCTGAAGAATTTGTTGAGAAGGCAGAAGCTGCAGCAGCAGATTATCGTAAGTAGTAAGAAATAGTTAAATTGCTGAAAAATCAGGGATGTAAAGGCAGGTTCCTGCCTTTGCATCCTTTTTCAATCATTTTTAATAGGGAAGAGGGATCCGAATGGTTCAGTCTAAAAGTAAAAAAATCACATTTCTCTTGTTCTGTTTGCTCCCTACGCTTTTAGTCTTTGGGGTCTTTACTATTTATCCTCTCATTAATGGACTATACTTATCATTTTTCGAATGGTCAGGGGCTGGAGGAGAGAAAGAATTTATAGGTTTAGAGAATTACATGACATTATTTAGTGATCCGATTATTCCTAAAACGATATTGCATGATTATTTTTTAGTTCTGGCTAAGGTAGTAGGAATTATGGTTTTGGCTACATATTTTGCAGTGGCACTCACACAGCTTAGGCTAAAGGAATCTCCGTTCTATCGCATCATTTTCTTTTTCCCTAACATCATGTCAGTAGTTGTTATCGGTATTTTATGGACATTTATATTTAACCCGGACCTTGGCCTGATTAACTCTGGGTTACGAGCAATAGGGTTGGAGAGCTGGACGAGACCTTGGCTTGGAGACATGGACTGGGCACTATCTGCTCTAGTGTTACCATCTGTCTGGGCAGGGATTGGCCTGTTTATGCTTTTACTTATGGGCGGAATTGCCAATGTACCAAAGAGTATGTATGAGGCAGCGGACATTGATGGTGCAAGTAATTGGCAGCAGTTCTGGAAAATTACCGTGCCATTAGTTTGGCCGCAGATTAAGACGTCGATTTTGTACATCGTAATTACGACGTTAAATGGTTCATTCATTATCGTGCAGATTATGACAAGGGGCGGCCCAAACAATTCAACACAGGTTATGGGTTCCTACTTGTATCAGGAAGCATTTACAGAATTCAATTTCGGTTACGGAGCAACGATTGGTGTAATGATTTTAATCATATCTCTAGCAACTGTATTGGTATTACAATTCCTGCTAAAACGAGATAAGGTTGAATACTAGGAGAGGGGAAATATGATGCAGAATATTGGCAGATTCATGATGAAAACCGTAATTCGTATTCCATTAATTCTTTGGTCGCTTATCGTTTTGTATCCGATCGTATGGATGTTTCTTGGAGCATTTAAATCAAATGGAGAAATTTTCGCTTCACCCTGGTCTATACCTGACTCATTCGACTTTACAAATTTCGTGACAGCATGGACAGACTATAATATTGGATCAAGCTTTGCAAACAGTTTATTTGTAACAGTGCTCGGTACATTCTTATGTCTGGTCTTTGCTATCCCAACGTCATATGCTATCGAACGACTCAGATTTAGATTTAGCAAGGTTTTATTTAACACGTATCTTTCAGCAATGATGATTCCAATGGTGCTCGGATGGATCCCGTTGTTTTTCTTACTATTGAAATTTAACATGCTGGATAATCTGTGGGCATTGTCGCTGATTTATGCTGTAACACAAATACCGTTCAGCATTTTCATTCTGACAAGTTTCATGGGCAGTATTCCGAAAGAGTTGGAGGAAGCGGCTGCAATCGATGGAATGTCTCAATATGGCATTCTATTAAAAGTAGTAACGCCACTATTAACAACAGGAATCATTACTGTTTCGATCATGAATGCAGTTACATTCTGGAATGAATATTTTATGGCGCTTATCTTTCTGCAAACGGACGGAAACTACACGCTTGGCTTAGCAATGGATCTGATGAACAGAGAAGCACAGTACACCAATGCATGGGGTGCTTTATTTGCCGGCTTATCTATAGCAATTATCCCGGTCATGATCCTGTACGCAATCTTCCAGCGGTGGATTGTTAAAGGAATGATGGAAGGCGCGTTGAAAGGATAAACATAGGTACCAGGTACGCCCCGGATTTTGTCGAAAACTAAAAAACCTTGACTCTATCAAAAGAGTCAAGGTTTTTTATGTGTAAATCAATTGTCGGGGTAAATGCTTTATGCCCCGCGAAAACAATTTATTTATATAGCAAATATCCTTCTCTTACTTCTTTAAATTCGTTTAATTCATCCTGCCATTGGGCTTTCATGGATTCTACTGAATCGCCATTATTGATTGCTTCACGGATCCAGCTGTTTCCAACCAGGTTATCAAAAAAGGAGATACCTGCACTGTTTTCTGCTCTAAACGCAAAGTCTTCTGGATATAAATCGTGAATCGATTTTACAAGATGAAGACCCATTTCTATTGGTTGAAAAGCTTCTTTGTCTGTAACATGAATTTGTACTCCATGACTTAATGTACCGCTGTGCTTTGAAAATGCTGGAGTAAATGATGCTGCACGAAACATAACACCGGGTAAATTCAGTTCATTTAATGTTGCTGCTAATTCTGTACTATTAATAAACGGTGCTCCAATTAGTTCAAACGGTTTTGTTGTCCCACGGCCTTCGGAAACATTTGTACCTTCAATTAGTGCGGCACCTGGATAGACAAGCGCAGTACTGAATGTAGGCATGTTTGGCGACGGTATGACAAACTCGAGAGGTGTATCATCATAATACATGTCCCGCTTCCAGTTATTCATTTCAACAACTGTCAGGTCAGCACCAATATTAAATTCTGTATTAAAAAATTTAGCTAATTCACCAACGGTCATTCCATGGCGTAATGGAATTGGATATTTCCCAATAAAGGAAGCAAACTCCGGATCGAGAACAGGGCCATCCACTCGCTCACCACTCAATGGATTAGGTCGGTCTAACACGACGAACTCAATATCATTTTCTTGAGCAGCTTCCATTGCATATGCCATAGTGTAAATATATGTGTAAAAACGTGTGCCTACATCCTGAATATCAAAAACCAGTACGTCTACATTTTCCAGCATTTCCGGTGTAGGCTTGCGTGTTTCACCATATAAGCTGTAGACAGGTAATCCGGTAGTTTCATCAATATAGTAATCTACGTATTCACCAGCTTGTGCACTGCCGCGAACACCGTGCTCAGGGCCGTACAATGCTGTTACGTTGATATCGGGATCATTATGCAGAAGATCAACGATACTGTTTAATTCCTGATCCACTCCGGTTGGGTTGGTAATTAGCCCAACACGCTTACCTTCTAGGAGATCCTTTTGTTCCTCGAGCAGAACTTCAACCCCGAGTTTAAATTTTTTCAGTTGCCCTTTATGCTTGCCGTTATCGGCAGAGACACCAGACATCGACGTCATTACCAATATGGTTGCTAATAGTACTAACATTAATTTTTTCAATGGAACATTCCCCTCTCGTTTTTAACTTAATTTTTGTTGACTAAGCCAGTAATCCCTTATTGTTGCTAGTTACTTTGTCGTATTTGAGGTAAACTGCTGCGACGTACTTATCTCATCAAAAAAACTGCGATGTATCAGCAACGAGATTTCCGCTGCTGGCAGTCGCTTTCCGCGGGCGGCTGGTGAGCCTCCTCGTGCTGACGCACTCCGGGGTCTCACCTATTCCTGTCCTCCCGCAGGAGTCGACTGCCATCCGCTCCAACCTCTAGACAAAGTATGGGTGTCAAGGATTTATTAAGTGCACACACGATAGCTACGTCTATTAAATAACAGACATTTTTACGTAAACAGCTATACCAGTCCCGGTGAGCGGAGGGCGGTGACTCCTGCGGGAACAGCACGAGTCTGAAGGCCCCGCAGAGTGCTCTTCTCGAGGAGACTGAAGCCGTGCCCGAGGAAAGCATCCGCCCGCAGCGATCCTGGACGGCGACAATTGAAACAACCCTAAAGTTACGTCGCATTTCTGCTAATTCGTGTTAAGTACCTTGTCCCAAGTACTAAAGTTATTGCATTCACCAAAGTTATTTTAAGCTAAAATAGTTTAGTGTTAATAACTCAAGCCGTGTCCGAAATCGTATAAAACATCACCAGTTAAATCAGGAATGGTGACAGGCAATAAACCGGATGGTGCATTTTCTCCGAATATTGTTGCGGCAGTTGCCTCAAAGCTTGCGTCTCTGAACCCATATTGCGCGATGTATGAATCAATAGTAGGGTACGCCATTATATCGTATGGGTTTCGAATACCTACACCAACTGCAGGTGCATCTGTATTTTCAATTACCTGATTGACCATTCGCATCTGTGAGCTGTCAACGGACCTGCCACTCACATTATACGTGTACGTGCCAATGATAACTGCATCAGCCTGCTGTATGACGGCTAGCTGATCAGCAGAAAGTGGACCGTTTGCTTCAATAACCGCTGTATTGGAATGGAACTGACTTACTGCTTCATGTAAGGAACTCACAAAAGAGTTACCTACAACTACAACTTGTTTATCGTCCGTTAAATCCAATGGTAATGCATTATCATTTTTCACAAGGGTAATTGACTTTTCAGCCGCTTCTTGTTCAACTTGCTTATGTGCTTCCGATCCAACAACCTCTTGCGCGTTTTCAATTACTTCGCTGATTGGTGCAGGATTTTCCTGTTTAATGATTCCGCGTTTTACTTTTAACGTTAAGATTCGTTCTACCGATGCTTCCACATGGTCGACAGTAATTTCTCCTGTTTCAACAGCTTCAAGCAGTCCAGTTGCAACCGACTCTAATCCAACAGGCATTAATACTATGTCAGTGCCAGCTTTAACCGCGCGGATTGCAGCGTCCACAGCGCCAAAGTGGTCCTGAATTGCTCCCATATTTAATGCATCTGTGATAATAACTCCTTCAAAGCCCATATCCTCTCGCATCAGTCCAGTTAACACTTTTTTGGAAAGGGTTGCAGGTAATGAAATTTCGGTTCCATCTTTTTTGGAAATAACTTTTGTGTTATCGATTTTTGGGAACGTGACATGTGCTGTCATAATTGCATCGATCCCAGCTTCCATAGCTTGCTGAAATGGATACAGCTCAACTTCCTTTAAGCGCTCCAGGTCATATGGAACTTCCGGCAGGCCGAGATGTGAATCGACAGCAGTATCGCCATGTCCTGGAAAATGCTTAGCAGTAGCTGCGACTCCAGTACGCTGTAATCCCTTCGTATAGGCAATTCCTAAGTCAGCAACAAGTTCAGGTGATTCACTGAAGGAACGTACCCCGATTACCGGGTTATCCGGGTTGTTGTTAACATCAAGCACTGGAGCAAGATTCATGTTGATGCCAAGTGCTTTTAGCTCTTCACCAATTGCCTGACCTACATTGCCGGCAATTTCAGTTGAACGCGTTGCACCCAGCGCCATATTACCAGGCATGTCCGTGCCTGATTGGAGGCGGGTTACAATTCCACCTTCCTGGTCAATCGTCATAAGCAGTCCGTACTTCTCGGATGCTTCCTGGTAGTCAGCAACAAGTTTTGCAGTTTGTTCAGTAGTTACCACGTTTTCTCTAAAAAGAATAACGCCTCCGAGATGATATTCCTTCACCATTTGTTCGATTTCAGGAAGCATCTCCGTTACATTTTTGCCATCCCAGTTTCTGAAGTCTGGCATTAGCAGCTGACCTATTTTTTCCTCAATCGTCATCCCATCAATCGCATTTGAAATGATATCGTATTGCTTGCCTTTTTGCTTCACAACTTTACCGCTTGATGCAGGCTTTCCTTTTTTCTTCGATTTATCCACTTTAAAGTCAACCGCAATGCGATCTTTTAACGAACCATTTGATACATAAATGAAGGAGCGCCCGTTTTTCCCGGTAAACGTAACTACACCATCTTCGCTTACGTTAGCTACGTTTCTATTTGTTGAACGCCAGGTCAGATGATCGGATGTTTCGGTAAAATGACCATCCTCGTAAATATTGAGCGCTTGTAGGGTAAGTTGTTTATCTTTAACTTCTGCAGCTGCTTCCGGCACGTTTTGCAGCAAAATTAGATCCTTTACTTCGTTGTCCTCAGCAGCATAAATGTGACTAAAACTTAAGGTGATTTGACTGGCCAATAAAGCGAGGATGACAATTACTAGTAACGGTGTTCTTTTTAGCATGTTCATTCATTTCCCTCCTATTTCAGTGTTTTTCTAATAATTCCGTTCTGTCCATTGATCATTTGAATCGAAATGAAGCCTCGATTGTTCGCCATTACTGTCTTGTACTTTTACATTAGTCACATACCATCCACGACCATTCGTTGAGGAATCTGTCTGGTAATGGAATCGTACGTATTTAGTATCTTCCGGCAGCTGGATTTCTTTGGACTGCCAGTCTGCGCTGCTGCCCGTGAACGACGCTGCGGCAGGAGTCCAGGTAATTCCGTCCTCAGAAGTTTCAACTAATCCCTGATCATAACCTTGTTCAATTCGGTACCACGTATCAAATGTTAACGTTGCACTTGATTCAGGGTTCACTTCAGCAGTTAGAGAACTATTTAGCTTGTCCCCATAACCTGAAAACCATGCATCCTTTCCCTTAGGAATCGAAACCGGAATAGCATCTGCCACCTGGCGGGCAAATTGACGTCTGGCAGGGTTGGTAGATACAGTTTCACGTGATGGATGAACTCGATTTGTCAGCAAGATTGCAATCGTATCGTTATTTAAGTTAATAGCGATTGACGTTCCCGTGTAACCTGTATGACCAATAGTGGAAGATTCCGATAAAGCGTCCATGTACCAGCCCTGTGATAATTCCCAGCCGAGTCCATGTTCATCTCCAGGAAATTGTGGGATTTGATTTTCAACCAGTAATTGTATTGTTTCAGGCTGTAGAACCTGAGTTCCACCGTATCGGCCGTCATTGATGAACATATGTCCAAGCTTGGCTAAATCACTGGCAGTAGAAAACACACCGGCATGTCCAGCAACGCCCCCAAGTGCCCATGCGTTTTCATCATGAACATCGCCCCATACAAGACCACGGTTTATCGATGGCTGATATTCAGTTGCAGCAATTCGATTTTTTAACGATTCTGGTGGGTTATACATAGTGTCCGTCATGTTGAGTGGTTCTAGAAGAGTGTCGTTTACAAACTCATCAAGGCGTTTACCTGATAAACGTTCAATTAGAGCGCCTAATGTGATCATGTTTAAGTCACTGTAGGTATACGCTGTTCCTGGAGGATTGTCTAATGGATAACTGAAAACATAGTCCAGCCGATCTTCCCGGCTTTCTCCGATTGTATAAAGAGGGACCCATGCCTTGAATCCGGATGTGTGTGTCATTAACTGTTTAATCGTTACATTTTCTTTCCCGTTTTGAGCGAATTCTGGTATGTAATCCGAAACCGGATCATTCAACTCAAAATAACCTTGTTCAAACAGCTTCATTGCAGCAGTGGTAGTGAAAATTTTACTTAGTGATGCTAGGTCAAAAATGGTGTCCTTTTGCATGTTAATTGGGTTTTCTACTAGTGAATTGGTATCATTTTTGTATAATAAGGAATGACCATAAGCTTCGTGCTGGACGATATGACCACGTCTAGCAACAAACGTAACAGCCCCCGGCATGACGCCTTCATCGATCATTGAATTCATAATAGGGTCAATTTCATTCAGCGGTTGCTGCATCATACCAGCTCCTCGGGCTGAACCTGGATGTAAAACGGGTGAAGTAGGTCCTGGTGTACCCCATGAAAATAACGGATGCGGCCGTTCCTGCGCTTTCTTTTGATTCTGCTTTTCAATCGTTGGTGACTTATCTGCGCTTACTGGTGCAGCAGAAGGAATGAGAAGGGACGATGTTAATGCAACAGATAATGTAGCATAAAACAACTTTTTTCGATGCATACGATTTCCTCCAATTCTAGTATTAATGAAAGGGCTTACATTCATTACTTCTACTATATTGGTACTCTACCAGAGAAGCTATATTACATAAGTCACAAAAAACTTGGGACATATTGTAGAAACGAGTCTATAGGTGGGGGATATTAGTACCGGGTGCAGTATTTTGACGAAGCGGAGCGAAGATAAATATTTTCACACAGCAAATAATCCGAACGAGATCAAACTGATCGATCGGATTATGCTATAGATTCATAAAAAACTTCACTCAAACTAAAATCACTGCTTCTCAATCTTCCATATCCCACTCGCATACTCCTGAATCGTTCGATCACTTGAAAACTTTCCGGAATGAGCAATGTTGACCAGACTCTTCGAAAGCCATTTTCGACTGTGGCGATATGCCTGATCGACCAGCTGCTGTGTTTCTGCGTACGCATCAAAATCCTTAAGTATAAAGTACGGATCATTTGTGGAAAGAATATGGTAATAAATATCCTCGAATTCTATTTTCTGATGACCAGTTATCCCATCTCTTAACTGGTTTAGGATTTGATTAAGTCTTTCATCGTTCTGATAGAATTCGTTTGCCGCATACGTGCCATTCTGATAGAAATCGTATACTTCCTCAGCACGTAACCCAAAGATAAAGATATTTGGATCACCAACTAAGTTCTTAATCTCAATATTTGCCCCGTCAAGCGTTCCAATTGTTAACGCGCCATTCATCATCATCTTCATGTTACCAGTACCTGACGCTTCTTTACCTGCAGTTGAGATTTGTTCGCTCAAGTCTGCAGCAGGGATGATTTTTTCAGCTAAACTCACATTATAGTTTTCCAAGAAGACAACTTTTAGTTTATTTTTTATCGAAGTGTCATAGTTAACAATCGATGCCACCGTATTAATCAGCTTAATAACTTCTTTTGCAAAATAATAGCTGGGAGCTGCTTTTGCTCCGAAAATAAACGTTCGCGGTACAATCTCCAGATTAGGATTTTCCTTTAGCTCATTGTACAGGTAGATTACATGGAATATATTGAGCAACTGCCGCTTATATTCGTGCAGTCGTTTGATCTGCACATCGAAAATCGATTGATCATCGACGAGTATTCCAGTCGATTTATGAATGTATTCTGCTAGTTTGCGCTTGTTTGCAAGTTTTATTTCTCCGAGTTTATCTAACAACGGCCGATCATTCACATAACGAAGCAGGTGGGTAAGCTCTCTTGGTCGTTTCACCCAGTTTGGCCCGATTGTATCGGTAATTAAATTGGAAAGCCGTGGATTCGCCATTAAAAGCCAACGACGATGCGTGATTCCGTTGGTTTTATTGTTAAATCGATTCGGATACAACGAATAGAAATCTTTCATTTCCTGTGTTTTCAAAATTTCCGTGTGCAGCTTTGCTACGCCGTTCACACTGAAGCTCCCTACAATCGCAAGGCGAGCCATGTGCACCTGCCCATCCGCAATAACAGCCATCTCGTGAATTTTGTCGCGCAGTTCTGGGTGATCGAACCAAATACCCTGACAAAACCGTTCGTTAATTTCATCGATAATCATATAGAGGCGAGGGACTAGCGATTTGATCATATCGATTGGCCATTTTTCAAGTGCTTCACTCATAATCGTATGATTGGTATACGCGAAAACCTTTGTGGTGACATTCCACGCGTTATCCCAGCCAAAACCTTCCTCATCCATTAATATCCGCATCAATTCAGGGATAGCAAGACTTGGGTGTGTATCATTAATTTGAATGACAACCTTGTTCGGAAGATGGGACAAAGGCTTGCGCGTATTTGTTTTATAATCCTGGATAATTTTATGCAGACTTGCCGCAACGAGAAAATATTGCTGCTTGATTCGCAGCCGCTTGCCTTCTTCGCTTGAATCATCTGGATAAAGAATGCCGGAAATTTGTTCAATCAAGTGGTTATCTTCAAGCTGCTTGTAATAGTCGCTTTCATTCCCTTTTAATGGATCAGCTGTCGCAATTGCTTCAGCGCTCCAAAGACGTAACGTGTTTACCACCTGATTATCATAGCCAACCACCGGCACGTCATACGGCACGGCATTTACCGTATTCGTATTTTCATATTTACATTCAAGCGTTCCATCATTTCGTTTAAGCATATGTACAGTTCCGCCGAATTCAATCTTGATCGCTTCATCCGCTTTTTTCGTTTCCCAAGGATAAGGATTTTTTAACCAGTAATCTGGAAGTTCGGTCTGGTAGCCGTTAATGAAGCGCTGTTCAAACATTCCATACCGATAACGAATCCCATATCCATGACCAGGGTAGCGAAGGGAGGCCATGGAATCCAGGAAGCAGGCTGCTAGTCTGCCTAAACCGCCATTGCCTAGTCCCGGGTCGTGTTCTTCCCGGTAAACTTCTGCTGGATCAAAGCCGAGTTTCGTTAGGGTCTGCTCACAAATTTCCTTCATACCAGTGTTAAGAAGATTACTTTGCAGTAAGCTGCCAATCAAAAATTCCATCGATAAATAATAGATTTGTTTAGGCTGTTTACGTTTGTAGCTTTCGTTCGTTTTACTCCAGCTGTCGGTAATCTCTTGATTCATCAAGGCGCTGACGACATAATATATATCGTTAGTTGAGGCATCATTAATTGCTTTGTCATAGGTTGTTTCTAGTTCACGAATGATTGCTTGCTCAAACGTATCAGTAGTCCAGTTCGTCAACGCAATTCAACTCCTCTTTCTGCATGTCTCGTTCTAGCTTCAGCGCCTAGCCCGCCTAAGGTTTTAAGGCAGATCTCAATACGTACACAAACCATCACTAAGAGATTCGTCTTAAACTTGCCTGAGTCTGTCAAAGGCGCATACGCTTTTTTTGTCATTCAATTTTCACAGATAAAAAATTTTAGTTTCAGTAGACTTAAAATATGTTACTCGACACGTCGCAGAAGATGTAAACTGCGCAGTAACATCTTAGCCAAAAAAAACGGCGACGTATCAGCAACGAGATTTCCGCAGATGGCAGTCGCTTTCCGCGGGCGGTTGGTGAGCCTCCTCGTGCTGTCGCACTCCGGGGTCTCACCTATGCCTTTCATCCCGCAGGAGTCGACTGCCATCCGCTCCAATCTCTAGATTAGAGTTTGATGTCACGGATTTATAAGATCCACACTTGATAGCTATATCTCTTTCAGAATGCAATTGTTTACAGAAGAAACAAAGACATAAATAGCTTTACAAGTCCAGGTGAGCGAAGGGCGGTGACTCCTGCGGGAACAGCACGAGTCTGAAGGCCCCGCAGAATAAATAATGATGGCCAACTAAACCCGTCCTTTGCGGACAACGTTGGCATACCCCTTGCCGGGGCAAGGAGACTGAAGCCGTGCCCGCGGAAAGCGTCCGCCCGCAGCGATCCTGGACGGCAGCTTAAGAACATTTCTCGGAAATAAAGTTACTTCGAAGTGTAGAAATTTTATGTCACTATGAAAATGTATTGCCGGATTATTCAAAATTCAGGGAGAACCACCGAAAATTGAGTATAAAAGTCTAGAGCAAAAACTTTGGCATCAGCTATGAAAGATGAGGCGAATGCCCGGATTTTCTTATTCGTTTTTTACAAAACACTACTATGCGAATCATGAAGCGTCTCGTATAAATCATAATAATCTTTCGCGGATTCCTTCCAGCTGAAGTTACTTTTGTTTACATTTTTCAGCAGTGCCGCCCACCGTTCTGGGTCATGATAAACGGTTAATGAATAGTTTAAAACGTGCAGTAATTCATGCGCATTATAGTTCGCGAAACTGAATCCATTACCAGAGCCATCTACTTCGTCAAAAGGGATGACGGTATCTTTCAGGCCGCCAGTTTCCCGCACGATTGGTACGGATTTGTATTGAAGCGCGATCAGCTGTGACAGCCCGCATGGCTCGAACAGGGAAGGCATGACAAAAAAATCACTCGCTGCGTACAGCTGTCTAGCCAGAGCCTCATCGAAGCCTACGTACGATACCAGTTTCCCTTTATTCCGTACTTCTGCATGGTAGCAAAAGCTCTCAAATTCTGAGTCACCAGTGCCTAACACAACAAATTGGACATCTTTCTGTAAAAACTCGTCAAGAATCGTCTGTACTAAATGGAATCCTTTTTGTTCCACTAAGCGGGTAATCATAACGTATAAAGGTTTCTCTCCATCTACCGGCAAACCAAGCTTTTCTTGAACGCTTTCTTTGTTTTCCTTTTTCTTTACGCGTGAATGTTTATAGTTTGCGACAATATGCGGATCGGTCATTGGATTATAATCATCTACATCGACACCATTGATGATTCCAACTAAATCATTATCCCGCTCCGCGAAAAGTGGATGCAGTCCTTCCCCATAATAAGGCGTTTTAATTTCCTCCGCATAGGTAGGGCTTACCGTCGTGATTTTATCTGCATGGAATATCCCGCTTTTCATACAGTTAAGCAGCCCGTTCCATTCAAGCCCCCCGATATGTTCAGGCGGAATATTGAACAGCTCGTTATATGCGTCTTTTGGAATGATTCCTTGGTATTTAATATTGTGGATGGTAAACACTGCTTTCATGTCTTTAACTGGGCTGGCTATTTTGGCAAATGCAACTGCCAAGCCTGCCTGCCAGTCGTGGCCATGCAAAATGTCTGGTTTAAAATCAAGTATCGTTAAGGCTTCGATTACCGCCTGACTGAAAAAGACAAATCGTTCGCCATCGTCGTAGTAGCCATAAACACCTTTTCGGGTGAAATAATACTCGTTTTCAATGAAATAGTAATGAACCCCATTGTGCTTTAATTGATAAATACTTGCTTCTTGATTACGCCAGCCGACCCGGACATCAACCGCTGCAACCCATTCCAGCTTGTTATACCAATTAGCAATTACTTCCTGGTATAGAGGGAGAATGACGCGTACATCGGTATTTTCATTTTTATTCAGCACTTGTGGCAGTGAGCCTACTACATCTGCAAGGCCCCCGGTTTTTACAAATGGACTGCATTCTGACGCGACAAATAACACTTTTTTTCCCATGCAACATTCGCTCCTTATAGGGCGTGTTCAAAAAGGAGGATAAAAAGGACCGAAAAGCAAGCTAACGAAGAAATTCGATGTGTCATTTTTACCGGACTTTTTGAACAGCCTCTTATATTTTTCTTCTTTTGGCAATAACAAATGGCTGTTCTTTTGCTCCCATTAACACTTGATCTTTTGTAATCGTCACATCTTTATCTAAAATTACATTCTCCACGTGTGCTCCGGGTTCAATCGTACAGCGCTGCATGATGATGGAATTTTTCACAACAGCACCTTCACTAACGTCTACACCACGAAACAAGATACTGTTGTCAACTTCACCTTTAATCGTGCACCCAGTCGCGACAAGTGAACGGCTCACTTTGGACTGACCGCTGTATTTAGCTGGTGCCTGATTACCAACCTTGGTCAGGACGTGCTCGCTTTTTGAAAAAAGTTCTTTATACGAATCAGGTTCAAGCAACGCCATATTTTGCCTGAAATAACTGTCAACCGAGTTGATAATGCAGCTGTACCCATCGTAATGATAATGATTGACGTTCAGCTTATCGAGATTTGCTTTTACCCCGTCCATGAAAAAATTATCCTTATAATTCGCTATACAATCGTCGACCAGCTCCATCAGCAGTGATTTACGAATGATATACACACCTGAGAATACGTGCGGATTTTTCGTGTTGTTGGTGAGTGAGAGGACCGAACTGTCTGCATCAGCATTCACCTTAATGCGCGCATCATGTTCGGGCAGTATCTTGTTATACGTAGTGGTCAGCAAGGTGACATCTGCCTCCGTATCCAGGTGATGCTGGAACAAGTCATTATAGACAGTGTTGGAGATAAACTGGCTGCCGCTAATCAGCACATAATCCGACTTACCTCGTTCAAAATAGTCACGATTGTTGTGGAAATAACTTAAATCGCCTTTGGAAATATCGGCAGGGTCATTCCAGTCAGGTGGCAGAATAAATAATCCGCCATGTCTCCTGTCTAAGTCCCAGTCTGATCCTGATCCGAGATGATCCATCAGGGAACGATACTTGCTTCTGGTGAAAATGGCAACTTCGCCAATTTCTGATTTCGCCATGTTGGATAACGTGAAATCGATTAATCGATAGCGCCCGCCAAATGGCACCGCAGCTCCACATCTGAAATAAGTCAGTTCGTTTAAAAAATCATGTTCATGCTCTAAGTTTATTAATCCCATCATCGTTTCCATCTAGAAACCCCCATATCGTTGGTATTGTTATCTTACCTATGAATTGCTTCCATATCGCTGCTCGATAATACAATTGGTTCTTCGTTTGGATCAGCTACAATTCTCGCGTGATCTGGAATGATTACATCTTCCTGTACAATTACTCGCTCCAGATATGCACCAATACCGACCTTAACGCCAGGGTGCAGAATGGATTCCTTAACTACCGCCCCTTCGCCAACTTCGACATTTTCAAATAAAATGGAATGGTCAAGGCTTCCAGAAACAATACATCCATTGTTCACCAGTGAATGTTCTACAACAGCATCTTTTTCAATCAGCTGCGGTCCGAAATTGGAATCATGCGAATACGTTTTCCATTCGTTGTTGTTTAATGAGAGCGACAGATCCTCTTGTAACAGATCCATATGCGCTTCCCAGTAGCTTCCGATCGTCCCAACATCTTTCCAGTACCCATTGAAGCGGTAGGCATACAGTTTACGATCATCAGCAATCATTGCTGGTAAAATATCTTTACCGAAGTCATGGCTTGAGTCTGCTTGTTTGGCATCCTCTGCCAGGTAGCCCTTCAGCACCTTCCAGTCAAAAATATAAATGCCCATGGATGCCAGATTACTTTTTGCCTCCGCGGGTTTTTCTTCAAACTCATAGATTCGCAGGTTGTCAGTCGTATTAAGAATTCCGAAGCGGGAGGTTTCTTTCCACGGAACCTCAACCACGGAGATCGTGACATCTGCCTGTTTTTCCTTATGATGATTTAACAATTCGTCGTAATCCATATGATAGATATGGTCACCGGAAATAACGATTAAGTACTCTGGGTCATAACGGTCAACAAAGTTTTTATTTTTATTAATTGCATCTGCTGTACCTGAATACCAGCTGCCGCCAGTATTTTCCGTAAACGGCGACAATATCGTGAGGCCGTCTTCCATGCGGTCCAAATCCCACGGTTTACCAACGCCGATATGTTTATGCAGCTCAAGCGGCAGGTACTGTGTCAAAACACCAACCGTGTGCATATGGGAATTGAGACAGTTGCTTAAGGCAAAATCAATAATCCGGTATCTGCCGCCAAACAGTACTGCAGGCTTCGCTAAATTTTGTGTTAAGGAACCTAGCCGTTTGCCAACTCCACCTGCCAGCAGCATCGTTACGCACTCTTTTTTCATTCAATTTCCTCCTTCAATTGATTTACTAGGCAATCGTTTAAAGATACAAATTGCGAGTGGGGGCACCTTTACTTGTATATGCTGTTGTTGACCATGCCATTCATCAGGGAGACTGAAGTGAGTCCCTGCATTTATCTGACCGGAACCACCGTAGTCTCCTGCATCTGAATTAAATACTTCCTGGTACTCACCTGGCACTGCAACACCTACTTTATAGTCGTAGTGCACATGCGGGGTAAAATTACAGAGTATCAGCAGATCATCTGTTGAACTTTTCCGTACAAAAGCAAGTACGCTTTGTTCCTTATTATCTGCATCGATCCATTGAAAACCTTTCGTTTCATGGTCGAGTTCGTAAAGGGAGGAATGAGCTCGGTAAAAATGATTTAACTCCTTTACATAATTAAATAACTTTTGATGCATCGGATAATCAAATAGCAGCCAGTCTAATTCATGCTGGTCACGCCATTCAATATATTGACCAAACTCTCCGCCCATAAATAGTAGCTTTTTACCTGGATGGACCATCATATAGCCATGAAGCAAACGAAGATTAGCAAATTGCTGCCATTGATCACCTGGCATTTTATTTAATAGTGATTTTTTCCCATGAACAACTTCATCATGCGATAGGGGTAATACAAAATTTTCATTGTACGTGTACATAAACGAGAAGGTAAGAAGGTTATGATGCCATTTTCGATAAACCGGATCATATTCCATGTAGGTAAGCAAGTCATTCATCCAGCCCATATCCCATTTGAAATTAAATCCAAGACCGCCGAGATTGGTTGGTCTGCTGACACCTTGAAGGTCAGAGCTGTCTTCAGCCATCATTAAAGCAGATGGAAAATATTCGAAAACAACTTCGTTTAATTTTTTCAAAAAAGCAAGTGCCTCCAGATTTTCATCTCCGCCCATGCCGTTCGTAAGCTTTACCTCATCATCCCCGCGGTCGAAATTTAATGACGTCATACTGGCAACAGCATCAACCCGAAGCCCATCAATGTGAAACTCTTCAAGCCAATAGACTGCATTGGAAACGAGAAAACTCTGCACTTCCGGTCGGCCGAAGTCGAATGTAAGTGTGCCCCACGAACGCTTCTCTGCTTTGTCCGGATCTTTGTATTCATACAATGCTTCCCCGTCGAAACGGCGAAGTCCTTGCTCATCCTTGCAGAAATGACCAGGAACCCAGTCCATAATAACGCCGAGCCCGTTTTGATGGCATTGATCGACAAAATACTTAAAATCATCCGGCTTTCCATAACGGCTAGTCGGTGCAAAATAGCCGGTTATCTGATACCCCCACGATAAATCGAAGGGATGCTCAGCAATAGGCAGCAGTTCAATGTGCGTGTAGCCAAGCTCTTTTACATACGGAATTAATTCTCCTGCCAGTTCCCTGTATGTAAAGTACGTCCCATCTTCCTTCAGCTTCCACGAACCGACATGCACTTCGTAAATAAGAATAGGCTCGCTGTGCGGCTGGTACGTTTTCTTATTCGCTTCCCATTTCGCATCATCCCACATATACTTATCAGGAGCAGGAGTGACAGAAGCGGTGCTTGGGCGGAGTTCAGCCTGAAACGCATACGGGTCGGCTTTTAAAAAAACAGCACCATCTGCTGCGGTAATTCTGTATTTGTACGCAGCATTGGTCGGGATTTCAGTGAAGAATCCTGTCCATAATCCTGCATCATTCATACGTTCCAGCTGGAAATTCGCGCCGCTCCAATTATTAAAATCGCCTGCGACTTCAACCAACGTCGCATGAGGAGCCC
Organism: Virgibacillus flavescens; assembly: GCF_050574275.1. Classification (GTDB taxonomy): domain Bacteria; phylum Bacillota; class Bacilli; order Bacillales; family Amphibacillaceae; genus Virgibacillus_F; species Virgibacillus_F flavescens. Next base: position 1,609,977 of record NZ_CP192260.1, read on the forward strand.
ATACTGCAAAGGATAGACCTTGCTGATTCCCGAATTTACGGTGATGACAGCCGAGAAACTGGTAGCTGTGATAATTGGTTCCCTGATGGAATAAAAAAACATCTTGATCTGCAACCTGATTCGACATAAAAATCTCCCTTTAGCGTATTCTCGACATGTTTTGCTGGAATATTGCGACTATTTACTTTAAAAATAAAAGGACGTTACGTTCACATCATCTGTTAGGATAAGTGAAAGGTAATATGTCCCGTGCTTTTGAATGAGTTCTTTATAATATTATGAAACTATCATACCATGAACAGGACTGAAAGTGAACAATATTGGGAATATTAATTAGACACATAGATAATTATAATGAATTTAATAATTTGTAGTACTTTTAATCGTAATTGATGTAATCTTTGACATGATCGATATAGCTTCCACGTAACAGCAACGAGATTTCCACGGATGGCAGTCGCTTTCCGCGGGCGGCTGGTGAGCCACCTCGTGCTTTGCACTCAGGGGTCTCACCTATGCCTTTCCTCCCGCAGGAGTCGACGGCCATCCGCTCCAATCTCTAGACAAGAGAGATGGAAGGCACGGATTTGTAAAGTGCATACTCGATAGCTGTGTCTATTTCAGAATGCTTAGTTAAAAGAAATAATAAAGCATCCTTACGGTAAATAGCTTTACCAGTCCTGGTGAGTGGAGGGCGGTGACTCCTGCGGGAACAGCACGAGTCTGAAGGCCCCGCAGAGCGTTCTTCTCGAGGAGACTGAAGCCGTGCCCGCGGAAAGCATCCGCCTGCAACGATCCTGGACGGCGGCTATAAACGTAAAAAATAAATCTAAAGTTACATTGTGGTTAATAGATCTCTTGTGTCAACTACAATAATAGATTACGAGCTTATATTTTTCAGAAGTACCTTCTAATTTCAGTCTGTGAAAGTTGAATAGTTATACGATAGATTAAGAAAATTTTTAAGTCATAAAGAAATGAGGAACTATTAATGAAAAACTCCGTTGCCTGGCTGGATGATAAAAATAGAATAACTTTAGAACATAATGGGCTTGAGGGGTTAAAGGAAGCAACTCCTACTATTAGTATGGAAGATCAGACTGTTAAAGTTCATTCTATTGAAATAGTAAACAATGAAATTGCAATAATAAGTTTGAATGAGACCCTATCACTTGGTAAAGAGGCTTTCCTTCAATGGAGCGATAATAGAATACCTGTTTATCCACGTGAAGTCGTGCGTACACCTTGGTTTGATCAGACCTACGACGCGAGTGATGAAACGTTTGGATATGTTTATTCAAAAGAGAAAACATCCTTCTCGATATGGGCTCCTACTGCCACAAAAATGATTCTGGTGCTGCAGGATCTGGAAATTACCATGCAGCGAAAGCCAAACGGTGTATGGCAAACCGTTGCGTTAGGTGATTGGAACAATGCCAGCTATCATTTTTTGGTAACTGTAAATGGAAGGGAACAACAGGTTAATGACCCATTTGGGAAAAGTATGACGGCCAATAGTGGACGGAGTGTTGTACTGGATCTTAAAGAAACCGATCCAAGTGGATTTCTTGCAGTGAATTATCCAAAAGTTCCTAAGCAGGATGCAATTATCTATGAACTTCATATTCGTGACGCCACCAGTTCAATAGAAAGTGGCGTTACACACAAAGGAAAATTTCTTGGTTTAACGGAAAGAAATACGAAGACAAGTTCCGGTTATTCGACAGGGCTAACTTATATGAAGGAACTGGGTTGTACGCATGTGCAACTGCTGCCTCTTCAGGACTTCGCCCGTGTTGATGAATTATACCCGGAAAATGGCTATAACTGGGGCTATGATCCTCTATTCTACTTTGTACCTGAGGGAAGTTATGCGACAGATGTCACAGATCCCACTGCTCGCGTAAATGAGTGCAAACAAATGATACAAGCATTTCATGAAGAAGGAATATCGGTAATTCTGGATGTCGTTTATAACCATGTCTTTAAACATGAGGACTCGGCTTTTGAAAAATTGGTGCCAGGTTACTATTTTCGTTATCAGGAAGATGGAACTTTAAGTAACGGTACTGGCACAGGAAATGATTTAGCAACCGAACGGAAAATGGTACGTAAATTTATCCTAGATTGCTTGGATTACTGGATCACAGAGTACCAGGTTGATGGATTTCGATTTGATCTAATGGGTGCGATGGATATCGAGACAATGCAGCAAATCAATAACAGGTGTTTAAAAGAAGAAAGACCGATTCTGCTGTTAGGGGAAGGTTGGGAACTCAACACTGCGCTTTCTTCAGAAAACAAGGCTACCATCTTTCAGTCCGATCAGTTAAAGGAGATTAGTTTCTTTAATGATAGATTCAGAGATTCGCTAAAAGGAAATCTTTTTCATGCTGAGGACAGTGGATATGCCAATGGAAATGGCCATTTTGTGGAGCGATTACCGCAGCTTGTAGCGGGTTCATCCGACGGAAAATTTGATGGTAGAATTTTTTCCAATCCATTTCAATCGGTGAATTACGTGGAATGCCATGATAATCACACACTTTGGGATAAATTGATACTCTCCAATTCAGATACACCTGAACATGTTCGAAAACGGATGCACCAGATTGCTACAGGGTTAACCATTCTCAGCCAGGGAATTCCTTTTCTCCATGCTGGGCAGGAATTTTACCGGACAAAAAAAGGCGATGAGAATAGTTATATTTCTGGTGATTCTATTAATCAGATTGACTGGGAGGAGAGGGGAAGAGAAGATAGTAATGTTCAATGGATCCGCAGTTTAATCACGCTTCGCAAACAACATAGACTGTTCCGATTGGATTCAGCAAGTGAGATTGAACAGCGCCTGCACATTGTATCATCCCCGGATCCGATTTTAAGCTACATGTTAGTAGGGGAGCGGGAGGACTTTGTTGTTCTGGTTAATCCTACTGGAGAAGCAGTCAGTGTTGAAATGCCAGCTCAGGGGAGATGGGAAAAACGGATAAGCAACCACTCCCCGTCTGTTAGCCCAATTGGTTGCCTGCTGCAGGGAAAGACGAGTATAGAAGCATATGAGTTTTCTGTATGGAGAAAGGAACGGCATTAGTATAAAAACAAGTCTACTGCGCGAATGTAGGCTTGTTTTTTATTATAATAAAATATTTTTCAAAAAATAGTTAAACATTCTAAAACGGTGCCGATATAAGTAGTACATCATCAGGGAGGATGAGTAGCTTGGCCTTAACGTTAGGGAGAAAGCCCGGAGAGAAACTCTATATCATTGATCCGAATGGCAGCGAAATAGAAATTGAGGTCGTCAAAGGCGATCGCAATAAGCCAGAAGATTACATGCGATTACGAGTGACTGCTCCACAAGATTACAAGGTTCTCCGAGGAGAACTGCATGATGACTTTGTTAATAACTCTAAATAAGAGTTGTTATAGATGCGAGACATAAGGATGTGACTCGCAAAAAATTATACTTACATGGAGGTAAGGAAAAATGAAAATTAATCACAATATCGCAGCTTTAAACACGTACAACCAGTTGAAAAGTAACCAAAGTTCAACAGCAAACTCGTTAGAAAAATTATCTTCTGGTCTACGTATCAACAAAGCTGGAGACGATGCAGCAGGTCTTGCAATTTCAGAGAAAATGCGTGGACAAGTTCGCGGATTAGAAATGGCTAGCAAGAATGCACAAGACGGAATTTCATTAATTCAAACTGCTGAGGGAGCTTTGAACGAAACTCATTCAATCCTTCAACGTATGCGTGAATTGGCTGTTCAAAGTGCCAACGATACAAATACTGACGCAGACCGTGCAGAAATGCAAAAGGAAGTAGCTCAGTTATCAGAAGAAATCACAAGAATTGCTGATAATACAGAGTTCAACACTAAAAAACTTTTAAATGGCGACTTAACTGGTTCCGGCGCAGTAACTTTCCATATTGGAGCTAATTCAGGTCAAAGTATTAGTTTGGACATTAACAGTATGTCTGCTTCAGGTCTAGGTCTTAGTGGTATAAGTATTTCAGGTCAATCTGGTGCAAATGCTGCTATTACAACTATCCAAACTGCTATTGATGATGTGTCTTCTGAGCGTGCTAAGCTTGGTGCTTACCAAAACCGTTTAGATCACACAATCAATAACTTAGGAACTTCTGCAGAGAACTTAACAGCTGCTGAATCACGTATCAGAGACGTTGATATGGCTAAAGAAATGATGAACTTTACGAAAAACAACATCCTTACGCAAGCAGCACAAGCTATGTTAGCGCAAGCTAATCAGCAACCACAAGGAGTTTTACAACTTCTACGTTAATAAATAATAATAGAAACGCGTTCCTTAATGGGAACGCGTTTTTATTTGGAATAAAAATTCAGTTTTTCTGCCACTTGAAATTTAATAGATAGAAACCGATAATAATAATATGACCCAACTTACGGAGGACTAATATGTTATTAAAATACAATAATGAGCAATATAATTTAAATAGTGATTCAATCATTCCTACAGTTATAGAAAAAATCAATGAGGCTCTTGAGAGCAAAGATACAGTGTTTAGCCATTTAGTAGTAAATGGCGTTGAAGTATATGAAAACCATGAAGAATATTTGAAATTACATAAAAATGAAATTACAGAGACGGAAATAATTATCAGTGATATGAAAGAAATGATTTGGAATACGATGAAGTCCATTCATGAATATTTGGTTGGGGCTATGCCTGCTTTAGAAGATTTAATAAATAATAGTTATCAAAGTTTCTCAAAAAGTACTTGGGAGGGTATTGATCAATTAGCTGAAGCGATGCAATGGATTTTACAATTTAAAGAGGTAACAAGCTCAGCGCACTCTCAACCTGCCCATTGGACTGAAATTGAAAAGCATATTCTTACTTGTGAAGAAAGCTTTTCTAAGTTAATGGAGGCAGTAGAAATAAAGGATACTATACTAATTTCTGATATCCTTGCTTATGAAATTACTCCAGCATTCCAGTCATTAGAAAATCAATTAGCTGAAGCACTTAAAGATAGGGAGTACTTGAAAAATGTTAATTGAAAATATTCTTTTTTTACGGAAACGTTTTCCTCAGATTCGCAAATATTATTCGGAAAATGAAAAAGAAATTAAGCTGGATAAATTAAATATACTAGATTCTAAATCAGGACAAAAAACGCTAAGTTACCAAACTGAGGAAAATAAAGAAATAATGGTGCATAGTAAATATGATCCAATTCGGGAAGCAAATAGGATTATAACATCCTACAAAGATAAAATAGATGAGTATACCCATGTTTTTTTCTATGGAATTGGTATGGGATATCATATTGAAGAATTCAATAAATTATTTCCGAATAATAGCTACTCGTTGTATGAACCAATTCCAGAGATATTTTTAGCGCTGGCACAAAATAGAAAGCTAAATCCAATAGTAACTAATCAGACTAGCCAACTTTATATTGATGGGTACATAAATGATTCGATTAATTACTTGAATGAATTTAAAAAACGTAATGAAAACATTCAAATTATTATACTTCCTGGCTACGAAAACATAATAAAAAATAAGATAAATGAATTCAGTGAAAGTGTTAGAAAAACGGTTCAAGGCAGACGTTCTAATGTTCATACTAATATACATTTTCAAAAGTTATGGGTGAAAAATAGTATTATAAATTTTAAAGAAGTTCTGAATACACCTAATATAATAAAAGATATTGACCATATGCAGTTTAATAATAAACCTGCACTTATCGTTTCAGCAGGTCCATCACTAGCTGAGGACATGGAATCCATTCGGTTTATAAAGGAAAATAAGCTAGCTAACATATTTGCAGTTGGTTCAGCTATTAACAGTATGATAGAATATGATGTTTTACCTGATGCAGTTTGTACTTATGATCCAGGGGGATTAAATCATGAAGTTTATAAAAAAATGATGGATAGTAAAATTAATCATATTCCAATGATTTTTGGATCAAGTGTAGGACATGAAACAATAACGAAATATAATGGTCCAAAAGCGCACTTTATTACAACACAGGATAGAACGTCGTCATTTCTTTTAAACAAACAATTAAATGTGGAACATGATTATATAATGGATTCTCCTTCAATAGCAGTTATGACTTTCCAGGTGTTAAATAAATTAGGAGCAGACCCAATTATTTTTGCTGGCCAAAACTTGGGTTATTTATATGACCAGCTGTATGCAAAAGGTATTGAATATGAAAATATTCGATCCACGGTAGATAAAAAACAATTGGAAAATGCTATTAAGACAAAAGATGTTTACGGGAACGATATAAAAACCAGTATTAGCTTCAATAGTATGCGAGAGAATATCGAATACTTTGCAAAACTATATAAAGATAAAACTTTAATAAACACTACTAAAGGCGGAGCGAAAATCAATGGAGTGCCGTTTCGTGCTATCGAAGATGTAGTGAAAGATGTCTTAACTGTACCAATTGAAAAAGAGATTTGGTGGAACAATAATAATTCATACAAAATTAATGATTTCACTTTGCAATTGAGGAACTTAGAACAAAGTATAATTAAATATGAAGAGTTGATAAATAAATTCGAGGAATTGCTAGAAGTTATTTCTACAAATTCAAAGATGAAGAACAAAATACAAATCGAGAACTCTTTTTCTTTATTTGATGAATTGTATACCAGTTTAAATCAAAACAGCTATTACTCAAAATTCTTATCTTTCTATATTCGTGTTCATGTAGAATGGATAGGTAATGAAATAAAACGAATAACTGAAGTGAGAGATCCAATTGCGAGGGGAGCAGAACTAGCGGAATTATTTTCACGTTTTATAGTTCAGTGTAAATACGGTCATAAAGAGTTAAAAGAACTGTTGCAAACTCATCTATTTATGGAAAATTAGTCTTACTTAGGAGATTTCAGAATTATGAATGTGTGTTTTAGAGTGGATGCTTCGAATGAAATAGGTTCTGGGCATATTATGCGATGCTTAACTATTGCGGATTCGTTAAAAAACCGTGGAGACCAAGTAACATTTATTTGCAGGAACCACATCGGACACTTAAGTGAATTAATTAAAGAAAAAGGTTATGATGTCTTAAAATTGGTAAATGTAAGAGATAACACGCAATCTATTGAAAGTGAATTCTTCCACACCAATTGGTTAGGTACCTCGGAGGATGAAGATTTATCAGAAACAGTACAAGAATTAAAAAAACAACACTTAAAATTTGATTGGATAGTAATTGATCATTACGCTATTGGCAAAACTTGGCATAAAAAAATAAGGAAATTTATTCCTAATATAATGGTCATCGATGATCTCGCTGACCGCGAACACGATTGCGATATCTTATTGGACCAGAATTATTTTCAAAATCAATATGAGCGGTATACTAATTTGGTTCCTAACGATTGTAAGCAGTTGATAGGTCCTAAATATTCACTGCTTAGAGACGAATTTAGTGAACTTCATGATGTAGAAAAGAGTGGAAACACACCAAAAACTGCTATAATTTTTTATGGTGGAAGTGACCCCACCAATGAGACTATTAAAGCAATAAACGCTGTAAACAAATTTGATATTCATGTACATGTGGTTGTTGGACCATCGAACTTCCTTAAAGATGAAATAAAAAATCTATGTAAAGATAAGAATATCAACTTCCATTACAATATTAATTACATGGCTCAGTTAATGCAGAAAGCTGACTTCGCTATCTGTGCCGGTGGTAGTACAACATGGGAACGGTATTGTGTAGGAACACCAGCAATATTAACAGCCGTTGCATATAACCAAATTGAACTTTGTGAAAATGTAGGGAAATTAGGAATTGATTATTATTTGGGTACACACGACACTATCAGAGAAGAAGATATTAAACAGCAGGTAGTATCCTTTCTCCATATGGATGCAAATGTAGGGAAAAAGGCTAAAAAAATTGTAGATGGGAAGGGGAAAACAAGAGTATTAGAGTGGATTAATACCATTAGAACAAATAAAAGCACAAATGAAGGTTAAAACTCATTTGTGCTTTTTTAATTAGTATAGATTTATAGGTTCACCGAACGTAAAATTCTTTGTCGCTGTTTCACCCAATAAATTCTTGTAATATTTCGGACTCATACCAAACCCTGGTCTGACGACGCGAATATTCTCAGGCGTAAAAGTGTCACCTTTATTAATATCTTTTGCAGCATAAATAGAGCGTCTGAATTGCAGCGATTTCTCTTCTGCTTTAGTTGGTCCATACGTTACGGATCCAATGGCTTTCCAAGCTCTTTCTGTTTCCTCAACAAGTGCTCTCATTTCGTGTGGCTCCATGGAGAATGCTGCATCCACGCCACCTTCTGAGCGATCAAGAACGAAATGTTTTTCAATGACCGTCGCTCCTAGTGCAACGCTTGCTACTGCTACACCTGTACCCAGTGTGTGATCAGATAACCCCACTTGCGTTTTAAAAAGTTCTTTTAGATGCGGGATGGTAGAGATATTTGTATTTTCCGGTGTTGCTGGGTACGTGCTTGTACACTTTAAAAGGACAATATCATTACAGCCGGCTGCTCTAGCTGCTCGAACTGTCTCATCAAGCTCTGCTACCGTAGCCATTCCAGTCGATATAATCATCGGTTTACCAGTGGATGCTACTTTTTCTATCAGTGGAATATCGTTATTTTCAAAAGATGCAATTTTATAAAAAGGTACATCTAATTTTTCTAAGAAGTCGACTGATGTATCATCAAATGGTGTACTGAATGGAATTAACCCTAATTCTCTCGCCCTGGTAAATATCGGTTCGTGCCACTCCCAAGGTGTATATGCTTTACTATATAAATCGTATAACGATTCTCCATTCCACAAACTGCCAGGGTCAGTTATTATAAAGTCGTCAGTTTTGGCATTAAGTGTTAGGGTGTCTGCAGTATAGGTTTGAATTTTTATTGCATCTGCACCAGTTTTGGCAGCAGCTTCTACAATTTCTAACGCTTTTTCTAAGGACTGGTTATGGTTACCTGACATTTCGGCAATGATGAAAGGTTTATGGCTTGGACCGATTAATAAGTCCTGTATGCGTATATCATTAGACATGGTTGTAACCCTCCATTAATTTTAATTTATTCCGTTCCCAATCATGCTCAAATTGAGCAAATAGGTGAACGTCAATAAATTGTTTGTCTCTCTTTATTTGTTTTCGCAGTATTCCTTCTTGTTCAAAACCAATTTTAGAATGAAAGTTGATCGATTTGGGATTCGTACTTAACACCTGGGCTGTTAGCTTTCTAATCTGTAGCTCTTGAAATATAAAATGTAATGCATGATAGGCCAATAATGTACCTAATCCTTTTTTATATTGATCCCCAATATAGAATCCCCATTCTGCAGTTTGGTCATTTCGATTGATGTTATTTACCTGGACCACACCTCGTGGCTCATTATCTTCAACAAATAGTTTAATCACATTATGTTCGTCCTTTTGTAAGAACGAAAACCAATTTACATGGGTACTCCAATCAATTGGATCACGTTGAAACATGAGACTGCGTATTTCTTCCTGATTTCTCCATGTATAAATTAGCTCTAAATCGGTATAGGCTACAGGACGCAAATAACTATTATACTCCATCATTTTACCAATTCCTTTAGACCTTTTTCTGGTTTATAGCTGCATTAATTTGTACCCAGTCCTTGTTTTCCTGCAAAAGTTCCATGATATCTTCATGCTCAAATGCGGGTTTCAACGGATATAGCGTTGTTAGTATTTTTTCTATTAATCTAAAGTCTTCATGTGTATCAACTGTAAAACGATAATTACTATCATCTCTTTCATGCAATGCTTGGTCTACTGTAAATACAGAAGCGTTTTGATAAATATACGGTGTAACATGTTCTTTT